>JBKQTJ010000296.1:0-29803 GCA_052143255.1 Streptosporangiaceae bacterium | reverse complement strand
GCGCAGCGGCAGCGCCGCGGCCGTCACGACCGCGACGATCACCCCGGCGGCCAGCGACAGGTGACTGGCATGCGCAGCCTGGCCGAACGAGAAATGCGCCAGCGAAGCGGCGCCCGCGGCGACGGCGCATCCGGCGTCAAACGCCCAGGATCGCAGCGGCCGGGTTCTCGGGTCCTCGGCGGGCTTCCAGAAGGACACTCCTCCATCTTCCTCCCAGTTCACGCGCCCGTAGGCTGGCCTCTCCTGATCGGAGACGCCAGCCTGCGGAGAAGGGGTCCAGTCACCGGCCATAAGCCGCTGCGTCCTTAACGGGGCGTCCAGGCATCATTACCTCCGGCGGCACACCGCCGCGGCTGGCTGGTTGGGTGGCCGCCTGCCACGTCCGGGCCGCCAGCAGTAGCATCGCAGCCGCAAACGGGAGCATGAGCACCACCACGAGAACGGGCCCGGCGGATGAGACCTGCTGGGCGACCTCCAGGCCGATGACGAACAGGACCGCCAGCCAGCGCGGCACACTTCGGCTTCGCCACAGGGCAAACCCCATCAGGACCGGGGCGGCGAAGATGCCGATGAAATAAAGGCCAGAGAACACGTGCTCGAACCCGGAATTGAAGGAGGTCACCAGGAAGCGCGCAGCCGCATCCCTGGTCGTGTGCGCTGTCGCGGCAGCGGCGAGGTTGACACCGACCAGGACGTTGACTAGAGCCCCGCAGAAGGCACCCAGTCCGCCGAGCAGCGCGGCGACGGTAGCGACCACCGAGCCACGGTCTCGGACCAGCGCGGCGATTGCCGCATATGATACCGCCAGCGCGCCCAGCGCGAGCAGTGAGAGAGAGCCCGAGACGTAGAGCTGAGCCGGGTGCATTGCCGCGATCGGCAGCACCTTCAGCGCGTCGGCCGTGGTCGAAATAATCTGGTCGGTGCCTTTGGGGTCAAGGGCCTCAGCGCTGACATACAGCACGGCGGCGAGGGGCAGAAAGATGGCCAGCACTCGCTGGCGCATCCGGGCAGCGCTATCCATTGACTTCTCCAGCCTGTTAGGAGCCGATCATCTCGGCGGTTCAACCCGGGCATGCGCTCAACTTGGAGCGGCACCTTCGCGGGCTCTGTTGCGGCGCGACTGCGAAGAATCGCCTGCCGTGCATATCCGCATCGCACTACTGAAGTCAGATGTCGCGACGTCCACCAGTAGTTACCGACAGCCAGAACGCTACGGGTCCCGCCACCCCCTAGGCATCTGCCTCGAGGCCACCCTTTCCCAGCCGCCTATGCCCCGAGGCGTACGCCTTCCAGCGCCGGAAGGAGGACGTGGAGCAAACGTCAAGAGCCCTGAGAACCTGGGGTCCAAGGCGGGACAGGTTTCGCGAGATCAGGACGGGCTCTCACCCCGGTACCCTGACGCCTTCGGCAACCAGGAGACTGATATCGATTTGCGACCTGCGGTCGCCGGACTGTTCGGCCGGCTCGTCGCTGAGGCAGTCGAACGCGGTGCGGGCAGCGACCTGATTGCCGTTGCCCTCTACTCGGCGACTCAGGCCGCGCCGCCTACAGCGGCACCTAACGCCCGCGACCGATGCTCCGCCCATGCTGAGGGAACATTGGAAGATCAGGCGGGGCAAATTCTTAGGCGTAGTGGTAGCGGGCTTGCAGGAGGACGATGTCGTCTCCGTCGATGAGGTAGACGAGGCGGTGTTCTTCGCTGATCCGCCGGGACCATGTTCCGGTCAGTGCGTGGCGCAGGGGTTCGGGCTTGCCGATTCCTTCGAACGGGCCGCGTAAGACGTCGTCGATCAGCCGATTGATCCGCTTGAGCGTGGCGCGGTCGGCACCCTGCCAGTAGGTGTAGTCCTGCGAGCCGTTGGGGGTGAAGACGAGTCTCATCGGTCCAGGGGGTGTTCTTTGCGGTCGCCGCGCTGGGCCTGGGCCAGGCTTTCCAGCAGGCGGCGGCCGTTGGCGGGGGAGCGCAGCAAGTGTGCGGTTTCCTCGAGGGCCTCGTAGTCGGCACGCGAGATGAGCACGGCGTCGCCGCGCCGCGAATTGATCTCGACGGGGATGCGGTCGTTGTTGACCTGCTCGATGAAGGGTACAGGGTCTTGCGCGCCTCGCTGGCGGTGATGGCCATCGGTACTCCTAGTGGTACTAGATGTGGTACCACATGCCGCGGTTGTGCCGTTGCGGGCGGACCTACGGGAACAGCCATACCAAGAGCGAGCAGCCGCAGCCATCGGCCAATACTGGGCGGCGCCGAGGAATTATCGATGCAGGTCAGCGCCATGCCAGCGATGTCTGGCGCCATCTGGCAGCTGTGTGACGCTGCCCGGCCCGTGGAATGGGATGTCAGCGGCTGGCCGCAAGCACAGAGGTCGCCGCTCGCGGCAACGGATTCGCAGGTAAGGACCGCCGCGAGATCGTGGCGGCCGCCGTCGCCAGCTACCGGAAGGCGATGCGCGATCCGCGAGCTGCAGCGGTACACCTTGGCGCCCGAGGTCGAGTGGGTTCTAGCCCGGGTAGCTGGCTTGAGTGCCCGCCTGGTACAGATGAGGAGGGACTATGTCTGACAAGGTGCTCGAGGAACTGCTGGTGTCCTCGGAGGTGCAGACGGCGCGCGATCGGCTGGAGGACTACGAGGCGGCCGAGGCGGCGGCGGAGAGCAATCCCGACGGCGAGCAGGAACTCTCGGACCTGCATGCCGCCATGGTCGACACGCCGGACGCGGTTCGGATGCTGTCGGTTGCGATCGATCGCGCAGCAGAGAGCACCGGCTCGCCGCAGTACGACGACGGATCCTCAGCCCGCTTCGGGCCGTCTGCGGGTTAGGTGTCGCGAGGCGCTCGGATGCCTGTCTATCCGGTACCGGCTGGCGCGCAGTCCAGAGCATGGCACCTGCAGGCTCGGGCCGACCGCAATTGGACCTTCAGCACGACCAAGCTGCGCCGCAATTCGCGCGGCTTGATCCTCAAGTCGCCGAGCCACCGAATTGATCTATTGACGGGCGGGGATTGACCAGCAAGGTGCCGGCTGGTGGGCTTGGCGCATGGCTGAGCCAGTGGGGTTTGTGGGCCGCGACGCTGAGTTGTCGCGGCTGCTGCAGGCGCTGGCCTGTAACGCCCGGCTTGTTCTGGTAGTGGGGGATGCGGGGGTCGGCAAGAGCCGGTTCGTCGCGGAGGGAATGCTCCGGCGTGCGGCGGCAGCGGGGATGCTGGTGTTGCGCGGGGAGTGCCTGCCGGTGGCGCGCACGCTGCCACTGTTGCCGCTGGTGTCCGCGCTTGGAGACTTGGCAGGCCGGAACGAGGGCAGCCTCATGGCGGCGGCATTGGAGGCGGCGCCGGGGTTTGTGCGCGCGGAGATCACCCGGCTGCTGCCGCAGCTGGGCGCAGGTAGCGAACCGGAGACAAGCGGCCCGGACGGCACGTGGCGGCGTGAGCGGCTGTTCGCCGGCGTCGCGGAGGTGCTGGCCGCGGTTGCGCAGCAGGCTCCGGTAGGCCTGCTGGTCGAGGATGTGCACTGGGCCGACAGCGACACGCTGGACTGCCTGACTTTGCTGAGCCGCACCGGGCGGCCAGGCCGGGTGACGGTCGTGGTGACCTGTCGCACGGATGAAGCGCCGCTGCCGGCACATGTGATTGATTGGCTGGCGCAGGTGCGCGGCGCCGCCGATACGCAGGAAATCGCAGTGCCGCCGATGTCGCTGGCCGAGGTTGGCCAGCTCGCGGTGGATATGGCGGGCGAGCCGGTGCCGCCGCGGGTAGTCGATGAGTTGTACCGGCGAGCGGAAGGCAACCCGTTCTTCACCGAGCAGTTAGTGGCGGCGGCGCTGGCTAGCCCGGCTGAGAGCGGATTGGATGTCCCGCCGGCGTTGCCGGGCCGGTTGGCCGCGTTGCTGGCCGGGCGCGCTGCGCGCTGCGCTGGTGACGCCCGGGCGGTGCTGGCCGGGCTGGCGGTGGCGGGCCGCCCTCTTGCCGAGGCTTTGCTCAGTGCAGTCACTGGACTGCAGCTCGCGGCGGTGCGCGGGGGGCTGCGGGAACTCGCCGCGTCGCGCCTGCTGGCCGACGAGACGGTCGCCGGCGCGTTCCGGCCGCGGCACGCCTTGCTCGCCGAGGCGGTGGCCGCGTCGCTGCTTCCCGGCGAACGGACGGCGCTGCACGAACGCATCGCGCGGACGCTGACCGCGACTGGAAGCCAGGCGCTGGCCGCGGAGGCGGCCGGGCACTGGCAGGCCGCCGGCCGAAGCGCCGGGGAACTGGCGGCACGCGTGGCGGCCGCCGAGGCTGCCGAAGCCATGTTCGGTTACGCGGACGCGGCCGGGCACTGGCAGCGGGCTATCGAGCTTTCCCAGGAACAGCCGGTCGCCGCTGGCGCCGGGCTCGACCTTCCCCGGTTGTACAGGCGGGCCGTAGACGCGCTACGTCGAGGCGGCTATTCGGCACGCGCCAGCGAGCTCGCCGAGGAGGCGTACAGCCAGTTCGCTGGCCATCCGGATCCCGCTACCGCCGCTGTGGCGTGCCACCGCGCTGGCATGTGCCGCGGGGTTTCCTGGATAGCGGCCGGGCTGCCGCTGATCGAGCAATCGCTGCGGCTGTTCGAACAGGCTCCTATATCAGCCGATTACGCTCAGGCGTTGTACGACTACATCGTGGCCTTACATGCCGACAATCCTGAGAGCAACGAGGCAGCGGCGAACCGCGCGCTAGAGATAGCCGAAGCGGTCGGTGCCACATCGCTGATACCTGTCATCCTGGTGTGGCGAGGACTCCAGAAATGTTTTCGCGGGCAGATCGACGAGGGACTGGCAATCCTTGAGCGCGGACGGGCTCTGGCCCAGGCCGCCGGAGACGGACCGGCTCTTACCTGGCTCGCCTTGGTCGAATGCGGAACGCTGGGCAAGCTGGCCCGCTTCGGTGCCGCGGCCGATATCGGGTTGCGCGGACTGGAGACGGTTCGGCAGGCAGGCCTAACATACTCAGGTCACGGATGCGTCCTGGCCGGAAACACAGCCGAGGCACTACTGGCCCTGGGGCGGACCGCTGACGCCGGAGCGGTCATCGACCCGCTGACGACAGCGGCGCCGGACAGGGACCACGTCATCGCGCAGATGTCCCGCGCCGAGATCGACCTGCTCCACGGCGACATCGAGGCAGCCGCAAGGCGCCGCCAGCAGCTCAAGGAGCAGCACAGGTCGTTCGGGGTAGCTGACAACGAGCGCGAGTGGGCGCAGCGAGGAGCAGAGCTGGCATGCTGGGCTGGACGTCCAGGCGAAGCTCTGACCGAGGTCCGCCTCGTCCTCCCCAAGCTGGAGACGCCAGGCCTGGCGATCTTCTGCGGGTGGCTGCTCTGCGCGGGCATGCGGGCCTGCGCGGACCTGGCCGAGCAGGCCAGGGCGCGGCTCGATCAGCAGGCAGGTTCTGCAGCCGTCGCCGCAGCTGACGGCCTCGATTTGTGGGTGGACCGGATGGCAGGCGCGCCCTTTGCCGACCATCCCCTGGTCGGCACGATCCCGGCCGAGCGGGCCAACTGGGAGGCAGAACGCAGCCGGTTGATCGGGCCAAGTGACCCGCAGGCGTGGGGCAGCGCGGCGAAAGCGTGGCAGGACCTGAGCTTCCCGCACCGCGCCGGGTACGCGCTGTGGCGGCAGGCGCAAGCACAGCTCGACCGCGGGCAGCCGGCCATCGCGGCAGCTGCGACACTGCGCGCAGCCGCCGTCGCAGCCGATGGGCACGCGCCACTGCTGGCACAGATCCGGCTGCTCGCCGGCCGAGCGCGGATCGCGCTTCCCGCCGAACCCGAAATCCCGGAGGAGAAGGCCCCTGACACCCGCGCACCTTACGGGCTGACCGATCGTGAGCTGGCGGTACTACGGCTTTTGGCCACCGGGCGCACCAACGCCCAGATCGGCGCCGAGCTGTACATCAGCCCGAAGACGGCCGGGGTGCACGTCACCAGCATCCTGCGCAAGCTCGGCGTCTCCGGCCGGGTCCAGGCCGCTGCGCTGGCCGAGCGGGCCGGCCTGCTGGAACCGCCCGTCTCCTAAGGACAGCTAGCGAGAATCTAAGTACTCAGCAGCCCAATATCGGCGCGACCGCCCGATCCGCGCGGTCCCGTCCTGGCCTCATCCTGTGCGCAAACGCCGAACTGAAGGAGCGCACGGATGAAGCACTTGAACCGCGTTCTTCTCATGCTGAGAAGGCGCCGAGCGCTGACGGCGCTCGCACTCACCGGTTTTGCAGCGCTGTGCCTCGTCCCGGTGGGGGCGGCGGCAGCGGCCGGCACGGTTCCGCACCGTGCGGCCGCGGCCCCGGCAGCGGCGCGGCACGAGTTGCCCTGGCTCGCCCGGTACAGCGGCCTCAGCAAGGCTGAGCTGGCACGGCTGGAGCGCATTCCTGACAGGATGCGGCTCGCTGCCGGTAGAGGCGCGGCGCTTAGCGGCGCAGCCCGCGCGGCGACTGCAGCCGCCGGCCGTAGGGGTAACTGGCACGGCGGCAGCAGCCCTGGCCCGGCGGTGCCGGTGGGCAACGGCCCGGTGTTCACCGCGCTCAACCCGGCGACCCGCACCCTCTACGTCGCGAACATCGACGACAACACCGTGTCGGTCATCAACACGGCCACCTGCAACGCCGCCGTCACCTCCGGCTGCGGCCAGACCCCGCCGACGGTACAGACCGGCAGCGGCCCGGTCGCGATCGCCATAGACCAGGCCAGCGACACGATCTACGTCGCCAACGTCAACGACGGCACCGTGTCGGTCATCAACGGCGCGACCTGCAACGCCCAGAAGACCTCCGGCTGCGGCCAGGTCCCGCCCACCGTGACCGTCGGCAGCGGCCCGGACGCCCTGGCCCTCGACCAGGCCACCAGCACGCTCTACGTGGCCAACGGCAACGACACCAGCGTGTCGGTCATCAACACCGCCACCTGCAACGCGAAGAAAACCTCCGGCTGCGGCCAGACCCCGGCGACCATGCAGGCCGGAAGCGGCCCGAGCGCGATCGCCGTGGACCCGGCCACCCGCACCGTCTACGTCGCCAATTTCAACGACAACACAGTGTCGGTCGTCAACGGCGCGACATGCAACGCCCAGAACACCTCCGGCTGCGGCCAGACGCCGCCCACGACGCCTGCGGGAAGTGCCCCGGTCGCGATCGCAATGGACCAGGCGGTCGGCACGGTATACGTCGCCAACATCGACGACAACACGCTGTCGATGATCAACAAGGCCGCCTGCAACGCCAAGGTGACCTCGGGCTGCGGCAAGACGCCACCAGTGGTGCATGTGGGCGCTGAGCCAGACGGAGTCGCGGTCGACAACATCACCGGGACGATCTATGAGTCGAACTACTGGGACGCCACCGTGTCCGCCATTGATGCGGCCAGCTGCAACGCGACGACCACAGCAGGGTGCGGTACCCAGCCAGTTGGCTCCCTGCGCTCGGGCGGGGGAACCAACTACGTGACCGTCGACCCGGCGACCGGCACCATCTACACTCCCAACAGCATCACCGCCTTCATCAGCTACAACTCCGTGTCCGTGCTCAACGGGATCACCTGCAACGCCGTCATCACGGCTGGCTGCACCCGCTTCCCGGCCACGGTGCCAGTCGGCGGGAACCCCGCCGAACCAGCCGTCGATGACGCCACCCACACCGTCTACGTGTCCAACTCCGCCGACGGTACGGTGTCCGTCGTCAACAGCGCCGCCTGCAATGCGACCGTCACCGCCGGCTGCCTGACGAGCGTCGTGGCTACAGTGCCAGTCGGCAGCAATCCGCTGTATCTGGCGGTCGACCAGGCCACCGATACCGTCTACGTGCCGAACGCAAATGACAACACCGTGTCGGTGATCAACGGGAAGACCTGCAACGCCACGGTCACCTCAGGCTGCGGCCAGACTTCGCCCGTCATCGCGGTCCCCGGTGGCCCTGGCGTGATAGCGGTCAATGAGCTCACTGACAGCGTCTACGTCGGGACCGGGGCCGGCACGGTGGCGGTGATCAACGGTGCTGCCTGCAACTCGGCTGTCACCACAGGATGCAGCCAGACCCCGGCCACCGTCACGACGGGCGACTGGAACATCGGTGATATCGCCGTCAACCCCCAGACGAACACCATCTATACCGCCAATAACGCGCCCTCCCCGGCCGACGACGTCTCGGTGATCGACGGAGTGACGTGCAACGGGACGAACACCTCCGGCTGCAGCCAGATACCGCCGACAGCGACCGGAGTGCTGGGCAGCGGTTCGGTGGCCGTCGACCAGCACACCAACACCGTCTACGACACCGCTACGACGACCGTGGCGATGATCAACGGGTCAACGTGCGACGCAACGGTGACCACCGGATGCAGCCAGACGCCGCCTGAATTCACTGCGGGCAACTTCCCGTACGTCGTCCGCGTCGATCAGCGCACCAACATGGTGTACGTGGCCAACTTTGTCGACAATTCGGTGTCCATTGTCGATGGCCTCAACTGCAACGCCACGAATACAGCCGGATGCGGGCGCAGCTTCCCGGTTGTCCCGGTAGGCGGCTTCCCAAGCGGACTGGCCGTGAGCGAGGCGGCTGGCACGGTCTACGTCCCCAACTACTTCGACAACAACGTCTCGGTCTTCGGACCGAACTTCGCTCAGAAATAGATCTGCTCAACCGGTCTGACCTCTGCCGACCTCGGCCGAGGTCAGACCGGGCGGACAGTACATATGGCCGACGGACGGCCATGCCGCTGGACCGGCTCAGACGGCCTGGCCAGTCACTTGGGACCGACGACGATTGCGCGCGCGGTGCGACGTGCCCGTTCCTCGTCGCCGGAGCCGATGGCTTCGGCGAGGATGCGGTGCGGCAATCGCGCCGAGCTGGCGGCGATGGATCGGAGCAGGCTGGCGATGGATCGTTTCATCCCGCCACCGGGGTCGAGCGACGCGTCGAAGGCACGATAGAAGTCGCTGACGATCAGCTCGAGCGCGAGGGAGCCGGCCAGCGCGGCAACGGTGTGGTGGAACTCGCGATCAGCACCGATGATGTCCTCGTCGGTTCCTTCGGCGACCGCTTCCTCGAGCGCGGCAACTGCTCGCTCGAGCTCGACCAGGCCCTGGCAGGACCGGCGCTGCGCGGCGAGCGCCGCGGTGCCTTCGTAGGTGATCGCCGTCGCCTCTCGGATGGACCGGCCGATCCCCGGGGTGCCGAGCCGGACGAGGTGCGGGATCAGTTCAAGCGACCCGTTGCGCCGGTAGTCGAGCACACGGCACCGCTTGCCGTGCTGGCGGTGGATGATGCCGAGCAGCTCGAGGTGCGTCAGGACGTCGCGGACAGTGGTCCGGTTGATGCCAAGCTGCAAGGCGAGCTCGCGCTCGGATGGCAGCTCGTCGCCAGCCGCGATGTCGCCCGAGAGGATCGCGTCGCGGATCTGGCCAACCGCGGTGCCGGCCAGATCGACCTTGGGGATCGCGGCGAACCCCGCCATCTCAGGCCAGCCCGAAGTGCTCGGCTCCGTTGCGCCAGAAGAACTGGTCATGCGCGGCGGCGTCGAACCCGGCCAGCGCGGCGCCGAAGATCTCGAAGGGCCGCCGCCCGCCCTCGGGGTGCGGGTAGTCGGTGGAGAACATGAACAGCTCGGGCCCGCACTGTTCGATGAGCCAGGCGATATCCTCGAACGGGAACGGCGTGAACCGTATCTGGCGGCGGACGTACTCCGACGGCTTTAGCTCGAGCTCTTGCAGCAATGGCTCGAATTTCGAGAACGACCGGTGAGCGTGGTCGAGGTTTCGGAGCATCCCCGGCACCCAGCTCGCGCCCAGCTCGATGGCCGCGCCGCGCAGCTGGGGGTGACGTTGGAAGACGCCGTCGAGAACGAGGCACGCAAGGAAGCGCTCCGGTGAATGGTGCACTACCGGGAAGTCCTTGCCCCGGAGATTCTCGCCGCCACCGAGCCAGTCGACCGGGCGCGGTCGGCCGTTCTCATGGAACTCCTTGGGGAGCAGCTTGCCTCCCCCGACGTGCAGCACGAACGGGACGCCGGCTTCCGCAAGACGGGCCCATACCGGCTCGAGGTCGACGTGGGCCGGCGAGAAGGTTCCGGGCGCCTCGGACGACATCCAGACGGCGGCGATGCCGAGATCGAGCGCGGCGTCGAGTTCCTTGATCGCGCGAGCCGGGTCGTTCAGTGGGAGGTAGCCGACGGCGAGCAGCCGGTCGTCGGTCGCGCAGAACTCAGCCATCGCCCGGTTCAGAGCCCGAGTGCCGCCATAGCGCACATCGGGATCGTGGGAACGGGCAAACTGCCCCAGCGCGAATGTCGGGAACACGAGCTGCGCATCGATGCCGAGCGCGTCGAGGACTCGCGAGCGAACGTCGGGATCCAGGGCGCCAGGCGCCCTCCATCCCTTCGGACCTGAGATGACGTCTGCGCTGACTTGCTCGCTGCGCTGTCGTTCCCACAGCGCTGGCAGCGACGCGAACAACTTCGCTGCGTCCTTACCAGCCTTCTCGAGCCCGAGGTGACCGAGCCGCGCCCGCACATCGGGGTCGGCGTAGCCGGGAAGCCAGTCCTCGACTTCCATCACATGGCTGTCCGCGTCGAAGATCATGGCAGCTAGCTCCTACTGGTGGGTGGTCCAACCAGTTTGGCAGAATCGAGCGCCGTGATCAAGCGGCGGCTCGCGCGCTTAATCCCGGCTGCCGGCGTAGCGCTACCCAGTCATGAAGCGGAGGGTGAGCGGCCGCAGGTAGCCGCGTGGACTTGCTCGGTCAGGGTGCTCAACTGCTCGGCCATCGCGTGGATCTGCTCGGTGAGGTCGGTGTTCCGCTGCAACAAATCTGCCTGACTCTGCGCGAGTTCCTCCCGATGCTTGGCACCAGCCTCCTCGTTCGCCTGGTCGGTGCGAGTCTGCGCCTTCTGGGCAATGATGACCAGCGCGCCCGTATAGAAGGCCACCGCGGAGAAGAGGAGGTTCAGCAGGATGAACGGCGCGGGATCGAAGCCCTTCCCATTGAGCAGCCCGTGCCATGAATCGTCCAGGAACGCGATGACGTGGTTGACGAGCACCCAGCCGAGAATGAGTGCAGAGCTGATGACGAGAAACGCGACGGTTCCCATTCCGCTCGCTACCGCCTCCGAGACGCGCTCCATGAAGCTGCTCCCGCCGGCGTACGGAGACCTGGCCTTGCGGGTGCCATGTTGATAGTGAAGGTAGTGCCGCAGCGGATCCTTCCCGGACTGCTGCCGCTGCTGTTGCTCGGGCACCATCGTTGCTGTCATCTGTGCTCCTAGGTCTCAAACGGAAGCGGCCTGGCCTGCCAGTGCTTGCGCCTCCGCTGTTGCGCCGACCTCAACCTAGGCGCGATTGGCCAAGAGCGTCCGGCGCGACGCTGAAGCTGACCGCCTCGTGATCATATGGGCGAATAGACCCGTAGGTCACGCCGCGCTCGTGCACTTGCCCCGCCGGGTCAAGGCCGCAGCCGCCTACGGCGGGTTGCTGCACAGCTGGCTCTGACCCACGAGCGGCCCGCGTGCCAGCGCAAGGGGAACGGGGATCTCGTGGCGGCCCCCGGTGAGCTGCAGCTGCGTGGCTAGGTCGGCGCCTTACGGCATGCCAGCCGGGTGTCCTCGTTTGGTCAGCTCGTGAGCCGCGGCCAGGAAGCGTTGCTGCAGGTCCGTCGGCGTATGTTCGGCTGCGCCGACTTCATTCTCCGCGGCGTCGTCCTTCTTTTCCTGTTCTGCAGCCCGGGCAGCCGCCGCCATGACCAGCGAGTCCCGCTCCGGAGCCGGCCGCGGCGAGGAGCAAGTCAGGACCTCGCCGAGGTGGGCGGCGTGGGCGACCCGGGCGCCGAGGTACTTGGGCTGACCCGGTTGAAGCTTCCGCCACCAGCTCTTGGCGTGAAGCGGCTGCTCCAGAGCCTGCGGACAGAAACGCAGCAGGATCGACTTGATGATCGAGGTGTGATCGAAGACCGTGCTCGACACCGAGCGTGGCTCGACCCAGGGCGACACAATGATGGCCGGCACCCGCACGCCGTAGCGGCCGAACATCTCCGGATGGTCATCGGCTGCCCGGGGCGGCGGAACGTGATCATAAAAGCCGCCGTGCTCGTCATAAGTGATGACCAGCAAGGAGCGCTCCCAGTTAGGGCTCGTCGCCAAGGCATCGTAGACGGCCAGAACGAGATCCTGGCCATCCCTGATGTCCGCTGGCGCGTGGTCATCGTTCGGGTGGAAACCCAGCGGGTTGAAGCTGGTAAAGGCGGGATCGATCCAGGAGACAGCCGGCAGCGAGCCGCTTGCGGCGTCTTCGAGAAAGCTCGCCGCTCTCGCGTCGATCCTGATCTCGATCCGAGCCTTCCAGGTCAAGCCGGCCTTGCTGAAGTAACCGAATCGGTGGTGGTGTCCTACCGTGTAGTGAGCGTCGGCTAGGCGCAGCGTCGGGGTGTCAAAGGAGTACCAGCGCCAGGAGATATCGTGCGCGTCCAGGTGCCGGACAAATGATGGCTTGTCGTACATGGGAGGTCGGTGGGGTGGCAGGTCGTCGCGACTGCCGGCGGCGCTTCCGCACTGGGAGTACAGGCGGTTGGGCCATGTTGCACCCGGGACGGAGCTGAACCAGCGGTCGCAGACGAGGAACTCCTCCGCCAGGTGGTCGTAGACGGGCACGTCCGCGGCATCGTAGTACCCAATGACTTCCGACGGGTCGCCGCCGGGAGTTCCCCGGTCAGCCAGGGTTTTGGCCAGGCTCGCGACAAAGCCATCCATCCGTCCGTCGCCGATTTGCAGGTCAACAGCGCTCGCGGAGTGGTCCGGGTCCACCTCCACTTCCGTTGTCGTGAGGTGATGAGCCGGGTAGCTGCGTCCCGCATACTCGTTGGCGAGCCCCTGACGGAGGCCATCGATGTCCGCTCGCACGCCCGTGAGCGAGAGGTAGCCGAGCATGTGGTCGAAGGAGCGGTTCTCCATCATCAAGACGACGATGTGGTCGACCTTCTCCAGGTTTGCGATGTAGCCGTCCGCGCTCACGATGCCGCGTCCCCCTTCCAGGCTTCCTACCAGACCCGTGGCGCCAGCCGCGGACAACGGAAAGCCCTCGATTGCCAACCGCGACGCCCCGCGTCACGGCCTGATCTCGGGGGTAAGGCGAGTATAAGCTCAGCGTCGGTGTGCCATCCGCCGGCGATCCCAGATGCCTGCGGGGCCTGGTGTAACCGTGATGGCCGCCCTACCGTGGGTTGGGTCCGACGGCCGTCTGGCAAGCGGCGACGGACGAATGCTGTGCGCGGTGCGCCTGAGGAGGCCGGTGACCTTGCGTTCGACACACTCAGCGTCAACCTCAGATGGAAGCCGCTAGCTTGCTGGCCGCGCAAACGCTCACCTTTCTCTTCACTGACATCGAGGGATCGACTTCGATGGTCCAGCGCCTGCGGGATGCTTATGCAGACGTCCTCGCTGATCACCATCGGATAGTCCGCACCGTCCTGGCCGCGCACGCCGGCAAGGAGGTTGACACTCAGGGCGACTCATTCTTCGCCGCGTTCTCGTCGCCGAGCGCGTGCGTAGCCGCAGCGATCGAGATGCAACGGAGGTTTATTTCGTTCCAGTGGCCGGACGGCGAAAGACTCCTTGTCCGCATGGGTGTTCATTCTGGCGAGGTCTCAGAGACGGCTGTCGGGTTCGTCGGTCTCGACGTTCACCGGGCTGCTCGTGTCGCGGCGGTCGCGCACGGGGGCCAGATCGTGCTTTCGGCCGCGACGGCCGGGCTGGTCCGCGACTCGATGCCGGCTGGCGCCTCCCTCAAAGACCTCGGCTTCCACCGGCTGAAGGACCTCGGCCGACCCGAGCAGATCTTCCAGGTCGCGGCGGATGGCCTTCCGGCGGCGTTCCCGCCGCTGCGGTCACTCGACAACCCGAGGCTGCTGAATAACCTTCCGTCACAGGTGTCGAGCTTCATCGGCCGGGAGGCTGAGCTGGCCGAGGTGCGCCGCTTGATCAGCACCTCTCGTCTCGTCACGCTTACGGGCTCGGGCGGCTCGGGCAAGACCCGCATGGGCCTGCAGATTGCCGCGGAACTGTTGGATGGCTCGGCCGACGGAGTTTGGTTTGCAGACCTCGCTCCGCTTCAAGATCCGGGTCTCGTAGCGGTCACCGTCGCAAGCATGCTGGGCATTCTTCAGGATCCAGGCCGCCCGCTCATCGATACGCTCGTCGAGGCAATCGGCGGACGGAGCCTGCTCGTACTGCTGGACAACTGCGAGCACGTCATCGGCACGTGCGCCAAGCTCGCCGACACGCTATTGCGGAATTGTCCTAACGTTGTCCTGCTTGCGACGAGCCGTGAGCCGCTCGGCATCGACGGCGAGCGCATCCACCGGGTCCCCTCCCTTCAGACGCCAGCCGATGACGACGACGTGGACGCGATCCGCAACAGCGAGGCCGTCAGGCTCTTCGTTGACCGCGCCGCTCAGCACGGGGCGCCCATCTCCTGGACCAAGCAGAACGCTTCGGTCGTCGGTCGCATCTGTCGGCTGCTTGACGGCATTCCGCTGGCGATCGAGTTGGGCGCTGCGCGCCTGCGCGTCATGTCGGTGACCGAGTTGGACGCGCGGCTTGACCAGCGCTTCGCCATTCTGACCGGGGGCTCGCGCGCGGCTCTCCCGCGCCATCAGACGCTGCTTGCCATGGTCGAGTGGTCCTGGGAGCTGCTGACTGCCGCCGAGCGCCACGTGCTCAGCCGTCTCTCGGTGTTCGCAGGGGGTTTCGACCTAGGCGCCGCGGAGGCTGTTACCGCTAGCGAGACTGTGCACCTGGGGGAGGTCATCGGGCACCTCGGAGCCTTGGTCGACAAGAACCTGGTGCAGTTCGACGACACCGTTGCCGGATCCGCTCGCTACCGGTTGCTGGAAACTGTCCGCCAGTACGGGACGCGGGAGCTCGAGGCGCAGAAACCGACCGTGGCGAGCGAGGCTCGGATTGCGCATTTCAACTACTACCTGGCTTTCGCGGAGGCGGCGGGGCCGCAACTCGTGGCACGTGATCAAGTCGGCTGGCTAGACCGTCTCGATCTTGAAGTGGACAATTTGCGAGCCGCGATCGCCTATAGCCTGCAGCAGCCGGACCCGGCGCCTGGCATCCGGCTCGTTGGATCGTTGCGGACGTTCTGGAAGGCACGCGGCCACGCCACCGAAGGAGCCCAGGCCCTCCGGGCGCTGCTCGATGTGCCTGCAGCCGAGTCGGCCACGCTCGGCCGCGCCCGAGGCCTCGCTGCGGCCGCCTACCTTCTGGAGCAGACGGGCGACTACCCGATCGCCGAGAAATACTGCGAGGATGCGCTGGCCATCGCCAGGCTGGCTGGGGACAACTACCTGGTTGCTGACGTGCTGTCCGTGCAGGCTTCCGTCCTGCTGCGCCGAGGACAGCGGGATACTGCGCTGCCGCTCATTGAGCTGGGCCTGGAACTGGCGCGTCGCCCTGATGAGCCCCATCTCAGGGCCCGTCTGCTCGCTGCCCGCGCGTTCGCCTTGGACGTCGGCGGCGACCACGAAGGCGCGATTCGCGATGCCGCCGAGTCCGTGCGGCTCTACCGTCAGGTTGGTGACCGGCGTGAGGTCGGGACCATGCTCGGCAACCTCGGATACGCGGAGCTGTCGACGGGCAACCTGGACATAGCCCGCAGTCACCTGCTCGAGTCACTCAACATCGCCCGGACGCTGAACGACCACTACGGGGTGGTCTACGAGACCTTCAACCTCGGTCTGGCCGAGTACCTCAGCGGCTCACCCGGCACGGCCGAGGGCCTGTTCGCTGAATCACTCGACCTTGCCAGGCGCGTACGGACGACAGCGAGCACCGCTTACGCCCTGATCGGTCTTGCAATGGCCGGCAGTGGCGGAGTCGGGATGCGCCGGTCTGCCCGGCTCCACGGCGCGGCTGATGAGGTGCTCGCTGCCATCGGCGAAACCGTCGAGCCCCTGGAACGGGGCTTGCGCGATCTCGACTGCCAGCGACTCCGCTCCACCATGGGTGCGGACGCCTTCGATGCTGAGTATGCTGCGGGCCGGGCTTTGACCAGGGAAGAGATTCTGGTTCTGGCGCTCGGCGACGGAGCGTGATAGCGGACACGGCGCCGGACCTCGTCGAAACCGGGCCCCGTGGGCGGACAGGTCCTCCCGATACCATGGCTCACCGGCGTCGCATCGTGCGCCGGGCCCTTAAGGCGAGTGCCGCCCGGCTGATTCTCGGAGACCCGTAGTGCCCGCTGAGTATGACAAGATCCGGGCGGAGAATGTGTCCCGCTACGGCTGGGACACGGCCGTGCTCGAATTGCTTGGCCAGCTTTACAGCGAGCGCACGCACTTCATCTTCGAGCTGATCCAGAACGCCGAGGACGCCGGCGCGACTGACCTGACGTTCACCCTTTTCGCTGATCGGCTGGAGGTCAGCCACGACGGCCGCGACTTCACGGTCGCCGATGTCCGCGGCATCTGCGGCGTCGGCCAGGGCACCAAGGCGGATGACCTGACCCAGATCGGCAAGTTCGGCATCGGCTTCAAGGCTGTTTACGCGTACACCGACAGCCCGCGGGTCCACAGCGGCGCCGAGAATTTTCGGATCGAGAAATACGTCCGGCCATATTCAGTCGATCCGCTCGGCGGAGCTGCGCTGACCGTGTTCGTGTTCCCCTTCGACCGCGCCGAAGTCCCCGCGGCTGTCGCCGTAAAGGAGATCTCCGCGGCCCTTGCCAACATCGGTACCAGGACATTGCTGTTCCTGCGCAACATCGAGCGCATCCGCAGCCGCGGACTGGTGGGGGCAGACATCGTGCTGGAGCGGACGTCAGCCGCACGCGCCCATTCCGGCCGGCGCGTCTGGCTATCCAGCGGACAACCGCTCGGCCGTGGCGACGAGGAATGGTTCGTATGGGAGCGGCAGCTTGAGGCACTCGGCCAGCCGGATCAGCGGGTGGAAATCGCCTTCATGGTGCGCGCCGAGATCGACTCCAGACGGCTGATCAGGCTGGAGACGTCCCCGCTAGTCGTGTTCTTCCCGACGCAGAAGGAGACGTTCCTCGGATTTGCCCTCCAGGGCCCGTTCCGGACAACGCCCGCGCGGGACAACGTTCCCGAGCATGACGAGTGGAACCAGGCCCTGGTGCGCGAGACGGCCAGCCTGCTCGTAGACGTGCTGACAGGACTGCGTGACGAGAAGCTTCTCACCGTCGAGGTATTGCAGGCGCTGCCGCTGGACGCCGCCCGTTTCGGGCCGGAGACGATGTTCCGGGCCCTGTTCGAGTCTGTCCGCGTCGCGCTCGGTCGGGAGCAGATGATCCCCGCTGCTGATGGCGGCTATCGTTCCGCGCAGCAGCTGAAGCTGGCCAGCGGAGCAGGCCTCCGGGAGTTGCTGACGCCAGATCTGCTAGGTGACCTATACGGCGAAGGCACGATCGCCTTCGTTTCTGATTCGATCTCGGAGATCGGGACACCAGCCTTGTGGCGGTACCTGCGCGAGGAAGTAGGCCTGGACGAGGTGACGCCCGACGTCGTCATCGCCAGCCTCACCAGCGAGTTTCTCTCGGCCCGGTCTGATCAGTGGATAGTTGGCTTCTACCGTTTCCTCTACCAGCATCCGGCGTTGTGGCAGGAGCCGAGGCAACCGGGAGATGAGGGCGGGCCAGCTCGGTCGAAGCCGATCATCCGGTTCGAAGATTGCACGCAGCTGGCGCCGTTCGATGCGCGAGGCGGGCCAGCCGCTTATCTTCCGGGCCCCGCCGAGACTGGGTTCGCAACGGTCCGGCGGGCCATCGCAGCCGATCCCGTCGCCCGGCAGTTCCTGACCGCGCTCGGCCTAGATGAGCCCGACGTCGTCGCTGAGGTACTGCACTATGTGCTGCCCCGGTACCAGGATGCAGACGTCGCGAAGCTGGACGCAGCCCAGCACGACGCCGATCTCGAACTAGTAGCGCGCGCACTCGACGAGGCTTCGCGGGCCAGCCGGGAGCGGCTCATTGAGACGCTGCGGCGGACCACTTTTCTAGTGGGGGAGAACGCGGCCACTGGCGAGCGACGGCTTATGCGGCCAGGCGATCTGTATCAACGGACGAAGGCCCTGGAGTGCTATTTCGACGGCAATCCCGACGCCTGGCTCGCGGCCGATCTCTACGGTCCCTGGCGGACTCAGCTGCGCGGAATGGGCGTCCGGGAGGCGGTGCAGCTGGAGGCGCGCGCGGCAGACGAATTCGGCTACGTGACCATTGCCGATGAATTCGCCCGGCACGAGCGCGGTGTGGCGGGGTTCGATCCGTCTGCAACCGTCGAGGGGCTGGAGTACGCGCTCAGGAACCCGAGTCATGCTCGCTCGGAATACGTCTGGAATGCGCTGCTTGTCCCCAGCCGGCACCTCGTCGCAGGCGTCGTCGAGAAGTCTCACCGCCTGGAATTCGCCGACGCCCAGCGCGTGCGCATGCTGTCACCCATCGGCGAAATAGCCAAGGACGCGGCGTGGCTTCCGGCCGCGGACGGGACGTTCCGGCGCCCTGTTGAGCTCGACTTGGCCGACCTGCCGCAATCCTACGAGCGGGACGACGTGCTGGCCGAGGCGCTCGCGATGACCCGGCCGGTGCTCGAGGAAGCCAGCCGCCAGCTCGGGCTTCCGGCTGATTTCCTGCGCAGGCTGAGCAGGCATCCCGACCTGGTGGCGTCGATCGAGCAGGAGCTCAAAGCGCGCGGCGATCGCCCGTGACCCGGCTCTCGGACCTCACTTCCGGTCGCCTATTGCTCGCGATTTGACCCCAGAGCGGCATTTTGCGCCCCGGGCCGTAGCGAGTCGTTCGTGGATCCCAGTGGCTAGGCGTTGCCAGCACTGGAAACATACCTGGATGGACACCAAAGGCAGCCTTCTCTCCGGCCGCGTGGCTCTTGTTACCGGGGCCTCGTCTGGTCTTGGCGAGCAGTTCGCACGGGTGCTGCGCGAAGCAGGCGCCGACGTTGTGGTGACTGCCAGGCGCGCCGACCGTCTTGAGGAGCTGGCCGGTCAGCTCAGTGCGGTCGCGCTGGCCGGTGATATCTCTTCGGCTGCACACCGGCAAGCGATAGCCGAGGCTGTCAGCGGCCGGTTCGGCCGACTCGACATCCTGGTCAACAATGCCGGTGTCTGCGATGACGGCCCGCTGGAAGATCAAGCGCTGAGCGAGCTCGAAACTGTCGTTCAGGTGAATCTGGTTGCGGTCCTGGACCTGTGCCGCCTGCTGGCACCATTGCTGTTCGCCAGCGAGCATGGGTCGGTGATCAACATCGCATCGATCTACGCCCTGGTCGCCTCGCGGGAGCCGATGGCTGCCTATAACGCGACCAAGGCCGCGCTGGTCGGCCTCACCCGCCATCTGGCCGCCCAGTGGGGGCCCCGCCAAGTGCGCGTGAACGCGCTGGCACCTGGATATTTCCCTACTGAGCTGACGGGCATGCTGGCTGATCCCGGCTTCGTGGCACGCATCGAGAGCCAGACGCTGCTAGCACGTGCGCCGTTCATCGAGGAGCTCGACGGGCCTTTGCTGTTTCTGGCCTCGGATGCGTCCAGCTATGTCACCGGCCAGACACTCGTGGTCGATGGGGGCTGGACCTGCACGTGAGGCAACCTGCCGGCTCGGAGCGACGCGGCGTCGCTGGCCCTCTCGAAGGTCGTGATTTCCTGCACTGCTACGGAGCAGGGGCCACAATCCTGGCGCCGGCACTCAGCCGTTGCCGCGTATCCGTCCCCATCGGTTATCTCTTGGCTCCTACCGGGAATCATTTCCGCGGCCTGGCTGGGGACGGCGGGGGGGCTCCCGGGCGGGAAGCTGGGCGCGGTTACTGCGTATTAACGACAGCTTTCCAGTGCGGTTTAGTGACATATACAGGTTTATTGATGACTACCGTGAGCGCGGCATCTGGACGCCGGGAGCACCAGAACCGCAGACGCGGACGAGAGTTCACTCGCATGCCAGGGGAGGAGCCGACATCGTGGATATGAAGTTCGAGGTCGCGGTGCTGCCGGTCGTCGACGCCGATCGGGCGAAGGCCTTCTACCAGGGCCTGGGCTGGCGCCTGGACGCCGACATATCAGCAAGCGAGCATTACCGGGTGGTGCAATTCACGCCACCGAAGTCGCCCGCATCGATCCAGTTCGGCACGGGCTTGAGCACCATGACACCCGGCTCGGTGCAGGACCTGTTCCTTATCGTGGCGGACGTCGAGGCCGCGCGGGATGAGTTGATCCGCCATGGCGCGGAGGTCAGCGCGGTCTGGCACGGTCCCGGGCTGGACAATGTCGATCGGCGCGTACCCGGTCCCGACCCGGAGCGCGGTTCCTACCGTAGCTTCGCGAGTTTCGCGGATCCGGACGGGAACAGCTGGCTGCTGCAGGAGGTCACGGAGCGGCTGCCGGGGCGCGTCTGGCCGACGGACGTTGAGGCTCTGGCCGGGCTTCTGCATGAGACGGCCGAGCGTCACGGCTCGTTCGAGAAAGTAGCCCCACCGCATGACTGGTGGGACTGGTACGCGGCGTACATGGACGCCCGCCAGCGCGGGAGCGCGCCGGAGGCAGCTTCCGCGGCCGCCGGGCGCTACATGGCGGATGTCAAGCACGTAATCGTCTGACCAGGCACTCGTCACCCCGACCGGTGACACTGGCACCAACCGGTTTGGATCCCGAGCCGACTCCCGCGCCGTGCGGCCCCTGAGGAAGTCGCGCGCCAGCCCTCAGCAACTGACGGAGGTAACGATGAGCTCGAGCAGTGACTATGACGTGATCGTTTTCGGCGGCGGGGCACCCGGCGAGCATTGCGCTGCGGCGCTAGCATCGCGCGGGCTGCGCGTCGCCGTCGTTGAGCGAGAACTGATCGGCGGCGAGTGTTCTTACTGGGCATGTATCCCGTCGAAGTCGCTGCTGCGCCCGGGGGAGGCCGTGCAGGGTGCGCGGGAGGCCAGCGCGAGCGCGCAGGTCGACGTTCAGGCCGCGCTGGCGTGGCGGGACTTCATGGTGTCGGACTATTCCGACGCGGGCCAGCAGCGCTGGCTCGCGGACCGGGGCATCGACGTGCTGCGCGGCACGGGCCGGCTGGCCGGCCCAGGCGTGGTCGAAGTCGGGGGCGTCCGGCACACCGCCCAGCACATCGTGGTGGCGACCGGGTCAGATCCGGCCGTGCCTCCGGTCCAGGGACTGCGTGAGCTCGAGGGCGTGTGGGGGACCCGCGAGGCGACGAGCATGAAGGCTATCCCGCGCCGCCTGCTCGTGCTGGGCGGCGGGTCGGCAGGCGTCGAGATCGCCCAGGTCGTCCGGCGTCTCGGCGGCGAGGCGGTGGTCATCGAGGGCGCCGACCGCGCGCTTCCCCGCGAGCCTGCGCCGCTGGGCGAGGCGCTGGGCGAGGCCCTGCGCCGGGACGGGATCGAGCTGATGCTCGGGATGCACGCTACCGCCGCGCGGCGGGAGGGTGACGAGTATGTCCTGCAGTTCGATGGCGGCACCGAGCTACGGGGCGACCGGCTGCTGGTGGCAACCGGCAGGCGCCCGCGTGTCGACGGGATCGGCCTCGAGACTGTTGGCGTCAAGGCTGACCCGCGCGGGATCGCAGTTGACGAATACCTGCGCGCAGGCGAGCGCCTCTGGGCGATCGGCGATGTCAATGGCATCTGGCCGCTCACGCACGTCGGCGAGTACGAGGGCGACGTAGTCGCGGCGAATATCCTCGGCGACGCGCGTCCGGCGAACTACGAGGCGGTTCCGCGAGTCACCTACACCGATCCGCAGGCCGCCGCGGTAGGCGCAGTCGAAGCGGACTACAGCGCCACCGCACCGCTCTCAGAGGTGCCGAAGACAGCCACCTACACGCACGCCTACGCGCAGTCCAACGGCTTCCTGACGCTGCTCAGCGACGGCCAGCGACTGACCGGCGCCTACGCGCTCGGCCCCGAGGCCGGTGAGTGGCTGCAGCAGGCCACGCTTGCCATCCGCGCACACGTCCCGCTCGAGGTAATGAGCGATACGATCCAGCCCTTCCCGAGCTTCTCGGGGATCTACGACGCGGCAGTCAAGGCGCTCCGAATGCAGATCGCGGACATGCCGCGGCCGACCAGGCCGATGGACGCTCGGATGGCGAACCTGTCGGGATGATGAGCCGCGCGGGATCACTGATCGCAAGCGCGGCCGACTACCCGGTTACCGGTCGCCGGCCACACCCACCCCGGAGGAATCATGACCAGCGCAGCCACCGCCGTTTCCATCCAGCGCGAACCAGACCTGGCCGGGCAGACCGTCGTCGCAATCGGCGGCAGCGCTGGCATCGGCTTCGAGACAGCCCGGCGTGCCCGGGCTGAGGGTGCCGAAGTCGTCCTCACCGGCCGCAATCCCGACCGCCTCAAGCAAGCGGCGCTGGAAGTCGGCGCGCAACGCACCGCGGCCTTCGACGCCAACGACGCGGCTGCTCTGGAACAGTTTTTCCAGGACCTGCCAGCACCGATCAACCATGTAATGGTCACCGCTGGCGGCCCGCGCTACGAGCCCCTGCTCGAGATGGACTCAGCCGAGGTGCGCCAGGCGCTCAGCGAGCACGTGGTGCGGGCGCTCGAGGTCGCGCGGAATGCCGTCGGCAAGATGAGGCCCGGGGGGACGCTGCTGTTCATGGCCGGTACCGCCGGCCGGCGCATCGGTCATGGCCTCGGGATCGCCTCCGCCGCTACTGCGGTTTTGCCTCCGTTCACGGCAGCTCTCGCGCTTGAGGTAGCGCCGGTTCGGGCCAATCTCATCGCGGCCGGCTTCGTCGACACCCCGTTGTCGGCATCGCTGCTCGGAGATCGTCTTGAGGAGCGGCGCAGTGAGCTGCGGGAGACGCTCCCTATAGGCCGCGTCGTCGGCCCCGCCGACGTCGCTGCGCTCGCCGTTCACATCATGAGCAACACGGCGCTCACCGGGGCGACTTACGACATCGACGGTGGGCAGCAGTTCGTCTCCGCATGAACACAGGACACAGAACCGAGGTCCTGTCGTTCCATAACGGGGCAAACGCGAGCTGACGGCACTAGAGTTGGGTCATTCGCTTTCTTGCACTGTTCGTGTTTATGCAGGGTAGGTTTGACCCATGACCGTGTCCCAGAGTCCGCCAACGGCCGAGGAGCTCCGCGGTGCCGGGCTGCGGGTGACGGCTGCCCGTGTCGCGCTCCTCAAGACCGTCAGGGACGGTGACCACCTCGGCGTCGAGGCGATCGCTTCCGGGGTGCGCGATCTCATCGGCCATATCTCCTTTCAAGCGGTTTATGACGCTCTGCATGCGCTTACCGCGGCCGGACTTATACGCCGCATCGAACCAGCTGGCAGCCCGGCGCGGTTCGAGGGACGTGTCGGGGATAACCACCACCACATCGTGTGCCGGTCGTGCGGTGTCGTCGCTGACGTCGATTGCGCGGTCGGCGAGGCGCCTTGCCTGACCGCGTCCGACGACCACGGCTTCTCGATCGGCGAGGCCGAGGTTGTCTACTGGGGCCTGTGTCCCGCCTGTTCCACCGCACCCAATTCCTGAGCACCGTGATCAGCCTTTCCGGAGGGAATCTCAATGTCCGAGAACCATGATCCAGTAGTTATCGAAGACGAGACCCCGGAGAGCGGGGGATGTCCGGTCACGCACGGAGGTCGCACCCACCCCACCATGGGTGACGCCAACCGTGACTGGTGGCCGAACAGGCTCAACCTGAAGATCCTGGCCAAGAACCCCGCCGTGGCCAATCCCCTCGGCGAGGAATTCAACTACGCCGAGGCGTTCAAGTCCCTCGACCTGGCGGCCGTGAAGCAGGACATCACGGAAGTACTGACGACGTCGCAGGACTGGTGGCCGGCCGACTTCGGCCACTACGGCCCGCTCATGATCCGGATGGCGTGGCACGGCGCAGGTACCTACCGGATCAGCGACGGCCGCGGTGGCGCGGGCGCTGGTCAGCAACGCTTCGCGCCGCTCAACAGCTGGCCAGACAACGTCAGCCTCGACAAGGCCCGCCGCCTGCTGTGGCCGGTCAAGAAGAAGTACGGCCAGAAGATCTCGTGGGCGGACCTCATGATCCTCACCGGCAACGTCGCCCTGGAGTCGATGGGGTTCAGGACGTTCGGCTTCGGCGGCGGTCGGGAGGATGTCTGGGAGCCCGACGAGGACGTCTACTGGGGTCCCGAGACCGACTGGCTCGGCGACGAGCGCTACACCGGTGACCGGGAGCTCGAGACCCCGTTCGCCGCGGTCCAGATGGGTCTCATCTACGTCAACCCGGAAGGCCCGAACGGCAACCCGGACCCGCTCGCCGCGGCCCGCGACATCCGCGAGACGTTCCGCCGGATGGCGATGAACGACGAAGAGACGGTCGCCCTGATCGCGGGCGGTCACACGTTCGGCAAGACCCACGGCGCGGGCCCGGCGGAAAACGTCGGCCCCGACCCCGAGGCTGCCCCGCTCGAGCAGCAGGGCCTGGGCTGGAAGAGCACCTACCGCACCGGCAAAGGCGGCGACGCGATAACCAGCGGTCTCGAAGTGACGTGGACTCCTACCCCGGTGACGTGGGACAACAGCTTCCTCGAGACCCTGTACGCCTACGGGTGGGAGCTAACCAAGAGCCCTGCGGGTGCCTACCAGTGGAAGCCGAAGGACGGTGCCGGCGCCGGGACCGTACCCGATGCCCACGACCCATCGAAGCGTCACGCCCCGACGATGCTGACCACCGACCTTTCACTCCGCATGGACCCGGTGTACGAGCAGATCACGCGACGCTTCCTGCAGAACCCCGGCGAGTTGGCTGACGCCTTCGCCCGGGCGTGGTTCAAACTGACCCACCGCGACATGGGGCCGATCGCGCGCTACCTCGGCCCGGAGGTGCCGACCGAGGCACTGCTGTGGCAGGACCCCCTTCCCGTCGTGACGCACGAGCTCATCGACGCTGAGGATGTCGCGTCCCTCAAGGGGCAGGTCGTCGCCTCGGGCCTGCCGGTGTCCCAGCTCGTGTCCGCGGCGTGGGCTTCGGCCTCCTCGTTCCGCGGCAGCGACAAGCGTGGCGGCGCCAACGGTGCGCGCATCCGCCTCGAGCCGCAGAGCGGGTGGGAGGTCAACGAACCCGACCAGCTCGCGACGGTGCTGCGCGCCCTGGGAGGAATCCAGGAGGCCTTCAACGCCGCCCAGACCGGCGGCAAGCAGGTCTCGCTAGCCGACCTGATCGTGCTCGGTGGTAGTGCAGCCGTCGAGCAGGCCGCCAAGAACGCTGGCTTCGACGTCGAGGTTCCTTTTACGCCGGGGCGAGTGGACGCCTCGCAGGACCGGACCGACGTGGAGTCGTTCGCCCCGCTCGAGCCGACCGCTGACGGGTTCCGCAACTATGTCGGGAAGGGCAACCGGCTGCCAGCTGAGTACCTGGTGATAGACCGGGCGAACCTGCTGAACCTGAGTGCCCCCGAGATGACGGTCCTCGTTGGTGGCCTCCGCGTGCTCGGCGCGAACTACCAGCAGTCGCTACTCGGCGTCTTCACCACCACCCCCGGATCCTTGACCAACGACTTCTTCGTCAACCTGCTCGACATGGGCACTACGTGGAAGGCGACATCCGAGGACGCGAATACGTTCGAGGGTCGCGATGCCACCACTGGCGAGCTCAAGTGGACCGGCAGCCGTGTCGACCTCATCTTCGGGTCGAACTCCGAGTTGCGCGCGCTCGCTGAGGTTTACGCGAGCGATGATGCGACCGGGAAGTTCGTGACCGACTTCGTCGCGGCGTGGCACAAAGTGATGAACCTCGACAGGTTCGACGTCGCGTGATCATGACGTTCAGGCCGGCCCGCCGCCGGCCGGCCTGGACGTCCTCAGGCCAGGCGGGAGCGCTACTCACGACGGACTCGATCTTCCAGGGCAACCGCTTCGAGCACAATCAGCACTTGCGTCCCGGCAGCTTCAGAGCGCACACTCTGGCGCATGGAAGCGGAGGACATCGAGGCGTACGACTACGACGTCTACGTGGGGCGGAAGGCCCAGACGGCCAGAAGCCTCGCCGACTTGAGCGAGGAGGAAGTCGCTGAGCGAATGAGGCATCTCGGCTACGCGAGCTGGGTCACGCAGACCGTCCGCGATGCGGAGAATGGCCAGTACCGCATGTTGGCGGCAGAGGTGCTCGGGCTCTCGCTGGCACTGGAGGTCTCTGTCACCGACCTGGTCCAGCCGACAGGTGGCGGCCAATGGATAGTGCGGCTGCCGATCGGCAAGAAGGTCCCGCTGCGCGGGTTCGTGCCGATCGGCTGGGACGCTAACACGCCGGTGACCTGGCCGCCATACGAGAAGACCAGGCACGAATGAAGCACTATTAGGCCTACCGCGGCGGCTGCTGCCCGCGCAGATGCGATGGCTGCCGCCGAGGAATCGCAGCCGGCCTGTGGCCGCCGCGGTCCGGCTGCTGCTGAGATACTCGACGCATGCGAGGGCTTCCCTCGGGAACCGTGACGATGCTCTTCAGCGACATCGAGGGGTCGACGATGCTGCTGAGCCGCCTCGGGGACCGCTACGCTGACGCTCTGTCGGCTCAGCGTGCCTTGCTGCGGACCGCGTTCGGTGATTGCCGTGGGCAGGAGATCGGAACCGAGGGCGACAGCTTCTTCGTCGTGTTCGAGTCAGCTGGCGATGCCGTCCGCAGCTGTCTGGCGGCACAACGCGCGCTGATCAGCTACGAATGGCCCGACGGCGCCGTGGTGCGGGTGCGGATGGGACTGCACTCAGGCGAGCCGACCAGGCACGAGGCCGGTTACGTTGGAATGGACGTGCACCGGGCCGCCAGGATAGCCGCCTCCGCGCACGGAGGCCAGGTTGTGCTCTCCGACGTTACCCGGCTGCTGGTGGAATCACGGCTACCGGCCGGAGCGCACCTGCGTGACCTTGGCTGGCACCGACTCAAGGACATCGACGCGCCCGAGCGCATCTACCAGCTTGTCGGTGCGGGCCTGCAGGAGCGGTTCCCGCCGCTGAAGAGCCTGGGTGCGCAGACCAGCCTGCCCATGCCGCTCGCGCCGCTAGTCGGCCGGTCGGATGAGCTCGGACAGCTGCGTGCTCTGCTCTTGCGGCCTGACGTCCGGCTGGTAACGCTGACCGGTACGGGCGGCGTGGGCAAGACGCGGCTAGCGCTCGCTGCGGCGTCAGCACTGAACGACGTGTTTCTGGATGGCGCATACTTTGTCGGCTTGGCTGAGGTTCGTGACGCCGAGGCCATGTGGAAGACCATAGCTGCCCGCCTGAATGTGACCGGTGATCGGATCGCCGATGCGGTGGCTGAGCACCTGAACGCCCAGCAGTCGCTGCTCGTACTTGACAACCTCGAGCAACTCCCAGATGCGGCCAGCGAGGTGGGCGCCCTGCTGACGGCCGCGCAGACAACGAAGGTTCTGGCTACGTCGCGTCGGCCGCTGCATATGCAAGGTGAGCACGAGCTGCCAATCTCGCCCCTGAGGTTGCCCCGTGATGCGGGCACTGCGAAAGTGGCGGCCAGCGCCGCGGCTCGCCTGTTTGTGCAGCAAGCCGACATGGCGCGGCCCGGCTTCGCGGTAACCGCCGACAATGCAGCCGACATCGCCGCCATCTGCAGAAGCCTGGACGGACTTCCGCTGGCCATCGAGCTGGCCGCGTCACGAGTCAAGGTGCTTACGCCCAAGGCTATCGCGGCCCGGCTCGATCAAAGCCTCGCACTGGCGGCAGGCGACGTCGGGCGTCCTTCTCGGCAGCAGACACTGCGAAAGACCATCGCTTGGAGTTACGACTTGCTGACGGCAGACCTTGCCGACGCGTTCCGTCGCATGGGCGTGTTCGCAGGAGGATCTGACCTTGATGCGTTGCGGGCGGTCCAGGTGGGAGGTCCAGGCCAGGAACTGGACGAGGATTGGCTTCAGCCAGTCGCCGGACTGCTGGACGTCAGCCTCATCACCGTCACACAAGGCGCCGACAGTGAGCCACGCGTAGGCATGCTCGGCACTATCCGCCAGTACGCGCTCGAGGAACTTGAGCGCAGCGGTGACCTCGAGGACGCCCTTCGGCGTCACGCCGAGTACTACGCAGCATTCTCGGAGCGAACGTGTGCGGGACTGCGCGGCCCCGCGCACCTGCTGTCCCTTGACCGGCTGGAGGCCGAGCTAGATAACCTGCGCGCTGCTCTCAGCTGGTCACTCGGTACGCCGGCGGCAGGCTCGGCAGTCAGCGAACAGCAGGTCGCCACCGGCCTGCGGCTGGCGCAGGCGCTGGCTCCGTTCTGGTACCAGCATGGTCACGCGACCGAGGGACGGCGATGGCTCGAGCACGCGGTCCGGCTAGCCTCGGATCGAGCCGGAGCGCCGATGGCCCGGTTGTCGCACTGGCTCGGGGTCCTGCTGCAGCAGCAGGGAGAGAATGCCGCGGCGTTGCCGCGTTTCGAGAGCAGCCTGGCCCGCTGGCGTGAGCTTGGTGATCAGGACCAGGTGGCACGGGAACTCAACAGCCTTGGCATTACGCATCGCCATCTTGGGCACCTGGATACTGCGAGATCCCTTCTTGACGAAAGCGTAGCCATTGCCCGCCAGATCGCCGCCGAGGCGAGGCTCGCTGCGGCGCTCACGAACCTCGCTCAGGTAGAGAGCGCAGACGGCAACCAACACCGCGCTACGGAGCTACTTGAGGAGGCGCTGGCGATCGATCAGGCGCGCGGTGACACCCTTGGCGCCGCCATGGACCGGCAGTCGCTTGCGCTGGCGAGCCTGCGCGCGGGCCGTGTGGAGGAAGCGCGACTCATGCTGTCGGCCATACTGCCGGATGTGGTCAGCTCAGGCGATATCGAATTCCTGGCCACAACGCTTGAGCTGTTCGCCGCAGTTTCCGGGCATCTTGGCGAGTGCGTGCGGGCTGCCCGGCTGGCTGGCGCAGCCGAGGGCATCAGGGAAGCCGCGGCCATGCCGATACCAGAACCTGATGCGGCGCTGCTGGAGTCGTTCCTGGGCTCGGTCCGGGCGAGGATCCCACCCGAGCAATGGGCCTCCGAACTAGCCGCCGGGCGTGCGCTCACACATGAGCAGGCAGTAGCCCTCGTATCCTGAACCGCGTGACATGGTGCACTGCGACGGCAAGGACCACGATGGACCCTATGCGATACGAAGGCAGTTGATGCGCGGCGGCGCCAAACCGAGAATCATCCGGCTGGCGGCCGGAACGACCGTGGTCCGGCAGGGTGAGCCGGGCACGGACGTATATCTGGTCCTGGACGGCGTGATCCGGGTTGAGCACGACGGAGAGCGCCTGGCTGAGTACGGGCCCGGTGCGCTCCTGGGTGAGCGAGCTCCGCTCGAAGAAGGAGTCCGCACGTCCGCGCTTGTCGCGGTCACGCCTTGCCGGCTGGCGGCGGTAGACGCCAGCCTGCTGGACCGCTCTGCCTTGCACGAGCTGTCCGGCGGGCACCGGCGAGAGGACCTCCGCCAGGACTGAGCCGGAACCGCGTTCTTGGCCGAGGCGGCCGGCGGGGACTCGCCGTAACGTCGGTGGCACGCCGCTTACCATCGCCGTCCTTGTGTCGGTGGTAAGGGCTGGTGGGTATGACCCTGTCAACCGCTGGCCAGTCCCGGGCCTGCGCGCTCGTCTACTCGCTGGAAAGGACAGCTCGATGCCTGCCGAGAGTCGCTTCCTGCAAGGCTCATTCGCTCCGGTTACCAGTGAAGTCACCGCGTTCGACCTGCCGTTGACCGGCTGGGTCCCGGCCGAACTCAGCGGCCGCTACCTCCGTAATGGCCCCAACCCGCTCGGCCTGGACGATCCGAATTACCACTGGTTCCTGGGCGCGGGCAT
>JBKQTJ010000295.1:0-33563 GCA_052143255.1 Streptosporangiaceae bacterium | reverse complement strand
AGCTCGGCGACACGGCCGCGGCGATGGCATGCACGGCAAGGCCGAATACGACGGTCGCCGCCATGATCAGGCCAAGCCTGCGCCAGGGGCGCACCTTAACCAGCAAGGTCAGCAGTATCGCGCCGTAGAACAGGTAAGCGGAGTCGGTCGCGCTGCGCAGCAGCCCGTCGTAGATGACCATCACTACCAGCGCACCGGTGACCGCGCCGGCGATGCTGCCCGCCCCGCCGAGGATCAACGCGGCATAAATCAGCATCAGGATGGGCGTGTCAAAGTCGGTCGGGAACACACTGATCTGCTGGGCGGCGAAGATCGTGCCGGCCAGCGCCGCCGCGGCCGCGCCGAATGCGAATGCCATCAGCCTGACCCGGTTGACCGGGATCGTCATCGACGCGGCGGCCAGCGGGTCTTCGCGCACAGCCCGCCAGGCGCGGCCGGTGCGCGATGTCTCCAGCAGCCTCAGCACCCCCATCGTGACCACGATCAGGCCTACGAGCAGGTAGTAGTAGCTCAGGTTGGTGGTGAACTGATAGCCGAAGGCGCGGATCGGATCGATCCCGACGATGCCGTTCGGACCGCCGAGCGTGCCAGGCGCGACGTTGTTGGTGAACTCCACGAACGCCTCGCCGAAGAACAGCGTGACGATCGCCAGGTAGTCGCCGATCAGCCGGCGGGACGGCAAGCCGACCAGCAACCCGAGAATCGCCGCGCCGATCATCACCATCGGCAGCGATGCCACCGCCGGCAGGTGGATGCCTGCCTTTCCGATCTGGCCGGATGACAGCAGCGCGTACCCGTACGCGCCGAAGCCGAAGAACGCGACGTAGCCCAGGTCCAGCATGCCGGCCCAGCCCACGACGATATTCAGCCCGACCGCGAGCAGCGCGATTACCAGCGCGTCGATGCCCACCTGCAGCTGGAATCCGCCCAGGCCGAGCAGTGGCAGCGAGAGTCCGGCCAGGCACGCGATCGCGAGCCTGGGCCACCACCCGACGCGCTCGGCCGCCTGCTGCGCCTTGCCTCGCCAGCTAGGCAGGAACTCACGGCGCTGCGCCTGCCTGCTTACCCACTCGTCTGCCCCGACCTGTGGTCCGGTTGCTGACGGCTGCGGCTCGAGGGTCATGTCGGCGTCACACCTTCTGCAGCTGGACCCGGCCGAGCAGCCCAGTCGGCCGGATCAGCATGACGGCGATCAGCAATCCGAATACGAAGAGATTGGTATAGGTGGAGGAAATGTAGCCAGTGATGAAGGACTCGGCGATGCCGAGCAGCAACCCGCCGAGCATCGCACCTGGCAGAGAGCCGATACCGCCGACGACAGCGGCCGTAAAAGCCTTGAGGCCGGCGATGAACCCGATCGTGTTCGTGACCTGATTGAACAGCAGGCCGGACATCACGCCCGCTACCCCGGCGAGCGCCGAGCCGAGGAAGAACGTCGCCGCGATCGTGAAGTTGACGTTGATCCCCAGCATCTCGGCAGCCTCGCGGTCGGAGGCTACCGCGCGCATCTGCTTGCCGAGCTTGGTGCGGATGACCAGCAGGCGCAGGCCGACCATCAGCGCGAGGCCGAATACCAGCACCATGATCTGGACCGAATCGATGGTCACCGAGCCGATCTGGATGCCGGACGAGAACGAGATGAAATCCGGAGTGTTGTAGACGCGGTACTGCGAGCCGAACAGCAGCAGGGCGGCGTTTTCCAGGAAGAACGAGATGCCGATGGCGGTGATCAGCGGGGCGATTCGCGGCGCATTGCGCAGCGGCCGGTAGGCGAACCGCTCGATCGCAACGCCGAGGCCGCCGACGAGGACGGCCGACAGCACGAACATGATCACCAGTAGCAGCGGCACGGGAATCTTCAGCGCCAGCGGGCCGCCGAACCACTGGATAACGAAGTAGCCGATGAATGCCCCGACCATGTACAAGTCGCCGTGCGCGAAGTTCAGCAGCTTCAGCACGCCGTACACCATAGAGAAACCGAGCGCGATCATGGCGTAGAGCGCGCCCATGGTGACGCCGTTTACAAGTTCCTGGAAGAAGAAGCTCATCCGGCGCGAACCCTGCCCGTTAACCAGGCTGCCCGGCAGCTCGCCAGCCCGAAGGCGGGCAAGCTGCCGGGAGCAGCCAATCCGATCCAGCCGATCAGGAGGGAATCAGCTGGTACTTGCCTGCGGAGTTGATCTTGAACAGGAAGAACTTGCCGTTGACAAGGTCCCCGTGCGAGTCGAAACTGATCGGCTGCCCGAGGATCGAGGTCGGCTCATTCGTCGCCTTGACTCCGGCTAGGACGTTGCTGCGGGTCGGGGTATGCCCTGCCTTGCACACTGAGGCGATCGCCTCATCGATGAGGTGTGTGGCTGCGAAGATCGGCGGGCCGAAGGTGCCAAAGCTTCCGTGCAATTTCGTCTCCGTCGCGACCAGCGACGCGTCGGCCGGAATCGCGGTGATGTCCGGGCCGAACGAGGACACATAGGAACCGTTGATCGAGAACGTGCCCGGTGAGAACAGCCCGTCCGTGCCGACGATCACTGCCTTCTTGTGCTGCTGGGCAAGGTCGCGGCCGAACTGCTGGGCGTTAGCGGCGATCTGCCAGGGCAGCACGACCACGGTCGTCGCGGGCGTCACCTTGGCCACCAGCGAGGAGAAGTCGGTTACCTTCTGCGAGACCGACTCGTGGTCGACCTTGATCCCGGCCGCCTGGAACACCGGAATCATCTCAGCTACCAAGCCGGTCGAGTAGACCTCCTGATCGTCCACGATCATCAGTGCCTTCGGGTGCAGGTTCTTGATGATGTAGTTAGCGTCCTGCGGCCCCTGCACGCTGTCGTTCGACACGACCCGGAAGAACGTCGGGTACTTGCCGGTGGTGAGGGTCTTGTTGGTCGCCGACCCGGAGATGAACGCCATACCGGCCCGGGCCATCAGCGGTCCGACAGCCTCCACCTCCTGGCTGCCGGCCGGGCCGACCACGGCGACGATGGACGAGTTCGCGGTGAACTGCTGCGTGACCGTCGTCGCCATCGCCGGATTGAGCTGCGTGTCGCCCTGGACGAGCTTGATCTGCGTCTTGTTCGCCGTGTTATCCATGGACAGCGCGAGCTCCGCGAAATGCAGCTGCTCATCTCCGACTGGCGACGCCGGACCGGTGATCGGACCCTCGAATCCGATGCTCGTGCTGCACTTGGCGCTGCCACCCGCGGCAGTGCTGTTGCTGGTGCTGCTGCCGCAGCCAGCCATGACGAGCGCGCCAAGCGCGCTAGCAGCAATGATCGCACTTCTTTTCATGTGATACGCCCTCCCTTGCCGGGATGATCTAGCTTTGTGAGGCAGCAGCGAGACGCTCGCCTGTCGCAGAGGCATCGGGCCTGGTACAACCCCTCAGGTTCGGAGGCTGGTGGCGCCACCCCACACGGCCTCCCACCGTCGAATTCTTGCGCTGAATCAAACCATCGCGCGCTACAGGAGTGCAAGGGGTGTGATTTCAGGCTTCGAATTACATAAGTGAGAGCGATCGTAAAATGGGACATTACTGGTTAAAATCACCAGCAGTTTTGCTGCCCGGCATCCGGCCGACCGCAAAATCGGCGCACCGGTCATACCGCATCTTCGGGCGATAAGAAGCCGGACCCGCCGCTTCACGCCTTAGCGGCCAGGATCTCCGCCAGCTTGGTCAGGTTGATATTGCCGCCCGAGACAACGCACACGACCTTCCCAGAGCCGGCCCGTCCCGATACTGCCGCGGCTACTGCGAGCGCGCCAGCGCCCTCGGCGATCACGCGACCGCGTTCCGCAAGCAAACGAACAGCAGCGGCGACCTCATCGACCGGGATCTCCGAGGCGGTGTCTACAAGCGGAGCCACCAGCGGCCACATGCTGTCGAGCACGCGCCGGCTGCCAGCACCGTCGACGAAGGAGGCACGGAAGTCAACGTCGACTGGGTGCCCGGCCTTGACCGCGGCGGCCAGTGCGGCGCCGCCCTCCGGCTCCGCGGTCATGATCTTCGTGGCTGGCTGCAGGGCCTTGATCGCACTGGCCACGCCACAGGTCAGGCCGCCGCCGCCGTAAGGAATGACCACCGCATCCGGGTCAGGCAGGTCCTCGATGATCTCAAGACCGATGGTTCCGTTCCCGGCTATGACCCCAGGGTCCTGGACAGGGTGCACGAACAAGCCGTCTAGCCCGTCCACCTGGCCGGTGACGATGATGTTCCACCAGTCGTCGTAAGGCACCTTCACCAGGCGGCCGCCAAGGCGCGTGATCGCTGCGAGTTTCGTTTCCGGAGCGCTGTCTGGCACAACGATCGTGGCCGTGAGGCCAAGCATGCGCGCTGCCCACGCGACTCCCTGCGCCATATTGCCCGCGCTCGCGGTGACCAGGCCAAGCATCCGCTGACGCGGAGGAGCCAGCATGATCGCGTTCATAGCGCCGCGGATCTTGAACGACTGAACGGGCTGAAGATTCTCCAGTTTGAGGTAGATCTCGGCTGGTCCGTCCACATACAGGCGGACCAGCGGTGTCCGGATCGCAGCAGCAGCAATGCGCTCGCGCGCTGCCTCGATCTCGGCAAGGGTCGTCATCGGCCGAACGCTCCCTCTATCGCCATTCGCTCGTCATCTGTCAGGGGATGCTCAATCGCCTCCGCGACGGGAGCCAGGTGGGCGGGAGAGCTGGGACCGACGACGACCTGCGTCACCCGCTCGTCCGCGAGCAACCACGCGAGCGCGAGGCCAGCCATCGAGGTGCCACGGTCAGCAGCGATCAGCTGGAGACTGGCCAGGAAGTCGAAGGTCTTCGCGGTGACCAGGTCCCGGTACGGTTCTGGCCGGCGGGCCATGCGCGAGGCCGCCGGGAATGGTTCGCCCGGACGGTACTTGCCCGTGAGCCAGCCGCCCGCGAGCGGGCTGAAAGCCAGGTAGGCAATTCCTCGTTGCGCGCAAAGAGGGAGGAGATCACGCTCATCCTGGCGGGCCAGCAACGAATAGCTGTTCTGGATTGCTCGCGGCGCGCCCGCCGCTAGCGAGGCGGCCAGCTGCGGGGCACCGAAGTTGCTGACGCCATAGGCGAGGATCGCGCCATCGGCGCGGGCCTGCTCGAAAGCCCCGAACGACTCCGCCAGCGCTACGTCGGGGTCGAAGTCGTGTGCTAGGTACAAGTCGACCCGGTCAAGCCCTAGCCGCTCCAGGCTCGCACGCAACTGGCGGGCGATTCGCTCTGGCCTCAGTCCGTGGTCGGCTCCGGCCTGCATGGGATTAAAGGTTTTGGTCGTGAGCTGCGGCCTGACACCTCGGCTCGCTATCCAGCGGCCGATGGCGCGCTCGCTGCGCCCCCCGCCGTAAGCATCGGCGGTGTCGAAGTGGCTGATCCCTGATTGCCACGCCGCGTCCATGAGTTCCAGTGCCTGGTCTTCGGACAAGCCCTGACCGAAGAATTCCGGCGCCGAGCCGATCCCGCCGAAGTTCCCGCAGCCCAGCGCGATCGGCGCGATCGTGATTCCCGGGCCGTCGGCTGAGTTCCGCGCCTGATTGCCGCGCCCTGTCACCAACGGCACATTACTCATTTGGAGTATTAAATCAAACCACAAGAGTCCCCCGGCAATCCTGCCGCGAGACCGGGACTCCCGCGCAGACATTCTGTTCCCGCTGCCGGTCAGTTCTGCACAGCCGCCGATGGCCGGATGAGCCTGCCGCTGCGTAGTACGCGTAGTACACTAGGCGTATGGAAGCGACGGTGCGGGAACTCAACCAGCAAACGGCGCAGGTATTGACTCGCGTGGAGGCCGGCGAGACGGTCATCGTTACCAAGCACGGCCGGCGGGTAGCAGTGATGCGTCCTTACGGCCGGGAGGATCCCGCGGCGTACCCGTTCCGTACCGACCCGATGGGGCCAGACGACACCTCGCCCACTTTCCGGGGACCATCCGATTTCGCCGAACGCGTCGACGACTTGCTGGCCGGATTCGGCTCGGATGGCTGACTCCATTCCCGTCGCGATCGCCGACACGTCCAGCCTGATCGCCTTCTTCAACAAAACCGACAACCACCACGAGGCGACCCGGAGCGCCATGGCGCTCACCGGCCATCTGGTCGTCTCGCCGTGCGTGCTGACCGAGCTCGGCTATCTTCTGGCCACCCGGCAGGGCCCGCCGACCGCCAACTCCGTCCTCGGCCACATCGCCGGCCGCGTCGCGGCCGACCGCTGGGAGGTTCCCCAGATCGGTCCGCTGCTGCTCGCCGCGCACGCCGTGCTGGACGACTACCCCGCCGTCGGGCTTACCGATGCGATGAACGTGGTGCTGGCACGCGAGTTCCGCACCGACGTCATCGCAACACTGGATTACCGCCACTTCCGCATGATCCGACCGCTGACCCCGCACGACGCGTTCCGGCTACTGCCGGAGGACATCGGGGCCTGAGCCGAGGCAAGCCAGTGCTATCGCCCGAGTAACTGCCGTCTCCGACGCGTCCGGTACGTAGCCTCTCGGAAACGCGGAAACCTTCCCACGGAATTGCGGAAGTACCCCGAGGTCCCGCCAGGACCCGGAGCCTAGCTACCCAGGAGGACGTAAGTTGCGTCGACGTACATCCCGCCGTTGCTGACGGTGCTGTAGTCGTTGTTCTCATCCAGCGCCGCCGGCGGAACCTGGCCGCCGCCGGATGCCTGCATGAATGTCTGCAAGCTGGGTGGCGCGTCGCCCGATACCCTTACCGTGAGCGTTATCGAGGCCTGCTGCCCGGCGGCCAGGGACACCCCGGCATTGGTGCTGCAGGTCACGGTCGCCACGCTGCAGGACCAGCCTGCGCCGGACATCGACAGCGCCCGCAGGCCCGCCGGCAGGTCAGCGGTGAACGTGACAGCGCCGGTCGTGGCCGCGTAGCCGTCATTGGCCACCGTCACGTGGTAGACGTTACCGCTGCCCGCGCCGCCACGAATGAACGGCCCATACGGCACCCCGGCCGCCGAGTCGTAGCTGCTGACGGCGAGCTGCGGCAGCTGGGCAACCGAGGTCGCATCCGCGTCGCTGGCCGGTTCCGCTCCCCCGCCCGTCACAGTGACCACGTTGCTGACAGATGCCTGCGTGTTGTCGGCGACCGCTGCCTGCAACATGATCGGCGGATAGGAGCTGCCGGGCGCCAGCGAGTCGAACCGGTAGCAGGTCGGTTCCGGCTCATAGGTGTTCGGTACCGGGTTACGTCGGGAGGTTGACGCCATCGGCAATGTGGCCGCTGCCAGCGAGCAGGTCCAACCGTGCCCGGACATCTCGACCGGTGTCAGGCCAGCCGGCAGGGTGTCTGTGACCACAACCATGCCGGACGTGGGCCCGGCGTCCGCCGCGTCAGACACCGTCAGCGTGTACGGGTCGGACACATCGCCCTGGGCGAAGCCGCCGATGTGCGTGCTGCTGACCGTCAGCTGCGGCGCGGCCTGCGGTGGCGGTGGCGAGCCGGCCGGGCCGGTCTGCGTGATCGTGGTCGGATCGGTGCCGGTCTGGCCACCAGCCGAGGTAGACGAGTTAGCGCCGGAGGTCATCCCGCCGCCGGATACCGTCACTGAGTTGGTCACCGAGGCGGGCGCGTTAGCGGCAACCGAGACGGTCAGCGTGACCGGCGGGTAGGACGAGCCGACTGGCAGCGCATCGCTGCGATAGCAGGTCAGCGCATCGACCTGGCAGGTCCAGCCGGCACCAGACATCCCGGTGGCGGTGAGCCCGAAGGGCAGGCTGTCGGCCAGCTCAACCAGCCCGAGCGACGGGCCGCCCGCCGCCGAGTTCGGACCGTCCACGTTGGACACCGTCAGCGTGTAGCTGTCGGACTGATCGCCCTGGGTGTAGTTGCCCGAATGCGAGCTCGCCGCGTTGAGGTCGGCAGCCTGCTGGATCGCAGTCGTGGCAGTAGCCGATGTCGGACCGCCTACGTCGCCGCCACCGTTAATGGTGACCGTCTGCGTGCCGGTCGCGGGCGCATTGTTAGCCACGCCGGCTACGACCGTGATCGGCGGTTCCTCCCCGTTCTCACCGGCCAGCACGTCGCTGCGATAACAGGTGTCGGCGGGTTCGGCCTGGGGCGAGGTGATCGCGTCCAGGTTGCAGGTCCAGCCGCTGCCGTACAGCGCTTGGATGGACACACCGGTCGGCAGGCCGGTGATTGTCGCGATGATCGGGTCGGCCGTGCTGCCGCTGGTCGGCGCGCCGCCGACGTTTATCACGGTGATCTCGTACCGACCCGTGCCGCCTTGCCGGAAACTGCCATCTATCGCGTCGTCGGCAGTCAGGTCGGGCACGCCGGCGATCGGCGTCGGGCTGGCGAGGGACGCAGTCGGCTCGGCGGACGAACCGCCGGTGACGACAGCGCCATTTGTGACGTGCAGCCCGTCGGTGGAGTCCTGGTTGCCGAAGCCGGTGCCCAGTGGCACATTGACGGTCAGCGTGATCGGCGGATAGGACTGCCCGGGCTGCAGCACGGCCGGGCCACCGCCTGAGCCGCCCGTCTGCGTGCATACCTCGGTCGGGTCATTGGAGGTATCGCAGGTCCAGCCGGAGCCGCTGATCGAGGTCATGCTGATGTTCGGATCGACGATATCGGTCAGGGTGACTGGAGTGGTTCCATCGGTCGCAGCGTTGCCCGTGTTCGTCACCGTCAGGGTGTAGGTGTCCGCCGAGTCGCCCTGGGTGAAGCTGGTGGACGGCGTCGTGTCCGGCGAGTTCGCCACCGAGGTGATGGTCCAGGCCGGCGCGCGAGGATCCGCGCTCCCGGCCCGATTGGCAGCCGTAGTCGTGACGCGCGAAGTGGCGGCGCCAGCACCGGTCCGCAGGCGCGCGCCGGTCCCCGGGCGCGCACCGATCCCGGGCCGGGCATGGCCAAGCAGCAACGGAGTCCCGTCCGCCGGGCCGAAGTGCTGGCCGCGCGGCGCGGCCTGCGCGGCGCGCACAGCTGCTATGGCTGCGGCACTCTGCGGCGCGGCGAACACGCTGTTCGGCACGTTCCAGCCGTACACGCTGACCACCGGCAGCGCGCCCTGCAGCATCGAGGACCGGTAGGTCGCCGTCAGCGTCTCCGACTCGCCGGGCCACAACGTGATGTCGTTGTCGCTCCAGGTGATCGGCAGTACCTGATTGTCGCCAGACAGGGCCGTGCCGTCGGCGTTGCCGCGCCTGACGTCGGCCCGCAGGAAAAAGGCGACCGAGGAGTTGGACGACGGGTTCGTGATCGTGACGTTGGTCACCACGTCGTCGCCGCTGGAACCTGCCTGCGGCACAGTGTCGGCGATTACCTGTACCGGCTCGGACGGCAGCGTCTGCAGCGCGGTCATGTCGGCGTACTGGCTAAGCGGGGAGCCGTTGTCGGCCTGCGGGTTGCCCTCGGTGGAGTTCCAGTCGATGACGTCCTGCTGGGTGGACAGCCAGTAGACGTTGCGGTCTACCACCATGCCGTGCTGGCGAAGGATCAGCTCCACGAAGAAGGTCTGCGCGGGTGTCGGCGGAGTCGTCGTGGCCGGCACCTTCGGGGTGAGGAGTCCGTTACTTACCTGCTGCGAGGCAAGCGTGACCGAGCCATGCGTTGTCTGCTGGTCGAGCACACTGCCGCTCAGGCTGTAGACCCTCGACTCAACCGACAGCCCTGACTGGCTGGCTCCGGTGAGATTGTCGATCGTGACCTGGCCGGTGTCGTAGGCGTACAGGACGTGCAGGTCCTCGTTGGCTTTCTTAGCGCCGAAATAGGCCCCGGCCTGGTCATAGTCGTAGTTGTACAGATCCCAGAGCAGCGTTGGCCAGCCCTTGTTCAGCTGCCAGTAGTCAGTGCCGGTAGACGGCGTCGGGTTGTTCCAGTGGTCGATGTAGGCCTCGAACTGGGCGCGCACGTCCTCGTAGTTCTGGACCTGCGCCTCCTGCACGTACTGCGCCAGGCTGGCTGGACTGCCATAGCGGCTCTGGATAGCGGTGTCGAGGTTGTCCAGGGTGCCGAAGGAGTAGCCGGAGTGCGAGCCGTTGGTCGACTCATAGTTGGTGTGGAACTGGTGCGCGTCCGGCTGCTGCCATAGCGCCGCCTGGTCGGCCGGGGACAGGAACCGCTGGATCGAGTCCATGGTGGGAACCGTGTCTCCGGAGCCTTGCTCGCTGTCGAATCCCCAGGAGCCGCCGACGTTCGTCAGCGTGGAGTCGTTGTCATTGCCGTTGTTGCTTGAATGCGTCGTGTCGTACCAGTAGCTGGGCGGCACCCAGTCGTAGGGACCTTCCTTCTCACCGGACGGCCCGAGGATGCCGCTGGAGTTGTACTCGGCCGAGGAGATGATCGGGTCCTGGAAACCCGACTGGCTGAAGCCCGCCAGCGAGGCGACTTCCTGCTCGTTGATGGGCTGGTTGTCGCTCCAGCTGAAGTTCAGCACGCTCGGGTGGTCGCGCAACTGCTGCCCGATGGTCAGCGAGGACTCATACATCACGTGATAGTCCTGTGACGTGACGCCTCGCCCGCTTGACGACGGCGCCCATTTGTCGCAGCACTGGAAGCCCGCGTCGATCAGGATGCCGGCCCGGTCCATCTGCTCGTAGAAGTCCTGCGGCATCTCCTTCCCCTCGGTCCTTATGCCGTTGATGCCCATGCTCTTGATCAGCAAGATCTGGTTGGCCAGGTCTGACGCCGAGTAGTGCAGGAACAGGTTCTCCGACCAGCCCCCGGCGCGGAAATCGAACGGCACGCCGTTGACCTCGAAGACCCGGACGCCCTCAGGCGCCAGCACCGAGGGCGCGGTCAGGTAGGTGCTGACGGAGCGGATCCCGAAGTCGACCGGATGTGCCCAGTCAGAGATACTCCCGGTATCGCTCACCGCAGCTTGCAGGCGGTACAACGGCTGGCCGCCCAGCTGATACGGCCACCACAGCTGCGGGTGATGGATCACGAGCTGGTCATACTCGGCCGGACTGAAGGTTACGGTCTGGCTCGCTCCGGCCGGGACGGTTACGGCCTGCGCCGCTCGGACCTCAGGTCCGTGGCCCGGTGGGCTGATCGCAGCGAACACCGTGCCCGACTGCTGGCTGTCAGTGTTGTTGGTGACGTCGGCGTGCACGGTGAGTGCCGCGCTGCTCATGTCGGTCGCATCGTTCTGTGTCACGTAGGTGTTAGAGATTCCGAGCGCGGCGGAGGCGTGCAGCTGCACGGGGAACTGGATGCCAGTGTTGTTGTCCGGCGGGATCTGGTTCCAGTCCACGTCGTCCAGCGTGAACATCGTGCTCGGGTTGTTCGGGAACAGCTCAAGCGCCAGCGAGTTCACGCCTGGCCGGATCAGGTTGGTGATGTCAAAGGTGTAGCTGGTGTAGTCACCCTCGACCGTTGCCTCGGTGGCCACCTCGGTGCCGTTGACCCAGACGTCGGCTTGGCCCATGACGCCGTTGATCACTAGCTTGAAATCCTGGCCATCCCGCGACTGCGGGGAGAAGTCGGTCCGGAACCACCACGGCATGTCAAACAGCGGATTGGTATCTGCGGCCGGGTTGGTCATCGGCGCGCCGAAGCAGCTCTGCAGGTTGTCGGAATAGAAGATGCTCTGCTGGCTGTTGGTGGTCTGGTTCACCGGCTGAAGGCCGGTGTCATCCGGGCAGATGCCGTTCTGCAGCAGGGCCTCGACCTCGGTACCGACCGCGCCCGCATCATCGGGCCGTACTGGCAGCCATCCGGTGGTGTCATAACCCGGTGAGGAGATCTCCGCGCCGCCCAGGACCGCTCCTTCGCCCGTGGTCCAGGATGTAGTCGGGGCGCTGCTTTGTACCTGCCAGCCATGCTGTCCGAGCGTGCTGGTACCGGCTGAACCGCGTTGGTCGGCGGCCGGCGTCTGCGCGGCCCTGGCCGTCGATGTGCGCGCGTGAACGGCGACGGCAGCCGGATGCCCAGGCGCCGCCGTGCCGGATGTTGAGGCAGCAGCGCTGCCGGGGACAGCAAGGCAGGCGAGGCCCGCCAGCGCGAGCACGATTCCGGCAGTGCGCAGCTTCGCGGACATCCGAACCTCCCGTACCAGGCAGACTCCCAGCAAGATTTCTTCGAGGTCAAAAATTTCCAGGTAACGCACGAACTATAATGATTAGCCTGGCTAAGAACAAGAGATGCCGGGATGCGAGCCTGTCTGTTCCCGAATACGCGTTAAGGCACGATGGCGCGAGGACGTCATCGCTGTCCGGCGCGATACTCACGGAGACGGGGAGATGGCACGTCAAGACGGGAGCAATGCGTGGCGGATGACTCTAGCTCGGCTACTGGTGGCCGGGCCGCAAGCCTGATCGCCGAAGGCGGCGACTTGTTCGTCTATGGAACCCTGCAGTTCTCCGACGTAATGCGCGTCCTGCTCGGCCGGATCCCGGACAGCAGTGCTGCAGCGCTGGCCGGCTGGCGCGCGGCCGCGCTTGCCCGGCGCCCGTATCCCGGCCTGGTGCCCGCCGCCGGGGCTGCGCACGGCATGCTCGTGAGCGGACTTACGGCAGACGAGGTGGAACTCCTCGACGAGTACGAGTCGGGGCCGTATGACCTGCGCAAGCTCACGCTGGCAGACGGGCGGGCGGCGTGGGCTTATGTCTGGACCGAGGCAAGCATCGTGCTGCCGTCGGACTGGTCGGCTGCTCTGTTCGCCGCCGAGCACCTTCCCGGCTTCGTCGTGCAGTGTCGCGCCTGGCTGGCCGACCGCGCGCAGGCCAGCTCCACCGGGCGGCCTGCAACCAGGTCACACGATCCCGAGGTGGCTTAGTTAGCAGGCTGCGTTGTCACCTGGCTAGGGGCGGGCCCGGCCCCCTAGGCCGTACCAGTTTGCCGGCTCCGCCACCTGCTCACCGCCTCGTAGGCGCCAGCGTCGTCAACCTCCCGCTCGGCGGCCAGTTGCGCGCACACTGCTTCGCGGTAACCCGACAGCTCACGTTCGGTCCGGTCCTCGCCCCAGCCGAGTTCGGCGGCCATCAGCCCGGCGACTTGCGGCGCGGCGGCAAGCCCGCGATCGCGCGTTTCGATGGCGGTCCTCGTCCGCCGGGCGAGCACGTCATCCAGCCGCGTGGCGCCCTCGTGGGTGCAGGCGTAGACGATCTCCGCGGCCAGGTAACCACCCGACCCGGGCACCGGCTCGGCCAGGCTGGGGCGGGCCCGGATGAGCGTGATCAGGTCGTTGAAGCAGGAACCGTACCGGTTCAGCAAGCGCTCGACCTGATCGGCTGGCAGACCGGAGTCGGTGGCGAGCTGAGCCCGGCCAGCCCAGCGCTCAGCCCACCCGTCAGCACCGGTCAGCGGTATCTCGGTTGTCCGGGACGGCGGTACCGGCGCTCCCCTGTCGGCCAGGTCCATGGCGGCGATGTCGATGAGATCACGGGCCATCACCCGGTACGTCGTGTACTTTCCGCCGCCGATTACCGACAGCCCAGGCGCGGGCGAGCGCACGGTGTGCTCGCGGCTCAGCTTGGTAGTGTCCGCGGTCGGGCTGGCTGCCACCAGCGGCCGCAGCCCGGCGAACACCCCCTCGATGTCCGCTTCGGTCAGCGGGTCGACGAGCATGCTGTTGACCTTCGACAGCAAATACTCGATGTCCGCCCGGCTGGCCGCGGGCCGGGCCGGATCGTAGGGCCATTCGGTGTCGGTGTCGCCGATCAGCCAGTGCTGGCCCCACGGGATGACGAACAGCACGCTTTTCTCGGTCCGCATCAGCAGGCCGGACCTCATCGGGATCCGGGCCCGTGGCACGGTGATGTGCACGCCCTTGGACGGTCGCACCGTCAGCTGCTCGCCGCCCGTCCAGGCTCCGGTCGCCAGCACGACGTGCCGCGCCCTGATGGTGAGATCTTCGCCCGCGAGCAGGTCGCGCGCGGCGACACCATAGACTCGCCCGTTCTCGCGCAGCAGGCTCGTCATCGGCATATTGGTCGCGAGCGCGGCGCCGAGTCCGGCCGCGGTTCTGGCCAGGCAGGCTACCATCCGCGCGTCATCTTCCTGCGCGTCGTAGAACTGCACCGCACCGACAAACGCATCTTGGCGCAGGCCGGGGGCCATCCGGAGCACCTGCGTCCTGGTCAGCTGCCGGGCGCGCGGCACTGCCCGAGGGCCGGCCATCGTGTCGTAGAGCAGCAGCCCAGCCGCCAGGTACGGGCGCTCCCAGAACCTGTGGGTGAGCGGCCAGACGAACGCGACAGGTTTCACCAGGTGCGGGGCGAGCTTGGTCAGCAGCAGCTGCCGCTCGCGGAGCGCCTCGCGTACCAATGCGAAGTCGAGCATTTCAAGGTAACGCAGTCCGCCATGGATGAGCTTGCTCGATTTGCTGGAAGCGCCTGCCGCGTAGTCACGGGCCTCGATCAAGCCAACCGTCAGGCCACGGCTTGCAGCGTCGAGGGCTGCGCCGGTGCCGGTAACGCCGCCCCCGACGACCACTATGTCAAGCTCGTGGCTGGTCAGCTGCTGGCACGACCAACGGCGGTGTGCTGGGCTCAGCGCAGTCGTCGCACTCATGGGCTGACCTCCGGCTGGCGTGCGTCGTCCCCGGCCTGCTGACTGGCTGTGCGCCACTGGGTCAGTGACTGTTCCAGGACCCAGCGCCACGCCTGCCGGACCGACTTCCTGCAGTCGGTGTCGAGCCGTGGCTCTATCCGCCGGACCTTCCCGGCAGCGTCCGACAGCAACCGGTGCAGGTACGGAAGTTCCTCACCGGTATTACCCAGCCAGGCAAGCGCGCCTGCGCCCAGCATTGTCAGCTCAGCAGCAGGTGTCTGCTCCAGCCCGATTGCGCACAAGTCGGCGATGGCTTGCAGCAGTGACCGGTTCTGGCTCATGCCGCCATCGACGCGTACCACGGCGAACTGGCCGGGCATGCCGTTCCCGACGGTCTCGACTGCGTCGGCGATCTGGTGCGCCACGCCCAGCAGCGTGGCCTCGGCGACATCGGCCGCATCGCACTCGGCCGTGAGCCCGATGATGTCCGCGCGAGGGATCGCCGACCAGTGCGGGGTGCCGAGTCCGAATAGTGCGGGCACGCACCATAGTCCGGCCCGCCCGGTGTCAGCCTGCCGCTCCAGAGCTCCGTCGCGGATGACAGGCCAGGCAGCGGTCTCCAGCACGCCGAGCGCGCGCAGCCACGTCGTGGTCGCGCCGGCGTTCGGCACGAAACCCTCGAGCGCGTAACTAGCCGTACCAGCGAGCTGCCACGCGCAGCTCGATACGACACCTTCCGGCGGCACCGCCGGCGGCATCGGACCGGCCTGGCACCACAGGAAGGCGCCAGTTCCGAGCGTCAGCTTTGCCATGCCAGCGTCCCAGCAACGCTGGCCGAACAGGGCAGCCTGCTGGTCACCGATCGTGGCGCCGATTGTCGCCTTGCCGCCACAGATGGCCGCGTCAGTTACCGCCAGTTCGCCGCTGGTCGGCCCGACCTCCGGCAGCAGCTGCTCGGGTATGCCGAACAAGGCCAGCATCTCGGCGTCCCAGGTCAGCTCGGCGAGGTTGAACAGCATCGTCCTGGCGGCCATCGAAGGCTCTGTGACGTGCCTGCTTCCGCCGCTGAGCGTCCACACCAGCCAGCAGTTCACGTCGCCGAACAGCAGCTCACCGGCCTCGGCCCGCTGCTGCCCGCGGTCGAGATGATCGAGCAGCCAGCGCAGCTTGGGCGCACTGAAGGTCGGCTCCAGCGGCAGGCCGGTACGAAGGCGCACCTCGCCGGAGTACCCCGCCGTGCGCAGCTGCTGGCAGAGCGCATCTGCCCTGGTGTCGCGCCAGCTGATCGCCGGATATACCGGCCGGCCGGTCGTTCGCTCCCACACCACGAACGTCTCGGTCTGCGCGGCCAGTCCGATGCGACCCAGCTCGCCCCAGGACGCGTCTGCCCGCGCCATCGCGTCCGCGACCGCGCTCAGTACGCTGGCCACGATCTCGTCGGCGTCATGCTCGACCCATCCCGGATGCGGGAACGAGGTCGCGACCGGGGTACTGCCAGCCGCCAGCGTTGCCAGCCTGGGCTCGGAGGGAGTGGCCAGGCCGCCGGAACTATCACGCCCCCAGCGCAGAATCATGGACCGGCTGGAGGAACTGCCCTGGTCGACCGCCAGGGTGACCGCGGCCACGCCTATGCCTGCGAGGACTCGCGGCCGGCCGCGGCCGCCAGCACATCCCGAACCTGGCCGTCGATCGACGGACCACCGGGCAGCTTGCCCTCGAAGATCGCTCCGCCGATCGTGAATCCCCACGCGCCCGCATCATCGAGCGCCCGGATCTGGGCGATGCTGGCCACCGACCCGGCGGCAATCACCGGACCACTTGCCGCCTGCACGACCGCTCTGGTGAGCTCCGCGGCGTCCGCCGACGGGTGCCGGTATGCCAGCAAGTCCAAGCCGAACACGCCGTCCATCGAGGTGATCTGGCGCGCGCTCTGCGCGATCTCCTCGATCGTGCCGTGCAGCACGCTCGGATGACCGATCACCGTGCCGGGGAATGGGCAGTAGCGAGGTCGACGCTCCGCCCCGACAGAGCCAAGCACATCTACTCCGTCTTCTGGATGCGTACCGCCAAGGAGCCAGTCCACGCCGATCGCGGTGGCGGCGGCAACCGACCGAAGCTCGTCCTCCCGGCTGGTAGAGACGACCTCGAGCATGACTTCCATGCCCGCCCCGTGCGCGCGGTCGGTGACTTCGCGCAGCACCGCGACGTCGGCACCCACGTCCTTGAATCCCACGTACCGGAGCCCGGAGCGGCTGACCAGATCCAGCACCTCAAGTGGATCCGGCACGGTCCGGTCGTGGTGGGTCAGCATGAAGACAAACTCGATCACGGGTAGCTCCTTGCGCTCATTGTGGGCCGGGCGCCGTCGGGCAGCAGATATCCGAGACCGCTGATGACAAAGTCCGGTTGCTCCGGCGAAGCCGTCAGCTCGGCAGGGGTGGTGGCTCCCGACATCACCAGGACGCTAGCCATGCCGGCCGGTCGGCTCATCGCCACGTCGGTCGAGATCCGGTCGCCGACGATCGCCGCCTCGGACGGCGAGACGGCGAGCCGCCGCAGCAGCTCGTCGGCCATGTGCCGGGTCGGCTTGCCCATGACTGCCTCGGCGCGCGCTCCGGTGCAGGCCTCCACGGCGGCGAGCATGGCAGCGCAGTCCGGCAGGCCACCGTCTGGCGTCGGGCAGAAGGGATCGGGATTGGTCGCGACGATCACCGCGCCGTAGTGACGAACGGCGCGGTAGGCACGCAGCAGCTTGGCGTAGCTGAACGTGCGGTCGAACGAGACGACCACCACGCCCGCTTCGGCCGGGTCAGTGGTCACCCGGATCCCGGCCGCGGTCAGCGTGGTGCCCACGAGCGGCTCGGCCACCGTCAGGACGGTTGCGTCGGGATGCTGCCGGGTCAGGTAGCTTGTTAGTACGGCAAGCGGAGTGATGACGTCGGTCTCGGCCGCCGGGATGCCCAGATCGGTCAGTCGCCGGCCATATGCGGCCGGGCTGTGCAGCGGGTTATTGGTCAGGAACACCACTCGCGATCCGGCCAGGCGGATCCGCTCGATGGTCTCGGCTGCCTGCGGCAGCAGCTCGTCACCAAGGTAAACGGTTCCGTCCAGGTCCATTGCATAGCCGGCGAACACCCGGTCGGGGGCGGTCATTGCCATCGGGCCGGTCACGGCAGCCCAGCCAGGTTCGCCGAGCCGGCCAGCACGTCGTCGATATCGTCGTCCTGCCAGGCACCCAGCAGCATGGCCAGATCAGCCACGCTCACGCGCTGACGCTGAAGTGCGGCCGAAGCCACGGCCCACCGCGCCGTAGCCTCGTTGACGCCTCCGGCCAACTGACCGAAACTAAGCGGCAGCCCGGCCGATCGCAGCGCGGCCGCGATGTCTGCGGCATCGACCAGCAGAGCGTCCAGCTTGTCTTCGAATTGCGGCCAGGCCGCTCGAAGCTGCGCCAGTGGGTCGCCGCCCGCGACGAGCCGGCGGAGCTTGCGCCCGTAGTCGGCGAAGCACTCGGCGGCCATCGCTCCGGTCGGGTCAAGCCGGGCGAAGGCGTCCTCAATCTGGTGGCGAGCCCGGTCCGGGTCGGGCAGGCGGGCAGGCCGGCGCAGGGCGCCGCCAGCGATGCGCCGCCGGACGTGCGACCAGGTCTGAGCCGCGACCACGCTCGCGACCCCGACCTGGGTGCCGTGGAATGCGCCGTGGTCGCCGCGGGCCGTGGCTGCCATTTCCAGCAGGTGGCTGATGGCGTGTTCCATGCCGGAGGCCGGGGCCGTCGAGCCGGCCACGCCCATCGCCATGCCGCTGATCGTGAGAATCCTGGCCAGCGCCGCGAGGCTGGCCAGGGTGCCGAATCGCGACGCAACCGTCATCAGCTCGGCGGCTCGGGACCTGGTGAGGTTCGCCACGGCTGGATTCCAGCCGGGGTCGCTGCCAGGCACTTCTGCCGCGTGGCCGAGGAAGGAGGCTAAGTACCAGTCAGCGCTAGCAGTGAACATGGCCATCATGTCGCCGACACCGGCCCGGTTGAGATCCGGCGGCGCGGATGCCAGCACGTCGGTGTCGGCAATGAGCACGTCCGGCCAGCGCGACGGTGTGGTCCGCTTCACGCCATCGCGCAGCAGCACGGAGAACGGGTCTGCAAAGCCGTTGACGCTGGTGGCCGTCTGCACGCAGACCAGCGGTATGGCGCCGGTAGCGCCCGCCGCGGCGTGCGCGGCCGCCTTGCCGATGTCGGTGACGGTGCCGGAGCCGACCGTGATGACGCAGCCCGCGCGCGAGACTGCAGCAGCGGCGGTGCTGACGGTTTCCTCGTCGGCATGCACATCCGGGCCGGAACCGATGACGCACCATTGGACATTATGGCGTTCGCTCAAGGCGGTCTCGATCGTATGCCGCAAATCCTGTCCGGCCGCGAGGATTGGCGTCGCTGCGGCGAGAACTGCGATCTGCGCCCCCCGCTGGTGACGCCCGACGACTTCCGGGAGCTGATGCAGGACCCCGTTCCCCTCAATGAACTGGCCGAGACCGATCGGCTGCAGACCGTCAGCGTCGGCCAACGCGCGCTTAAGCGCGGCCAGGTCGAGCTCACCAGGATCGGTCTGCTCACCGACTGTCACGCCAGCGCTCCCTCGGTGCCGTCGTACAGCGCGCGGTACTGCGCATACCGCTCTGCGTACACCTCCCGCGTTGAACCGCTTGGCAGGTAGGGGCGCTCCGAGGGGACGACGGTTCGCGCCACTGCATCACCGGCATCGCTGAACGTGCCTGCCGCCAGTCCGGCAAGAACCGCCGCACCTAGCGCGGTCGGCTCGGCGGCACGTACTGGTCGCACCAGCCTGCCAGTGACGTCAGCCTTGATCTGCAGCCACAACTCGCTGCGGGCGCCGCCGCCGACGACGCGGATCTCCTGGCCCGCCAGCCCGAGGGCATCCAGCCGCCCGAGCACATCCAGCAGGGCGAACGCGCAGCCTTCGACCACAGCACGGGCGAGATGCCGCCCGTCGTGGTTCATAGCCAGCCCGGCGAACACTCCTCGCATCCGGTCGTTCCATCTCGGCACGGTCGCGCCCGACAGGGCAGGAACGAATAGCACTCCGTCCGCGCCGGCTGGGGCCTGCGCAGCGCGCGCGAACAGCCCGGCCTGGTCGGTGCCCAGCACCGCCTGCGCGCACCAGAGGGTGCAGCCGCCGGAGACGAACCCGGGGTTCTCCACCAGGAGTAGCCCGGTGATGGCATGAGCGTGCGTCTCCACCACGTGCTCGGGATCGAACACGGGCGTGAGCGCGGTCGCGGCCACCGGCTCGGCCGTGCCCGTGACGTCGGCGACCAGTCCAGGCCCGATCACGCCGGCTCCGACGCAGGCAGCGTGCTCGTCGCCGGTGCCGACCACGACCGAGCAGTGCCGGTCCAGGCCGAGCGCGTCCGCCGCCTCCGCCGTCAGCGTCCCGGCGATCTCGGCGGACGGGCGGATCGGGGCGAGCAGCCGCGGATCTATGTCGGCGGCGGCCAGCATCTGCTCGTCCCACCCGGAGGCCCGCACGTCATACAAAAGCGTCGAAGATGCGTTGGCGTGGTCTTGCGCCAGCACCCCGGTCAGCCAGCCGAGCAGGTAGCCGCCGACTGGCGGGAAGCAGGCGGCAGCGCCGAAGGTCTCCGGTTCGTGTTCACGCAGCCACATCAGCTTGGGCGCGATGTGCGAGGAGTCGGCGTTGAGTCCGGTGCAGCCGAAGATGCGCTCGCTGCCGAGCTTCGCGGCCAGGACCTCGGCCTGCGCGGCGGCCCGGCGGTCCAGCCAGATGATCGCAGGGCGCAGCGGCTGCTGCCTGTCGTCCACCGGCACCACGCCATCGACCTGGCTAGCCAGGCCGAGGTGGGACACCTGCGGGCCGGCCACGTCGGCCTTGGTGGTTAGCTCGCGCACAGCGGAGGTGAGGCCGGCCCGCCAGCTGGCCGGGTCCTGCTCGGCCCAGCCGGCCGCCGGATGCGCCATGACGTGCGCACGGCCTGCGGTCGCGACTGTCCGTCCGTCGGGATCGAGCAGGACGGCCTTCACGCTCTGGGACCCGATGTCCGCACCGATCAGGTAGCCCATGCGACGGTTTTCCTCACTCCGGGCCGGGCCGGCGGTCCTCGCTGTCCCGGTCTCTGGTCAGCTGCCAGGCCGTAGCCGCTCGCCCAGCGCAGCACTGGCTGCCGACCAGCCGCAATCCGCGAGCGGCCGCCCTCCCGGCTGCCGCCAGCCAGGCGAGCCAGCGGCGGCCGGGAGATCGCAGTTCCTGCGTGGTCACAGTCCTTCGTTGATGAGCCGGCCGGCCGACTCGTACTTGGCCCGGTTGCGGTTCTTGAGGTAGAACGCGAAGCCGATGCCGGCCAGCACGACAAGCAGGTCGATCGGCCCTAGCCATTTCGCGTAGCTATAGCCCGAACCGAGGAAGCTGATGTTGTCGAACAGCAAGTACACCACGAAGCCCTGGGAGATAAACGCCAGCGCCGGAGCGATCATGGTCTTCCACCAGTGCACCTCGTCCTCGTGGTGGCGGCGGAAATAGAGCACGATGCTGATCGAGACCAGCGCCTGGACGGCCAGAATGACGATGACGCCCATGACTGCCATCAGCCCGTACAGCTGCAGGTAGGCCTGGCTGGCCGGATTGTTCGAGCCGGTGAACAGCGCGAACCCGATCACGATCAGCGCTGCGACGACGGACTGGGTGATCGACGCGATATGCGGGCTGTGCCACCGCCGGTGTGTCTTGCCCAGTTGCCTGGGCAGCAGGCCCTCGCGGCCAAGTGAGTAGGCATACCGCGCCGTGGTGTTGTGGAAGGCCATCCCGCACGCGAACGATCCGGTGATGATCAGGAAGCTCAGCAGCGAGCCCACCCAGTGGCCGGCGATCGCGTTCGCGGGGCCGATGTAGTACAGGGCGGGGTTTTTCGTTGCCACCTTGGCTGCCGCGGCCACGCTGGAGTACCCGGCAAACGGTGCCCAGCTCGTCAGGATGTAGAAGATGCCGAGCCCGATGACCGAGATATAGAGCGCACGTGGCACGTTCCGCTTCGGATCCCGGGATTCTTCGCCATAGTTCGGTGCCATCTCGAAGCCGACCCAGGACCAGAACGCGAAGAACAGGCCGACGCCGATCGCGCCGCCGACTATGCCCGGCGAGGCCGGGAGCGCCTTGAACGCATTGACCGGGTTGATGGCCGACCACGGGATGTGGCCATGGGCGAACATGGCGACATCGAAGATGAGCAGCACGATGATCTCGCTGATCAGGCCGATGCCGAGGACATAGCTGGACAGCCGGACGTCGAAGTAGGCCAGGATCGAGATGATCAGGACCATCGCCAGCGCCAGCCAAGGCCAGCCGATATTGATGCCGTACACAGCCAGCTTCAGGTTGAGGAAGTAGGCGAAGCCACCGCACAACGAAGCCTCGAACACCGAGTAGGCAAGCACTGCGCCGTACCCGGTGCCGATGCCGATCTCTCGGCCCAGGCCGTGACTGATATAGGAGTAGAAGCCGCCGGCCGTCGTCTTCTTTCTGGCCATGGCCACGTAGCCGATGGAGAACACGACCAGCACGACGGCGGCAAAGAGGAACGCCGCCGGCGCGCCCACGCCGTTGCCGTAACCCACCATGATCGGCGTGTTGAACAGCATGGCCGAGATCGGTGCCGAGCCGGTCACGGTAAGGAACAGCACGCCGAGCAGCCCAACGGCATGCTTGCGCAGCTTGGGTACGTCAGCGCGTACCGAGACGTCCATGCTCTCGGCCAGCCCGGCGCCCACCACGCCGCCGCCGCCGGTTCCTGCTTGCTCACGGGTATCCGCCATGCCAGCCTCCTGTTAGGGCCGGATCGCGCGCCTCGCGCGGGAACGCGGGCGTGCCGGGTGTTGTGGTCGACGATTCGCCGGATGCTGGTCCGGGCGTGATGTGCAGTAGCTGAGGCGGCTGTGCACGAGAAGCGGGAGCGTCAGCCACGCCGTTGTGGCAGATCGGGGTAGCTCACAGTTCGCGGCGAGAAATCCGCGGCTGGTCAGGTCCGCCTTGCCTGCCGGTCCGTGCCCGACTCGAGCACTGGCCAGACCCGATACGACGGCCACGTCCCCTCCCTGGCATGCCATCGCAGTGACATGCGCCATCGGGGACACGCCGACCCGTGCGCCGGAAACTGCTCGCGACGCCAAAGACGTGCTGTGCCGCCCGCCGGAACCCGACCGTAACATACCGAATTTGAGCGCGACAAGAGTTTTGGTTTGCCAGAATCTCCAGGCAGGCGGTATTGACTAATGGGTCAGACCGATAAATGATTTGGTCTGGTATGGGCTGCTGATAGGCGCCGATGAGGGCAAGCTGCGGCGGCTAAGGCCGACTAAGGCGGGGTCATGCACGACTACGACGTCTTCACCGTCGAGTCCAAGGCTGAGGTCCTCGACAAGTCACGAGAGTTCTGGAATCCGGGCAAGACTGACTTCTGGGCCGAAACAGGAGTTGATCTTGTCATTGATCGCCGGGAGAGCTATTTCATCTGGGACATGTCCGGCATCCGGCTGATCGATGTCCATCTCAATGGCGGCACCTACAACCTCGGGCACCGCAATCCCGAGGTGGTCGAGGCCATTACAACGGGCATGCGATCGTTCGACATTGGCAATCACCATTTCCCGTCCAGCGCACGGGCTGCCCTGGCCGAGGCCCTGATCGCCACTGCGCCACCGGGCCTCGCGAAGGTCGTGTACGGCAGCGGCGGCGGCGAGGCCATCGACATCGCCATCAAGACGGCACGGCACGCGACGAAGCGCCGGAAGATCGTGTCGATCATCAAGGCCTATCACGGCCACACCGGCCTGGCGGTGGCAACCGGCGATGACAGGTTCTCCAAGCTGTTTCTTGCCGACCGGCCGGAAGAGTTCGTACACGTTCCCTTCAATGACACCGATGCCATGGCCGCGGCGCTCGAGCCGGGAGACGCCGCCGCGGTGATCATGGAGACCATCCCGGCGACTTACGGCTTCCCGCTGCCCGATCCCGGCTACCTCGAAGCGGTCAAGGAGATGTGCGAGCGGCACGGCACGCTGTACATCGCCGACGAAGTGCAGACCGGGCTGATGCGGACTGGCGAGATGTGGGCGATCACCAAGCACGGCATCGCCCCGGACATCCTGGTCACCGGCAAGGGGCTGTCCGGCGGCATGTACCCGATTGCCGCCGTGCTAGTCAGCGAGCCGTGCGCGGGCTGGCTCACCGAAGACGGGTTCGCCCACATCTCCAGCTTCGGCGGAGCCGAGCTCGGCTGCGTTGCGGCCCTGAAGACGCTGGAGATCTGCAGCCGTCCGCAGACCAGGCTGATGGTCCACTACATCGCGGACATGATCGGGCAAGGGCTGCGAAAGATCCAGGCTGCCTACCCGGACTGGTTCGTCGGCATCAGGCAGAACGGCGTGGTCATGGGCCTGGAGTTCGCGCACCCAGAGGGAGCCAAATACGTGATGCGGCAGCTCTACGGGGCCGGGGTCTGGGCGATCTTCTCCACGCTCGATCCATCGGTGCTGCAGTACAAGCCCGGCCTGCTGATGAGCCCGGAACTGTGCGAGGAACTGCTGGAGCGGACTGAGGCCGGGATCGGGCGGGCGGCAGCCGAGATCGGTAGAAGCCGGGTCGGGAGCAGGGGATGAGCAGCAGCTCGCGGACCGAGCCGGCCAAGCGGACGGCCAGCAACGGTAAGCCTGCGCGATCCGGCGGCAGCACGCCCGACCGGGTCCCGGCACCGGCTCGTGTACCGGTAACCTCGGCCGGATCCCGGCCTCTGTCCGCGGCAATTTACCAGGCGCGGCAGATGCTGCAGCTGGCGCACTGGGCCGCCGGCGCGTTCGCGACCTACGACCGGGCCTCGGTGCTGCGCATCGCGGACGCGGTGGCTCACACGGCCCACGAGAACGCTGGCCGGTACGCCGAGTGGGCGGTCAGGGAGACCGGGTTCGGGGTCGTCGAGCACAAGACAATCAAGAACCAGGCTTGCTCGGTAGGCATCCTGGAGCGTTACCGGGATGAGGATTTCGTCAGCCCGCGGATCGACGCAGCCGCAAAGATCCTGGCGCTGCCCCGGCCAGCGGGCGTCATCCTGGCGCTCGCCCCGTCTACCAACCCGATCAGCAGCGTCTATTTCAAGGTCATTCTCGCGCTGCTCACCAGGAATGCGGTCGTGGTGAGCCCGCATCCGATGGCGAAGGAGTGCTGCGCCGATGCGGCCAGGCTGCTCGCGGCCACGGCAGAGCAGGCTGGTGCACCGGCCGGAGCGATCCAGGTGGTCGACGAGCCAACGGTGCCGCTCATTGAGGCGCTGATGTCCGACCCGGTCACCGATGTGATCGTGGCAACTGGCGGAACTGGCGTGGTCCGGGCGGCGCACCGGTCCGGTAACCCGGCGCTCGGAGTCGGGCCGGGCAACGTGCCCGTCCTGGTCGACGCCACCGCTGACCTGCAGGCCGCAGGCCGGGCGATTGCCGAGAGCAAGGCCTTCGACAACTCGGTGCTCTGCACCAATGAATCAGTGCTCGTCGTACAAGAGGCGGTGGCGGCAAAGCTGCTGCGAGAGCTCAAGACTCACCAGGCAGTGCTGCTCGACGACGCGGCGCGCGATCAGCTGCGCGCCTACCTGTTCCCGGACGGCCGGATCAATGGCGAGGCAATCGGCAAGGACGCGGCCTGGATCGCGACCCGGGCAGGCGTGCGTGTCCCCCCGCGCACCCGCGTGCTGCTGGCGCCGATCGACATGGTCGTCACCGAAGAGCCGTTCGCCCACGAGAAACTGTGCCCGGTACTGGCAGTTGCGCGGGCAGAGTCGGCCGACCGTGGGATCGAGGCAGCGCGCGCGGTGGTCCGGCTCGGCGGTCCTGGTCATTCGGCCGCCATTCACAGCCGGGACGAAGGCGTGATCATGCGCTTCGCCGCGCGAGTGCCTGTGCTGCGGATGACGGTCAACGCGGGCAACAGCCTGGGCAGCTCGGGGTTCAGCACGAACCTGGCGCCGTCGATGACACTCGGCACCGGATACGTGGGGCGCAGCTCGGTGGGCGAGAACCTTGAGCCGCGGCATCTGGTCAACTGGACCCGTGTCGCCTATAACGCCGATGCCAGCGTGCCGTTCGGCAACTTCGCCGGGGTCCGCGTCGAGGAGCGACCGGCCGGCGCAGTGCCTGCCTACCCGCGCGCATCTAACCAGCCCGGCACGAGCGGCCCTCGCCACCGGCCTCTACCGGCGAGGCAAGGACCGTCCGGGCTAGACGGCGACCGCGACGACAACGGCGTGGCCATGGCTGTCCGGGAGCAGTTGCGGGCCCTGATCATAGAAGAGCTCGAGCAGCTCATGAAGGCCTGAGCGATGGCCGAGCTTCGATCGTTCATCTTCCTGGATCAGCTGCAGCCGCAGACCATGTGCTACCTCGGCACCTGGGTACGCGGGCGCCTCCCCCGGGCGGGTGTGGCTGCGCAGGTTATCGAGATAGCTCCCGGGCTGGACATCGAGCCGCTTACCGATGTCGCTGTCAAGGAAGCTGACGTGCAGGCCGGCATTCTCGTTGTGGAGCGCCAGTACGGTTACCTGGAACTCCATGGCAGCACCGACGCCGTGCGGGCGTCGGCAAGCGCGGTGCTGGCCGCACTCGGCGTCAGCGCGTCTTCGGCGACGCAGCCTCAGGTACTCGCCTCACGCATCATCACGGGCATCGACACCCAACATGCGTTCCTGGTGAACAGGAACAAGCTCGGTTCGATGGCGCTGCCCGGCGAGTCGCTGTTCGTGTTCGAACTGCAGCCCGCCTCGTACGCGATTCTCGCGGCCAACGAGGCAGAAAAGGCTGCCCGCATCAAGATCGTCGACTACCGGATGATCGGAGCGACCGGCCGCGTATACCTGTCCGGCCGCGAAGGGGACGTGCGGCAGGCAGCCGATGCCGTGACAAGCCTGATGGGCGCGGCGCCATGACGGGAAATCGGGATGCTGGCCTGCCGCGCGGGGCGGCGGATCTGCGCGGGCTGATCCGCGAGGTGCTGCGCGATGCGCTGGCCACCGGCTATCTAGACCGGACGCCTCTCGAGCGTCCGGCGGACTTGGGTCCGGCGTTCGGCGACGGAGCCGCGCATGGCCTGCTGACACTGCCTGGTGCGCCGCCATCTGAGATCCCGGCCGGCACCATTCACCAGAGTGTGCCGCTGACCGACACCCTGCGGAAGTCGGATACCTCACCATCGCGTCCTGCGGCCGGTAGCCGATCGGTTGGCGGCCGTAGCGGCGGCGCCGTTAGCGGCCGCGGCGAAGCGCCGGTTGGCGGCCGTAGCGGCGCCGCCGTTAACGGCCGCGGCGAAGCTGCAGCTGGCGACCCGGCCGGGTCGATCAGGCACGTGCGCCTGGAGACCGACGAGGACCTGCGCGAGTTCGTGCTGACCGTGCTGCGGCTGGCCGACAATCCGGCCCGGCGGCGCGATCTGATGGCCGGCCGCCTCCGATTCACGCTAAGCGAACCGCCCAGCGGCCAGCCTCAATCCGCCGCCAGCCGGGCCGGGCGGGCGACGTGCCGCATTGAGGCAGGCGCTGTCACCGAGCGTGCCGTGCAAGCGGCGGCGAAACAAGGTGAGCGTCTCGTGCTCGGGCGGCGCGCTGTCCTGACCCCGCTGGCGCGCGATCGTGCGCTAGCCCTCGGCGTCCCGATCGAAAGGGAGCGGTGATGCTGCAAGCAGTTGTCGTCGGGAACGTCTGGTCGACCAAGCGGATCGACGGGCTGCCGAGCGGAGCGTTTCTGGAAATTGAGGTGTCAGGCTCGGGCGAGCACCTCGTCGCCTTTGACGTCCTTGGCAGTGGCCAAGGCGAGCGCGTGCTTATCGTCCAGGGCTCGGTCGCGGCTGGCTGGCTGCCGGGCCGGCCGCCCATCGACGCGCTGATAATCGGCTCGATTGATGAGCCGGTGCCCGCTAGGGCCCCGCGGCGCCCAGCCCGGAAGCCTGAGTCAGGCACGGAGAAGTAACGACCGCGCGAGTATCCACCGAGAGGAAAGCAAGATGGCACAGAACGCGCTCGGCATGATTGAGACGAAGGGTTACGTCGCGGCGCTGGCCGCTGCGGACGCAATGGTCAAGGCGGCCAACGTGGTGATCGTCGGCCGCCAGCAGGTAGGCGACGGACTGGTAGCGGTCATTATCAACGGCGACGTCGGTGCGGTGAAGGCGGCGACGGAGGCGGGTGCAGAGACCGCCTCGAGTGTCGGCGAGCTAGTGTCGGTGCATGTGATCCCGCGCCCGCACGGCGAGCTCTCCAAGCATTTCGTGGTATCCGAATGACGGCTTCGCGGGCCAGGCTGGCGGTGTCCATGGCGTCGCGGTGACCACCGTGGACACCAACACCCGTATCGAGCTGCGGGTCTACCTGCCCATTGCCAGCCTGCAGCGCCAGTTTGCCGCTTACCTCGGCACGCCCACCAGGGCGCGCGGCTATCCGCCCGCCGAAGGAGACAGCGCACTGATCGTGGAGGTTGCGCCGGGCCTTGCGATCGAGCGGGTCACCGACCTGGCGTTGCGCGCAGAACCCGAGGTCGAGCCTGGCATCCTGTTCGTCGAGCGGCACTTCGGCGTTCTCGAGATCCACGCTGCAAGTGAGCAGGCTGTCGGGCGGGCGGGCGCGGCCATCTTGGCCGGCCTGGGCTGGACAGCCGCCGACCAGATGCGCGCCCGGCTGCTGTATAGCGACGTCATCGAAGACGTAACCGACCAGCAGGCGGTCATAATCAATAGATCTCGGCAGGCATCGATGATCCTGCCCGGCCAATCGCTGCTCGTCTGCGAGATGACGCCGGCGTTGTTCGCCGCGGTGGCAGCCAACAGTGCCGAGCAGGCGGAACCGGAGAACACCCTCGTCGACGTGACGATGATCGGCGCATCAGGTCGCATCTACATCGCGGGCACGACCGCAGGCGTCAGCCGGGCCAGGGACGAGATTGAATCCCTGCTGGCTGGTATCGAGGGGCGGGAGTCGTGACCTCGGCCCGGCGGGCGCAGGCAACCGACGCCGACCCGCAGAGCCAGCCGACCGCGCCAGCGCAGCCTACGGTGCCAGTTCAGCCGACGGTGCCAGCCCAGCCCGCCGTGCCAGGCCAGCCGGTCGCGCCGGACCAGATGGCCGTGCCGGCCCAGCCGAGCGCACCGACGCCCGAAGATATCCTGCGCGGCTACGACCCGTTCGCACGCGCGGCATTGCGGCCCTTTGGCTTCTCGCCGCAGGCTGCCTTGTCGCTTCTCAGCCTGTCGGAGAACGCGACCTACCGAGTGGACGATCCCGAAGATGGCCGGATCGCGGTGCTTCGAGTACACCGCACCGGCTACCACGAACCGGGCGCCATAGCATCGGAGCTGGCGTGGCTCCAAGCGCTGCGCAGGGACGAAGGACTCGGCACCCCGGCGGTGTACCAAGCCACCGACGGCCGCGAAGTGGTGGACATCCGCCTGAGCAACCTCACCCGTCAGACGGTGCTGTTCGAGCTGCTGCCCGGCGCCGAGCCGGAGTCCGGTCAGCTGGCGATGCAGTTCGAGACGCTCGGCGAGATCTGCGCGCGGATGCACAAACACGCGCGCAGCTGGGCCAAGCCGGCCTCATTCGTGCGGTTCTCCTGGGACTTCGACAGCTGCGTCGGTCCGACGGGCCGCTGGGGGAAGTGGCAGGACGGCATCGGCGTCGGCCGGGAGGAGCTCTCGGTCCTGGGCCGCGCCGCCGACTTGATGATGAGGAGGCTGCAGCGTTTCGGCACGGGTCCTGACCGGTTCGGGCTCATTCACGCCGACATGCGGCTGGCCAACCTGCTCGTACACGGCCCCGATATCCAGGTCATCGACTTCGACGACTGCGGCTTCGGCTGGTTCATGTTCGATATCGGCGCGTCGCTCAGTTTCATCGAGCATGACCCGCGGGTGCCCGAGCTTGTCGACGCGTGGCTGCGCGGATACCGGCGGGTGGTCCCGCTTCCCGAAGCCGACGCTGCGGAGATCCCCACCTTTGTTCTGCTGCGCCGGCTCCAGCTGGTCGCCTGGGTCGGCTCGCACAAGTTCGCCGACGCCGCTCGCGAGCTCGGCGCGGAGTTCACCGCCGGTGCGTGTGAGCTCGCCGAGCGATACCTAACTCGTCCCGGTAACTAACCGGCGAACTTAAGTCGACACAGGGAGGAGTCAACCGATGTTCACTTCGCTTCGCGGCCGGTCGGTCCTGGTGACGGGTGGCACGAGGGGAATCGGCAAGGGCATCGCGGCAGCCTTTGCGGCCAACGGCGCAAGCGTGGCAATCGTCGGCCGGGACAAGGTCGCGGGCGAGCTTTCCGCACGTGACATCGGCGCCGGCGCCGCCGGCTCAGTGATCTACATACATGGCGACGTCAGCGACCCCGCTAGCTGTGCCGAGATCGTCGCCACCGCGGTGGAGCTCAGCGGGGGCCTCGACGTGCTCTGCTGCAACGCCGGCATCTTCCCGGCTGCGTCTTTGCGTGAGATGACCCCGGAACTGTTCGAGGAGGTACTGGCAGTCAACCTTAAGGGAACCGTCTTCACCGTCCAGGCGGCCATGACCCCGCTGCAGGAATCCGGCCACGGCCGAGTCATCGTGACGTCCTCGATTACTGGTCCCATCACCGGTTTCACCGGCTGGTCACACTACGGCGCCAGCAAGGCCGGGCAACTCGGATTCCTCCGCTCGGCCGCTCTCGAGCTGGCCAAGGCCCGCATCACGATCAACGCGATCATGCCGGGCAACATAATCACTGAGGGCCTGGCCGACCTCGGTCCGGAATACCTGCGCACCATGGAAGCCTCCATCCCGCTCGGGCGGCTTGGCAGCGTCGAGGAAATCGGCCATGCCGCTGTCTTCCTGGCGAGCGATGAAGCTGCTTATATCACCGGGCAGGCGCTGGTGATAGATGGCGGCCAGACGATCCCGGAGTCGCTGGAGGCCATGGGGTGACTCAAGCTCATGCCGAACGCGGCAACCCGGTGCTGGCCGGCCCTGCCGGTGCCCGTGCCGCGCACCGGTCGGCCGCCGGGCCGGACAGGCGGCTCGTCGAGGAAGCTCGGCGCCAGCTGCTCGACCTGATCTCGGCTGGCACGCTCCGGCCAGGCGACCGGCTAGGAACCGAGCGGGAACTCGCACTCCGGCTGTCGGTCAGCCGGTCTACCCTCCGCCAGGTGCTCGCCGTCCTTGCGCAGGGCGGTGTCATCCGGCGCGTGCCGGGCCGGTCCGGCGGCACGTTCGTTGCGCACGCCAAGGTTGACCGGGACCTTTCGGTCATCGTGGGCTTGCCGGAATACCTGCGCCGGCAGGGCTTCCTGGCCGGCACGCAGGTGCTGTCCGCAACGATGGCGGGAGCGGACGAGCTGACCGCCAACAACCTCGCAATCGCGCCAGGCAGCCTTGTCATCACGATAGTCCGGATAAGGCTGGCCGACGGAGTGCCGTTGTCGTTGGAGCGGGCGCGGTTCCCGGCTGACAGCTTCCCTGGATTGCTCGAGTTGCCGCTCGGCGGCTCGATCTACGACGTGATCGAGCACGAGTTCGGCATCCGACCAGTCGAGGTAGTCGAGCACCTAGAAGTTATGGAAGCGGCCGCTGACGAGGCTGCTCTATTGGAAATCGGCGTCGGAGCTCCCCTGCTGGCCATAACCCGCACGTCAGCGTCGGCTGCCGGCGTGCCGTTCGAGTACTCCTATGACCTGTTCAGGTCGGACCGGACCTGCGTCACATTCCGCACCAGGGCGGACCGCGCCGAGATCGTCAGCCGCGACGGCCCGGCCGACGGGTCCTTTACGGAGACTCCCTCCTGGCTCGGCTAACCGACACCTTCCCGCTCGGCAACGTGATGGGCAAGGCAGATGTTGACCGGTGATCACATCACCGCAATGCCGCTGACGGAGCAAAAGCATGTCTATCACTGCCAGCGAGGCCCGCGCGCCTGTCTTCCCTTATCGAACAGGTCAACGACGACCATCCGCCGGTGCGTATCACCTCTAGGCGCGGAGACGTCGTACTGACGTCAGCGGAGGATTACGCCTCGTGGCAGGAAACCATCTGCCTGTTACGTTTCCCGGCCAACGCCCGCCGCCTCATGGGGGCCATCGCTCGGGACAAGGAAAGCAGCCCGGCCATTTAAGGCCCCTGGGTGAAGCCGCAGGCTACCGGTGGGTTCGGCTCTGCGCGGCGGCTCTTACGTGGGGATCCAGGGGCGCCGCTCATGCGCGAGCCAGCGCATGACCTGGCCGCGAGTGACCGGACCGCGAGCTACCCAGGGCGCGGGCAAGTCGCCGGCGGCTGCCATCTCCCGCTGGACGGGACGGTTCCGTTCGAGGATGTCGGTGGCAAGCGCGCAGCGGGTCGCTGCCGGGTCGAGGCCGAACAACTCCGCTGCGTTCAGCCCGAGAACTCTCGCCTTGACGGCATCGGTCAGCGCCGGGTAGCGATAACGGTCCTGGTACTCGGCGGAGATCTCGAACGCGCGAAACGCCATGATCTGGGTCTGCGGCGGTCCGTACCACACGCTGTCGGTGCCCCACAACACCCGCTGGGTGCCGAGTCGCTTGAGCAACTTGCCCACTGCGTGCGCGGCCTGCGTGGGGTCAGTGAGCAGGATGCGCCATGAGGTCGCCAGGTCTGCCCAGACATTGCTGTTCGGCGGCACCTGATAGTCGTCGAGCGCCTTGAGCAGCGAATCGATGCCGACCGGGTCTGCTGGATTGTAGGGGCCTTCCACGTGGTTGGGCGTCCAGCCAGAGTGGTACACGACGAACTGCATATCGGGGAACTGGCGGGAGACGGCGACCATGTCGCGCGGCTGGTTCCAGGTACTCTCGAAGTTGAGCAGCGGCAGTCCCTTGTGTCCGCACATGATCCTGACTCCCAGGTCGTGCGCATGCTGGACAACGGGAAGCCCGATCGCTGGGTCGTCGAGGTCGAAGCCGCGCCCGCCAGGCCCCCATGCCGTATAGACCTTGAAAGTGTCGACCTGGCCCGTCTCGACAGTCTGGGTCATCTCATCGAGCCTGGCTTGCAGCGAGCCGAAGTTCGGCGCAAGGACGTTCTGCAGCAGCAGGCGCTGTGCCCCGCCGCTGGTCAGTCCTGCTACGAGCTGCCGGGTGTCCTCGGCATCGGCAAACGGGATCGGATCGTTGGACTCGCCAGTGCTCGGCAGGTCGGACAGCAGAGCCACGGTCGTGTCGCTGGCCAGAAAGACATCGTGCAGATAGGCGCTGCGGTCGACGCAGGTCAGCGGGTTCGACGCGGTGCAGTCGGGCGGGAGCATGTCCAGCACGAGCCGCAGCGTGTCCGGTGCCATATTGCGCCAGGGCAGGCTCGGCATCACGTGATGGGTATGGACGTCGACGATGAACTCGCCTCGGCTGTTCAGCGCGTGCCGGCAGGCATGCAGATCCTCCGGCGGAGGAACCTTGTAGCTGCCCCCCGGGCGCGGACTGGCCAACCGCCCGCCAGACCCGCTGCAGCCGGCAACGTTGACGGCGGCGAGAAGCGCAGCCATCCCGCCCGTTGTCTGCAGGAATCGTCGACGGTCGATGCGGAGCCTGTCAGCCGCCGCAGCAGCCCGCGTCAGTACTGCCTGGGCCAGCTGAACGTCACCAGGTCTCGCAGGCGCTGGCAGGAACTCCCCGTTCGAGACCGGCCCGAGTACCAGCGGAAGCTGAATCCGGTCATCGTCGCGAGCCATGAAAGTCCTCGCTGTCGGCTGGTCTACATGCTAACGCGGGGTATAGCAGGACAACCGGCAGTAGCAGGACGAGGTAACGAGGACGTCCGCGGGGCCGAGGCCATCGCGAGCTGACTGGTGATGACGGCTGCCAGCTCATGCTTGCCCAGGCGGGCGCTCACCTCTCGCCCGCTTGCGGCCTGGCCGGTAGTCCCTAGCCACGGGCAGCGGGATCACCACTCCTCCCCTAGACCGCGCCTCCTCGTCGGCCGCTTCCTCGTCCTGGAACACCAAGAGAGCCTGCTCGTTCTCTGCCCGGGCGACCATCCAGATGGCATCACCAAGAGCGCGGGGCTGGACCGACGTCAACGCGGCGACGAACGCTGCAGCCAACGCCTCGA
>JBKQTJ010000294.1:0-9156 GCA_052143255.1 Streptosporangiaceae bacterium | reverse complement strand
GTCCGGCCGCTCGGCCGGACCAGCGGTTGTTAGTCCAGTACCTGGCTGACGGTGCCGAGGCCCGCGGTCCGCTTGCCTTCGCGAGTGGCGAATTGCTGGCCGCTGGTGATCGTGGCTGGCTGCTTGTTGGGTGCTTGGTGCGCGGGCGGGCCTGCTTCTGCTCTGTCCCGCCCTGGCGCTATGCCGGCGAGTTCGAAGGGGCCGGCGTTCAGGCAGCGCGGGTACTTTGGCTCTCAGTTTGGCTCTCATCTGTCGGCTGTTCGAACAGTAAGCAAAGTTCAGGCAATATGATTCGTCCGTAACGAGCGATTGCTCGCAGGCAGTTTACAAAGCCGTGAACTGAATGGCGAGAAATGCTCTCTACGTGCCCACCTGGCGCCCCGAGCAGGACTCGAACCTGCGGCCTACTGCTTAGGAGGCAGTCGCTCTATCCGCCTGAGCTATCGGGGCCGGACCAGCCCGGCGTGCGGACCAGCGCGCACGGCCGAAGGCCGGACTAAGCCTAGCCGGTAACGCAGCCGCTCACCGCCCCGGCATTCGACCGGTATCCACCGCGTCAACCGCGCGTGACGTATGCACGCCAACGGCCGCCGCAGCCCTGACCGTATGGTAGGTCCAAGCGGAACGGCCCGGACGGGAGCAGCGCGGTGCAGGTAAGAGACGTGATGACTCAGGCGGCAGTCACTGAGTCACCGCAAGACAGCATCCGGTCGGCCGCCGAGCGGATGTGGCGCCAGCAAACGGGGTCGCTCGTGATCACCGACGACGGCCAGCTGACTGGGATCATCACCGAACGCGACCTGCTCCGTGCGGTCGCCCTGGGCGCCGATCCGGACAAGACCACGGTGGATGACGCGATGACCACCGAGGTCTTCACCGTGCCGCCGGACATGCCGCTGCAGGACGCGGCCCGGGAGATGGCGTCGCGCTGGATCCGGCACCTGCCAGTCGTGGAAGCCGGCAAGCTGCTCGGCGTCGTCAGCATGAGGGACGTCACCGGCGTCTTCGCCGCGATGGCGACCGGCAGCGTCCGGGTGGAGCACGAGTTCGACCAACTCGTTCGCGAGCGACGGCTGGCCCGGATCGAGCACGGCGACCTGGACTAAGGCCGACTGGACGACGTCCGGGGCAACGGCCGGGCGGCTCCGGCGGCAGGAGACACGATCGACACCGACCCGCACCAGATATTCACCGACACCGACGGCCACGGCGAACTTGGCTGGGACGAATGGATGGCGTTCGTAACCGACAGCGGGGGGAACCTCGTCGGCCTTGCCAGCAGGCATACGGCTCGGGATTAGCGACGTACTGGCCGTTTCAGCAGTTTGGCGCCCGAGATCCCTGTTTGCGCCACCGGAGCCTTCAGTATGTCGGCAGGCCGCGTCCACGGCAGCTCGATCGGCGTCCAGGGCACCTCGATCGGCGTCCAGGGCAGCTCGATCGGCGTCTAGGGCAGCTCGATCGGCAGCTCGAGCCCGTCGAGCGCGTTCGGGCAGGCGCAGGTTCGCCCGTCCGGCAGCTCCTCAATGATCTTCACGATCAGGTCTCGCAGCCGCGCCACGTTCGCCCCGAAAACCCGGAACACCTCTGCAGCGGTGACACCGTCGCCCTCCTCGACGCCGGCATCGGTGTCGGTAACCAGCGCGATCGACGTATAACAAAGCGCCAGCTCGCGTGCGAGCACGGCCTCGGGATGGCCTGTCATCCCGATCAGCGTCCATCCCTGCGCCGCGTACCAGCGCGATTCCGCCCTGGTGGAGAACCGCGGCCCGTCGATCACCACGAGCGTGCCGGACGCGGCGGGGACCCAGCCGGCCGAGCGCGCCACGTTCACCGCGCGTGCCCGGCCGACCGGGCAATACGGGTCGGCGAACTGGACATGGACGGCGGCGTCCTGGTCGTAGAAGGTCTGCGCCCGGCCTGTCGTGCGGTCCACGAGCTGATCGGGTATCACCAGCGTGCCGGGGCCGTAGGACGGGGTCAGGGATCCGACCGCAGTCGGCGCGAGCACCTGCCGGACGCCAACCGAGCGCAGCGCCCACAGGTTGGCGCGGTACGGGATCTTGTGCGGCGGATATCTGTGGTCCCGCCCGTGCCTAGGTAGGAATGCGACTCGCTTGCCGCCGACCGAGCCGATGACCAGGGGATCGCTAGGCGCGCCGAACGGAGTCTCGACGGTGACCTCATCAGCTGAGTCCAGGAACTCGTAGAAACCGGATCCGCCAATGACGCCGATCTCCGCACGCTCGTCCACGCCGCCAATTTATCGGCTGCGCGGCGCCGATGGCGCGACCGGCAGAACCGTCGCACGCCGCGCGAGCGGTCGCAGGACGATGATCACAAAATTCGGCCCGCGGCAGCCGCGGCGTCGACCCATCAAGGCCCGCCGTCGCCACTCGGTATCGGCCAGGGCGTCGAGTCGTGTCAGCTCGAGCTGGTGCTGCTTACGGACGAGGGCTTCTTTTCGCTGCCGAAAGTGGCGCCGGACGAACTCGACGACCCGCTGGAGCCCGAGTCGCTGGACGACCCGTTCTTGGACTCTGAACCTGGCGTAGACGAGCCGTTCGCGCCGGCGGACGACGATTCCTTGCCGGCGGACGACGATTCCTTGCCCGCGGCCGCGGTGCTGGAGCCGTTCCTGCTGTCCGTGCGGTAAAAGCCCGATCCCTTAAAGACAATGCCAACCGGCGAGAAGATCTTGCGGAGCTTGCCACTGCAGGCGCTGCAGACCGTCAGCGGATCGTCAGTGAACCGCTGCACGACCTCGGACCGGTCTCCGCAATCGGTGCAGGCGTACTGATACGTCGGCACTTTTCCTCCCTCTGCGGCGTTAGCACTCGCCGCTGTCAACTGCTAAATGGTAGCAACGGTTAACCGAGCCTGGTGATTCCATCGCCAGGCAGCGCGACGGCTCGTACCGGCTGGTCGTGCGGTCCGGCTGGCACTTCGCCGGTTAGCTCGCCGTCATAGAGCAGGGCCACGGTCAGGATCCCGCGGCCGACCCTGGCCAGGGCCCGGTCGTAGCTGCCGCCACCCCGGCCCAGCCGGTTCCCGCTGCGGTCCGCCGCCAAGGCGGGCACGATCACCAGGTCAGCGCTTGTGATCGCGGTCACGCCCCGGCCAGGCTCGGTCGGCTCGCGCAGCCCCCGCGGGCCCGGAGCCAGCGAATCTGGCCCTTCATAGGAAGCCCAGTCCAGGTCACCGTCTGGGCGCAACAGCGGCAATAGCACATAGGTCCCGCGCTTCCAGAGTGCGAAGACCAGTCCGCGGGTGTCGGGCTCGGTCCCGGCCGATATGTAGGCAGCAACGGTTCCGGCCATCTGGATCTCTGGCAACTCAAGTACCGCGTCCCGGAGCGCGCGGCCTGCCACGGCACGCTGCCCTGGCTCCATCGCGCGCCGCGCGGCCAGTATCCCGGCCCGCATCGATGCCTTGGCCTTCGCAAGCCCCGCATCCCGGCCAGCCCCGCCCGACCTGCCAGCGCCATCCGACCCGCCAGCCCCACCCAAGCCGCCAGCCCCACCAACCCCGCCAGCGCCACCAGACCTGCCCACCCCACCAGACCTGTCCACCCCACCAGACCTGTCCACCCCCGGGGCACCTGCCGCCCCGTCAGCCTCCTGAGCAGGAGTAACCTCGCCAGGAGCACGCCCTGACGGGGCTGCCTTCTCGCCGGAACCTGAGCCGCGCACACATACTCCTCGCCCGCTGGTTAAGGTTCTCAGCATGGCTGATTACAGGTCCATCACCAAGGCGGTCATCCCGGCGGCCGGCCTCGGCACAAGGTTCGTGCCGGCCACCAAGGCCATGCCCAAGGAGATGCTGCCTGTCATCGACACGCCGGTGATCCAGTATGTAGTCGAGGAGGCCGCCGCGGCCGGCCTGACCGACGTGCTGATGGTGACCGCGCGCGGCAAGACGAACATCGAGGATCATTTCGACCGGAATGTCGAGCTAGAGGACGTTCTGGCCGCAAAAGGCGACGAAGACGGGCTGGCCAGCATCCGCCACTCAAGCCAGATCGCCGCGATGCACTACGTCCGGCAAGGCCAGGCGCTCGGCCTGGGACACGCGGTTTTGTGCGCAGCCGAGCACGTAGGCAACGAGCCGTTCGCCGTTCTGCTGGGCGATGACTTCATCGACGCCAGGGAGAGTTTGCTGGCTCGCATGCTCGAGGCCAGGCGCCAGTACGGCGGCAGCATCGTCGCGCTGATGGAGGTGGAGCCTGAGCAGGTATCCGCTTACGGCGTCGCCACCATCAAGCCGACCGACGCAGACGACGTCGTCGCCGTTACCGACCTGGTGGAAAAGCCGGCCGTCGGCGACGCTCCGTCCAACTGGATCGTGGTCGGCCGATACGTCTGCGACCCGTCGATCTTCGACGTGCTGCGTAATACCAAGCCCGGCCGCGGCGGCGAAATCCAGATCACCGACGCGCTGCGGAGGCTGGCCAGGACCGATCGCGGCGAGGGCGGTGACGGTGGCGGGGTGCACGGCGTCCTGTTCCGGGGGCGCCGGTACGACACCGGCAACAAGCTTGACTATCTCCGCACCATGATCCAGTTCGCCTGCGCACGGCCCGACGTCGCACCCGAGTTCGTGCCGTGGCTGCGGGAGTTCGTTAACAATCTCAAGCCCGAGGCAGGACTGTAAGGCTCCAGGCCAGGTAAGTAGGCTGCGATGACCACCGCCGAGCACATCGGGCAGGCCGTCATGGATTCCGTGGAGACCTACCTTGCCGACATAACGGCGGCTATCCGACCGCTGTCACCGCGCGAGCTAGCCTTGGCCGATGCGCTAGGGGCCGTCCTCGCCGCCGACGTTACCGCGCAGTGGCCGCTGCCGTCGTTCGACAACTCGTCCATGGACGGCTATGCCGTCCGTGCCGTCGACGTGACCGGGGCCACCGCACAGGCGCCTGTCATCCTCCCCGTTGACGGCGAGGTAGCAGCCGGGGACACCACACAGCACAACCTCGTTCCCGGTATAGCCATGAGGATCATGACGGGCGCGCCGCTGCCATCCGGAGCCGACGCGGTGGTGCCGGTCGAGCTGACCGACGGCGGCACCAGTCACGTAGCCATCCGCGAGCCAGTCGAGGCCGGGGCATCGATCCGGCGGACCGGCGGTGACGCGCGCCCTGGCGACCTGCTGTTGCCGGCCGGGGCGCGGCTCGGTGCCATGCATCTGGGCTTGCTCGCCGCCGCTGGCCACGGGACCGTGTGGGCCAGGCCGAGGCCGCGGATCGTGGTGATCTCGACCGGCAATGAGCTCGTCGAGCCCGGTACGCGGCTGGTTCCCGGCCAGATCTGGGAGTCCAACGCGACGATGCTGGCGGCCGCGGCGCGGGAGGCGGGCTGCGCCGCCCGACGGCATCCGATCGTGCCGGACAAGACCGACGCCGTCCTGGCCGCGGTCCAGGATGCGCTGGACGAGGCCGACCTGCTCATCACCAGCGGCGGCGTGAGCATGGGCGGCGAGCACGATGTGGTCAAGGCGGCGCTGACGACCCTCGGCACGGTCACCTTCCGCAAGGTCGCCATGCAGCCTGGCATGCCGCAGGGCTTCGGCACTGTCGGCCAGCCCGGCACGCCGATCTTCACCCTGCCCGGCAACCCGGTGAGCGCCTACGTCTCGTTCTTGCTGTTTGTCAGGCCTGCCCTCGATGCGCTGCAGCATTTTTCCGGGGAACGGGGCCGTCCCGAACACGCGGCCCTGACCCAGGCGATCCAGTCCCCGGCGGGCCGGCGATCATTCCTGCGCGGTGTGCTGGACAGTGCGGCCAGACAGGTAACGCCGGTCACCGGCCAGGCCTCGCACCAGCTCGCCTCGCTAGCACGGGCCAACGCGCTGGTCATCGTTCCCGAGCAGGTCACCTCCCTGGACCCGGGAACCACAGTGGAAGTCATCCGGCTGCCGTGACCGAGCCTCAGCTGAGCCACCTGGACGCGTCCGGCCAGGCACGGATGGTCGACGTTTCGGGCAAGGAGGTGACTGCCCGGTCCGCGACTGCGACGGGCACCGTCCTGCTGTCACCAGCAGCTATCGCCGCCCTGCGCGAAGGTAACGTGCCCAAAGGCGACGCGCTTGCTGTCGCCCGGATCGCCGGCATCATGGGCGCCAAGCGCACCCCGGAGCTGATCCCGCTGTGCCATCCGATCGGCCTGCACTCGGTCTCGGTCGAGCTAGAGGTCGCCGACCACGGCGTGCGCATCTGGTGCACGGCCCGAACGGCGGACCGGACCGGCGTCGAGATGGAGGCGCTGACCGCGGTCAGCGTAGCGGCGCTGGCGCTGATCGACATGATCAAGGCAGTCGATCCGGCTGCGGTCATCTCGGACGTCCGGGTCGAGGAGAAAACCGGCGGCAAGACCGGGAGGTGGCGACGACCGTGATCCGCGCGCTGGCGGTTACCGTCTCCAACCGGGCCGCGGCAGGCGTCTATGCCGACAAGTCCGGCCCTGTCCTCGCCGAACTGCTGCGGGAGGCCGGCTGCACGGTGGATGGCCCGGTGGTGATCCCCGATGGCGCAGCCGTACAGGCAGCTTTGCATGACGCCGTCGCGGCCGGCTACGACGTCGTCGTGACAACCGGCGGGACCGGGCTGACGCCGGCCGACCTGACTCCGGAGATGACCAGGCTCGTCGTGGACCGGGAGATCCCCGGCATACCTGAGGCCATTCGCGCGGCCGGGGTCGCGTCAGGCGTGCCGACCGCCGCGCTGTCCCGCGGCGTGGCCGGCTTGGCGAGCAACACACTGATCGTGAACCTGCCCGGCTCCACCGGCGGTGTCCGAGACGGAATGGCTGTGCTCACGGAGCTACTCGCGCACGCCGTCGACCAAGCGGGCGGCGGAGATCATCCGCGTCCGGACATCGACGGATCATTCCCACCCAGCTGACCGGCAAATCCGGTATATCGGGCACCCGCGCGGTCCCGTCGCGCGACCCGATGGCGAAGCAGGGCCTCGTCACGCGATGATTGTTGGGTGCCACGATCGCGCGGATGGATAACGCTCACCGAGCCCGCACTCCTTGATGCCCCGGTGAGCCTGCGCCCGATAAAGGTCAGCGACGCCTCTACCTGGCGCGACGCGCGAGTGCGCAATGCCTCCTGGCTGCGGCCGTGGGAGCCGACCAACCCGGAGACTCCGCTATACCGGTCCAGCCTCGGCCCCTACGTGGCCATGGCCAGGACCATGCGCAGGGAAGCCAGGCAGGGCCTCGCCCTGCCGTGGGTCGTCACCTACGACGGCCGGTTCGCCGGGCAGCTGACTATCGGCAGCATCGTATGGGGCTCGGCCAGATCCGCTCAGGTCGGCTACTGGATCGATGAGGCGTTCGCCGGCCGGGGGGTAATACCGACCGCGCTGGCGCTGGCCCTGGACCAGTGCTTCTTCGGCGTGGGCCTGCACCGGGTCGAAGCGACGATACGCCCGGAGAACACGGCCAGCCGACGCGTGGTCGAGAAGCTCGGATTCCGCGAGGAGGGTTTGCGTCGCCGTTCCCTTCACATCGACGGCGCCTGGCAGGACCACATCTGCTACGCGCTCACGGCTGAGGACGTGCCGAACGGCCTTATGCCGCGGTGGCGAAGCTTCGTGATGGCTGGTCGGCTGCACGCCGGCTAGCGCTGATCTTGCGACACACCGGGCCGAATGCTCGGCAATTCCGGCGCCGCCCCTTACCGTGCGTGACGTGGCCTCGCCAGATTCCGCATGGCGCAGACGGCAGGCCCGGCAATCAGCGCATCTCTCGGCCGATTACGGGGCGTGCCTTTGAGCAGCGCCTTCCTGTACGTCGGCATCGTTGCTATCTGGGCGTTCGTGCTAGTACCCAGATGGCTCCGCCGACCCCAGGCGCTTCCGGAGCCAGCCGACGAGTACGAGGGCAGCTATCAGCAGGACGCCGGCCACGGCGAGCGGGAAGAAGGCGAACAACCCGATTACGAACAGCGCGGTCATGCGCGGGACGATTACGGGCGGCGCGAAGACGCGCGGCTCGAAGACGCGCCGGGCAGCGCTAATCCTGGCAGTGTGAACGCGGCTGCCGCGATCGCGGCGGACGCTGCGACCGCTTCTGGCCGGGCTGGCGGCCAGCCGGTTGCTGACCGACGGTCCGTGCCGCCCCTTCCCCGCTCGCGCGTCCTGCAGGCACGCCGGCGGTTGCTCACACTGTTGGTGCTGCTCTGCGCCGCCGCTGGCGCCTGCACCGCGGTCAAGCTCACGACCTGGTGGGCCTGTATCCCGCCAGCAGGAATGCTCGGCTTGTATCTCCTCCTCCTCCGCGAGACCGCGCTCGCGGACGCCGAGCAGGCGCGCCGGCGGGCGGTACTGGAATTGCGAGTCCAGGCCGCCCGCCAGCGCGCGCATTCAGCCTGGGCGGCTGCTGGCGAGGAGCACTCCGCGCAGATCATTGACATCTCGGGGAGGGTCGGGGATCAGCTGTACGACCAGTACGCGGACGCGACCATCCGCGCCGTTGGCGACTGACCGCCAGAGCCAGCCAGGCTGGGCTGACTGGGTGCAGCAGTGAGCTAGCTGATCGGCGAGAGCGAGAAGCCCTCTGGGTTTGCTACGCTGACTGGCGTTCCAGGGGCTGTAGCGCAGTCCGGTAGCGCACCTCGTTCGCATCGAGGGGGTCAGGGGTTCAAATCCCCTCAGCTCCACCTGGTTTCCGCAGGTCAGCGCCTTGCTGCTACTAGTGTGGCGATAAATGGCGCCGTCAGCGTCCGTATCTGGGAGCAGTTTGGGAGCGGGATCTTGCTCGGGCCCTGTCCAGTCATGCTCTCAGGCCAGATCCCGCGCGGTTGACGCCGCGGCTCCGCGGCGGGCGCGGGCTCGGTTAGTGCCGGTAGGGGTTGTGGCCAGGCGCTTGCGGCCGGGTCCTCGCTGACATCGGCTTCGTCGGCGCACGATCCCGACGAGTCCGATCGACGCCTGCAAGACCGCTGCCAGCCGTTGACCTGGACCAAAGACGCCGACGAATTAGTCGCGAAAATCAGACCGTCGAAGAACTAACGCCATGGGACACTAGTGTTCTGCGTCAGGAATCGTAGACAGAAATTCCTTATCTTTCTCGCTGGCTCGCGGCGAGATCTTCGCCAGGTACCTGGCCAGCGAGTTCAGGATTTCCTCGGCGGTCTTGGTCCAGGCGA
>JBKQTJ010000293.1:0-8067 GCA_052143255.1 Streptosporangiaceae bacterium | reverse complement strand
GGACCCGCTCTGCGGCAGCGTTCGCCCGGGAGCGGCTGGCCCGGCTGCTGGTCCCGTTCGCATTCGGCCTGGTGGTGCTGGTTCCGCCGATGTTCTATATCGAAAGGCTCGGCCAGCCAGCCTTTCGTCAGCCGTACTGGCATTTTTGGCTCAGCTTCATGAACGTCCCGGCCATCGCGCGCGGGCTGCTGCCGCGCGGGTCGTGGACCTCGGGCGGCGTCAACTTCGACCCCGCGCACCTGTGGTTCTTGTACGTGCTGCTGGTGTTCTCGGTCGCACTGCTGCCGCTGCTTGCCTACCTGCGGGGCCCGCGGGGCAGGTCGCTCACCGGTCGGCTGGCTGGTTTCGCCGAGTGCCACGGCACCGTCGTGGTGGTCGCGGCCGCGATCCCCATGATGGTGGTCGAGGCGGTGTTCGGCGCGGATGTCAACACCGGAGGCTGGGAACGCGTGGTCTATGTGTTCCCGTTCCTGTACGGGTTCCTGATCGCCTCCGACCCGCGGCTGGAGGCTGCGCTGCGGCGCTCTCGCTGGCCGGCCCTGGCAGTTGGCTGCGCGGCGGCCGGGGCTCTGGTGGCGTGGGCGGGTGCCCTGAGCGCATCGGGCGCCGGTCTCGGCGCCAGCGTCCCGCCGGGCTGGAGTGCCCTGCAGGGCCTGGCCGGCTGGGCGTGGATCGTGGCGATCATGGGATTTGCGGGGTCCATCACCGCCCGTCGGCGGCACCCGCAGGCCAGCGCGGATTCCCGGCCCGCCGCGGCGTCCTGGCCTCGATGGCAGCGTGCCGCCCGTTACGGCAACCAGGCCGTGCTGCCCTTCTACCTGCTGCATGAGCCAGTCATCGTGGCGGCTGCCTGGTTCATCGTCCGCTGGCACGCCCCGGCTGTCCCCGAGTACGCGGCCCTGGTGATCGTGTCCTTCGCCGCGACGCTCGCCCTGTATGAGCTGGCAGTAAGGCGATTCCGCCCCGCCCGGCTCCTGCTTGGCATGAAGCCCCGCCAGCGCTCCACAGGTGAACGACCCGCTTCGGGCACGCAAGGTCCTCTCCAGCACGTGCGGTCCCTGGTCCAGGGGCGATGGCCCCGTGCCTGAAGGGGCAATCAATCCGCGAAGCAACCCAACGACCGTCCGCGCTCGGAGATGCCCGCTGACACCAGGGGGACCGAAGTTGCGCGGCGTGGTCGTGGCACTGACGCCAATAATCCGCGCCTGCCCTGGGTTTCGGCCCGGATGGTGATTCCGGGTCAGCCCTGAAAGCGGATCGCCCCTCCAGCGACGCTATGCAGCCACGCCGCATAGTCCCCTTCGAAGCCCTCGGCTAGCCGGGCCCCCGCGGCAACACGGATCCAGGCGTCGCAGATGGCATCAGCCAAGTAGCGTTGCCGTCGGCTGTGCCGCCGCACGGCTCGCATGAAGCCAGGAATGGGTGACTCGGTGACGTGCCCCCACAACAGCAGCGTCCTCGCCAGATCACCGGCCGGCGGCCCGCTGGCGGCGGTGAGCCAGTCAATGATGACCCATCCGTTCGGCGTGACGATCACGTTGTCGGGGTGAAAGTCGAAATGACAGACCGCCCGCTGCCCGTCGTCGAGCCCGGCTAGAAGTTCGGTCAGTTCACTGACCAGTCCTGCAGGCAAACCACTTCTGCTGATCTCCCCGCACAGCCGGCCCACCAGATCGGGAAGGCCCGCGATGACGGTCGCATTGATCATCCCCTGCAGGGTGGCGAACCGCGCAGCCAGCTCGTCGACGCCGGACCCGGTTGCCGCGATCACGGCCTGGCGCAGCGAACAGCCGTCAACGCGGTCAAGCACAACACCGCAACGGCCGTCGATGCTGACCACGCCATGGGACCGGGCAACCGGCAGGCCGACGTTCGCGGCACGAGTGATCACATCGGACTCAAACGCCGACAGGCCGCTCCACTCGGGGCGGTCGAGCTTCACCACACGCTGGTCATCAAGGGCAAACACCTCGGCCGTGCGTCCTGCCGCCAGGAACTCCACACCCGAAGGCTACAGACCGGATGCAGCCGGGCACAGGGCCGCCGAGGTGCCGGACGGGGCCGCGCAGCTGCCGGCTAGAGGTGACGGCGGCGCAGCTTGCGGCCAGGGATTCGCAGCTTGAGGCGGCGCAGGCGAACCTGGCGGAGCAGATCGAAGAATTGCGGCGCCGCCTGGGCCAGGACTCGCCACGTCGTCGAAGCCGCCGTCTTCGGATAGCCGGTATAGGAAGAAGCCGCGGGACCGGTCGCTGCGGGGGCGCTCCGGGCGCAAGCCGGGCAAGCAGCCGGGTGCGCCGTCCACAACGCTCAGGCGATCCGATCACCCCGGTGAGACGGTGAAATGCATACCGGAGGCGTGCGCCGCCTGCCGCGCGGACCTGGCTGATGCTGCCATCACCAACATGCAGGAGCGGCAGGTGTTCGAGGCAGCCCCTCCGCCGCCGCCGACGGTGACCGAGTACCAGGTGGTCGCGAAGGTGTGCCCGGCCTGCGGCAAGACGAGCACCGGGGTCCGGACGGCAGGAGGCTGCGCCGCCGGTTGTCCGGGCCGAACAAGGCCGCGGTACAGGACGCGCTGAAGAACCTCCGGAAGGACATCGACGGCGGGCTGACGAAAGCAGCGCCCGCGAATTACACGGTCCGGCGGTGCTGCGAGGACTGGCTCACCGACGGGCTGCCGGGCCGGGACCCGAAGACAGTCGCGAAGAACAGGTACGTGCTGGAGCCGGTGCTGGCGGTCATCGGCCCGGTCCGGCTCCGGGACCTGGACGTCACCGACGTCGACCGGGCGCTGGCCGCGGCCGCGGCGACGCGGAGCAGCGCGACGGTGGCGATGGCGCACCTGGCGCTGACCCGGGCGATCACCCGGGCGCAGGCGAAGAACCTGGTGCTGCGGAATGTGTCGGCGCTGACCGGCACGCCCCCTGGCCGGGAGGGCCGGCCGAGCCGCAGCATGACGCTGGCGCAGGCGACCGTGCTGACCGCCGCCAGGGCGGCCGGGCCGCGGATCTACGCGTACGTGATGCTGTCGCTGTGCACGGGGGTGCGGACCGAGGAAGCGCGGGCGCTGCGGTGGGATCACGTCGATTTCGGCGACCTCGGCAGCCGGCCGCCGCGGCCGGCGAGCGTCGCGGTGTGGCGGTCAGTGCGGGCCAGGGCAGACACCAAGACGAGAAAGTCACGACGCACGCTCGGCCTGCCGCAGCTGGCGGCGGCCGCGCTCCCCGCGCTCCTTTCGCTGCATGAGGAGACGGAACCGGGGGAGGGGGAGCTGGTGTTCTGCACCGCCGCCGGGCAGGCCATAGACGCGGCGAACGTGCGCCGGTCATTCCGTAACGTCTGCACGGCTGCGGGGATCGGGCCGGACTGGACGCCTCGGGAGCTGCGGCACACCTTCGTCAGCCTGATGTCCGACAGCGACGTTGCCTCTTCTCCATATTCGCAATCTCATTCTCCGTGATCTCGGTCCGGCCCGCGGGGGTCTAACTGGAGCCATCTGGGTCCGCCGATCGGACAATGAGCCCGGGGACTTTGCTCTTGGAGGCGGCGAAGTAGACGGCCACGAAGGCGTCGATAGCGAAGGAGGCGGTGGGGCTGAGGAACGCCACGGCGATGGCGACGCAGTAGACAAGGCCGCCTAGCAGCGCCCGGCGGGTCCCGGCTGGGAACGCGGGCCGGGCAGGCTCGGCGACCAGCTCCGGATGCGCCGTGAGATAGCGCCATCCCGAGGTGAACGACAAGCCCATCATGAGCATCGTGGCTGCATACAGAACTGCCGCGGCCCGCGCCTGGGGGACGCCCTGGTCGGCGTAGTTCGAGGCGAGTGCGGTTGGCCACGGGATGATGGAGATGAACAGCAAGAACGCCAGTGTTCGCTCGAGGAACCGCCGGTCGATGGAGCGGACCGCGCTCATCATTCCGTGATGCTCGATCCACAAGAGGCCGATCGTCACGAACGAGACGAGGTAGGCCACATACGAGGGCCACCGGTGGAGCAGATCGTAGACCAGCTGAGTCGAGTGGGCAGGCTTGGGCAGGTCCAAGACCAGCAGGGTCAAGGCGATGGCGAAGACGCCGTCGATGAGCGCGTTAAGTCTTCCTGGTCCCAAAGCTGGTCACCCACTTCGTCAGGTAGCAGGAGTTGTGCTACGAGCACGCAGGCTACGGCCTGTGACAAGGGGGCATCCTCCAGCACCTCACGAGCCCCGTCCGCCGCGAGCGTTCCCCGGCCGCCCCGTACAAGGGCAGCAGCAGGCGGGCGATGGCTCGAAGGGATGGCCAGAGGCGACGCATGACCGGCGTCGGGGTAGTCGTCCTACGCGTTACAGATCATCCATCGCTGCACCCATAAAGACTGGCGCAGCCCAGCCCCGGCGAACGGCCGATCTGGCGGGGACTTCCCGGCTGATCGATCTGATTTTGTATCGCAAGACCTTCCTACTTACTCGCCTAGCCACTGGATGCGGACGACCAGCACGAGGTCGTCAGGAGAGTAGACCAGAAAGGTGACCAGTCCTTCGTGGTGCGGCCCGAAGTACAAGGTGCGTAGCGTCGCGGGCGAGTCGTCGGGCTCGTCGCCGCGGCGCTGGTACTCGAGTGGGTCGACGATCACCACGGCGTCCATAAAACGCAGCCAGGGCCGCGCGGGCGGCTGGGCTCAGGGCAGCGAGTTCCTGCGCGGCGGGGCCGTCCAGTTCCCACTGGTACACCGGTCAGACGCCGTACCTGGCGCGGACCTCCTGCCGTGTCATGCGCTGCCCGGCAGGCGGCGGGCCGTGGGTGCGGTAGGCATCCACGCGGGCCAGGCACTGCCGCTGGGCGTCTGGGTCCCGCCATGCGTCAGCCTCGAACCACCAGCGCTGGACGGTCTCGACGAGCGGCATCAGGTCGCCGTGCTCTCGGGCCTGCTCGTACGCGGCATCGAGGTCCTCGTCATAGCTGTTCAGCACCGCAATGTCAGCGTTGGCAGCTAGCACCGCCCGGATCGCGGCCGGGCTGCAGGCCGGCCGGGGCAGGATCTGCGGCTGCCCGGTATCCGGAGCGGTCATTGGCAAACTCCCCACGGCTCGCGTTACAAGCCAGCATAGGCGCGCCCGCCGACAGCCGGCGGCGGGCACGGCCGTGACGTCGCATCTCGGCCGCGACCTAGCCGTCCGTGCTGACCGTCAACGCAGGCCAGGCCAATCACTGTATAGCCGGCTGAAGGAGGCGTCGGGCAATGCAGACAGGTCGCCCAGAAATGCAGCCCGCGCAGTGATGCTGTAGTACCGGTCTCCATCCAGATAGGCGGGAGTCCGCGGACGCTGATGGCTGCCCCGCGACGGTGCCCGACATGCCGATGAGGGTCGGTCGGTGCTAAACGACGACTCGGGGTCGGCGCACACACACAACATGCATGTAGTGGCGCCTAACGGCCGATAGTCTCCCGCCGTTCCAGATGGAGGTTCAGTCAGTTCGGCGTTTTGCCTGGTAGATCTGGTGGGCGGTACTGGGATTGAACCAGTGACCTCTTCCGTGTCAGGGAAGCGCTCTCCCGCTGAGCTAACCGCCCCCGAGGCGGAAGCGGGAATCGAACCCGCGTACAGGGCTTTGCAGGCCCTTGCCTAAGCCACTCGGCCATTCCGCCACAGGCCGACCCTGGTACGAGCCGGGCCGGTACGAAGAGCCGAGCGGGCCGTCGGCACGCGAGACGGCTTCCGGCACCTCCGAGCGGACGACGGGATTCGAACCCGCGACCCTCACCTTGGCAAGGTGATGCGCTACCAGCTGCGCTACGTCCGCCTGCACCAGCCCTCGCGACCCAGCGGGCCGCCGAGCAACCGGTGTGCGTTTCAGAACTGTAGCCGATCCTGCTCGTGCGGCAAACTCGCATAGGCCCTCGGGCCAGCCCGCCGTGGCCGGAAAGCGAGGCCGCTCGGCGTATCCGCGCGCCGCTCACCACGTCCGCAGGCTTGGCTGCGCTAGCGTCAGAAAGCGTGACGGTCTGGATTAACGGGCAGCTGCGCCCCGACGACGAAGCAAGGATCTCGATCTTCGACCACGGGCTGGTGGTCGGGGACGGAGTCTTCGAAACGATCAAGGTCGTGGCAGGTCAGCCCTTTGCCCTGAGTCGCCACCTCGCGCGGCTCAGCCGCTCGGCGGCTGGCCTGGGACTTCCCGAGCCCGACCTGGACGCCATCCGCGCCGGCGCGCGGGCTGTGATCCAGAGCACACCGCAGATGCCGCTGGCCCGTATGCGCATCACCGTGACCGCCGGCATCGCACCGTTGGGATCGGAACGGGGATCTTCCGGGCTCACGGTCATCGTCGCGCTCGCCGCACAGCGGCCAGCGGCGGCCGAAGTGGACGTGGTCGTGGTGCCATGGCCGCGAAACGAGCATGGCGCCCTCGCGGGCCTGAAGACCATCTCGTATGCGGAGAACGTACGGGCTCTGGCCTACGCAGCCGAGCAGGGCGGTAACGAAGCGATCTTCGCGAATATCGAGGGCAACCTCTGCGAGGGCACCGGGACCAATATCTTCGTGGTTTCCGGCGGGCGGCTGATAACGCCGCCGTTGTCGGCCGGTTGCCTGGCGGGGGTTACCAGGACCCTGGTCATCGAGTGGGCTGGCGCGGTGGAGGATAACTTGCCCATCTCTGCCTTGGCAAATGCTGAGGAAGCATTCCTAACTGGGACAACCAGGGACGTGCAACCAGTTCGGAACGTCAATGGATCCAAGCTGGCTGCCGTCCCCGGTCCAATCACCAGAAAGGCTGCCGAAGTATTTGCAATGCGCGCGGCCGAGTCGCCCGATCCGTGAAATGCGTCCGCTGCCTACCGGCATTGCCATATTCACGGATGACTGCCGTTATGCGCGCCAGAGAAGCTCGTCCAGCTCGTCGTCGACGTTGATGTACTCGCTCTCGTGACCGGGCGCGATGACCTCGTAGGTCCGGCTCAGGAACGCTGCGGTGGAGTTGCGTGGCGCCTCGAAGTGAGCCTCGCCGAACGGCGAGGACAGCGCGATGTTCAGCAGCTCGTGTCCCAGCTCGTCAGATGGCCAGACCTGGACATCGCCTTCACCGGCTGGACCTTCCAACCCCACTGCCAGGAGATCTCTGGCAAAGATCCACTCGACTGGCTCGTCGGTGCCGACGTGGAAAGCCATTCGGATCGCATACGGGTCCTCGGCGCTGTAGTACAGACTCGCTACCAGGGGAACGGATCCGTGGTCGGGTACGACCAGGCTCAGGCCGAGTTCTGCGGACACGGTCACACTGCTGTTCATCATCGGGTCAGACCTTTGCCTTGTCGTGTCCCGGATTGCCGGGCTTCATTTATTGGTGCACAGTTGGCCAGCACATATGGCGTCCTGGTGCCGCGGAATTGTTATCGCGGAGGGTTGATTCCGCGAAAGAAGGCGCTCGTAACCTCGGTCACTGATCAACAAACCGACTGCGACCTGGTCAAACGCTTCTTGTTTAAAAACACCGGTTTAGACGCGCGGTGTTCCCCGCGGGTAACAAGGCAGCAATGTGACCTTCGTCTCACCAGGTCCTGGGAAAGCCCGTTAACAGTGCCGCTCCGCTCGTGAATGCTATGCGACGAGTGGTATTTAGAAGGTTTTCGCCGAAATACTCCCGCCGTCATCAGATGAATCTATTGGATATAGCGCGACTTAATTTAATCATGCCAATATTCTTCGCGAATCGTGCACTGGCTCAGCTTTCGAGGCAGGCCAACGAGCCCGGAGCCTGGGCCGCGGCCGCCGCCGACGGGCCTGCGCAGTGGCAGCGAGGCATGGCTACGGAGTTGCATGGCATATAGGCCAGGCAACTCCGAACACGCGAGCCGGCGTGGAAGACGGCCAAGGTAACGAGAGGACCGGCCCAACCCGGCTTGGCGCCAGCCATCGTCCGTCCTGGGCGTCGCGGGCCAGCAGTGGCGAGCCAGTACAGCAGGAGTCAGCGCAGCAGGAGTAAGCTCAGCGCGAGTCAGCACAGCGCGAGCCAGCACAGCGCGAGCCAGGCCGGCCATACGCTAATCTGAGATCGCCTTGCGGCGAAGGGATGCAGCCTGCAGGCGAA
>JBKQTJ010000292.1:0-6090 GCA_052143255.1 Streptosporangiaceae bacterium | reverse complement strand
CTGAGCACCAGCGACTAGTCCTGACGCCCGCCGTCGGGCGCCGAGCTCGCGCACTGCCGCGCTCGCGCATCCGCCGGCGCCGTCATCGGTTCTTGTGCGCCCACCAGTTGGACCGCCCAGACTGGGTCGATCGGCGCATTAAGGGCGCGCCAGGTAGTCGAAAGCGATGAACTCCGCCCGGCCGATCACGGCTGCGTCGGCACGATGAGCTCGCGGCCGTGGTAGAACCCCTCCTGCTCGCTGACGACGTATGGAGCCATCGCCGCACGCCGACGCGTTTCCTCCCACGATGCCCGCCATGCATCACATGACTCCTGGGAGTCCCACGACGACACGCCAATGAGCTCCTGCTCGTCGTCCGACCAGTATGCGTACGCGTGCAGCATGCCGTCGGGATGACGCTCGGGCCGCCAGGTCCGCTCGAAGTCTGCCAGCGTGCCAGGCTTGATCCGGCGTGTCGTCATCCAGACAAAAGTCTCTCCATCGCGGCCTCCCCCAGACCGGCGCGGGAAGGCCGCCGGCGACCCGGCCGACGGCAAACCCTGACATGTCTTACCGATTATTCCTGGTGCCGTCTCGGCAAGGCAGAGACGGATCAGGACGCGGCCGTCACCTGGCCAAGACCGGCAGCCGCGAGACCTACCGGCCTGGTGAACGACCGGCGTCGCCGTCGCCGAGCGCGCCGTCGCAGCCGAGGAATGATCCGCCGGCGGGGGCCCTGCTGTCGCCCAGCCCATGCACTCGCCGGTACGCGACAGGCTCAAGGAGCCTGGCCGCAGTAAGGCCCATGACCGTTACCGTAGCGGCCGACCGGGCCGACTGAACGCAACCGGCCGGACCAGCCGCCCCACCTGGCGCAGCACCCGGGGCCCGGCCGGCATCTCATCCAGGGGCGGGCGGTACTGCACGAACGCGTAACCCAGCCGCCGTGCCAGCAGGCCGTCGGTGGCGATCTGGTCGCCGACCACTACCCCCGGCCGGGGAAAGCCCCGGTACGGCGCTATCCGCATCGGCTTGCCCGCCGACGCCAGGTACACCACGCGCACGCCCGCGCTGCTAGGGACAGCCTGCGGGCGGCGCGTCGAGTTCGTGGCAAAGCACACCACCTGCAGCTCCGGCAGCTGGCCTGCCCGGAGAACGAGCAGCGCGACGCCCCGATCTATCGCGTCCTGACCGCTGTCCCAGTATGCGACCAGCGGCTCTACGTCGAAGATGACCGTGCGTGCCGAAAGCTCCTCGACACAACTGAGCGCCGCATCAAGCCCCGCCGCCCGCTCATACCCGGCTCGCACAAGCCCACTTCAGCACAACAACCCGCCCGCGGCCAGCCGCCGCCATCACGTCGCCATCTCAAGATCACCGACCTAAGGAACGTCGGGACCGGAACGGTTTCCGCTGATGGCAGCCCATTTCCGGTCCCCGCCCGTCAAGTCTGGCCGCCGATGCATTGCTGAGGAAACGCCAAGCCGCCTGAGGCGCCGCGCCACAGCTCCCCGCTAGAGCGTAGGCGGTGCAGCGACGCCGCCGGTCGGCCGGCGGAAAGCCGGGATGCTCGGCTGCGAACCTGGTTCCGGGCACCGGAGAGTGCTGCGGACCAGCTTCCCGATAACGCGCATGCGGCGCAGCGCCGCCGGCAATGTCGTGGACCTGTACTGGGGCGACCGTAACATCCGATTCCACATCTGCGACCCGCTCGCACACTCCGACCGCGCCGACGAACTGACCGGCCAGGCCGACCACGACCCACCACCTGCATCCTGTGCCGACGGCGAGGACCGCCTACGGCCAAGGGCCGACCAGGAGGCCGTGCGTGTGGCTGGCGTTCCCAGCCGTAGTGTGACGGCCTCGATGCTGGCGGCCCCCTGGCCGGGCCGAGGAACGGCCTGCATGTGGCCTGCCGGGAGTGGTTCACCCAGCGGAGGTGACGTGGCCCGACGCGGCTCCCGGTTACGTTGTTGCCACCTAGGCGCTTCAGTCAGCGGCTCGTAACCGCGGCACGTGCTGGTCGCGTGAGAAGGGTCAGGCACTTATGACTAAATTCCCGCCTATTGCAGACTATGCCTTCCTGTCCGACTGCGAGCAGAGCTGCCTGGTTGCTCCGGACGGCTCCGTCGAGTGGCTGTGCCTGCCCCGCCCCGACTCTCCGAGCGTGTTCGGGGCGCTGCTCGACCGGAGCGCCGGACAGTTCAGGTTCGGCCCGACCCACGCCCAGGTACCGCAGCAGCGCCAGTACGTGCCGGGCACGATGGTGCTCGAGACGACCTGGCATACACCCGGGGGCTGGCTGGTGGTACGCGACCTGCTGGTGACGGACCGGACCGACGTCGGTCACCGCCGCGAGCACTACCACCGCGCGCCCACCGACTACGGCGCCACGGGCGTGCTGCTGCGGACCGCGACCTGCATCAGCGGCCAGGTAGAGGTAATGGCGGACTGCGCGCCGCTGTTCAGCCGCGGGACCGTCGAGGGGACCTGGAGCTACCAGGACGAAGGCTACGAGCGGATGACGGTCGCCCCGGCAGAGGGGGACCTGCGGCTGGACGTATGCGGAAGCATTCGGCTCGGGACGCTCGGCATCCGGTCGTATGGCCGCACCACCCTGACTGAGGGCGAGTCGGCGTACCTCACGCTGTCCTGGGGCGGCAGCCGCGGCCCGGCCAGCTGGGAGGAGGCCACCACCGCGCTCAATGCCACGATCGGCTACTGGCGCGACTGGCTGAGCACGGCCAGGCTGCCCGACCATCCCTGGCGGCCCTACCTCGAGCGCACCGCGCTGACCCTGAAGGGGCTCAGCTGCGCGCCGACCGGGGTGATCATGGCCGCGTCGACCACCTCGCTGCCCTAGACGCCGGGCGGCGCGCGCAACTGGGGACTACCGCTACACCTGGATCCGCGACTCGGCCTTCATGCTCCGGTCGCTGTACCGGCTCGGCTTCGGCTGGGAGGCGATCGACTACTTCGGCTTCATCATCGATGCCCTCAGCGGCGGCGATCTCAGCGGGCCGCTCGAGCTGCAGATCATGTACGGCATCGGCGGCGAGCGCGAGCTCACCGAGCGGACCCTTGACCACCTGTCTGGCTGGCGGGGAGCCCGGCCCGTCAGGACCGGCAACAGCGCGTGGGACCAGCGCCAGCACGACGTGTGGGGAATGCTGCTGGACGCGATAGACGTCCAGTTCCGGCGCAACGCCGCCCAGATCCCTGGGCCGTTGTGGGAGGGCCTGGCCGGGTTCGTCGAGGCCGCCCTCGAGCGCTGGCGCGAGCCGGACCAGGGCATCTGGGAGGTTCGCGGCGAGCCGAAGCATTTCACCGCCTCGAAGGTGATGTGCTGGGTGGCCGCATCGCGCGGCGCCGACCTGGCCTTCCAGCGCGATGACCACGAGCGGGCCAAGCGGTGGCAGGCGGCGGCCGAGGAAATCATGGGCGAGGTGCTCGACAAGGGGGTGTCCCGAGCGGGGCGTGTTCCGCCAGCATTACCAGACCGACGACCTGGACGCCTCGCTGCTGCTCCTGCTGCTGATGGGGTTCATGCCGGCTAGCGACGAGCGCATGCGAGCGACCGTCCTGGCCATCGCCGATGAGCTGACAGAAGACAGCCTGGTCCTGCGGTACCGGGTGGGGGGCACCGACACCGGGTTCGCCGGCGAGGAGGGAACCTTCACCATCTGCTCGTTCTGGCTGGTGTCCGCGCTGGCGATGATCGGCGAAACCGGCCGTGCGCACGCCCTCTGCCAGAAGCTGCTGTCGTTCGCCGGCAAGCTCCTGCTCTACGCGGAGGAGATCGACACCGCAACCGGCGAGCATCTGGGGAATTCCCCACAGGCGTTCACGCACCTGGCCCTGATCGAGGCGGTGTCCCTGCTCATCGCAGCCGAGCCAGAGGACGACCCGCAGTCCGGCGGCTATCCCGCCGGCTGGGCGTGAGCACCCGAACAGCGCTCCGCTGCCCTGACCATGGCCTTGCTGTCTGGCCCTCCCTGGTTACCCGTTCACGGGACAAGCGGGCCGGCCGGCTAGGTATCAGTTCGTCGCAAGCTCGTCAGCTATAAGGGCTGGAACGCGTGGAGCCGCGGCAGCATCGGCAGCGGGCGCTGGCGGGCACCCGGGTTCGTGCGACGTTCGCCAGCGCCCGCGTGAAACTAGCGGGCGAAGAGTCGGTCAAGTCAGCCAGTGACTACCAGGTCATCGCTGACGTTCCTGACACCGGTGCCCCTCCAGGCAGCGTCGATGACCGCGTCGTGCTCGCCCCAGGTTTCGATGTGGCCGGTGACGGTGATCGTGCCATCGCTGGCGCCTACCCGGACGTCGGTGTCACCCGGCAGCAGCCCATAGCGGATCAGGGCTTCTTGCACCAGGTCGATCACGTCGGCGGCCTCGATGTCGCTGTAGATCTCGATGTCGTCGGCGATGCCGCGCACGCCGGTCAGCCCGGCGACGGCCTGCTCGGCCGCGTCCCGCTGGAACCTGTTCCCCACCATGCCGGTCAGCCAGACATTACCTTCGCTGGCGCTGGCCTCCACGCTGCCCGGCGGCACGCTGACATTCATCGCCAGCGCGTTGTTGGCGTCGGTGGTCAGCAACGTGTCGTCCCGGTAGAGGGCGTACGGTACGTCCACCATCAGGTGGTTGTGCACCCTGGTGACCCCTTGCACCCGCTTGGCCGCTGCGGCCGCCTGCAGGTACTGCGGGTAGGCGGGCACGGTGCCGTTAAGAGCCACATCCCCGCTCATGTTCTTCACGCTGATATCCGAGGCGTCGACCAGAGGATCAAACTCCAGCTCCTTCTGCACCGCCTCGCGGATGTCCTTGGCTTTCTGAGCTGCTTGACGTGGGCTTTTCGCCGCCACGGCCAGGTCCCCCTCCCTGCTAGCAGGCTGCTGTTCTTGTGTCCTGTCCTTACCCACGGCCACCAACCGCCACTCGTCACAACCGCGGCCAGCCTGCCCTTGACGCCGTGCTGCCAGCAGCCGGTCTCCGGGAGCCGGAGTCCGCCAGGCTGACGCCTAGTCCCGGCTAGGCAGGCGCCGACCGCTCGCCGGATTATTGCGATCGCCACCTCAGCTGGTCTGGGAGGCGGCGGCCCTGCGCCCCTGTCCTATGAAATGCGCAAAGCCAGGTCCGGCAAGCGACCCTGAGGCGGCGCAGCGGGAGCGCCTTCCCGGTCCTCGGGAATCGCTGGAGGCGGCCCGGCCATCATTGCCGGGCGCCGATCTCTGGCAGCGGGACGGCTGCCAGGCGCGCGGCTTCGGCCGCGGGGATCCCGAGCATGCGCAGCATGCCTTCGGCGAGCTGGTCGACGATTGCCTGGCCGGCGTGCTCGGGGTGGCGCTCAGGCTGGCGCAGGAGAGCTAGCAGTCCGCCGGCGACCGCGCTGAGCGCGATCTCGGCATCCGGGACGGTGAAGCGGCCTGCAGACTGGCCCGCTTTGATGTCACGCAGCGCGCGCGGAGCCAGCCCTGCCGGAGCATCCAGCAGATCGAGGCCGCGGCCGGCGAGGAACCTCGCCATGTCCGGGTGGGTCCAGCCGAGCCTCCCGGAGATCCGGAATGACACGGCGAACACCTCGGCCGGGTCGGCGATGCCCGCGCAGGCATGGTCGATCATCTGGCCCCAGCGTTCCATCACCTCACCGGACGCGGTCGCGAACAGCTGGTCCTTGCTATCGAAGTGGTTGTAGAACGATCCGAAGCCGATGTCAGCCGCGTCGGTGATCTCCTGGATGCTCGCCCGGTCCTCGCGGCCCTCGGCGATGAGCTGCACCGCCGCGTCAACGAGCGCCTGCCGGGTGCGCGCCTTCCGCCGGTCCAGCCGCGAGAATCCGGGCGTGCCGACCAGCGCCGCGTGCGTCATGTTCTTCCTCCTCAGAGCTGGCCAGCGCACCTGCTGGCCATGTCAACCCGCGCCCTGCCGCATCGGCGACAGCGGTGGCCTTTCCTGGCACCGGCGGGGGAACGTTCATTACTGATGAGTAACAACAGAACTGATGCTATCAGCATTCCGAGCAGTACCGGGCCGGGGTCGCCCGATGTACGCGGGAGCGGCCGCCGGCACCTGGCCGGCACAAAGCGGCGGCGGACAGTAGCCGCCGCC
>JBKQTJ010000291.1:0-5110 GCA_052143255.1 Streptosporangiaceae bacterium | reverse complement strand
GGATGCCGGCGTCGGTGTCGGCGCGAATTGCGGCGAGCGTGGCGTCGAGGCGGTCGGCTTCCTCGGCGGCGAGCCGGGCGTAGGTGTCGGCGCGGTCGTGGTCTGGTGCAGCGGTTGGCGTGCTGGAAGGATCGTGCATTAGCCCGAGCTCCGTTCGGGTCAGGGCCGGGGTCACGGTGCTCGTAACACCGCCCGGCCCGCTTTGGCGCTAGGCGCGCCCTCACCAGCGAATGTAGCTGGGCTGGCGGGGCCCGGTGGGCACACTTCCCTTACCTGGACTACCTGTGTAGTTAAGCGCTTCATCTTGGCGCAAGGTTGCATTCGCACGTCTTGCCGCCTCGGTCGTAGGGCGTGGTGTGATCGATGTCGCAGCGCGTAGCAGCGCGTCGGCAGCCTGGGTAACAGCAGGTGCGTTGCCGGATCTGAACGAGGTGGCGCAGCGAAAGGGGCGGGTGGTAATCGCCGGATTCGCGGGCGTGACTGCAGTCGCCGGTTTCGAAGAACTGGAGCTTGGCCCGAAGATCAGCGGCCCATGCAATGCCGTCCGGTCCGGGTCGGCGGGGCGCGCCATGGCGGAGCCTGGCTGGCGGGGCTGGTCCACGCCGGGCGCAGGCATGCGCGACCGCGTGACCGTCCGGGTCGGTGAGGGTGAGGCACCAGCGGGTCGCGGGGTCCATTGAGTCGGCCAGTTCGCGGCTTGTGGCCGCGTCGACCGGGCCGTGCCCGGCGACTTCGCCGGGGGTAGCTGTCAGGCCGAGCCACGTCGACATAGGCATGGTGAGGTTGATGGTGCCCGTCAATTGCGGCCAGCCGAGGTCGGCGGGGCCAGTCGCGGCGGCGCGGGTGACAGCGTCGGAGGTGACGGCGCCCCCAAGCGGAGACGCGCCAGCCGGGCCAGTGCCGCTGTTGGGGCCAGTGCCGCTGTTGGGGCTGCTGCCGTCGTCGCGGCTGGCACGGGCTGAGTCGTCGGGGCCGTCTGAGTTGTCGGGGCCGTCTGAGTTGTCGGGGGCGGCGGCTGAGTCGTCGGGTCCGGCTGAGTTGTCGGATCCGGCTGTGGCGGAGCCGTCCGGAGTCGGAGCGCCGCGTGAGTTGTCCGCGGCGGTGCTGGCGCCGTCCGCGCCGTGCATCCTGGCCGAGGCGGCCGCTGCAGCGGGTGGCAGCAGGCTTTGCACAGTACGCCCGCTGAGCAGCGCGATGTAGACGGCGGAGCGGAGTTGGTCGATGGTGCCGGTAGCACCGCGCTGCTGCAGCCAGCGGGCGAACGCGGTCAGCCGGAAGCTGGCGTGGATGACGTCGGTCTGGTCGAGTTCGCGGCCGGCCAGGGCGGCGTTGCCAGACGGCTCGTGCCAGATCTGCACCTCGGTGTCCTTGCGGCCGGACTTCTTCCGCCGATCGGCGGCGTCAGGGTCGACTTCAAGGGCGGCGCGGGCCAGGGCCGCCCGCACCTGCCCGCTGGTCATGGCGCCCGCCCGGCCGAGAAGCTTGATCGCGATGGCCCGGGCGTCCTCGTCAGACAGGTCCGCGAGCAGGTCGACGATCAGGCACACCTTCGCCCAGTCGATCGTCCCGGACTCCAGGGCGGCGAGTACCTCGGGCAGTCGGCGTAGTCCGGAGGACACCTCGAGAAGCCGTCCGCTGCTGCGGCTAGTCAGCCGCAGCGCGGCCGCGAGCTCGTCGCTCACGTGCTCGCTCAGGTGCGGGTTGTCCATCTCTCGGGATTGGCTTGCGCGGCGTCCCGCCAGGGCGATCACCGCGGCGGCCTGCCCAGCCTGGGCCCAGGAGGTGAGCCGCTGCCAGGCGCACAGCACGCCGATCAGCTCCGACTCGCCCAGCGGCGGGTAACCACCGGCAGTTGCGGCGGCGGTCAGCCTAGCGAGCGCCGGGCCAGGTGCCATGGCATCGGCGGCGCCGCCGGACGCGAACCCGGCGCCGGCCGGGCCGTCGTGGTCATGGTGGGTGAACCCGGCGGCCATCGACTCGCCCGCCCCGGTCCACGGCTCGGATTCGTACTCGGCTCGGACATCGGCGGGAAGCCCGGCCAGCCAGGCGGCCTCCTCGGCCTCATCGGTGCCGTAGAACGCGTCCTCCAGCCACCACGGAGCCTCGACGAGACCGATGTCCTCGCCGGCCCGCAGCAGGTGATCGATCATATGCCTGATCACCTGCCTTTCTAGAGCTCTCTACTCGCTCATAGTATCGAATGTGACAATCTGAGGGCGTGCGGGCTCCGGGGCGGTGCGGCGGCGCGCGGGTTCCGGGGCGGTGGCTTGGCTGCGGTGCGGATTCCGGCCGTGCAGGGTGTGGCACGAGTCGGCGCGACCAGGTACTAGCCGGCGACCGCCAGGCCGATGGAGTCGCCGTTCAGGCCGCTGGCGCCTGGGTTCAGCGCAAGCTCTACTGCCTGAGCGTGGGTCAACGCCGATCCTGCCCGATGAGCCTCGGCGAACGGGCCGTCACCCATTAGCTTGCGCAGCTTGCGCTGCTCCCGGTCCCGCAGGCCCTGCTCGAGTTCGGACCACTTGATGGTCCCCATCTCGATCGAGCGGCTGAGATCCGCATCAGCCGCGCCATGTAGGCGCGCGGCTCTGTCGAAATCACCTTGCCAGGTGGCGCAACACGCGGCGCCGAGCACCAGCTCGCTGGTGTCGATCTGCAGGCCGGTCCGGCGGGCGACCTGCAGGCAGCGCCGGATGAGCGGCGCGGCGTCCGCGTACCGTTCCTGCATGAGCCGCAGGATGCCGAGGTCAGACCGCAGGAAGTAAAGGAAGAGGTCGGCCCGAAGCTGCTCGGCCAGCGCGACAGCCTGCTCCAGGTGGTCGTTGGCGGCGGCGAGCTGTCCGGCCATGAGGTCAAGGCCGTAAAGATGCTGCAGCTCGCTCGCGGCCAGCAGGTCGTCGCCTGACCGGCGGTAGCATTCCAGCGCCTCGAGCCGGAGGCGGCGGGACTCGTGATCGTCGGTTGTCGCCATCGCCAGGGAGCTGATTTGCTCGCCGAGCAATTGGACGTCGCCGGTCCGCCTGGCGATCGCAATTCCCAGCTCGGCCTCGTGGCGGACGGTGTCCAGATCGTGGGTGTAGTAGGCGGCCTCAGCGAGCTGTGCGTGCAGCCGCGCCGTCAGCGGCTGATCGCCGATGTTCTCCGCGATGGCCAGGCCGCGCTCGGCGTACCGCCTGGCGGGCGCGTGCTCGGCCGGATCCTGCCGCAGGAAGAGGCCGATCATCTGCGACATTGCCAGCAGGGCGGCAGCGACAATTGCGCCTGGCACGGCGTTCGGCCGGTCAACGGCTGGCCGTAGGTAGTCGAGCACGTCGTTGTGGCCGCGGCTGATCGTGAACCGCTGCAGCGCCACCGCCAGCCGCATGATGTCAATCGGCCGGTCTTCGGCTTGGAAGTGGGCGAATGACGCGCGCATGTTTTCCCACTCCGCATCGAGCCTGCGTAGCCAGCTGCCCTGGCCGTGGCCAAACAGCGCCGGAGTCGCTGTCTCGGCAAGGCCGAGGTAGTAGTCGGCGTGGCGGCTTCTGATCTGCAGTACCGCGGAATCACCAGTTGTCCGCAGCAGTTCCTCTGCGCTGTACTGGCGGATGGTCTCGAGCAGCCGGTAGCGCACTGGGTCGGCGGTCTGGTCGGCGACGACCAGGCTCTTGTCTACCAGGGAACCGAGCAGATCCATCACGTCGAGCGCGTCGACGGCGTCGGTCGTGCAAACCTGCTCTGCAGCTTCCAGGTCGAACCCGCCAGCGAACACTGACAACCTGGCGAGGGTTCCTCGCTCCGCGGGATTCAGCAGGCTGAAGGACCAGTCCACCGTCGCCTGCAGGGTTTGCTGGCGCGGCGTCGCGTTCCGGCTGCCGCCGGTTAGCAGCCGGAACCGCTGGTCCAGCCGGTCGGCAATCTGGGCCAGCGACATAGACGAGAGACGCGCCGCCGCCAGCTCCAGGGCAAGCGGGATGCCGTCCAGCCGCCGGCAGATCGAGGCGACCAACGGCAACGAACTGGCATCCAGGATGAATCCGGGGTTCTGTGCGCGGGCCCGCTCGGCAAACAACCGGACGGCGTCGCTGGCTGCCAGCTCCGCCGGACTCTCTGCCTCGGGCTGCGGAAGCGACAGCGATGGCACCCGGTAGACGCGCTCGCCGTCAATGCCGAGTGGCTCGCGCGAGGTAGCCAGGATGCGGACCCGCGGACAGCGCCGGATGAGGTGGTCGCAGAACTTGGCTGCGGCGTCGATCACGTGCTCGCAGTTGTCCAGCACGAGCAAGAGGTCCTGGTCGGCCAGCGCCGCAGTGACCGACTCGAACATCGAAGTACCGCAGGGCTCGGAAAGCCCGAGGACACCCGCAACGACCGCGGCGACCTGGCCGCCGTCTGTCACCTGCGCGAGCTCGGCCAGCCATACGCCGTCCTCGGTGGTACCGATGAGTTCGGCGGCCGCCTGCAGTGCCAGTCTGGTCTTTCCGCTACCGCCAGCCCCCGTGAGGGTGACCAAGCGTGCGGACCGCATTAGGTCGCGCACTTCGGCCAACTCGCGCGCGCGGCCGATAAACGCGCTGAGGACGCAGGGCAGGTTGTTCGGTAGCTCAGGGTTGTCCAGCGAACTCAGCGGCGGGAATGCGGCTTGCAGGAAGCTGGCCTGAAGCTGGAACACATGCTCCGGGCGGCCGAGGTCCTTCAGCCGGTGCAGACCCAGGTCGGTGAGGCTGACACCGTCAGGAAGACGCCCGGACAGCAGCTCTGCGGTCGCCTCGGAGATAAGCACCTGACCGCCGTGCGCGACCGCTTCAAGCCGAGCGGCACGGTTCACCACCGGGCCGAAGTAGTCGCCGTCGCGTTCCTCGCATTCGCCGGTGTGCAGGCTCATCCGCACCTTAAGAGGGCGGCTGGTCGGCCACTGCTCGGAAGCCAGCGCTTGCTGCGCAGCCAGCACTGCGGCCAGCGCCGATCCCGCGTCGGCAAACGCGGCGCAGAAGGCGTCGCCGACTGTCTTGAACACGTAGCCGCCGGCCTGCTCGATGGCATGATGCAGGAGGTCATCGTGACGGCGCAGTGCTTGCGCCATCGCCGTGGGCTCGGCCTCCCATAGCCGGGTCGAACCCTCGATATCAGTGAA
>JBKQTJ010000290.1:0-4572 GCA_052143255.1 Streptosporangiaceae bacterium | reverse complement strand
CGAACGTGGCGGCAGTGGCGGGGATCTGCCGCCGGCTGGAGGGGCTGCCGCTGGCCATCGAGCTGGCCGCGGCGCGGCTGCCGGTGCGGTCCCCGGTGCAGGTCGATGAGCGGCTGGGCGACCGGCTGGGCCTGCTGACCCGGGGCAGCCGCACCCGGCCGGCCCGCCAGCAGACACTGCGGGCCTCGATCGAATGGAGCCATGAGCTGTGCAGCCAGGCCGAGCGGCTGCTGTGGGCCCGGCTGTCGGTGTTCGCCGGCGGGTTCGAGCTGGACGCGGCCGAGGGCATCTGCGCCGATTACCGGCTGGCCGCCGAACAGGTGCTGGACTTGCTGGCCGCGCTGGCCGGCAAGTCGATTCTGACCGCCGCCCACGGCAAGGGCGTGGCCCGGTACCGGCTTCCGGAAACCCTGCGCGAGTACGGGCAGGAACGCCTGCACGAGTCCGGCGAGGACACCGCGCTGCGGCGGCGGCACCGGGACTGGCATGAGCAGCTGGCCCGGCAGGCCGACACCGGCTGGCTCACCCCCCGGGCAGCGGACCTGACGGCCCGGCTGCACCGGGAGCACGCCAACGTGCAGGCGGCCCAGGACTTCTGCCAGGCCGAGCCGGGCGAGGCCGAGGCCGGGCTGCGCATCGCGCTGCACGTATGGTTCTTTTACTACTGGATCGCGGGCCATGTCAGCGAAGGGCGGTACCGGCTCAGCCAGGCGCTCGCCCGGGCCCGCGAGCCCACAGTGATTTCGATGTTCGATCAATTTAGCAGCCTTGGTGGCCGCGACGCCTCGGGGTTCAACGCCTGCGGCTCTTACGTGTTTGCCGATCACCCCCGGATGCCGGGCTATATGCGCGAGTGGGAGGCTCATGATGTGGCCTGACGGTGTGGGACGCAAGCCATATGGAAACGCTGTGCTCACGCGACTAACGGAAAGGAACGCCTGAGATGGCCATGACAGCAGGCGATGGCGTAGCAGGCCGCACCCGGACCGCCCTGGTGACTGGCGGGACGGGGGGCATGGGGCGGGTTATCGCCGCCAGGTTGGCAGCCGACGGGTTTGACGTCGCCGTGGCTTATACCGGCGAAATGGACCTGGCTGACGCGACGGTCAGCGAGATCAAGGCGCATGGTCGCGGTGGCGCGGCATTCGCGGCGGACATCGCCGACTCCGACGCGGTTTCTGCCCTTTTCGATGCCGTGGACCACCGCTTCGGGCACCTCGACGTCGTTGTCCACACCGCCGGGATCAATCACCCCGTCGCCCTCATCGACCTTGACCTGGCTGACTTCGACGCGATCCACCGGGTCAACGTGCGAGGCACGTTCGTCGTTGACCAGCAGGCCGCGCGGCGGGTTCGGGCCGGCGGCTCGATCGTCAACGTCTCGTCGAGCATGGTGCGGTTCGCGCCACCGGGTCTGAGCGCCTATGCGGCGTCCAAAGCCGCCGTCGACGCGCTCACCCGCATCCTCGCGAAGGAGTTGCGCGGCCGCGACATCACGGTCAACGCGGTCGCGCCGGGTCCCACCGCCACCGAGGCGTTCCTGCACAGCACCCCAGCCGACGAGCAGGAACAGCTGGCCGCCTTGCCGCCGCTCGGCCGTCTCGGCACTCCCGACGACATCGCGGGCGTCGTGTCGTTCCTGGTCGGGCCGACCGGGCGGTGGGTCAACGGCCAGGTGGTCTACGCCAACGGCGGACTGGCCTGACCAGATGAGTCTGACACCGATCGGGATGGAGACAGGCATGTTGCTCGAAGGCAAGTCCGTCGTCGTCACCGGCGGCAACGCCGGTCTGTCGCAATCGAACGTGGGACTGTGACCGCCATGCCGGCCGCGACGGGGAACGACCACTACGACGTCCTGGTCATCGGCAGCGGGCCCGGGGGCGCGACCACCGCGGCGCGCGTGGCCGAAACCGGCAAGCGCGTGCTGATGCTCGAACGCGGTGATTTCCTCCCGCGAGAACGGGACAACTGGAACTCCCGTGCCGTCTTCGGCGATGCGAAATACACCGCAGACGAGACCTTCTACGACCTCCGCGACCGGCCCTTCCGGCCGGAGTTGCACTACTACGTCGGCGGCAACTCGAAGGTGTACGGCGCGGCGCTGTTCCGGCTGCTGCCCGCGGACTTCGGCGCGGTCCAGCATCCAGACGGGGTCGCGCCGGCCTGGCCGCTGAGCTACGACGACATGGAGCCGTATTACGTCCGCGCCGAGCACCTGTTCTGGGTGCACGGCAAGCACGGCGAGGACCCGTTCGCCGGCGTCTCGAGCAAGGACTACGAATACCCGCCCGTGCAGCACGAGCCGCGTATCCAGCAATTGTCGGATGATCTGGAGAAGCTCGGCCTGCACCCATTTCACCTGCCGCTGGGCGTGCAACTCATCCAGGACGCGCACGGCCAGGCGACCACGGACTCACCATGCATACGGTGCGACCGCGTTGATGGTTTCCCCTGCCTGCTCGGCGCCAAGGCCGACGCCGAATGGGCCGTGATCCGCCCGGCCCTGGCCGCGCATCCCAATCTGGCCCTGATGACCAGGACGACTGTCGAGCGCCTGCTGACGGACAGCAGCGGCCGTTCCGTCACCGGCGTGGCGGTCACGCTCCCGGACGGCTCCCCGCATACCTTCACCGCCGACATCGTCGTGCTGTCCGCGGGGGCCATCCTGTCGGCTGCGCTGCTGCTGAAGTCGGCCAGCGACGAGCATCCCGATGGCCTGGCGAACTCCTCCGACCTGGTCGGCCGGAATTACATGCGGCACAACAACCTGGCCCTGATCGCGTTCTCCCGCGAGCCGAACCCGACGGTCTTCCAGAAGACGCTGGCCCTGAACGACTTCTACCGTCCTAGCGAGCACTGGCAGTACCCGATGGGCCATATCCAGATGCTCGGCAAGTCCGATGACTGGCAGATCAAGGGAGCGGCACCGCACGGGCTCGGCCGGGCTCCGTCCGCCCCGTACGGCGAGGTCGCCAAGCACTCGATCGACTTCTGGCTGTCCAGCGAGGACCTCCCCCTCGCCGACAGCAGGGTCACGCTCCGGCCCGACGGCGCGATCAGGCTGGCGCTGGAGCCCGGCAACAACACCGAAAGTCTCACCCGGCTCCGCCGGACCTTCCAGGGAATGCTGGGCAAACTCGGCATGGTGGACACGACCTTCGTCCGCAGCCTCTACCTGCACAAGGCGTTCGACCATACCGCCACGGCCCACCAGGCAGGTACGGCACGCTTCGGGACCGACCCGTCCGCATCGGTCCTCGATGTGCACTGCAAGGCCCACGACCTCGACAACCTCTACGTGGTGGACGGCAGCTTCATGCCCTCCGTCGGTGCCGTGAACCCCACCTTGACGATCATTGCGAACGCGCTGCGCGTGGGCGATCACATCGCCGAGCGCCTCGGGACCACTCGCCGCTCGCGGCACGGCACCATCCCCAGCCGGTCCTTGTCGACCGCACGCACCGAATAAGAGATCTGGCGATGCCGAGAATCGAAGATTACGCCCTGCTGGGCGACCTGCACACGGCAGCTCTGGTGAGCAACGCCGGATCGGTCGACTGGCTGTGCCTGCCCCGTTGCGACTCGCCCGCCGCGTTCGCCGCGAGTCTGCTCACCGACGAGGCGGGACGTTGGATTCTCGCGCCCCTGGGGGCGAGCACCTGCACGAACCGGCGGTACGCCGGTAACACCCTGGTGCTCGAGACGGACTGGGTCACCGTGGACGGCGCCGTACGGATCATCGACTTCATGCCGCCCCGGGCGGACACCCCGCACCTCATCCGCATCGCGGTAGGACTCAGCGGCGAAGTCGCGATGCGATCGGTACTGCGGCTGCGATTCGACTACGGGCGCGTCGTCCCGTGGATCCGGCACGATGGCACCCACGCCCACGCGATCGCGGGGCCGGACCGGGTCCGGCTGGTATCCGCGGTTCCCGTGTACGGCCATGATTGGGACACGTTCGCGGACTTCACCGTGCGTAAGGGCGATCGGGTTCCGTTCGTCATGTCGTGGGCGCCCGGCCACGAGCCGCAGATGCCGTATGTAGACGCTGAGCAGGCTCTTTCCGAGACGGAGGAGTTCTGGGCCGAGTGGTCTGCTCAGGCCGCTTACCAGACCGGGCCGTACAGCGACGCCGTCGACCGGTCGCTTATCACCCTGAAGGCCCTGACCTACGAACCGACGGGCGGCATCGTCGCGGCGGCGACCACGTCGCTGCCGGAGGAGATCGGCGGCGTCCGCAACTGGGATTACCGGTACTGCTGGCTTCGCGACGCGACCTACACGCTGCAGGCGCTTCTGGCGGCCGGGTTCAGACGCGAAGCGGGAGCGTGGCGCGACTGGCTGCTGCGCGCCATCGCCGGTCAGCCGGAGACGCTGCAGATCGTATACAGCATCGACGGTGCGCGGCGGCTTCCGGAGGTCGAGCTGCCCTGGCTCGCTGGTTACGAAGGGAGCAGCCCGGTCCGTACCGGCAACGCCGCGTCCGGTCAGCTCCAGCTCGACGTCTGGGGTGAGACCCTGGACGCCCTGTTCCTGGCCGGGCAGGCCGGCCTGCCCGCCGACCCG
>JBKQTJ010000289.1:0-2645 GCA_052143255.1 Streptosporangiaceae bacterium | reverse complement strand
CAGCGCAGAAAACCCGCGCTTCAGCCTGCAACGCCCTCGCGGCTTGCTTGAGCCGTGTGCCGCGACGAGTGGCACGCACGGTTCTGAGGGGGCTCCGGCGCGGCAACGCGCCGGAGCTACCCGACTGAGCTGATGATGCCGTCAGCCCGGGATGTGACCCTAGTCGCGGTTGGCGGGATCGGATTATCTTTCCCGGCATGCTCCTGATGCGAGTGATCAGGCGGATCCTGCAAGACTGAGGCTGATTGCGGAGAGGACTTCTCGTCTGACACGGCTGCGGATTGCTGCCCTGCACCGCGGCCAGGCCGGGGGCTGCCAGGTGGAACCTGCAGTGACGATGCCGGCTTCGCCGGTATCCGCGCCCGGGCGCGAGTCGGCGGAATTGCGGGCGCGCCGCCTGGCCGCGGCGCGTCGGCGGGCTACCGCCCTGCTTGCAGCGGTGACGGTTGTATTCGTGGCCCTGACAGTGGCTGGCGCCCGCGGGACTGTGCTTGGCTACGTGCAGGCCGGCGCCGCGGCGGCAATGGTCGGAGGTGTTGCGGACTGGTTCGCGGTGACGGCTTTGTTCCGCCGGCCCCTGGGCCTGCCGATACCGCACACCGCATTGCTCGTCGAGCGCAAGGACCAGTTCGCCGCCACTCTCGGCCAGTTCGTGCAAGAGAACTTCCTCAACGCCGATGTTCTTGCGGAGCGGATGCGCTCCGGTCGGCTCGTTCCCCGCTTGGCTGCCTGGCTGGCCAACGACGCCAACGTGGCCGGCTTCGCTGGTCATGCAGCGGATCTGGTAGTCACGCTGGCCGAGGCTACCCGGGACGAGGATGCCCAGCGGGTGCTGACCGCCGAACTGACCCGGGCGGCGGAAGCCGTCGAGGTGGCGCCACTGGCTGGGCGGGCCTTGCGGGTCATCATCGCGGGAGGCCACCACGCTGGCCTGTTTACCGCCATCGTGTCCGGCGCCGATCGGTATCTCGCCAATCATTACGCGGAGTTTCGTGACCTGTTCGAGGCCGAGTCACCCCGCTGGGTGCCCGACGCGGTTTACCGGCGGGTGTTCGACCGCCTTTATGACCGCTTGGGTCATCGGCTGGCGGCAATGGCGGCAGATCCGGGCGACGAGGCCCGGCGTCAGTTCGACGAATGGATCGCTGGCCTCCCTGACCGTCTCGAGACATCCCCCGAACTGCGCGAGCGCGGGGAGCGCGTCAAGCGCGAGGTTCTGGCTAGCGACGAGCTGCGGGACTGGTCCTCGTCGCTGTGGAGCCATGCCAAGGACACGCTGCGGACCCAGGCGGCCGACCCGGAGTCTGAGCTGCGCCGCGGGCTGGCCGGCGCGCTGGCGGCAGCCGGTAGGCGTCTCGGATCGGACCCCCGCCTCCAGGAGAGCCTCCTGCGTATCGTCGAGTCAGGAGCCCGGGCACTCGCCGATCAGTTCCACGACGAGCTCGCTGGCCTTGTCACCGGAACCATCCAGCGGTGGGACGCGGCACAGACGTCAAGCCAGCTGGAACTGCTGCTAGGGCGCGATCTGCAGTACATCCGCATCAACGGCACCGTGGTAGGAGCCGGCGTCGGCCTGGCCTTGCATGCCCTCGCCCTAGGCCTGGCCTAGGTGGCTGGTGTCTTTCACGCGTGGCGGTCCACCGGCTTCATTGATCATTCCGCGAGAATTGGTGTAGTCGCACGGCTTCCGCCTGGAGGGCCGATGCCGCTGGGCCTGGCACCAAAGGCAGCCCGATTTGTTCCGTACCACGGCTGCTTACTGCGACGGGCGGGTTGCGGCGGGCTCGATCTACGGCATCTTGCACCGGGCGTGCTTCGCGCTGTTCCCCGATGAGATGTTCGCCGATCTGTTTGATGACGTTGGCCGCCGGTCGGTGCCGCCGATGATCGTGGCCGTGGTGATGGTGCTGCAGCGGATCGAGGGCCTGTCGGACCGGGAGGCGGTGGACCGGTTCACCTTCGACGCCCGGTGGAAGTACGCCGCCGGCGGGCTGGACTTCGACTATCCAGGGTTCGTGCACACCGTGCTGGTGGACATGCGGGCCCGGCTGGCGCGCTCGGAGCACCCGGACCGGATCTTCGAGGTAACGCTGGCGGCGGCGAGGCAGGCCGGGCTGATCGGCCGGCGGCGGGTACTGGACTCCGCGCCGCTGCATGACGCGGTGGCCACGAGGGACGCCGTCACGCTGGTCCGCCCGGCGGATCCGCGGGCTGTTGCGTGCCTGCGACGGCGCGCTGGCCGGACGGCTGCGAGCGGTGCTGGCGCGCGACGACGATTACGCCAGCGCGGGCAAGCCGACCTGCGGCTACGAGGACGCCGCGGCGCGTGAGGAGCTGGTGGACGCGCTGGCCCGTGACGCGCTGGCGCTGCTCGCGGTCCTGGACGGCCGCGACCTTGACCCGGCCGCCGCGGAGGCTGCGGCGCTGCTGGCAACGGTAACCGGCCAGGACCTTGAGGAGAACCCGGACGGTCGTTTCCGGGTCGCCCGGCGGGTAGCTCCAGACCGTGTCATCTCGACGGTCGACCCGCAGGCCCGGCACGGCCGCAAGACCTCCGCGCGGGGGTTCGACGGCTACAAGGGCCACGTGAGTATCGACCCGGACTGCGAGCTGGTGACCGCGACCACGGTCACTGCCGGGAACAC
>JBKQTJ010000288.1:0-10000 GCA_052143255.1 Streptosporangiaceae bacterium | reverse complement strand
CACGTCGTACAGGGTCCGGTGGAATATGGTCCCGGTCCAAGCCGGGTTGGTCACCGCCGCCTTACCAGCCGGGACGGTCGGGGCAATGTTCTTGCCGGCGTTCCTGATGCCATTCAGGCCGAGCACGCCGATCTGGTTGCAGCCGAACTGGTTCTGGCCCTTCTTCGGCGACTTGCCGCACGTCTTGGACCGGTATTTCTGGGCCACGTACGAGCCGATCGAGAAGGGGTAGATGATGTTCGGGCCGTCAGTCTTGAAGATTGGGTTGGTGCCCTCGTTCTCCTCTGGCTGCATGCCGGTCCCCAGGCCATTGCCGCTACCGCAAGTCGGCTCAGTGGTGGCTAGGCCCAGGACGGTCGCCGCCCAGAAGGATAGGGTACCCGAGCCCTTCTGCGGAAGAATCGGGTTGATGAGCGCCTTGGGAGCCTTGACGCCGTTGCCGAGCAGCGCGCCCCAGCTGTTGGCCGGGTCGCCGTTCGCCGCCGGAATGCTGCAGCCGAAGATCGCCTTCAGCTGCGCCAGGTTCAGGTTGTTGGGGACGTTGGTCGACTCGCCCTTGAGGTTGGTGGTGGCGTAGGTGACAGCGTCACCGGCGAGTATCACGAACGCAACGCCGCCGGGGGCGAAGCTTGGGTCGGACGAGCCGCGGGGCCGAGAGGACCGCGCAAAGTCGATGCACGGGTACTTCTTGCCCTTGTACGTCGCGTTGCCGTAGCCGCCGGTGAGCGCCAGGATGCCAGCCCCCGAGCCGTTGGGCCGCGTGTTCGGCTTGCAGCCCGACTTCAGCGTGACCGTCTCAGGGTTGGTGTCGTTTGGGGTCTTCGGGTTAATGGCGTCCCAGCTGTAGATGTAGGGGTTCGTCGGGCTGTGCTTCTTGACAGTGAGGTTGTAGTTGAAGGTCAGCTGGTCGGTGACGGCGAAGATCGACTCGGACCCGACGCCGACGATGTCGTACGCGGCAGGCTCTACCGACTTCCCTTTGCTGTTGATCGGTTCAGCCGAGGCCGACGGAGCCACGGCCACCACGGCCATTGCGGTCGCAGTAGCCGCAGCCGCGGCCCCCGCCACCAGACGATTGATGATGCGCAACGCGCCCTCCCACAGACGATACAGCGCCAACGAACACGCGAGTGCTCGCGCGGACCAGCCATCGGTGGCCGCCCGCGCCTAACAATGCACGAGGCCGAAAACCCCAACAAGGAACGGCAATGGACAGCTATCTAATGACTTGGCTAACGAAATAAGTACGGAAGATGAACGGGCAGGTCAGGTGCCGTTTGTTTGCCGCGCACCCTGGGATTTCCCAGGAACCGGCTCATCTAGCGGCATATGCCGAGTTCAGGCGTCGTATGCCGGGCCTTCGCGCCATCCCGGCCGGGATCTCAGGCGCGGTCGGTTACCTCGCGTCAACTCTGAGTTCACCGTTTGGCCCAGAACAGTCAATGACCGGAAAACATTGCATGTATATCTGACAGCGCGCCGATTATCCGCGCGGCAACGGCGGCCGTTCCGGCGCTGCCCGGGCGGGCTAGAAAGCGGTCGCGGCGGCGTGGCAATCACCGCACGGACGAAGGCCCGGCCGACCCGGCAACTGCGGCAGCGCGGCAATCACGGCAGGGACGAAGGGCCGGCCGGCGCGGCCGGCTGACCCGGCCGATCGCCGGCCCACGGGTCCAGGTAGATGACGTGCCCGGTGTCCGCGACGTCGGCCGTTCTCGGCGCCGCTGCGTTGGGAGCCCGGGTCGAGCTGACGGCGGATTCCGCCCGGCCGAGCGAGCCGTCCCGGCGCAGGCTCAGGTAGTTCGCTGCCCCCGCACTTATGGCGGCGGACACCCCAAGCTCCAGCGCACCGACTGCGGCCGCCTGCCAGCCGGATGGCCCGACCGCCGCAAGCCGCGCACCGCCGAGCGGGCCGCCGGAGAACGCGGCGAGCAGGCCGAGCGCGCCGCCGCAGGCCACGCCGCAGCCCAGGCCCCATAGCGGGGCCGCATCGAGGGGCATGCGCCGCGCCGACCTGGACAGCAGGAGCCCGCCGATCAGTCCCGCCAGGTATGGCAGCGCCAGCACCGTCGGTTCCAGCCAGCCGGGCATCGCGTGGTGCAGACCCGGCGGCAGCGCCGCCAGCAACGGGAACGCCGGCAGCTGAGTCAGCGCAGAACCAGTAGGCGCGACGACGGTCGAGGTGCCAACGGCGAACCCAGGGCCAAGGGAGAAGGCGACAGCCCAGATGATCGCGTTGGGCAAGTAGCCGACTTCGAGCAACAGCAGCAGAACCGCGCCGACCGCACCTGGCGCGAGGCTTCGCTCCAGCCGCGACGCTTCACCCAGGTGCACGGCCAGCGCGGCGCCGGCTAGCACCGCGCCGGCCGCGAACAGGGTCGCCAGCATTCCGGCGAGGCTAAGCACGTACGCCCGTGGCCGTTGCGGCAGCAGCGCCGCCAGCTGCGACCACGGGGCGAGCGCCCTGGCGCCGCCGAGGCCGCCAGCGACCAGCGGCAGCAGCAGGCCGCAGGCAACCGCCATCGGCACCGACGAAGACTCGCGCGCGGACCGGCTAGCGACCGCGAGCGCGGTGGTGAGCGACGCGTAGGGGACAGTCAGCGCGAGCGTCGCGTAACCGACGTTCCGGAGCCGAAGCACACCGCCGGCGCGCACGACCCAGCGGCCGGCCCGCCAGAGCAGGAATCCCGGCAGCAGCACCAGGCCAAGCGGCAGCATGCCGATCCGGCCGGTCCCGCGAAGCGTGACGCCGACGTGGTTGCCGACGAGCCACAGGGCCGCGGCAGTGCGCAGCACGCCCGTCAGGCCGACCGACGCATGCGGCGCGGTGATCCAGCCGACCAGCACCAGCACGGTAATGACCGCAAGGCCGAGAACAGTCACCACCGCCGCGCCCATAGCCCCGTTGACGAACATCGGGCGCCCGGCGCCCGGCGGCCCGCCATCGGCAGCCGCACCAGCGCGGCGGGCAGTCAGGCCAGATGCAGTCACAAGAGTCAAGCCTGGCAATCTGGCGCGCCTGCCTCGTGGAGGCGCGCCGGACCGGGCAGGCCTAGATCCGGGCAGGCCTAGATCCGGGCCGGCCGTCGTGGCCGGGGCCACGGGGCAGTAGAACCCAGCCTGAATCACGGCCAGCCGGCCGGTCGAACAGGCGCGCGCCAGCCGCTGCGGACTACCTACGGCATCAGCTCGCGGACAAGCCGGGCTGTCTCGCTCGGAGTCCGGCCGACGCGGACACCAACCTTCTCCAGCGCTTCCTTCTTCGCCTGCGCCGTCCCGGCGGAGCCGGAGATGATAGCGCCAGCGTGGCCCATCGTTTTGCCCTCCGGCGCGGTGAACCCGGCGACGTAGGCGACCACCGGCTTGGTCACGTTCTTCTCGACGAACGCCGCGGCCCGCTCTTCCGCGTCGCCGCCGATTTCGCCGATCATCACGATCGCGTCGGTCTCCGGGTCATCCTGGAAGGCGCGCAGACAGTCGATGTGCGTGGTGCCGATGATCGGGTCTCCGCCGATGCCGACACCCGTCGAGAAGCCGATGTCACGCAGTTCGAACATCATCTGGTAGGTCAGCGTGCCGGATTTCGAGACCAGGCCGATCCTGCCCTCGGCGGTGATGTCGGCCGGAATGATGCCGGCGTTGGACTTGCCGGGCGAGGCCACGCCGGGGCAGTTCGGGCCGACGATCCGAGTCCGGTTGCCGGTCGAGCAGGCGTAGGCCCAGAACGCGGCGGTATCGTGCACAGGTATCCCTTCGGTGATCACTATCACCAGCGGGATCTGCGCGTCGATCGCCTCGTTAACCGCGTCCTTGGTGCCAGCCGGCGGCACGAAGACCACTGACACGTCGGCCCCGGTGGCGGCCACCGCCTCGCCGACGGTACCGAAGACCGGCACCTGCCTCCCGGACAGCTCCAGCGTCGTGCCGGCCTTGCGTGGGTTGGTGCCGCCTACGACAGTGGTTCCGGCCGCGATCATCCGGGCGCCATGCTTACTGCCCTCCGAGCCGGTGATGCCCTGCACGATTACCCGGCTGTCAGCCGTGAGGAAGATCGCCATGTCATGCTCCCTTCGCGGCCGCGGCGGCCAGCTCGGCGGCGCGCCGCGCCGCGTCGTCCATGGTGGCCACCTGCTCGACCACGGGTATTGCTGCCTCGGCCAGGATCCGGCGGCCCTCGGCGGCGTTGTTGCCGTCCAGGCGGACAACGACCGGATGGGTGATCTGCTCACCTCGCTCGGCGAGCATGGCCACGGCAGACACGATGCCGTTGGCGACCGCGTCGCACGAGGTGATGCCGCCGAACACGTTCACCAGTACGCTTCGCACGTCCGGATCTGACAGCACGATGTCCAGGCCGTTGGCCATCACCTCGGCGGAGGCACCGCCGCCGATGTCCAGGAAGTTCGCCGGCCGGATGCCGCCGAACTCCTCTCCGGCGTAGGCCACGACGTCGAGTGTGGACATCACCAAGCCGGCCCCGTTCCCGATGATTCCGACGGAGCCGTCGAGCTTCACGTAGTTGAGGTGCTTGGCCTTCGCCCGCGCCTCGATCGGATCGACGGCGGTCGGATCGGCGAACCCGGCCCAGTCCTGCCGGAACGCCGCGTTGTCGTCCAGCGTGACCTTAGCGTCGAGCGCAACTACCCGGCCGTCGCCGGTGTAGACAAGCGGATTGACCTCGACAAGGGTGGCGTCCTCGTCGGTGAATACGGCCCATAGCCGCTCCGCGAGTTCCGCGGCGCCGGCCTGCGCCTGCTCTGGTAGCCGGCCAGCCTGCACGATCTGGCGCGCCTTGGCGGCGTCCACGCCGGTCAGCGGGTCGATCGGGATCTTGGCCAGGGCTTGCGGGTTGGTTCGCGCCACCTCCTCGATCTCGACGCCGCCCTCGACCGTACACATGGACAGGAACGAGCGCTCAGCGCGGTCCAGCAGGAAGGAGAGGTAGTACTCCTGCGCGATGTCGGTGTCCTCGGCGACCAGCACCGAATGCACGGTGTGGCCTTTTATATCCATGCCAAGGATCTTGGCGGCCTTCTCAGCCGCGTCGTCGGGATTGTCAGCCAGCTTCACGCCGCCCGCCTTGCCGCGCCCGCCGGTCTTCACTTGTGCCTTGATCACCACGACCGGCTTGCCCTCAGCGGCGAAGCTGGCCGCGATCTCGCGGGTTTCCTGCACCGTCCGGGCTACCTGGCCGCGCGGAATCGGAACGCCGTACTCGGCGAAAAGCTCCTTCGCCTGGTACTCGAACAGGTCCACTCGCTCCGTCCTTCACACTCGGGAAATCCTCGCGGCGCGCCCGCGCCCCGCGGCTCGAAGCCTAGTGCCGCCGAGCCTGCCAGCACTGGCTGGGCCAGCCGTCGACTGTGCTGGCGAGTTAGCCGACTGGCTCTTCGCTGCCCAGGGCAGACCGGACCCAGTCGACGATCTCGGTAGTTGTCGCGCCCGGCGTGAAGATCTTCGCCACGCCTAGCTGCTCAAGCTCGGCGATGTCGGCGTCGGGGATGATGCCGCCGCCGAAGACGATGATGTCCTGCGCACCGCGCTGTTTCAGCAGTTCCAGCACCCGGCGGAACTGGGTCATGTGCGCACCGGACAGGATCGACAAGCCGATGGCGTCCGCGTCTTCCTGCAGCGCCGCCGCGACGATCTGCTCGGGCGTCTGGTGCAGCCCGGTGTAGATGACCTCGACGCCGGCGTCGCGCAGTGCGCGCGCCACCACCTTGGCTCCGCGGTCGTGACCGTCCAGGCCAGGCTTGGCAATGATCACCCGGATGTTGCTCATGAGTCCTCCGACCACAACTGGCTGCCAGCGCGCAGGCAGCCGATCCAGCCTAACCGGATTGCTGAGCCGGCGAGATTCCGGGACTCGCGCAGCGCCTCGCCCCGTTAAGGCGCCAGGGCGGCAGCGACAGCCGAGACGTAACGCGCCAGTTGTCCGCCGTGCGGGTCATGACTCGGATTGACCTCAGCGAGCACCAAGCCGGCGCAGGCCGGGTCGGCAAGCAGCACACGCAAGCAGCTGCCGGCGTGCTCAAGCCGCACGCCCGAGCCGTAGTGCGGGAAGTTACCGAGCGGCAGGTCGGCAGAGTCGACCACGTCGACGTCGAAGTGCACGATGACCGGGCCCGCCGACCTGCGCAGGGCTGTCAGTGCCTGCGCCGCGACGGCCCGCGGGTCGGCCGCAAGGGAATCGGCTTCGCAATAGCTGACGCCCGCGTCCGCCAGGAGCCTGCGCTCGTCGTCGCTGACCTCCCGCGGGTCACAGCCCACGAGCGCCAGCCGCTCGGCCGGGAGCAGCGGGGGCTCGCCTGCGAGTCCGGTTAGCTCAGGCTCGCCGTAGCCCAGCAGGTGCGCGATGCCGGCCGAGTCGAGGATGCCGGAGAAATCCGCCCGGAGCGCCTCGAGATCTGCGTCACCATCCACGTAAGCGAGGCCGACGTCCCTGTGGCGCCGCCGCATTCCGGCGATGACACCCAGCGTTATCGTGCAGTCCCCGCCCACTACCAGCGGCCGGCCGCCTGCGCCCGCGACCGCCGCTACCGCGTCCGCGACAGCACCGGCTACCCGGACGACCGCCGCCAGGTTCCTGGCGCGCGGATGATCGTGGTCTACCTCGAACGGGGTGGCTGGCAGGTCGCCGCCATCGGTCACGCTGACGCCGGCTGCCTCGAGCCGGTCCAGCAAACCAGCCTTCCGCAGTGCCGCGGGGGCCAGCTCCTGGCCCGCATGATGAGCGCCAGCGCTGGTCGGCGCGCCGATCACTGTCCAGTCGCTCACCGAGGCCTCCCATCGCGTCACTATCATTTAGCTTTAGCTGGTTACTCCGAAACTAGCTGTCGCGCCGACAGTGCGCAACCGACTTACGTGCGATGATGGTGACGAGCGGCGGATGCCCCCATGGGCCGCACGCAGAGGAGCAAGCGTGAGGACGGAGCAGATTGGCCGGGCACCAGGTGACCTGGCCGTCGTTCAGTCCTTCATCAACACCCTCGATATCGAGCAGTCGATCGACGAGCTGCCCGATCCTGCCGCGCTGCGAGCCTGGCTGGACCAGGCCGGCCTGTGCGCAGACAGCGACGGCCGGTCTCGCGCCGTTACGGCGGCCGATCTCGCCGCGGCCATCAAGCTGCGCGAAGCCTTGCGCAAGGTGCTGCGCTCGCACGTCACGCACGTCCGAGCCAGGGCACAAGCCGACCCGGCACCGGACGTGGCAGCCGAATTGCGGGAAATCTCGGCGCGCCTGCCCACCAGGCTGGAGGTTGGTGACGACGGCAAGATCTGGCCGGCCGCGGCTGGCTCGGGCATCGATGCGGCACTTGCCCGGATCTTGCTGATCGCCGCTGAGGCAGCGACGCTCGACAGCTGGGACAGACTGAAGGTCTGCAGTGCCGATGACTGCCAGTGGGCCTTTTATGACCGGTCGCCGACCCGGAACGGCTGCTGGTGCAGCATGCAGATCTGCGGTTCCCGCGCCAAGTCGCGCGCCTACCGCAGTCGCGTGGCAGCCGCCAAGAGCTAAGCAGCCTCAGTGCGCGATGGTCAGGCCCAGACGCCATCAGCAATAACCGGAAAGATGAGCAAGCCCGTCTAGCCGAGTCTTTGGGCTCGCCGCGCGGCATCAACCCGGCCTGCGAAGTCTCGCGGAGAAAGAACGGGTATACCTCGCCACGGATTCATATGCAGTAGGTCGCTGTCGTTGGAGACGATGAGGACTGCCTGCGCGGCAAGCGCCACCTCGAGAATGCGGTTGTCTTCGTAATCGGGGCAGTCGGTTACGGTATCGCCTGGCATGATGACTCCGCCTCCTGACGCATCTGCGATCTCCAAGAGAACAGCAAGGTAGTCCTCAATTGGTTCTGCGGCCCACTCGAAGCCGCCCTCCGACTCTGGCGCTTCAAGGACGCGTTCAAGGTTGGTCAAGATGTGCGGACTCAGCCAGAGGCTGAACTCGACGGCGTCGTTAATTATGCCGACACAGTCGGCTGCGAAGTGGCCAGAAGTTGGTGGTGGACTGGGCCACGACTCGAATGAGTCCTGGCCGCTCGCAACTGCATCGACAAGGACGTTGACGTCGAAGACCACCGGCTGCGCCGTGCCCGGATTTGTCACCCCTGCGCTCAGCGCCCCAGCACGCGCTTAACTCGGTCACTCACTTCGTCCGGCGCGATTCCAAGTTCTTCGGAGCGCTTGGCCCCGTATGCCTGGATGGAACGCAGCCGCTGGGCACGGTCGGCTGCTTCCATCCGATCCATCGCGAGGCGCAGGAATGCGCTGCGGTTGCCGCCGCCGAAGACCTCAACGAGGTGGTCAAGACGGGACCGCTCAGCCTCCGGGATGGAAAACCCTACGGTGACCGAACGGGTCTTACGGACGGAGCTGCTCGACGGGCTCATGCGGTAACTTTACTTGACATGCAATCCGCATGCAACCAATGGTAGCGGCCATCAGTCGCCTGTCAGCAGCCTGGCTACAGCTTCTCGATCGGCGCGTAACGCAGCACCAGGTGCTTGACACCGTAGTCGCCGCCGAAGTCGATCTTGGCTTCCGGATCGTCGCCGCGGCCCTCGACTGACAAGACGGTACCCAGACCGTAGGAATCGTGGGTGACCTTGTCGCCTGGCTGAAGTGACGGCACGGGCCGGTTCCCGACGGCGCGCACGCCGGGCCGCCGGGCCAGCCGCTCGGAGGCGGGCGGTACCGCCGCCGACTCATCGCGGCGCCAGTCAATCAGCTCAGCCGGGATCTCGGACAGGAACCGGGACTGCCGGTGATAGCCGGGGCGCCCGAACCAGGTGCGAGTCGCCGCCCTGGTCACATACAGGCGTTCCATAGCCCTGGTGATGCCGACATAGGCGAGCCGTCGTTCCTCGGCCAGCTCGTGCTCGTCGCCCATGGATCGCTCATGCGGGAACACGTTCTCTTCCAGGCCGGTCAGGAACACGACCGGGAATTCCAGGCCCTTGGCCGTATGCAGCGTCATCAGCGTGACCATGCCGCCGTGCTGCTCACCGTCGGGGATCTCGTCGGCGTCGGCGACCAGCGAGACCTGCTCGAGGAAGTCCGCGAGAGTGCCGCCGGGTTGCCGGGCGTCGAACTCGCGGGCCACCGAGACCAGCTCGGTCAGGTTCTCGATCCTGCTCGCGTCCTGCAGATCTGATGAAGCCTGCAACTCGGCGATGTAGCCGGTCTGGTCGAGCACGGCCTCGGCGATGTCGCCAACCGGCCTGCCCGCGGCCGACATCGCCCGGAGCCCGCTCATCAGGTCGTTGAAGCCCTCGATGGCGCGGGCCGAGCGGGCGGCCAGGCCGGGCACGTCACCCGGCCGGGCTAGGGCTGCCGCAAAGCTGATCTTGTCGCGGTTCGCCAGGGCGGCCACGCACTCCTCGGCCCGGTCGCCGATCCCCCGGCGCGGCGTATTCAGCACCCGGCGCAGTGACACCTCGTCCTCGGGATTGGCAATCAGCCGCAGGTAAGCCAGCAGGTCGCGCACCTCGCGCCGCTCGTAGAACCGGACACCGCCGACGACCTTGTAGGGCAACCCGGACCGGATGAAGACTTCTTCGAAAACGCGCGACTGCGCGTTGGTCCGGTAGAACACGGCCACCTGGCCGGGTGCCGCCTCGCCGGCGTCGGCGAGCCGGTCGACCTCCTCGGCCACGAAGGCCGCCTCGTCGTGCTCGCTGTCGGCGACGTAGCCGGTAATCGGGGGCCCGTTCCCGGCATCGGACCACAGGTTCTTCGGGATGCGGCCAGGGTTGCGCGAGACCACGGCGTTGGCTGCGGCGAGGATATTTTGCGTCGACCGGTAGTTCTGCTCGAGCAAGATGACGCGGGCGCCAGCGAAGTCGCGCTCGAACTCATCGATGTTGCGGATGGTGGCGCCGCGGAAGGCATAGATCGACTGGTCGGCGTCGCCGACGACCACCAGCTCGGCCGGGGACGTGCCGCCCGACCCGGCCAGCTCGCGCACCAGCACGTACTGCGCGTGGTTGGTGTCCTG
>JBKQTJ010000287.1:0-23192 GCA_052143255.1 Streptosporangiaceae bacterium | reverse complement strand
ATGGCTGTCTGCCCGGTTGTCCACCATCCGGCAGTTCGCGATCTACCTGGCCGGCTCTGGCCTGCCCGTGGGCGTGCCCGCGGTCCGCCAGGGAGTCAGTGGTTCCCGCCGGGCCACACCGTATCTGTACTCGGCCCAGGACATCCGGGCTCTCATGACCACGGCCCGCCAGTTGTTCACCCCGCTGCGTGCGGTGACGATGACGACGCTGATCGGGCTGCTCGCGGTCACGGGGATGTGCATCGGGGAAGCTGTCCGGCTCACGGTCGGCGATGCCGACCTCGACCAGGGAGTCATCCTGATCGCGCACGCGAAGTTCGGCCGTCAGCGCATGGTCCGGCTCGATCCCACCTCGTGTGACGCGCTGGCCGGTTATCTCAGCGTCCCGGTCCGGCACCGGCTTGGCGTCAGGCCAGACGGCGCCGTGTTCGTCACGCAGAAAGGCACCGCGGTCAGCGAGCACACCGCTCAAGGCGCGTTCCACCAGATGGTCCAGCACGCTGGCCTGCCGGTTCGAGCCGGCGCCCGTCCGCGTCTGCACGACTTTCGCCATACATTCGCGACCCAGACCATGATCGACGCCTACCGCTGTGGCCGTGATCCCGCCCGCACGCTGACGTTGCTGTCGGTATGGCTTGGCCACTCCAACCCTGCGGACACGTACTGGTACCTGCAGGCAGCGCCGGAGATCGCCGCCGTCGCAGCGCGACGGCTCGAACCGTGCAAGGAGTCATGATGGCGCTCCTCGCTCCGATCCTGCAGGAATACTTCACCGCGTATCTGGTCACACAGCGCGCCGTGAGCGCCGCGACGATCCGCGCCTACCGCGACACCTGGAGGCTGTTCCTGGCCTTCCTGTCCGAGAAGGCGAACGTGCCAGCCCACAAGCTCGAAACCACCCACGTCGGCCCAGCCCAGGTGATCGCATTTCTCGACCACCTGGAGCATGAGCGCGGGAACGGCACCGCAACCAGGAACAGCCGGCTCGCGGCCATCAAAGCGATGATGGCCTTCCAGGCCACCAGGGCACCCGAACTGCTGGACACCATCGCGCGAATTCACGCCATCCCCGTCAAGAAGCATCCGAAACCGCAGGTCACGTTCCTCACCTACGGCGAGACCCAGGCGCTGCTGGACGCCATCACCACCGGCACCTGGACCGGCAGACGAGACCGGGCCATGTTCACCCTGGCGGTCCAAACCGGGTTGCGGCTCAGCGAGATCACCGGGCTGAGCATGGCCGACGTTCACCTCGGCGCTGCCTCGCACGTGGCCTGCACCGGCAAAGGGCGCAAGCAGCGCACCACCCCGTTAACGGCAGCCGCTGCGTCGGTGCTCAAAACCTACCTCCAAGAGCGGACTGCCCGTCCCGGCCATGCCCTCTTCCCGAACCCGCGCGGCCAGACGCTCTCCGCCGACGCCGTGCAGCGACGACTCTGCCTCCACCTGGCCCAGGCCGCGGCCACCTGCCCCGACCTAGCCAGCAAGCACGTCACCGTGCACACCCTGCGCCACACTGCCGCGATGCGCTTCCTCGACGCTGGCATCGATGCCGCTGTCATCGCCCTTTGGCTCGGTCACGAGTCAATAGCAACGACAAGCATCTACCTGCATGCCGACATGGCCATCAAACGCAAAGCCCTCGACCGCACCCGCCAGCCCGACACCCCGGCGGGCGACTACCAGCCCGCCGACCCCCTGCTCTCGTGGCTGCAGAGTCTGTGATTATGCCGGCAAAACCAGCCCCGGCACGGTCCCCACCAGCCAGAACACGCCGTCAGTCGGCATAACCCCGACATCGGCATAACCCTTCTTATCCCGATCTCGGGATAAGAAGGGCTACATCACCAACCTTGGGGCCCGCCCGGACGGGGCGCCCGTCGCGCCCGAGATCCAGGCCGGCTCCCGCACCATAACCACCGCCGACCCCCTGCCCGACGACCTCCGCCATGCCCTCGACCGCATCCACCGCCCTGCGAGTGCGCACTGAAGCTGAGCCAGGTTGCGTTCCGGTGGCCGGTTAGGTCGCGGTGCCAGCCCGTCCCGGATCAGACTGGACAGCATGTCGGCTGTCGAAGTGATCGCGGCATTCGCTGCTGCCTGGAATGCTCAGGCTGATGCCGAGCGGCTGCTGCTCCTGGCAGACTCGTGCCTGCCTGATGCGGTGTTCGTGGCGCCGCAGGGAACGACGGCAGGGACCGCTGGGCTGAGTACCAGCATCGGTGAGTTCCGCCGGGCATTCCCGGTGGCCGTGGTGAAGTTCGACTTGCCCGATGAGCACAGCGGCTTTGTACGCGTGGCCTGGATCGCGCACTTCAACAACGGGCGGCCGGCGCTGACCGGTGAGGACTTCGCGCAGCTTGCCGCTGATGGGCGCATCCGGTTGCTGGTCTCTCTTGATGGCGCTTCATCAGCAGGGCAATGAGGCAGCCCCTCCCCAACGACCTACCTCAGGCCCGACTGACCACCGCCACGAGGGTGCGCACTAAGTTGAGCCAAGTCTGGGCGCCAGCCCTTAAGAAATCCCGTATGCCCGTTATACCGTCTGCACGCTGGTGACGCCTCGGCTGTTTAACGTCATCGTTCGCAAGGTGACGTAGCCGGATTCCGGATCATGCACGGTTGCCGGCGTGGCTTATCCCGACGACCGTGAGGGCAACCGTGCCCGATGGCATCGCCGAAGTAGCTGATGCCGGGGCCGCGACTCCTAGCGCCAGCATGCACGCGGCCGTCGTCAGTGAAATGCCCGGTCCGCGCAGCGCACGCGGCATCGGACCTCCCCGAGATGATGAAATAGCCTAATCTCAGAGATCTTAGCGACATTGGCTAGGTTGGATATGCTTTGCCGGTGATTGCGATTACCGCCGTTGGCGGCTAGCCGAACTCGATCAGCTTCTCCCTGACTGCCACCATCACCGCTTCCATCCGGGAATGGATCTGCAGCTTCTCGAGGATATTGCGGACGTGATTCTTCACCGTGTTCTCGGAGATGAACAGTTCCTTGGCGATGTCGCGATTGTTCATGCCCCGGGCGACCAGACGCAGCACCTGGATCTCGCGATCGGTCAGCCGTGGTGCCGGCACCTGGCGTGGCGGTTCCTCTTCGTCGCGCCTGGCCAGGACGGCGAACTCGGTCAGCAACTTGCCTGCCATGGACGGGTTGATCAGTGACTGGCCGCCGTGCACCGCCCGCACGGTGTCGGCAACCTCGTCTAGCGGGATGTCCTTCAGCAGGTAACCGCTGGCGCCGGCCCTGATCGCCTCGAAGAGGTCCTCCTCCTCGTCGCTGATCGTGAGGATCACGATCTTGGCGCTTGGGGCCACGTCCTTCAGCGCGCGGCATGCCTCGATCCCGCTGATCCGCGGCATCCGGATATCCATCAGGACGACATCAGGCAGTGACTCCCCCGCCTTGCTGACGGCCTCTTCACCATCGCTGGCCTCGCCGACGAGCTCGATGTCGGCCTCGGACTCCAGGACCATCTCCAGGCCGCGCCGGAACAGCGCGTGATCATCGACAATCAGCGTGCGGATGGGCTCAGCTGGCGCCGCGTCCTCCTGCCCAGCTCCAGTTTCCGCATCGGCCTGACTGTCGGGCGCCTGCGGGCTGACCCCGGCATTGCGGCCCATGATCGTATCCTCCCTCAGCGAACCGGCCACGTGTCCTCCGTCCGGCCCGCCAGAACCTGACCCCGCGCTGCCCGTGCCTGAACTCTTTCTGACCCTGGCGCCGGTTGCAAGCCCTGCACCAGGCCGGCGCGTCGGCCTGGTGCAGGGCTCGCGCACACGCGGGAGTACACGGTTCCCTTATACAACCGGGCGCGCTACCAGCCGACGGCGCGTCCCGGCTCCTCTCCGGCGATGTGATCTGCTGCGCTCGCTGCTCGGTTGGCTGCGCTGGCCGCGCTCGCCGCGCGCTCAGCTGCGCCCGCCCCGAGGTCACCGGGGCCAGCCCCGACGTCTGCTGCGCCAGCCGATCTCTTGATCTGGCCGTTGAGCCTGCCCCGCGCTGCCTGAGCCGCCGGCTCACCACTGCCGGGCGGGCCGGCACCAGCAGCCGCCTGGGCGTGCTCCTCCACCAGCCGGATCACGCCGTACTGGTAACCCCGCCGCCGGTACACGACGCTCGGCATGCCGCATCCAGCGTCGGTGAACAGGAAGAAGTCATGGCCGACCAGCTCCATCTCGAACAAGGCCTGGTCGATGTTCATCGGAATGGCCGCATGGAACTTCTCCCGCACGACCAGCGGCCCGTCGCCCTGTATCTCGATGGGGACCAGGTCCTCGGGTTCGCCGGCCAGGTTGGCGGCCTCGGCCGCCTCTGCTTCGTCCGCGGCCGCGGCCATTCTGGCCATGGCAGCCGCACCGTTGCTGGCCAGCAGCCCGCCGCCGGCGCCGAGTCTCATTGCGGGCAGTTCCGCGTCGGATGCCAGGTCGGCCTCGGGCAGGTCGCCAAGCCGGATGGCCGCGTGGGCGCCATGGCGGGCCTTCCGTCGGTCGCAGGACCGCCTGAGCCGCGACTCCAGCTTTGCCAGCGCCATGTCCAGCGCCGCGAATCGGTCCTCAGCGGCGGCTTCCGCGCGGATTGGCGGTCCCTTCGAGATGACCGTTAGCTCGACCCGCTCCTTGTGGCCTGACTGACGGGGGTTGCGTTCGATGCAGACTTCTACATCGACGCCGATCGCCCGGCTGTCCAGCTTCTCGATCCTCGCCAGCTTAGCTCTTGCGTGCTGCCGGAACCTCTCCTGCACCTCGGTGTGCCGGGCTGTGAAGATAATGTCCACGTAGGAACTCCCTCCGTGTCCGGTCGTAAGCGGCACCCGTCCGGCCGACCTGGTCTTCTACCCCACATCCGCCTGCTGAGGGACTCGCGGCTGCTTGTGCCACTACTACCCTTCTCCCTACCCGGAGGACATCGGATCCCCCGGCGGGGCAGGACTTACTTCTAAGCCGCACCGTGATCGGTCGACGAGAAGTCGCCTTACGTGGGCCGCTTCGCCTGCGGCTGGCATCGGCTAGCCTGGCCTGCTGCCCTGCTGACAGGGCGGCTGGCCGGGCGCAACCACGGACCCGGACGGGTGCCATGACATGACGCTAGTCGCACACCGGCCGAATGTCAGGAGGGGACCTGGCGCCGTCATGCCAGCGCGGTGCATAACCGGATAAACCGCAGCGCGCCGGGGCTAGCCCGGAAATGCCGGTCCGCTGCCCTGTGCCAGCTCGCTCCAGCCGGTATCGAAATTCGTTGCGCCAACCAGCTGGTTCTGGTCTCCGGCGATACCGACGACCAGTTCGGTGCCGTTCGTCGTGATTGACTCAGCCCCGTCCGGGGCCGCGCCGAGTGGCCGTTGCTGGCCCGCGCCGCCGGTCAGTGGCACCTCGTACACCGCGGACCCAGCCAGCGCGACCAGGTTGTACGGGTCGTACCAGCTGATGGAGCGGACTTTGGCCAGGCCGGTTCCCACGCTGACGGCGGGACCGAATGAGGCCACTGCGCCGCTATACCGGACCGCTGCGAGCAATAGCCGATTGCCGCCCGCTGCGTGGACCAGAAAGGCTGCCCTGATTCCGTCTGGTGCCATCCGCAGCGCGAGCACCTGCACGCCTCCGTGCCCGGTAGCCGGGCCGGCGGGCAGTCCGGCCGGCAGGCCTACCTGCACGGGCGCCCGGTGCTGCCTGATCAGCCAGATGCGCTGGCCCGCCGTAGCCCAGATGTTCCCGTTGAGATCCCAGCTGAGCGACGTGCACGCGCCGCCTTTACTGGACAAGGGGTAGCCGCGGTACCGCGTGGACGCCCGGCTGGCGCCGACGTACACCGCGCACCCGCTACTGGCCTTCGTCGCGATCGCCAGCAGCCTCGGGCTCGTGCCGATGGACGCAGCCACGGCGGTAACCACCGACTGGCCGATCTGCGCAGGTCCCGCGGCGGGCTCCCGTTTCGCGGTCGGGGATGCCAACTCGCTGACACTGGCCAGGCCGCTCTGGAAGTACACCGGTTCTGGCACCTGCGTGTTTGCAACCGGAGCGATCAGATGCGGCTGCTGCTCCGTATAGACCGATTTGCTACCTATCTCCAGCTTGACGAAATGCGCGACCGGGGCTGAGTAGGCGCCGGTCGTCAGGGTGTACTGCAGCTGAGCTGCCATATTCGCGATCTGCGTGCCCTGCGCCCTCAGGGCCCCGCCGCCGAGATTCACGATCGCGGTCTGGCCGCTGATCCTCACCTGGCCGATCAGCTTGGTGCCAGCCGGGAAGAACGACTTCGCCGCCCCGGACAGCCAGCTACCGGGCCCCCTGAGCAGGCCCCTGACCAGGCTAGTCGCGAGCGTCGCGTTGGAGGCGGAGGTGGTGTGCGTGATGCCCTGGATCGGCGCGTAGACGGGGTCAGGCACTAGCAAGTCGCCCAGCGGCACCGATGGCGTCGCCGGGGCGAAGAAGTACAGGTTGCTGGGCTGGTAGACATCCTCGAAATCAGCCTGGGTGAGCAGGAGCACACCTTTCGGCACCCCATCGATCAGCCAGGTGCCGTTGGTGCGCACAAGTTTGAAGGTATAGACCGAATTGCCTGGTTCGTACAGGTACTGACCGGAAGCAGTTAGCGTGGCGAGTCGCTGGCCGGTGAAGCTGACGTTGGCGACCTCAGTCGGGCCGCCCGGTACGGGGGCAGCTGGCGCGTAACTCACCGCCGGTTTCCCTAGCGACCCCACGACAGTCACTGTTTCCGGCGTCCACGTCTGCCGCAACGGATTCGCCAGGTACTGCCGCGCCGCGGCCCAGTTCGCGGCGAAGCTGGCGCTGGCATGCAGGAATCCAAGCACCACGTCGTCTTCGGTCCAGCCGACTTTCGGCGGGGGCGGCGGCATCGGCAGGGCGTACGCCTGCGGCTGCCCGCTACCGCCGGTTACCTTCTGCGGTGTGCCGCCCGTCGGCACGGCCGCACAGCCGGCCATCGAGGCGACGAGCCCAAAAGCGAGCAGGACGGCGAGGGTCCGGGCGGGTGCCAGCCGGCCCTGGATTTTGCGGGTAACGGGGCCAGCATTAACCATGCGCCGACACTTCGCTGACAGCGTCCTGGGCGGAATCCCCGGGGCTACCCGGCGTTATCAGGGCAGCGAGCCCGCTGGACATGGCTGCAGTTAGGTCCGCTGAGCCAGCGGTTGCATCCGGGTGTGCTGCACTGTCGGACGGCGCGAGGTCGTGGCTCGGGTCCGGGCCCAACGGCAGCGGGGATCCGTGCAGGTCGCCGCCGGCAACGCGCGGCAACGTCAGCCGGAAGACTGAGCCGCGGCCAGGCTCGCCCCACGCTTCAAGCCACCCGCCATGCAGCCGTGCGTCTTCCAGCGCGATAGCCAGTCCGAGACCGGTGCCGCCAGAGGTGCGCGCCCGGGCCGGGTCGGCGCGCCAGAACCGGTCGAAGACCAGCTGATCCTCGCCAGGCCTAAGGCCCACGCCAAAGTCCCGGACCGAGACCGCCACTGCACCCGAGTCCATCGCGGCCGTAACGACCGTGTCCTTGTTCTCACCGTGCTCAACGGCGTTGAGCAGCAGGTTGCGCAAGATCCGCTCTACCCGGCGGCGGTCGACCTCCGCAACGCACGGCCCGGCGGGCAGCCGGAATCCGATCTTCGTCCCGCGCCGCTCGGCAAGCTGCTGCGCCACGTCGGCCGATTGACGAACGATCGTGCAGACGTCGACGGGCTCCGGATCCAGTGTGGCGGCATTGGCGTCGTACCTGCTGATCTCGAGCAGGTCGGTGAGCAGTGACTCGAATCGCTCCAGCTGGCTCTGCAGCAGCTCCGCCGACCGGCCGGCGGCCTGGTCAAGCTCATCCTTAGCGGCGAACAGCACGTCCGAGGCGATCCGGATCGTGGTGAGCGGCGTCCGCAGCTCATGCGAAACGTCAGAGACAAACTGCCGTTGCACCTGAGACAGGTCCTCCAGCTCGCCCAGCTTCTCCTGGAGGCTGGCGGCCATCTCGTTGAACGAGGTGGCCAACGCGGCGAGCTCGTCGCTGCCGCGGACATCCATCCGCTCGTTCAGCTTGCCGGCGGACAGCCGCCGGGCACCCTGAGCCGCCAGCCGGACCGGCACCACCACCCACCTGGTCACGAGCCAGGCGATCGCGGCAAGCAGGAACACAACGGCAATGCCCACTAGCAGCAGCGTTCGCTGCATACTGGCGATGCTCTGCAGCTCCGCCGTCAGAGGGAAGAAGTAATACAGCTGGTAAGCCCTGCCCAGCGGGGCACCGAAGATGACCCCAGGCTGCGGCTTGGAACTGGGCAAGACCGCCATGCTTGCCCAGCCCCGCAGCAGCTGGGCCGGGCTGCCGTTGAGCGCGGCACGCTGCTCAGCCAGCACCTTCTTGACCAGGCTGGGCGGCAGCACCGGCTCCGAGCTATAGAAGCCGTCCGTCGACCCCGCGCTGAAGACCGGCGAGTCCTGGTACTGCCGGTCCACTGTGACAGCTACGGCGTACGGGGTGCCGCCGGTAGCCGCAAGCTGTTGCGCGAGACCCACCAGTGCCTGCCGAGCCGACCCACCGGGTGCGTTCCGGGTAGTGAGGATGCCGTTATCGCGCGCCGTCGCCAGGCCCTGGTTAGCGATGTGCTCCGAGGATTGCACCTCGTTGCTGTACAGGTTGGCCACGACCTGCTGCATCAGGAAGTAGCCCAGTACCGACACCACGATCGCGCACAACACCAGCGTCGTGGTGGTCACCCTCAGCTGCAGCGACCGCCGCCAGCGGTCGGCGAAGTGCCTGAGCTTGGTCCGTGCGGCTGACAGCAGCGCAGGGCGCGGCCCGGCTAGCCAGTTTCGGTAGCCGGCCTGGATGCTTGCGGCTGCTCCCTTCACTGCCCTTCCCCGCTGAACGATACAAACCGGCCCCGGTCCTGCCGCGGCCACGGAGCCCCGGCCTGCCAGGACGCGGTCAGCGCGGCCCCGGTCAGCCCGGTCCCGCCTTATAGCCAACGCCGCGGACCGTCACCACGATTTCCGGTCGCTCCGGATCCCTTTCGATCTTCGCCCGCAATCGCTGAACATGCACATTCACCAGGCGAGTGTCGGCAGCGTGCCGGTAGCCCCAGACCTGCTCCAGCAGGACTTCCCTGGTGAACACCTGGCGCGGCTTGCGTGCCAGGGCGACCAGCAGGTCGAACTCGAGCGGCGTGAGGTTGAGCGGCTCACCGGCGCGTTGCACCGAGTGACCAGCGACGTCGATCGTGACCTCGCCGATGGTCAGTGTCTCCGGCGCCGGATCGTCGGTCCGGCGCAGCCGTGCCCTGACCCTGGCGATCAGGACCTTGGACTGGAACGGCTTGACGATGTAGTCATCGGCCCCGGACTCGAGCCCGAGCACAACGTCCACCGTGTCGCTCTTGGCGGTTAGCATTACGATCGGCACGCCGGACTCCGCCCGGATCTGGCGACAGACGTCGATGCCGTCCATGCCCGGCAGCATCAGGTCCAGCAAGACCAGATCCGGCTTGGTGTCGCGGAATGCCTCGATGGCACGATCGCCATCGGCAACGAAGGTTGGCTCGAAACCCTCGCCACGCAACACGATGCCGAGCATCTCAGCCAGAGCGGCGTCGTCGTCGACGACCAGCACACGACCCTTCATGTTCCCCATCGTTCCACGTAGAAGGTGGCTTGGGGACCCGCTACAGCGTCGGCACCAAGCCTAGGACTCGCAGATTACCTGCAGTAACCGGCTGGATCACCCCCTGTTCGGTGACGATGGCGCTGATCAACGCCGGCGGAGTGATGTCGAAAGCCGGGTTGTAGGCCTGTGTACCGGCCGGCGCTACCGGCTGGCCGGCCAGGTCAGTGACCTCGGCAGCAGCCCGGAACTCGACCGCGATCGACGCACCGTCGGGCGTTTCGACATCCACGGTAGACACCGGCGCAACCACGATAAACGGCACATCATGCTGCCTGGCAAGGACGGCCAGTCCGTAGGTGCCGATCTTGTTGGCCACGCTGCCGTCTGCGGCGATCCGGTCAGCGCCGGTCAGCACGAGGTCAACCTGCCCGGAGGCGAGCAGCGATGCCGCGGCACTGTCCGCCAGCACGGCGTGCGGGATACCAGCCCGCCGCGCCTCCCATGCGGTCAGCCGGGCCCCCTGCAGCAACGGCCTGGTCTCATCTACCCATAGCCAGGCCAGCCGCCCGGCCCGGTGCGCGGCTAGGACCACGGCGAACGCGGTGCCCTCCCCCGCAGAGACCAGGCAGCCGGTGTTGCAGTGCGTCAGGATGCGGCCCCGGTCGGGGACAAGGCGCAGCCCGTGCGCCGCCATCGCGGCGCTGGCCGCCGCGTCCTCGGCGGCGATCTGCCGTGCCTGCTGCAGAGCCGCGAGAGCACCCGGATGCTGGCAGCTAACGGGGCCAGGTCTGTCAGCTGCAGCCCGGTAGGCGCGCAGGGCATGGCGCACTCCCCAGGCCAGGTTCACCGCAGTCGGCCTGGCGCTCGCGATCGTTTTCGCAGCCGCTTCGACGTCGTCGCTCCGTGCCGCCGCCAGGGCCACGCCGAAAGCGCCGGCCACGCCGAGCAACGGCGCGCCCCGAACCGCCAGCCTGTTGATCGCGGCCACCAGTTGCGGGACCTCGGTGCAGGTCAGGTACACCTCGTCGGCAGGGAGCCTGGTCTGGTCGAGCAGCCTGATGGCGGGCCCGTCCGGCGGCTCTAGCCATCGGAGCGCGGGAGTGCTCATTCTGGTGAGTCTGCATCCTCCCGACTGCGCGCGCGACTATCGGCTAGGCCCTGGTTGCTGGCCCCGTTACCGGTTCGTCATGAATATGCGATTTCGTAACTATATTCGTCAGCCCCATGGCGCACGGTCGTGGGAACATTGCGCGAGCGGGACGCGTCGGCTCCCCTGGCGACGGGCCAGACGATGCGACGACCGCTGAGGAGCGAGATGACCGAGAGCAATCAGCCGGACGAGCCGGGATCAGGCCAACCAGGCCAGCCCGGCTCCGGCCCCGGGTACGGCCAGCCCGGCTCCGGCCAGCCCGGCTACGGGCGGGGGTACGGCCAGCCCGGCTCCGGCCCCGGGTACGGGCCGGGGTACGGCCCCGGGTACGGGCAGGGGTACGGCCAGCCCGGCTCCGGCCCCGGGTACGGCCAGCCCGGCTCCAGCCCCGGGTACGGGCAGGGGTACGGCCACCCCGGCTACGGCCAGCCCGGCTATGGCGCGGGGTACGGCCAGCCCGGCTCGGGCGGTTGGAACTGGACGCCAGCGCCTGCCCCGGGCGGCATCCCGCTCCGGCCGCTCGCGCTCGGCGACATCCTTAACGGCGCGGTTGCCTCGGCCCGCCGGAACCCGGTCGCGACGTTTGGCCTGACGGCGATCCTGGTGACCATATCCGGTCTTCTCACGACCGCCCTCACACTTAGCCTGCGCTCGGTCGAGCGCCCTGTGGTCGTCCAGCCAGGCGAGACCATCACCTCGACCGACGTGGGCAACTTCCTCGCCGCTTTCATCCCGTTGCTCTTCGTCACGCTCGTGCTCGCGTTCTTGATCGAGAACGTGCTGACCGGGATGCTGACCGCGGTGATCGGTCGCGGCGTGCTCGGCCGGAAGATCAGCATTGGCGAGGCGTGGCAGATCGGGCGCATCGGGCCGGTGCTGGCCGCGGCGTTCCTCATCGTCGCGATCGCGATCGGGGTGGCGATCCCCGTGGTTCTGATCGTGATCTTGCTGGCGGTCGCGCATCTGGGGCCGGCCGCAGCGCTCGTCGGCGTGCTAGGCGGAATAGCGCTACTCGTCGCGGAGATCCTCATCGCCGTCCGGCTATCCCTGACCGTTCCGGCGGTCGTGCTGGAGAAGCTGGGGCCGTGGACAGCTGTGCAGCGATCCTGGCGGCTCACGACCCGGAGTTTCTGGCGCATGTTCGGCATCTTGCTGCTCACCGCCCTGATCGTGGGCATCGCCGCATTCGTCGTCCAGATTCCGTTCGGCATCCTCGGGTCAGCCGCAGGCGGCGGCGGTCTTTTCGGTGCGACCAGCGCCTCCACGGGCGTCGCTGCTGTCATCATCAGCGCGATAGGCAGCATCGTCGGCGGCACCATCACCAGGCCGATCAGCGCCGGCGTTACTGTCCTGCTGTATGTCGACCTGAGGATGCGCAGGGAAGGGCTTGATCTCGTGCTACGCAATGCCGCGCAAACCCAGCAGCTGACCGGCGACGAGTTCGCCGGCGTCTGGCAGCAGCCAGCGCCGGGTCAGCAGCCGCCGCCGTCGACAGCCTGGTGACCACCGCGGGCCTGCCGGGCATTGGCCGCCAGGCCGCGCAACAGCTAGCCCGCAGGGAACTGGCAAAGTCCATCTACCAGCCCTCAGCATCTCGGCGGCTACTCGACTGGCTGGGACGGCATCTCGACCGGTTGTTCGAGGCGATCAACTCGGATCTGCCTGGCGGCTGGTGGGCGCTGGTAGCCCTGCTGATCCTGGCAGTCGTGATCGTGTCGGTGGTGCTGGTCCAGGTCCGGCCGCGGGCATCGGGGCGAGGCACCCGCAGCCAGCCGCTCGCCGGGCAGGAAATGAGCGCCAGTGACCACCGCGAACTCGCCGAGAGCCATGCGGCCGCAGGCGATTTTGCCGCCGCCATTGTCGAGCGCGTGCGGGCGGCGGCGGAAGAACTTCGGGAGCGCGGCGTGTTGCCAGCCAGGCCAGGCCGGACGGCGGATGAGTTTGCGGCCGAGACCAGCCTGACGCTGCCAGCGCTCAGGATGCAGCTCGCAAACGCCGCGCGGTTGTTCGACGATGTCAGGTACGGCGGCAGGAGCGGCACAAAGGCGGGGTACCAGGACGTTCGCGATCTCGATGACGCCATCCACGCCGCCCGGCTGCCCGTCGCCGCCAGCGCCGCGTCCAGCGGCGCTATGTCCGCTGGCATTGGCCTCGGTGCGGTCGACGGCTCCCCGGGCGCACCGTCATGACTGCAACCACGGCACCGCCGAGCGCCGACTACCGGCACGCAGGCTTCTCGTCAGGGGACGGCTGGCGCAGATGGCGGGTGCCGGCGGCGGTCATCGGGCTGATAATCGCGGGGGCGACGGTGATCGCGCTGCTGCAGCCGGCCATCGTCACCAACAACTATCTTGACCCTGCGAGTACCGGTCCAGCCGGAACTCACGCCCTGGCCGACATCCTGGCCGAGCGCGGGCAGCTGGTGGTCCGGGAAGTCGCGCCCGCGGCGGCAGTGCAAGCCGCCCGCGGCGGAGCCGCGCTCGTGGTGACCAGCCCGCAGTTCCTGACCGGGGCGCAGCTTGCTGCAATGGCGCAGCTGACCGGGAACATCGTGATCATCGAGCCAGATCCGGCGGCATTGTCAATGCTGGCGCCATCGGCGACGATCAGCGGCAGCACCGCCGTCGCCGTGACCGCTCCGTCTTGCTTGCTGCCCGCGGCGCGGCTGGCGGGCAGCGCAATCCTCGGTGGCATCGGCCTCAGGCTGCGCCATCCGTCGCCTGCAGCGCAACTGTGCTACCCGTTCGGCCAGCAGTCCTCGCTCCTTCAGTACACCGCTGGCCGCAAGGTCATTACCGTGCTTGGTTCTGGGCAGTTCCTGACCAACCAGCGCCTGGGCCGGTACGGTGACGCAGCGCTTGCGCTCAACCTGCTCAGCTCTAGTCGGCGCGTGGTCTGGCTGGTCCCGGCAGTGGCCCTCGAGCCTGGCCCCGGGGCGACCGGATCGCGTTCGCTGACCAGCCTCCTCCCGCTCGGCGCGCGGCTAGTGGCGCTGCAACTCGTGATCGCCCTGCTGCTCACAGCTCTGTGGCGGGCCAGGAGGCTGGGACCGATCGTGGCCGAGCAGCTGCCCGTCGTGGTGCGAGCGGCCGAGACAGTAGAGGGCCATGGCCGCCTGTATCAAGCGCGCCGGGCCCGCGGCCGGGCCGCCATGGGGCTGCGCGCAGCGCTGGTCGACCGGCTGTCCCCGCTTGCTGGACTGCCGCGCGACGCGACCGCGGACACGGTGGCAACGACGCTCGCGGCCCGCTCAGGCACCGACCCCAGCCAGGTGAGCAAGCTGCTCTACGGGCCAGTTCCGGACACCGACGCGGCGCTCGTCGCTCTTGCCGGTGAGCTTGATGACCTCGAGAGAAGGGTACGAGCGCAATGATCGGCGAAGATTCAGGTGTAACGACGACGCACGCCCGGCCCGGTCCTGGCGATCCGCGAGCCGCGCTGGCCGAAGTCCGGGCCGAGGTCGGCAAGGCCGTGGTGGCGCAGGACTCTGTTATCACCGGGCTGCTCATCGCGCTGATCTGCCAGGGACATGTGCTGCTCGAAGGTGTTCCCGGCGTGGCTAAGACCCTTCTCGTCCGGGCCATCGCCGCTGCGCTGTCGCTCGACAGCAAGCGCGTGCAGTTCACCCCGGACCTGATGCCCGGGGATGTAACCGGCTCGCTGATTTACGACGCGAGAACCTCGCAGTTCGAGTTCCGCCAGGGTCCGGTTTTCACCAACCTGCTACTAGCTGACGAGATCAACAGAACTCCTCCCAAGACCCAGGCAGCGCTGCTGGAGGCGATGGAGGAGCGCCAGGTATCGGTCGAGGGCACACCCCGGCCGCTGCCCGTTCCGTTCCTGGTCGCCGCGACGCAGAATCCAGTCGAGTACGAGGGCACCTATCAGCTGCCGGAGGCACAGCTGGACAGGTTCCTGCTGAAGCTGACGGTGGCGCTGCCCGAGCGCGCCGATGAGGTTGCCATCCTGGAACGCCACGCGAGCGGGTTTGACCCGCGCGACCTGGCGGCAGCCGGAATCCGTTCGGTCGCTAGCGCCGGGGACCTGGGCGCCGCGGCACAGGCAACCAAGACTGTCCTGGTTTCGGAGGAAGTCACCGGCTACATCGTGGACATCTGCAGGGCCACCAGGACATCGGCGTCGCTACAGCTCGGAGTCTCGCCGCGGGGCGCTACAGCGCTGCTTGCCACCAGCCGGGCCTGGGCCTGGCTATCCGGCCGGGACTACGTCACTCCAGATGACGTGAAAGCGCTAGCCCGGCCAGCCTTGCGGCACCGCATCCAGCTCCGGCCCGAAGCTGAACTGGAGGGAGTCACCGCAGACGGGGTGCTGGCGGGAGTGCTGGCATCGGTGCAGGTCCCGCGGTGAGCCGATGGTACTGACCGGCCGGGCCGCGCTGGCCGCGCTGGCCGGGCTGGTCGCGCTGCTGGCGTTCCGCACTGTCGTCGCCATCATCGTGGTGGATCTGGTGCTAATCGCCGCGATCGGCGCGGACGTGAGGCTGGCCGCTAGCGTCAGCGGCATACGCCTGAGCCGGACCGGGGATACCCGGATCTCACTGGGACAGTCTGGCTCAGTGACCCTCAGCATCGAGAACGGCGGGCACAGGCAGCTTCGCGCAGTGGTACGGGACGCCTGGCGGCCGAGCGCTGGCGCCCAACCGAGAAGGTCCCGGGTCAGCGTTCCAGCAGGTGGCCGCGTTGCGATGACGACGGTGCTCACGCCAAGTCGGCGCGGCGACACCTCGGCAATTCAGGTCACCATCCGGTCTATTGGCCCGCTCGGGCTGGCTGGCCGTCAGGGCCATCAGGCCGCCGAGTGGATAATCCGCGTGCTGCCACCATTCCTGAGCCGAAAGCACCTGCCGGAGAAGCTGGCCATGCTGCGCGATCTGGAAGGACAGCACCGGTCACTGCTGCGCGGCCAGGGCAGCGAGTTCGACTCCCTGCGGCAGTATGTCCTCGGTGATGATGTTCGGTCCATCGACTGGCGCTCGTCGGCCAGGCGGACCGAGGTCGTGGTACGCACCTGGCGTCCGGAGCGAGACCGAAGAATCGTCATTGTGCTGGACACCGGCCGTACTGCGGCAGGCCGGGTGGCGGGGGTGCCGCGGCTTGACACGTTCATGGACTCGGCTCTGCTGCTCGCGGCGCTGGCCACGCGAGCGGGCGACCGTATCGACCTGCTCGCCGCCGACCGGCGGATCCGCGCCCGGGTGACCGGAATCAGCCGGCCGGCCAGCTTGTCCGCCCTTTCCGACGCGATGGCTAACCTCGAGGCTGAGCTGATCGAACCGGATGCCAGGCTCGTGGCCACTGCGGTTATGGCTATGGCCAGGCAGCGCTGCCTGGTGATCTTCCTGACCGACCTCAACCCGTCTGCGCTGGAGCAGGGATTGCTACCCGGACTGCAGCTGCTGGCTTCCCGGCATCGGCTGCTCGTCGGCGCGGTCGCCGACCCGAGACTGGCCGAACTGGCGATGGGCCGCGGCAGCGCCGCGGCTGTCTACGCCGCCGCCGCCGCCGAGCGAGCGCGGTCGGAGCGGGCGCGCGCGTCGGCGCTGCTCCAGCGCCGCGGCGTTCAGGTAGTCGACGCGCCGCCTGATGCGCTGCCCGCCGCGCTCGCCGACGCCTACCTGAGCCTGAAGGCTGCAGGGCGGCTGTGAGCCCTAGCCGGCTGCCGGTACCAGGTCAGGGGCATCTTCGATGTCAGCCGACAGCCCGGCCGCAGTAGCGCGCCGCCCGAGCACCAGCACGTAGCCAAGAAAAGCGGCCGCGACGCATCCGCCGATGAGGATCCGGACCCAGGCAGGCAGGGCCGATGGCGTGACAAACGCTTCGATCGATCCCGACACGAGCAAAACCAGGATGAGGCCCAGCGCGACAGCCATGGCCGCGCGGCCTTGCTCGGCCATCGCCTGACCACGCGGTAGTGCGCCGGGATCAATGATGGTCCAGCCGAGCCGCAGGCCCACGCTCGCGGCCAGGAAGAACGCCGACAGCTCGAGCATGCCGTGCGGCAGGATCAGCGTGAAGAACTCGGCGGCCCGTCCGTGCGCGACCAGAATGCCGCCAGCCACCCCGATCTCGGCCGCATTACTCCACAAGAACAGCAGCGTCGGGATGCCCAGGAAGATGCCGCTGACGAGCGCCGCGGCGGCCAGGGTTGCGTTATGCGTCCATACCTCCGAGCCGAACGACTGGCCGTTGTACTGCGAGTAGTAGGCGCGGAACTGATGCAGGTAGCTGATCTGCAGCGGGCGCGGCGCTAGGCTGGCCAGCACGGCCGGCGACCTGGCCATCCACCAGCCGACCAAGAAGGCGACCAGCAGTGAGCCGGCCGCGGTACCGAGCCACCACCACCGCACCCGGTAGGCCATCAGCGGGAAAGTCACGGCGAAGAACCGGCCTACCGAACGCCAGCCCGAGGCGTGCGCTCCGCCGACCGCTGCGGCGCGTGCCCTGGCAACACGGGCCGACAACCGGGCTACCAGTGCCGGATCGCCGCCGGCGCTTCGCAAGACCGACAGCTGAGTGGCCGTGCGCTGGTAGGCAGCCACCAGCTCATCCACCTCCTCGCCAGACAGGCGGTGGCGGCGGCGAACCAGCTCATCGAGCCTGGCCCAGTCTGCCTGGTGGGCAGCGGCGAAAACGTCCACGTCCACGGGTGGAGACTACAGCGCCGACGCTGGATAGCCTTGGCGTGATATTTACCCGATACCGCTGACCAGGAGGACGCGCCTTGGCCGAGGTCGTTACCGGCGAAGCCGTCGTTCTCGACGTCCCGATCGCTGCTTTTCCGAGCCGGATGGTGGCGGTCCTGCTCGACCTGCTGCTGCAGTGCACCGTGCTGGTGATCATGGGCATCGTGCTGTCCGCGATACAGGCGAACGGGGCAGCGATCGCGGCGATCACGGTCGTGGTCGTCGTTTCCATCTTTATCGGCTACCCCACGATCTTCGAGACGCTCAGCCGGGGCAAGACTCTCGGAAAGATGGCGATGGGCCTGCGGGTGGTCAGCGACGATGGCGGACCTGAGCGGTTCCGCCAAGCGCTGATCCGGGCCCTCGCGGGGCTGTTCGAGTTCACCGTGTTCGCGCCGGTAGCCCTTTTCACGTCGCTGCTGTCAGCGCGGGGCAAGCGGCTCGGCGACATGTTCGCCGGCACCTACGTGATCCAGGAACGAGTGCCGCAAGCGAAGAAAATGATGCCTGAGTTCCTCGTTGTCCCGCCGCCGCTGGCGGGCTGGGCGCAGCTAGCGGAGATCTCCGGCCTGTCTGACGGGACGGCCGAGGCTGCCGGCAGCTTCCTGCGCCGGTACTTCGACCTGCAGCCGGCCGCCAGGGATAACCTCGGCGCGCGACTGGCCGCTGCGGTCGCCACGCAGGTCAGCCCGCCACCGCCGCCCGGAACTCCGGCCCCCGCGTACCTGTCGGCGGTTCTCGCCATCAGGCGCGAACGCGATCAGGTCAGGTTGGCCGCGGCCCGCCCGCCAGTGGTGCCGGCTGAGCCGGCGCGCGCCCCGGTAGTCTCGGCTCAGCCGCCGCCCGCGATAGTGGTGTGGGCTCAGCAGGCGCCCGCGCCGACGGCTATGTCAGCTCGCCCGCCGGCTGCAGGCCCTCGAAGTGAGCGGTCGGACGATCGTGACTCGGCGGCTGCCGACGGCGCTCCGGAACCGGGCGCCGCTGGCGAACCGGACGCCGCTGGCGAACCGGACGCCGCTGGCGAACCTGGCGCCGCTGGGCCGGACGCCGCCGGGCAACCGCGCTTTGCCTCGCCAGCCTGGTTCGCCCCGCCTGACTGACCGGCTACGATCCCCGTCGCCAGGATTCCAGGTAACCCCGCTGCGACTCGGTCAGTGTGTCGATCCGGGTGCCCAGCGAGGCCAGCGTCAGGCTGGCGACCTTCGCGTCGATCGAGGGGGGTACCTCTAGGACCTGGCCGCGGCGCGGACCGGGGTCGCCGGCCAGCCACGCCAGGGCGAGCGCCTGCACCGCAAACGAGGTGTCCATGGCCGCCGCCGGATTGCCCTCGCCCGCAACCAGGTTCACGACGCGCCCCTCGGCCAGCAAGATCAGCCGTCGCCCGTCGGCGAGTACGTACTCGTCCGCGTGCGGCCGGATGCCGGTATTGATCTCGGCGGCCAGCTCAGTGAGCGCCTGCATATCGATTTCGACGTCGAAGTGACCGGCGTTCGCCAGCATGGCGCCGTCTGGCAGCAGGGCAAGCTCGGCGGCGCCGATGACGTCACGAGACCCGGTAGCGGTGATGACAAGTTCCGCGAGCGTGGCGGCGGCGCTCATCGGCATAACCCGGAATCCCTGCATGATCGCTGCCAGCGCGCGGACCGGGTCAACCTCGGTAACGATCACCTGGCCGCCGAGTCCGCGGGCCCGCTCCGCGATGCCTGAGCCGCACGGCCCGAACCCGGCTACCGCGATGGTCTTGCCAGCCACGAGCGTGTTGGTGGCACGCAGGATCCCGTCCAGGACTGACTGGCCAGTGCCGTACTTGTGGTCGATCAGCCTTCGCGTGGATGACGCGTCCGCGGCGACCACTGGGAAGCCGAGCGACCCGGCCGCCGCCATCAACCGCAGCCTGGCCGCACCAGTTGACGTCGCCTCACAGCCCCCACGCACGCCGGCGATCACTTCGGCCCGCGCCTCGTGGAGCGTGTTGACCAGGTCGCCGCCGTCGTCCATGACCAGGTCGGGGCCGCTGTCAATGGCGCGGTGAATGTGCTCGTAGTACGTCTCCCGATCCACGCCCGAGCGGGCGTGCACAGTTATGCCGGGCTCGGCCGACAATGCCGCCGCGATGTCATCTTGGGTCGACAGCGGATTCGATGCAGCGAGCTGGATTTGGGCTCCCCCGGCCGCCAGTGTGCGAACCAGGACCGCGGTCTCGGCGGTGACGTGCAGGCAGGCAGCGATCTTCAGGCCGGCAAATGGCTGCTCCGACGCGAAAGCTACGCGCAGCATGCCGAGCACCGGCATGGCTCGCTCGGCCCAGGCGATGCCGGGCTGGCCGACTAGGGCCAGCCCGGCAGCAGCGACGTCAGCGGACATGGCGCTGCCGGTCGGGCCCGATGTCTGCCCGGCCGCATCACCCCGCCGGTCAGTACCGGTAGTGGTCTGGCTTGTACGGGCCATCGACCGGAACGCCGATATAGGCGGCCTGCTCCTTGGTCAGCACGGTGAGCCCGACGCCCAGCGCGTCCAGGTGCAGCCGAGCCACTTTCTCGTCCAGGTGCTTGGGCAGGACGTGCACGCCGAGGGGGAACTGGTCTGTCTTGGTGAACAGCTCAACCTGCGCGATGACCTGGTTGGTGAAGCTGTTCGACATGACGAAGCTCGGATGTCCGGTCGCATTGCCGAGGTTCAGCAGTCGGCCTTCGGACAAGATGATGACTGAGTGCCCGTCCAGGAACGTCCACTCGTCGACCTGCGGCTTGATATTCGTCCGCTTGATGCCAGGCAGCCTGGCTAGGCCGGCCATATCGATTTCGTTGTCGAAGTGGCCGATGTTGCCGACGATTGCCTGGTGCTTCATCTGGGTCATGTGCTCGGCCGTGATGATGTGGAAGTTGCCAGTCGCGCTGACGAAAATGTCGGCGATACCGACAACGTCCTCCAGCCGTGCCACCTGATAGCCGTCCATCGCAGCCTGCAGCGCGCAGATCGGATCGATTTCGGTCACGATCACTCGGGCGCCCTGCCCGCGCAGCGACTCGGCACATCCCTTGCCCACATCTCCGTAGCCGCAGACGACCGCGACCTTGCCCCCGATGAGCACGTCCGTGGCCCGGTTGATGCCGTCAATGAGAGAGTGCCGGCAGCCGTACTTGTTGTCGAACTTCGACTTGGTGACGGAGTCGTTCACGTTGATCGCGGGGAATCGCAGCGAGCCGTCCGTTGCCATCTCATACAGCCTGTGCACGCCGGTAGTCGTTTCCTCGGTAACGCCCTTGATGCCGGCCGCCATCGCCGTCCACTTACCCGGCGCATCCGCAAGCGCCCGGTTCAGCACCGAGAGGATGACATGCCACTCCTCCGGGTCGTCGTCACGCGGCGCGGGCACGGCGCCGGCTGTCTCGAACTCCGCGCCCTTGTGGATCAGCAACGTGGCGTCGCCGCCATCGTCTAGCAGCATGTTCGGCCCGGTCAGGCCCGGCCAGGTCAGCGCTTGCTCGGTGCACCACCAGTACTCCTCAAGTGTCTCGCCTTTCCAGGCGAACACCGGGATGCCCTTCGGGTTCTCGGCGGTGCCGTCCGGGCCAACAGCCACGGCCGCCGCCGCGTGATCCTGAGTGGAGAAGATGTTGCAGGACGCCCAGCGCACCTCAGCGCCAAGGGCGACAAGGGTCTCGATCAGCACGGCAGTCTGCACTGTCATGTGCAGCGAGCCGGTGATCCTGGCGCCGGCCAGCGGCTGCGAATCCGCCCACTCGGCCCGGACCGCCATCAGGCCCGGCATCTCGTGCTCGGCCAGCCGGATCTCCCGGCGACCGAAGTCGGCCAGCGACAGATCGGCAACCTTGAACGGAATTGTCTCAACGGGCATCGCGGGTTCCTCCGAAGATTCGCGATTTGCGGCCCCTCGCGAGAGGCGCGCACCACGGCCCCGTGCGGAGCCACAGCACGACGTTATGGCAGGGCGGTAGCCGAATGCACGTCGAGAGCCGCATTCTTGACAAGAACTTGTAAGATTTATGCATGCGGATCACTGAGGCGGCCAGTCAACTCGGTCTGACGCCCCGGATGCTGCGCTACCGGGAGTCGCTTGGCCTGCTGCCCGCAGTGCGCCACGGCGCCCGCCGACGACTCGCCCGGGGCGAGGACGCACGGACTGCGCCAGTACGAGCCGCGGATGCGCCGTCGGCGGGCGCGCCAGCCAGCGACGCCCGGACCGCGGCCCGGCCACCCGCGGTCGGCCGGACCCTGGCCTCGGGGACGCCCGACAGGCGTTCGCGAGCAGGCGGCCACCGGCACTACGGCGAGGCCGACCTAGCCGCTGTGGCGCTTGGCTTGTCGATCGAACGGCGCTACGACGTCAGCCCGGTCGCCCTCGCGTTCGCGATTCGGGTGCTGGCAGAGCCGCAGGTGCGGGCCGAAGTAGCCGAGCTAGGCAGGCGAATTGGCAAGATACAGCCGCCACCAGCCCGAGCCCTCGACTTCGAGCAGGAGCGCGCGCTGCGCCTACTCCGCCTAGACCGGCATGCGCCCGATTCTGGCCAAGTACGCCGACCACGGCCCGCGTCAGCTCGCCCCTACCCGCCCGCCAACTAGGCCGCCCGCCAACTTGGCCCGCCCGGCGACCACCACCCGCCCGGCGTGACCGACAGGTATTGATCTTTGAGCTCAGCTGGCTCCGGGTCCAGGCTGGCTACGGTAGAACATGGCCGGGGTGATCCCGGTCTCCCGCCGGAATGCCTGCACGAAGGCGCTGTCAGACTCATAACCCACGTGCCGTGCGACGTTGGCGACCGGTTCGCCAGCCGCCAGTTCCGGCAGTGCGGCTCGCAGCCGCAGCCGGGTCCGCCATCGGCCGAAGCTGATTCCAGTGCCAGCCAGGAACTCTCGTGCCAGGGTTCGCTCGCTTGCGCCGACCGCGTGGCCCCATTCCGCCAGCGTGCGGCCGTCGGACGGATCTGCGGCTAGCTGGTCGGCCACTCGCTTGGCCGGGTCGTCGGCCGGCCGGCGCACCTCGATCGTGGTCATCGCGACCGGCTGAAGCAAGTCCACCAGGACCGCCTCTGCCCGTACCCGGCGATCCGGATCGAGGCCTGACGTTTCGAGGTAGGCGATGAGCTCGGCGAGCAGCGGGCTAGCCAGAACCGGCGTCGGCTCGGTCCACGTGATGGGGCACAGCGCCGGCCGCAGATAGGCAGACCGCATGGTCGCGGCACCATCGGAGAGCGTTTCGTGACGCAGGCCGGCCGGGATCCACAGCGCCCTGGTCGGAGGCAGTACCCACGCGGCTTCCTTGGTGCGGACCGTGAGCACGCCGCTCGCCGCCCAGGCCAGCTGATGGTCCGGATGCGTGTGCCAGTCAAAGACCAGACCGGCAGGCATGGGGAAGGTCGCTACGATGATTGCCGCATCGGGGAAAAGCTCGTCCGCGGCGCAGTAGTTGTCCTGCTGTTGGTCGATCGGCTGTCCGCCGGGCGACCGTCCGTGTAGCGGCCGCACGTCCTGCGCCTGCCTTGCCTGCGGCTGTCCTTCCTGCGACACAGCTTGGCAGCCTATCGTCAGAGCGGACCTGACCAGGGAGAAGAGAAACCCGGATCCCGGAAATGCGATAAGCGTGCGATAGGGCTCCTGAGCGACGCCACATGACACGCCCCGTTGGCAAAAGATCTTCATGTCGTTTTTCCGCTAGTCCCGGCCGCGCGCCTTCATACGCGTACATACGTGTACTACGCGCTAGTTGCGCG
>JBKQTJ010000286.1:0-4144 GCA_052143255.1 Streptosporangiaceae bacterium | reverse complement strand
CCTTGGAGTCGACCCGCGCGAAAGGTGGGTTCCCACGAATCACGCTGTACCTGTCTGACGGATAGCCTCCGTGTCCGGTGGAGGGAAGGCACGATGCGGTGCGGATCGGTGACGCTAGCGACGCTGCTGGCGTGGCACTACGGGCTAGCGAAGGAAGTAGCAGGCCGGAGTGCTACGGTCTCGCAGCCCAGGTTGGCGATATGACCCCTTTTGGCTGCTACCGTGACGGGCCTTTCGGGCGCTGTCGTGCTCCTGTCCGGCGTGGTTGTGGTGATGGCGGCACAGGGGCTGCCAGACCAGCCTTTGAACGGGCAAACGGGCCGACGGGGAAGTCGAGCATTACGCGCCGCAGGCCGCGGTCGGCGGCCGAGGGGGACAGACTGGCGCCGGGGTGCAATTCCTCTTGCTGGCCGGCTGGGTCCTGGTCGGTGTCGCCGTAGGCGTATCGCGAGCCGGGTCGGCTGTCGTCCTGGCGGTCGCGGCCAGCGTCCGGGTCGTCGCGCTCCGTGCGGTAAGGGAGGAGGCCGAGGTCACGGCGGCGGCGGCGCAGCTCGGCGGTCGCGGCGCGAGCCTGCTCGCGGGCGGGCTCGGTGGCGGCGTGCCAGGCAGCGCGCTGCTCGTCGGCCTCGACTAGTTCGCGTTCGCGGTCGGCGAGTGCGCCAGCGCGCTGCTCGTGAGCGTGCGCCTGGGCGGCCAGTTCTTCCCGCTCGGGCCCGGCCGCGGCGCGGGCACGAGCGCGGGTAAGCACGGCCTCGGTGTACTCCTTGCGGGCGGCGCGGGCGATGAGGCGCAGCTTGTCGCCGACGTGCTCGGGGGCTCGGTCCAGCTCGCGCTCGTACCGGGCACGGGCAGCCCACAGGTCGCCGTCGCTGGCAGTGGTGAGGTCACGGCCCGCCACATTGAGGCCGAGGGAATGGGCGGCGGCGTGCCAGGCTGCCCGCGCCTCCGGGGCTTGGGGTTCGCGCCCGATTGCGACGACGGGGTCGTGCTGGCCGTACTGCTCGCGGTAGGCGGCGGCCGGGCCGGCACGCTGCACCCAGGCGACACGGTCCTCGGGGTCGTCCGGGACGGGGCCGAGGGCGTCGATGGCCCACGGTGCCGGATCCTGGGCGGCGCGCTCGCCGAGTTCGGCAGTGCGAGCGTCCATGTGGCGAGCCAGGGCCTGCATGTAGCGGCCTATCTCTGGGTCGGCGGCCACAGGGGTGCGGTCGGCGTAGCTGGCCGGGTGGGGCACGGGTTCGCCGATCATCTCGTCCTTGATCCTGCTGTGCAGGGTGCGCGATATGTCCTCGGCCCGGCCCCGGTACGGGTCCGCGTCCAGGGAGCGCAGACGGACGGCGCGGGTGAGCAGGGCGGCCGGGTCGTGCCCGGCCAACTCGGCCGTCCGCACCTGACGGTGTAGCGCGCTGCGCGCGTCCTCTGCTTGGTACCGCTGGTACTGCTCGGCGGTGAGCACCTGGGCAAGGATGGCGTCGTAGCGGCGGCCAGACTCCTCGGCCGCCAGGTCAGTCCAGATGCTGCCGACGTGGGCCCGGTGGACGGCACGGGCCGGCTCGTCGCGCTGTACAGCCAGCGCGGGCTCGTCGGTCTCGGCCCGTTCCAAGGCGGCGACGAGCACGCTGAACCGGTCGGCCTCGGGTGCCCACGGTGCAGACAGATCGGCGGCGGCCTGGCCCTGCTGCCCGGCCAGCGGCGCTGCTGGCCGGGTGCCCGGGCGCAGGTCGGCGCCGGGCCGCTGCCAGCCCCGCCCGGTGGCCGTCGCTTCGGTGACGGCGTAGGCGTAGTTCGCGGCCCGGCCTCGGGTGAGCGCCACGTACGCCATGGCCCGCGTCGTCCCCGCATCGACCAGCGCGTGGGCAGTATCGACGGTGCGGCCCTGCGCCGCGTGCACCGTCCCGGCATAGCCGAGCATCGAGGCGTCGCGGAGATAGGCGGCCGGGATCTCGAACGGCGTATCCCACAGACGCTCGCCGCTGGCCGGGTCACGGCCGAGATCTCGCCGCACCGTCACGATGACGGGCTCGTAGGTAAGCGAGTCGATGGCGTAAGACTCGATGCGCCAGATGTCGCGATTGGCTACCCACCTGCCGTGACGGTCCTTAATGGCGCGGCAGTTCGCCCGGGCCTGGACGAGATCCCCGGTGCCGGCGTGGTTGCCGTCGGCGAGCGGGATGGGGGCGTCCTGCTCGACCAGGCCGAGCCCGGCGAGGTCGGCGCGGGCGCGGGCGGCCAGCTCGGCGGCCTGCTCGTTGGTCGGGGCGATGAGCAGGGAGTCGCGGCCGCCGATGCGGTCGGCGAGCCAATGCCGATATGCACTGCCTGCCATCTCCTCGGCGGTGCCCTCGGCGAGCCGTCCGTGCCGGTCGTAGTCGGCCAGCGCGGCGGCGTCGCCGTCGCGCAGGCGCAGCGAGGCTTCCCGCTCCCACCGCTGGTCCATGCGCTGCACGGTGGTGAGCTGGTAGTGGCCGTGCTCGCGGGCGAGCATGGCGAAGGCCCCGCCAGCGCCGACGCTGGGAAGCTGGGCCGGATCGCCGACGAGCAGCAGCTTGACGCCGGCCTCCTGGGCCAGGTGGTGCAGTGCGGTGAGCTGCGCAGTGGGCACCATGCCCGCCTCGTCCACGATGAGCAGGTCCCCGGCGCCGAGCAGCCGCTCGCCGCGGGCGGCGCGGGCGAGGAACCGGGCGATGTTGAAGGCCCGCGGCAGGCCTTCGGCGGCCAGCACCTGGGCGGCGTTCTCGGCTAGCGCCACCCCCACGACGTTGCCTGCGGCCTGCTCGGCCCAGAGAGCGGCGAGGGTGCCCATGATGCGGGATTTGCCGGTGCCGGCCGGGCCGATGAGGAGGTCGACGGGCCGACCGCTGGTCATGATGCCCCACACGGCAGCGGCCTGGTCCGGACGCAGGCCCCCGGCATATCTGCGCTCCTGGTCCCCGGTCACGGCCTCGGCGGGCGCGGTGCCGGGCTGGATCCGGCCGGGCAGGGCATCCAGCTCGGCCGGGTCGGCGCCGAGAGCGGCGGCCACGGCCTCGGCGGGCGCGGCTGAGCCGCCGGATTGGCCGGCGGCGGCTAGCAGCTGCTCCTCCCGGTCCAGCTGAGGCCGGGTTGTGTAGAGAGCACGGTCGTGCGGGCTGTAGACCGAGCGGCCATCGGGCCGGCGCACCACGGCCGGGACCTCCGCGAGTTCGGCGGCCTCCAAGTTCACCACGCCATGTCCGCCGGCGAGCGCCTGGCTGGTCAGCTCTTCCATCACCTGCCGGACCTGGGCGGCGTCAAGGCCGCCGAGCCAGCCGGGCAGCTGCCCGTCGATCGCCGAGAGCAGCTGACCGCGCGACCACACCGGATGAGCAGCCTGGACCTCGGCCACCGCCGCGGCCAGTATCCGGCTGATCTGCTCCCCGGCCAGCGCGGCCAGGCCCGGTGCGGCCGGGTCCCGCGACCCGATCACCCGGGCGGGGATGGCGTCCAAGGCGCCGAGCTCAGCCCGCGTCATCTGCTCGGCCCAGGCGGCCAGCTGCTGGGCGCGGGTGGGCGCGCTGGCCCGCTTCGGCTTGGCTCTCCTGCTGCTCGTCCTGCACCCGCCCGCCGATCGCCGACGCGGCCGCCCGAGCCCGGTGCAGGGCCCGGGAGTCAAGCGTGCGCCACGTCCCGTCGTCACACTCGACGCGGTTCAGGATGGCGTTGTGCACGTGCAGCTGAGGGTCGCCGTCACGGCTGGTGTGCTGCAAGAAGCTGGCCACGACCCACCGATGGGCATCGACCCACCGCCCGGTCGCATGCCGGGCCAGCGGCCGGCCGCGCTCGTCCTTCGGCACGGCGCCGTGGTACCCGGCACGGCTGTACCCGGCCTCATCTTGGAGATATTCCACGGCGGCGGCGGCACCGGCCCGCACCGCGTCCTCAACCGCCCCCGCCATCCGCCGGTACCCGGCGGCAGCATGGGCGTCTCCATCCTTCTCCGCGCGCACCGCGGCTGCCTGGAGCGAGGCATGCAAGATGCTCGTCGTCTTGTCCGCGCTGTACGTGAAGTCGAAGAACATTACCGCCTGGCGCTGGTCCTTACGGGCTTGGATGGCCAGCAGCTCCAGCCGCTCCGGAGTGGCGTCCGGCTCGGCGGCCACCATCGCGTCGAATCGCTCCTGGAAAG
>JBKQTJ010000285.1:0-12041 GCA_052143255.1 Streptosporangiaceae bacterium | reverse complement strand
CCGAACTGCTACGCCTATCGAGATCTGGCGCATCAGTCACGCCCGTATCCAGCGTAAGTCCTGTACGAAAAACGGCAACCCCGCGTGACCCTCGCCAATTCTCCAGCAAGCCACTCATCAAACTATTGGTAGCCAGCAGGCGGGCTCGCTGCGGCACATTGGCGAACGACGCTGCAACTTGGCCATTTCGCCGACAGCTAAATGTCATTGCCAGCCGAAAATGCTCCGAGCTCGCGACCGCGATCTCTGGCGGCTTCTATCGCGGCCAGCACGGCAGCGCGTACGCCGTGCTTTTCCAGCTCCCTGATCGCATTGATGGTGGTCCCGCCGGGCGACGTCACCGCCTCCCGGAGCAGCACCGGATGTTCTCCGGAGTCCTTGAGCATGGTGGCGGCTCCGTACACGGCCTGCTTGACCATCTCCAGGGCGTTCGCCCGCGGCATGCCGAGCAAGATCCCGGCGTCGACCATGGCCTCGACCAGAAAGTAGACGTAAGCGGGCCCGCTGCCCGACAGCGCGGTGGCCGCGTCCTGCTGTGACTCAGGGATCCTGAGCACCTTGCCGACCGGGCGCAGCAACTGCTCGGCCCGGCGCAGGTGCTCCTCGGTCGCATGCGCGCCGGGGGAGATCACGCTCATCGCCTCGTCGACTAGCACGGGCGTGTTGGACATGACGCGGACGACGGGCACGTCTCCGCTCAGCTTGCGGCCGATGAAGGCGGTGGTGATGCCCGCTGCCACGGAGATGACCAGCTTTGCCGGGGAGACAACCGGGCTGATCTCATCCAGCAACGCTCCCATGTCCTGCGGTTTGACCGTGATGACCAGCGTCTGCGCGCGGTCTGCGGCCGCCGCGGCGGATAGCACCTCGATGCCGTAGGAATCCCGGACCTGCTCCGCCCGGTCGCTACGGCGAGCAGCAGCGATCAACTCGACAGGGGCCACGACGCCGGCCCTGAGCAGGCCGGAGATCAAAGCCTCGCCCATCTGTCCCGCACCCAGGATGGCGATCATGAGCGGAAGCCTACCGAGGCCGGGAATTACCGGCGCGAGAGCAGGGCCCGCACGAAGAAGGCGAGGTTGGCCGGCCGCTCAGCCAGCCGCCGGACCAGGTAGCCGTACCAGTCCCTGCCGTAGGGCAGGTAAACCCGGACGCGGGCGCCTGTGCTCGCAAGGCGTTCTTGCTCGGCCGGCCGGATGCCATAGAGCAGCTGGTACTCGAAGCTGTCCGGCTCGCGGCCAGCCAGGTCCGCCTTTACGCCGGCAATCGCGATGAGGCGCGGATCGTGCGTGGCCAGCATCGGGTAACCGGGTCCGTCCAGCAGTACCCGCATGCACCTGGCGTAGCCGCGGTCGACTTCGGCGCGAGTAGCGATGCCGACCTCCTCCGGGGCCTGGTAAGCGCCTTTGCACAGCCGCACCCGTGACCCGGCCACCGCCAGCTCGCGGCAGTCGGCCTCGGTACGCCGCAAGTAGGACTGGAGCACGCAGCCAAGGTCGGGGAAGTCCGCGCGCAGCTCCCGTACCAGCCGCAATGTCGGCTCGACCCTGGTGTGGTCCTCCATGTCCAGGGTGACCGTAGTGCCGGCGTCGCTGGCCGCGGAGGCTATCCGGGCGACGTTTTCCAGCGCCGTCTTCTCGCCGTGATCAGCCAGCCCGAGGCCGACGGCGGTCGGCTTGACCGACACCTCCGCACGGCCGCCGGCGGTCAGGTCGGCGTCGGCCAGTTCGCTGAGCAGCCGGACGTACTCATCGGTGACGGCTGCAGCCTGACCCGGATCGGTGGTGTCCTCGCCGAGAAAGTCGAGGCTGACAAGCCGGCCGCTGGCGATCAGCCGCCGGCTGACGACCAGCGCGTCGGCGGCGGTTTCGCCCGCCACGAACCTGGCGACCACCTCACGGGTCATTGGCGTCGCCATGATCAGGTGACGGGCCCGCTTGCTGGCCGACAGGGCCAGGAGGGTCTGGCGCAGCATCGGCGGTGTACCTCCAGGGAACGACGTTGTTCTCAGCTTCGGGGGGTCATTGGGGGGTCCCGCCGACTGTGGATCGGGGTCTAGCCGCGATTGCGGCCGATAAGGTCGCCGCGGCTGCGCTTGAGGTCAATCTGGACGTGAGCCCCAGCATCGGGAGAGACGATGATTTCCTGCGCGGCGGCTATGCCGTCGGCCTGCAGCGTGGCGTCGACCGGCGTGGTGCGCTTGACCAGGGCAAGGGCGATCGGGCCCAGCTCATAATGCCGTGCAGCTGAGCCGGTAACGCCGACTGGCGCGCCGTCGAGCTGGACGGCATCACCGTGCCCCGGCAGCCTGTCCTCGCTGCCATCCAGGTGCAGCAGGACAAGCCGACGCGGCGGGTGCCCCAGGTTGTGCACCCTGGCGACTGTCTCCTGGCCGCGATAGCAGCCTTTGCTGAGGTGGACGGCGGTCTCGATCCAGCCAACCTCGTGCGGAATCGTCCGGTGGTCGGTATCCAGGCCAAACCGCGGCCGTCCGGCGGCGATGCGTAGCGCCTCGCTCGCCCACGAGCCTGCCAGCACCGCGCCGGCCCCGCGCAGCTCGGCGACCCGGGCGGCCAGCTCCGGCCGCGGCACGATGAGGTCGGCGCCGTAGCCGGTGTCCAGCCGGATCGCGGCAGACGCGCTGGCCGGCCTGCCGGGGCCTAGCAGGCTCAGCACCGCATACTCGGCAGACACGTCCTGCGGCTCGACCCTGAGCATGAACCGCATCGAAGTCAGGAACTCCAGCAGCGCCGCCGCGGTCCCGGGCTCGACGTGCGCCCACACGGCGCTCCCGTCGTCGGTCAGCGCCAGGTGGTGCTCCACGTGTCCTTGCGGACTCAGTACGAGAGTCTGCGCGCTGGCACCGGGTGCCAGCTGTTCCAGCGCCTGGGTGCTGACGCTGTGCAGCCAGCTCAGCCGGTCTGGCCCGGTGATGCGGATGACGCCGCGATGGGACGCGTCGACGACGCCCCAGCCGGCTTCAATCCCGCGTTGCTCAGCGAACGGATCGCCGTAGTGCGACGCTACGCCGGCGTCTGGCCCGTCGGCCGGGACGGCGCCCGGCTCGTTCAGCAGCGGACTGCGCGCCCGGTCAGGCTGTCCGTGCAAGGTGGCCACGTTCCCTTCGTAATCTGCGGTCCTGCCAGGTTTCAGGCTATGCGCTGGCTCACCGGCAGTCAGCGCACAGGCCGAACACCGTAAGGTGGCCGACGTCGGTCTGAAAGCCCTGGCTCTGCTCCAGCGCAACGACCAGCGGGCCGACCGCAGCCTGGTCGACCTGGATGACCCGCTCGCACTGCCGGCAGACCAGGTGCACGTGCCCGGCGTCCTCGGCTAGGTGGTAGCTGGGCGCGCCGTGGTGAATATGGGTGTGCTTGACCAGGCCGAGTTGCTCGAGCAACTCCAGCGCGCGGTACACCGTCGAGACGTTCACGCCGCGCGCAGTCTGCCGGACCTCGCCGCAGATCTCCTCCGGCGTGGCGTGCTCAAGCCGGGCGACGGCCTCAAGGACAAGCTGGCGCTGGGGTGTGACGCGATAGCCGCCGGCCCGCAGCGTGTCATCCCAGGTTTGCGCCATGATCTGAGTCTAGTGAGAGCGGCCTTTGCTGCGGCCCTGCCAAAACGAGGTTGCCTGCCGTGCTGCGCGTGACGTAGCGTTTCGGCTAACGCAGGAAAGGAGGTGGTCCAACAGTATGCATAGATGTCGGACTTGCGAGGTGGCTGTCAGCTAGCCGCCGCCTGCGTGAAGCGCTCAGTTGCGGCTTGCCGCGCTAGGTGCATCACCGGTCGCCCCTCCTTGCCATGCTTGCAGCGCGTGGGCATTCGTGCTCGTGCATCAGGCTGGTCGGGCTCTGGCGACGGCCGGCGAATTCACGGCAGACACCGGACCCCCGGGCTGACCGGCCTTGTCCAGCCGGTCCCTGTGGCGGGTTTCGCCTCTGGTGCAACCAGGGCGGGCTTGTCGCGGGAGACGCCCGGGGGCTCTTATTTTTGCGGCTACGCGAGAGTCAGCTTGCCGCGTGCCCGCTGCCCACTCGCTTGAGCTGGGCCGAGACGTGCGACTGCAACGGCTGGCCGACGGCGGCCATGTCGTATGCCCAGCCAAGGTCGGCACCGATCAAGCCGTACAGCCGTTTGCCCGCGGTCACCTCTTTGGCCGTTGCCGTCCGGACCACGGCATCGGTGGCCATCTCGATTTTCGTGCCGGTCTGCTGGCCGATGTAGATTTCGGCGATCCCGGTCGGGTGCGCCAGGATCACCTCGAGCGCGCCACCGTCCTGCGGCCGCCAGTAGCCGGACTCGGTAGCCAGCGGCCGGCCGATCTTCCCGTCCGGTTCAAGCAGCCACGTCCTGCTGGTGTAGATCAGGAATGGCTTGCCATTGTGACTGAAGGTGATCTCCTGGCCGAAATTCGCGCTCTCGATAGTCGGGTAGCCGACGACGCCCGCACCTTCCCAGCGGCCAATCAGGAACTGCAGTCCGCGCAGGCTCGGATGCAGCTCGTACTGCTCAGGCAGTCCGCCGAGGTCGGCGCTCGCGGTCCCCATCCGGTCCTCCAGCTTCTGGTCGGCCGCTGATCCGGAACAGCACGACAACCAGTGCCACCCCCAGCACCGCAACCAGGCCGAAAATCACGACCAGGAAGACGCTGCTCAGCATCGCGGTCATATCAGCGGAGTCTAAGCAGTGGCCAGACCGGCCGCCGCGCCGCCGCGCCGCCGCGGCGCGGCCGGCGCTAGTGTGCAGAACATGGCTTCACGTTCCCTGGTGGTGAAGGTGACCGCCGGCGAAGACGACCCGGAACGCTGTAACCAGGCACTCACGGTGGCCGCGGCCGCCGCGGCAAGCGGCGTGCCAGTTTCGCTCTGGCTGACGGGTGAGGCCTCCTGGTTCGCCACCCCGGACGGTGTCGCCGACCTGGCACTGCCCTACGCCACTCCGGCCGCTGACCTGCTGGATACCGTGCTCAAGAGCGGCACCGTTACCCTCTGTAGTCAGTGTGCGGCGCGGAGGATGATCAGCGAGGATGACGTGACTGATGGCGTCCGCGTAGCCGGTGCCACTACCTTCCTCGCCGAAGTCATGGCCGAGGGAGCCCAGGCGCTGGTCTACTAGCTGCCGGTCGCTGCGAGCCGCTCGGCGCGCAGTTGCCGGGCCCACGCCTCGGCCTCTGGGTCAGCGGCCTGCAGCGGTCCTGCGACCCAGCCGAGCAGCAGGTCGGCGAGACCGGGGTTGCGGGCTAGGGCCGGGCCGTGCATGTAGGTGCCGAGCACCCGGCCAGCGTAGGCGCCCTCGGTGCCGTCGCCGTTACCAACGCCGAGCGTGACGGTTGCCAGCGGGTGCGCTCCCGCACCGACCTTGGTGACGCCCTGGTGATTCTCGAAACCGGTGATCTTCGGGATGCCGAGCGCCGGATCCACGTCACCGACGATCTCTCCCACGCCCCGCCGCTCGCCGCGGCCGCTGGTGATGTCCAAGACGCCCAAGCCGGTAACGGGTTCGCCTTCGACCCCGCCGAACTGGTCGCCGAGCAGTTGGTAGCCAGCGCAGACCGCGAAAATCACGCCGCCGCGGTCAGCGGTGGCAGCGAGCCCGCCGTCGGCGCGCAGCCGGCTCGCGGCGAGAATCTGCGGCAGGTCCTCCCCGCCGCCAAGCAGGTAGATGTCACCTTGCCTGGGAACCCGCTGGTCGGAGTTCACCTCCACGGTGTCCACTTCGATGCCGCGCAACCGGGCCCGCCGGTTGAGCACCAGTAGGTTGCCGCGGTCACCGTAGGTGCTGAGCAAGTCCGGGTAAACCCATATCAAGCGCAGCTTGCTGCTGTGGCCGGTCGCGGCAGGCCAAGTCGTCCTCTTCGGGCCAGTCCGGTCTGTTGCGGGCCTCCCGGGCGCCCGGCGGTTCGGCCCCGGCTGCGGCCGGCTCGGCTCCCGCTGCGGATCCGCTAGCGCATCCGGTTGCCGTGCCCGCTCTGTGCGCGCTGAGGCGTGCCGGCCGGCGGGCCGGCGGGCGAGCGGCGGCTCCGGAGATTGCGCTGCGTCCTCGGCCGCGGTCGCCCCGGCCAGGTGCAGCGGTGGCAAGAAAAGCGTCTCGTTGAGGTCCGGCGCGGTTGCGCTGTGCCGTCCGACGCGCTCCGTGCCCAGCGCGTGCCAGGCCGGCCAATCGCCCGGCAGCTGATGTTCGGCCGGCTGCTTCGGCTCCTCGCCGGGTCGGTTCGGCCACACGTCGTCGGGCTGTTTCGGCCACGCGTCGTCGGGCTGCCTCGGCCACGCGTCGTCGGGCATCAGCTCTCCGTCTCGGCTCGCTGCCATCAGTCCGTCCGTCCGAGCGTCGCCCGGATCTGCTGGAACGCGGTGTAGTTGCCGATCACATCCAGTTCGGTCCCTGCCACCCGGCCGACCGCGTCGTCAATGCCAGCGACAAGCTCGAACGGCACCTCGTCGGCCTCCAGCCGGACGGCCAGATCAAGCCGGCGCTCGCCGCCTACGTAGACAGGGCGGCCGCGGAGCGTGCGGTAGTCGACATCCCATAGCCAGGACGTGTCTTTACCGTCGGGCGTCTGCGCGTTCACTGCCAGCAGCACCGGACCCGGGCTCGGCGCCAGCACGTCGAGCGCTTCCAGCCAGCCAGCCGGATTCTTAGCCAGCAACAGCCGGACGGTGCGGCCCAGCCGTTGCACCTGGGTGTACCGGCCGGCTACCGACTTCACCGCGCGCAGTCGAGGCAATGTCTGGTCGATGGTGGCGCCGAAGTACGCGGCGACAGCCAGCGCGACCACGGCGTTCGACCGGTTCGCGCGGCCGGGCAGGGCCAGCGCGAGCTCACGCAACTGACCCGACTCGTCAATGACGGCATTCCCGGTGAGAACCCACCTAGTCGGAGGCCGGGCGAACCCGCATTCGCCGCACCGCCAGCCGAGGTCATCACGCCGCAGGTGCGAGCCGCACTCCGGGCAGCACCAGGAATCCTCATGCCACCGCTGGCCGGCCGCAACCCAGGTGACGCGCGGCGCAGCCGAAGCCGCCCAGGCGATCAACGGGTCGTCGGCGTTGGCGACAACCATGCAGTCGCTGGCATCGGCCAGCGCCTGCCGCCAGCGCCGTGCCGTAAGCCAGATCTCTGCTGCGCGGTCCATCTGGTCCCGGCTCAGGTTCAACAGCACGACCGCCCTGGGTGCGGTCGCCTTGATCATGGCCGGCAGGTAGCGCTCGTCCACCTCCAGAACCGCGTACGGCGCGTCCGGCGCTCGTCCGAGGGCGGATGCGAGGCCGGCTTCCATGTTGGCTCCGAACGCGTTGCTGGCGACGTCTTGGCCAAGGGCCCCGAGCGCCGCAGCGATGAGCCGGGTCGTAGTCGTCTTGCCATTCGTGCCAGTGACCAAGATCACCTGTCGGTCGGCGGCCAGGAGCCTGAGCAAGTCCGGCTCCACGCGCAGTCCGAGCACGCCGCCGATGACGGAGCCATCACCGCGACCGGTTAGCCGCGAGACCCTGCCTGCCGCGCCGCCGATGGACGTGGCAAGGCGCGCACGCAACGGAAGCTTGCTCATCGTCTCGATGCTATCCCGCTACCGGGTCTGCGATCCGGGCCGACAAAAGGGTCAACTGCTCGGCCCCGACGATAAACCTCCGGGGCCAGGACAGCACCGCCTCAAGCCACCCGGTCACGCCCATCTCGCCGGCCGCCTTACGCAACTGGCCGCGGTGGCTGACGCCGATGGTGACGGCGGCGAGATCCTCGATGAAGGCAGCCTGGTCATCTTCGCCGAGCAGCGCCGTCCAGGCGAGCACCCTGTTGCGATTCACTTCCATCGACAAGGAGTGCCTGCGCAGGCCGCTGACCCGTTGGCCGATCTTCACATCATCGCGGTCAGCTAGGTCGGCCAACGCGTAGTCGAGCGCCGGCGCGAGCGCGAACGGGTCCGGCGCCGGCCCGTCCAGGGGGCAGACCCGTTCCAGCTCGTGCAGCCATTGAAGCTGTGGCGTCACCCAGGTAGTGCCAGGCATGGTGCCTGCGCCTTTACCGCCGTCCAGCATCCCGGCCGCCGACTTCGCGCACGCACCGGCCAAGTCGGTTGGGTCAAAGTGCTCTCGCAGAGCCGGTGCCCGGCCCTGTACGGCACGATCGAGAGCGGTCGCGAGCAGGCATTCGCGCAGCCTTGCGTCCAGCGGCGCCCAGCGCTGCCTGAGCGGGACCGGCACCCGCGGCCGCGGCCGGTTCACCACGTGCGCCAGCACGTAGACCTCTGTCCAGACCCGCAGCCACGCGTGCTCCGTCGAACGGCCGAGCAGATCGGCGGCCCGGATCTCGACCAGTGAGCATGGCCGCTCGGCGATGCAAGACGACCCGCACGCGGCGGAACGCCGACCCAGCAACGGCGGCGCGAGGGACGGTGCCGGTGCCTCCTCCTTGGTCGCGTCCTTCGGCTCGGCGGCCTGGCGCTCCCGCGCGCCGCCGAACGGCACCCTGATCCGGATCGGCCTGTCCATGCTGTCAGCGAAAACAGCCGCCTCGCCCGGCGGTAGCGAAACCACCTGCCTGGACTGCTGCGCGTCCAGGTTCATAGCGGCACCGACGAGGTCCCGGTCATCGGCAGCGGGCAGCCGGTGCACAACCTTCAGCGCCGTGTTCTTCACCGCGTCGGGCACCAGCTTGGCCGGGATCTGCTCGGCGATCACGATGCCCTCGCCATAGGCTCGGATCTCGGCGAGCAGGCCGGCAAACAGCTCCGTCGCATGCGCGCTCGCGCCCTGCCGGCCCGCCCGCAGCAGGCGGTGTGCCTCCTCCAGCACGATCACGTGGCGCAGGCCGTCCGACCGGTCGGTCTTCGACCGCAGTCGGAGGTGCTCGACGATCCTGATGATCAGCGTGCCGATAACGAAGGCTTTGTCCTCGTCATTGGCGACATCCTCGAGCGCTAGCACCACGTTGCGGTTCAGCAGCTCGCCGATGTCGGCCGGGTGCCCGCCCTCGAAGAAGCGCCCGGCGGACCCGGTCCGCAGCGAGCGCAGCCTGACGTCGACGAAGCCGCGCATGTCGGCCTGAAGCTCGCGGCCGTAGCCGACGTCCTCGATCACGGCCAACGCAGCTGCCTGCAGCCGACCTAGCGTGGGCACTGCGGGCGGTACGTTCAGATCTGCCCGGCCGGCGCCGGTCAGCGGATCCCAGCCGCATTCCTCATACGCGCGCTGCAGCGCCTGAGACATGATCTGAGGGAACGGCTCCTGCGCGTCGTAAGCGGCCAGGAACAGCGCGCGGACCATGTCGATGTGAGCCTGCACTGGGTACCCGGGCTCGGGCGCCAGCGGGTTTACCGATAGTGGCACGGATTCCGGGTCGGCCGGGTTGATGAAGGTGACCTCGCCACGCCCGGCCAGCCGGGCAGCCATAGCCGCGTACTCCGACTTGACCGGTTCGATGGCAAGCCAGCTGATCCCGGCTGCGGTCAGTTGCTCCAGCATGTGCCGGATCGTCTGTGATTTGCCCGCGCCAGTCGCGCCGGTCACCAGCGCATGCCGGTTCAAAGTCGCCAGCGGTACTGAAAGTGTGCCTACTGCCCTGTCCTGGCCGTCCAGGATCTCGCCGAGGTTGATCGCTCGCTCACCTCGGGCTTCACTCGTCATGTCGAAGTAGCCGGGCTGCATGACCCGGACACCAGGAACCTCGCGCCTCGGCAGCCCGGTCAGCGCGGCTAGTGCCCCCGCAGTGGCGGCAAATGGCACCATCGATCCGTCTACCGGATCGGCGAACTTGGCGGCCAGCGCGTCGGCGAACTCCTGTGCGCCGTCTGGGCAGCGCAGCCGGTACGGGTGTGCCCGAAGATCGGCCGACCCCACGAGCAGTGGCGCGATAACCCGCAAGTCTGCCTCGGTCGACGCGCCAACGAGCACGCGCACGTTCCACAACCCGGCTTCGCGGTAGGCGTCGAGTTCCGCCAGCCTTCGCTCGGCCCGGTCGGCCTCGAATCTGGCGTTCTCCTCCTCGTACCGGCGCAGCACGGTCAGCCGGTTCCGCAGGTCGGCAGCTTCGTCGTCGATTAGGTCGCTGGGGTCAGCGACAATCAGCCAGGCGAACGCCCGGCCCATGAGAGTCTGCAGGGCTGCCTCGAACAGCGTCGGCGGGTCCAGTTCGCCCGGCTGTTTGCTGGCCATCCCCGTGCCGCCGTCAGCAAGCCGGACTTGCCGGCCAGGACATGGCGCCCAGACCAGCTCGTCGAGGTCGGCGAGCATGTTGCCGTCGAGGGCCACGCCACGGGCGCCCCAAGGGAACAGCATCTCCAGCGCTGGATGCCGCAGCGCAGGACGATCGGCTGCCTGGTGGCCGTTGGCGGCATCTATCCTCCCGGCAGCGTCGGTCCGGCTGGCCCCATCGGTGCCGCTGGCCCCATCGGTGCCGCTGGCAGCGTCGGTCCGGCTGGCCCCATCGGTGCCGTTCGCAGCGTCGTCCAGGCTGGCGGCATCCGTTCTGCTGGCGGTGCCAGTTCTGTTGGCTGTGTCAGTCCTGTTAGCTGCTGTGTCAGTCCTGCGAGCTGCTGTGTCAGTCCTGCGAGCTGCTGTATCAGTCCTGCTAGCGGCGTCGGTCCGGCTGGCGGGCTGTGGCCCGTAGGCATTCGCTGCCGGGCCACTCGCTTCTGCGTCGCCGCCTGCACCGTCCGCGTCCGGCTCGCGGTGGCTAGGCGCCGGCAGCGGTCCGGCATTGGTGATCAGCTCAAGCGGCGCGCCGCCGCCACGGGATAGCCAGCCCGCGATAAACGGGCGGCGGTTCCTCGCCGCGTGCAGCACAGCGGGCAGCACGGACGCATAGTCAGCATCCGCCGAACCGCCAAGGCAACCCGAGCTGACGGCCTGGACCCGGTACCACAGTCCGGACGAACCGCCGCCGATGCCTGACGTCACTGCCATACGGTCGTGCTTACCAGGCCGGAAGGCGTCGTGCTACCGGATTGGTCCGATTTATGACCACTCTCGGAGCGATACCGCCAGTTACCCGACGCCATCGGACGCACACCCATCGCTTCCGCCCGGCGCAGCCTCACCCCACGGTGGATTACTACCGGAACGGGACGCTGATTGTCGGCACTACGAGCGATAAATTGTCAGAGGCAGCCGGTAGACTCGATCGCAGATTCGAAGATCACGAGCCGCGGACGGCGGGACGTGACCCGGTTATGTGCGCCACCGGCGAGCAGCCCTGTGCCGGGACTGCGGCCGGGACGGACCCGGCAGGGGCCGGCCGTTCTGGCGCGGACCCGGCAGGTGCCGATCGTTCTGGCGCGGTCCGGGCCGACCCGGTCCCGGCGGACTCGGCGCAGGCGCTGGCGTACGCGCGGGCGGGGCTGGCCTACCTGGCCGCCGTGGACGCGGTCGGGCTGACCGGGGCGGAGCGGGCGGGCGGGCCTGCTGCGGGGCCTGTGCCAGGCCGAGGCGCAGCACCTGGCGGCGAGGTCGGCGGTGCTGTCGGCGTTCGACCGGGCCGGTGACCACTGCGCTGACGGGCAGCCCACCAGCCGGACCTGGCTGCGCTGGCAGGCCCGGGTCACCCGGGCGGCGGCCGGCGCGGCGATGGCGTGGGCGCGGCGGCTGGCCGCACACCCCCGGCTACACGCGGCGCTGGCCAGCGGATCGATCTCGCCGTCGTGGGCCCGCCACCTGATCGACTGGACCGACGCGCTGCCCGAGGCCGCCCGCGACGAGGCGGACAAGATCCTGCTGGAGGCCGCCGCTCATGGCGCGGACCTGCGCGACCTGGCGTCCCTGGCGGAGGAGATCCGGGCCCACGCCGCGCCGTCCGACGCCGACGGCGGCGGGGACGGCGGGTTCGGCGACCGGCGGCTGTGGCTGACCACGCACTACCAGGGCTGCGCCCGCCTGGACGCCGACCTCACGCCCGACGCAGCCGCCGCGGTGCAGGCCGTGCTGGACGCGCTCGGCGGCCGGGCCTGGCCCGGAGGACCTGCGCAGCAAGGCCCAGCGGGACCACGACGCGCTCGCCGAGGGCTGCCGACGGCTCATCGCGGCCGGTGGGCTGCCCGGCCGGGCCGGGCA
>JBKQTJ010000284.1:0-5184 GCA_052143255.1 Streptosporangiaceae bacterium | reverse complement strand
CCGCGAGGGATTGCTCGCTCCGCCTGACCCGGTCGGCATCCCAGTCGTGCGGCTCAACCCCAGCGTCCCGTGGCGCGGCTGCCATCGCATTGCGAACCCGCACGACCTGGTCAAGGTGCTCATCAGGGGTCAGGCCGACCCACGAAAGCAGGCCGTATCCGGCAGCGTTGGGCTCCGCGCTGGCCCGCAAATTCGCGAGCCTGGCGGACAGGTCATCGTCTATCCCGAGCACCCTGTGGACCTCGGCGATGCCTGGGCTGGCGCCGGCTGCCGCGGCGAAGCTGGCACCCGGCGAGCCATCCCGGACGCCGCCGTCAAGCCAGGTGCGGCCCGCTTTCCGCGCCTGCTCGCGGCAATGCGCCAGCAACGCGGTCCCGACCCCCGCCCGTCGCCTGGGCAGTGCCACGATCAGGGTGCAGTACGCCCGCTGCAGGTTCTCCTTATCCGGCAGCTGCAGCAGGTAGGCGCCAACCGGCTCGCCGGAATCATCGTGACCCAGCCAGGCTTGCTGCGGGGACAAGTCGAAGCCGTCTGCCCACTTGCCTGTGAAGGACCGCAGTCCCCAAGGCGGAACGTTCGGGTGATCAATCGCCCAGGCAGCTTCCGTCATCGCGAAGCAGGCACGCAACGACTCAGTGTCGTGCCTGGGGTCAAACTGGTCGATGCGCACCTGGGCATCTAACAGCTCAGCAGCCGGGCACGGCAACGGGATTTATCCGCAGGCCGGCAGCTCACACACCGCGCCCACGGTATTAGTCGCTTACGTCAGCTTGCGGGCAGCGTCAACGGCGATCTCGTAGGACTTGAAGTAGTCGCTGACCCGGTGGCCTAGCTCGGCGTTGACACCGATCATGTGCTCGTTCTGGACGGCGTTGAAGGTCATGATCTGGCGTATTCCTTGCTCCTCGGCGGACAGCCAAGCGAGCATCGCCACCTTGACCAGCAGGCCGAGCCGGTGTCCCCGGTGCTCCCGGACCACCGCTGTAATCTCCTGGAACGCCCAGCCCGGCGTCTCAGGATCGATCAACCTTCACCTGGGTGAGCCCGGCCATCTGGCCGGTGGCATCGTGTATCGCTGCTACCGAGGCCCTGGCAACGCGATGGGCAGCTTTTGCCGGATTCAGGTGACCGCCGCGCCAGGGCATGTGATGATCGGCTGACTTGTGACGATGTCCCATCAGGATGCTGGTGGCTAGCTGCGGGGGAGTAGCCGATGACCCTTCTGGGATCTCACTTCCGGTTTCGTGCTACTGGCAGCGGCACTTTGCACTGCTACCGGTGCGGCGGAGACCGCTCGTACGAAAGCTGCACCGCCCGGCGCTGGATCCATGTCTTGTTCATCCCGGTGATCCCGCTCGACCGGGTTGCCGAGCACGTCCAGTGCCGGAGTTGCCGGACGCGCTACCGGATCGAGGTCCTGAACCTGCCGACCTCAGCGCAGATGGAGGCCGCGCTGCCGGACGGGTCGCGGGCCGCGGTGACGATGATGCTCGCGCAGGGAGATCAGTGCAGCAGCTTGGCTCGCAGCCGTGCCATCGAGATCGTCCAGGCGGCCGGGCTGGCCGGCTATGACGATGCGGCACTGAGCGCCGACCTGGCCGCCGCTGCCAACCAAGCCCCGGACATGTCGGCATCGCTACGCCGGCTAGGCGCGCAGCTCACGACGCCGGCGCCGGAGTGGTTCCTCGCGGGTGCGGTCCGGGTTGGCCTGGCCGACGCCCCGCTGTCCGCTGAGGAGCGAGGCGCTGCCTGCCAGATCGCGGCGTGCCTGGGCCTGACCGCGGCGCAGGCGCACGATGTGATCTGGCTCACCGAAGAGGGCGCCGCCGCCGGCTGACGTCACCGCGGGGGCGGAACGGGAACTACTGGCGCCCGGCGGGGCAGGCCCCCGCACGCGCGTTGTGGGCCAGAATGGGAACGTGGCCATCTATCGCGACGACGGCATTGTGCTGCGCACCCACAAGCTGGGCGAAGCCGACCGGATCGTCACGATCCTCGGCCGCCGGTCCGGCCGGATCCGGGCGGTTGCGAAGGGCGTACGGCGGACCAAGTCGAGGTTTGGCGCCCGGCTAGAGCCGTTCACCCACGTAGACCTGCTGCTGTATACGGGCCGGTCGCTGGACGTGATCACGCAGGCGGAAACGCTACGGCCATACGGGGAGGCGCTCGTCGCCGACTACCCCCGCTACACAACCGGCACCGCCATGCTGGAGACGGCCGAGAAGCTCACTCCGGTGGAGAAGGAGCCGTCGCTGCGGCAATTCCTGCTGCTGGTCGGCGGATTGCGCACGCTCGGTGAAGCCGAGCACGACCCTCGCCTGGTGCTCGACGCGTTTTTGCTGCGGTCGCTGGCTATCGCCGGTTATGCACCGGCCCTGGAAGAGTGCGCGGTCTGCGGAACCACCGCGGCCGCCGCGCGGACATCCGGTGGCCTGCGTGCGTTCGGGCTGGCTTCGGGCGGGCTGACCTGCCAGTCCTGCCGCGCGCCGGGCGCGGCGACGCCGTCGGCCGCGACCCTGGCGCTGATGAGCGCGCTGCTGCGGGGCGACTGGGCGCACGCCGATGCCAGCGAGCGCAGGCACCAGGTAGAGTGCAGCGGTTTGACCGCCGCCTACCTGCAATGGCACCTGGAGCATTCGATCCGGTCGCTGAAGCACGTGGAGCACGCTTGATCACCGGGGACCGAAGCCGATGAGCCGGAACGTCACGCCGCCGTACCCGCACCCGGCAGGCGCACAGCCGCCTAAGATCCCCGGCGAGCTGGTGCCGCGGCACGTGGCGCTGGTGATGGACGGTAACGGCAGGTGGGCCAAGCAGCGCGGGCTGCCGCGAACCGAGGGCCACAAGGCCGGTGAGGGCGCCCTTTTCGACGTGATCATGGGCGCGATCGAGCTAGGCATCCCGTACCTGTCCGCTTACGCGTTTTCCACCGAGAACTGGCGGCGCTCACCAGATGAGGTCCGGTTCCTGATGGGCTTCAACCGGGACGTTATCCGGCGCCGCCGGAACCAGCTCAACGACATGGGCGTCCGGGTCCGCTGGGCAGGCCGCCGCCAGCGGCTCTGGCGCAGCGTTATTTCCGAACTGGAGGACGCGGAGCGGATGACGGCGGGCAACTCGGTGCTGACGCTCCAGTTCTGCGTGAACTACGGCGGCCGGGCCGAGATCGCCGATGCGGCCAAGGCGATCGCGACGGAGGTCGCGGCCGGTCGGCTTCGGCCCGACAAGATCGACGAGCGGACCATCGGCCGCTACCTCGACGAGCCGGAGATCCCGGACGTCGACCTGTTCGTACGCTCGTCGGGGGAGCAGCGGACGTCCAATTTCCTGCTCTGGCAGTCCGCGTACGCGGAAATGGTGTTCCTGGACACGCTGTTCCCCGACTTCGACCGGCGGCACCTGTGGCACGCCTGCGAGATATATGCCAGCCGGGACCGCCGCTACGGCGGCGCCGAGCCGAACCCGGTGCCGGGACCGGCCGGGCAACCTCTATCGAGCCTTGGCGTCGGCTCGGATATCGGTGACGAGGAGATCACGCGGCAGGCTCGGCGCTGAGGCCGAGCCAAGCCGTCTGCGGTAGCTCTCGCAGCGCGGGGTCTTTGGGCGGGAGCCGGCCAGGACCATGGGCCCTTACCCGGCACAGTGCTAGCCCGCTGTAATCGGTTGGCGACTGTGAATCCGAGATACGGCGGAGGCTGCCCGTATGGCCGCTACAACGTTGCCGGACCCCGTTCCCCTCATGGATGAGAACGTTGCGCCGCGGCAGAAGGTCGGCCAGCCGGATCCGGTCCGCACGGGGCCTGACTACGCCGAGCGGCCAATGCTGGTGTTCTGGGAGACGACACGCGCTTGCATGCTGGCCTGTCGGCACTGCCGGGCGTCCGCGAGGGCCCAGTCGCTACCGGGAGAGCTGAGCACAGCTGAGGGCTACGACCTCATCGATCAGGTCGCCGGATTCGGCCGGCCGTACCCGATCCTCGTGCTAACCGGCGGCGACTGCCTGATCCGGCCGGACGTGTTTGAGCTGGCCGGCTATGCGAGCGGCCTCGGCGTTGCAGTGTGCCTGTCGCCATCGGTGACGCCGCTGCTGACCCAGGATGTCATCGCCAGGATCGCCACCAGCGGCATCAGGGCGGTGTCGATCAGCCTGGACGGTGCCCGACCTGCGACGCATGAGGGTGTGCGCGGAATCGCGGGGCATTTTGACGCGACCGTAACCGCCATCCGGGCGCTTGCCGCGGCCGGCGTCACCGTGCAGGTCAATACGACGGTCATGCAGGCGAACGCAGCTGAGCTTGCCGATATCGCCGCTCTGACCGTCAGTAGCGGCGCGCGGATCTGGGAGGTCTTCTTCCTGGTACAGGTCGGCCGCGGGACGGCCGAAGGCGACGTGACACCGCTCGAATACGAGGAGATCTGCCACTTCCTGTACGACGCCGCGCATTACGGCGTGGTGGTCCGCACCGTTGAGGCACCGTTCTTCCGGCGGATCGCGGCGCGGCGGCGGGCCGGGGATCCTCCTCCGGCCGGGGCACTGTATGGCCAGCTGGCCGGGCGGCTCGCCGACCTGCTGGGCGAGCCAGTTTCCCGGCCCAGCGCCCATACCGCGCCGACCCGGGACGGCAAGGGCATTCTGTTCGTCGCCCATGACGGCGAGGTCTACCCGGCCGGGTTCCTGCCGATTGGCCTGGGCAATCTCCGCGACCGGCCGCTGCGCATGATCTACCGGGACAACCCGCTGCTGCTGTCCATCCGGGCAGCCGAGTTCACCGGCCGCTGCGGGCGCTGCGAGCATGCGGACCTGTGCGGCGGATCGCGGGCTCGCGCCTACGCTGCCAGCGGCGATCCGCTCGGCGAGGATCCGGCCTGCTCGTACGATCCAGGCTGGCCGGCCCCCCGCCGCCCCGAAATCAGCCGTCAGCCTGCCTGACGTCGCTCACCCAAGCTGGAATGACACAATGACCGGCATGTCGGCAGCCAATGAGGGAGAAGGGCCCGGGCACGCGCCGAACGACGCCAAGACCGCCGGGCCTGCGGGCCGCGCGGGGCGGTGGCCAGGCACGCCCACAGTCAGGGGCTCGATCTGGTTTCTCGAGCACACGCAGGACATAGTCACCATCACGGTCGGGCTCATTCTGATCGTCCTGGCCGCGGTGCTGCTGATCTCCGCGATCGTTGACTTCG
>JBKQTJ010000283.1:0-11976 GCA_052143255.1 Streptosporangiaceae bacterium | reverse complement strand
GCCACGCCGTACTGCCTGGCCGCTTCCGGCCGGGCCTGCAGGTACGGCTCGTCGAGTTGCACGATGTCGGCTCCGGCCGCGAACAGATCGGCGATCTCCGCACTGACCGCCTCGGCGTAGCCGAACGCGGCGTCCTCGGCGGTCGGGTAATAGTCGTTCTGCGCCTGCTGGGACATCGTGAACGGGCCGGGCACGGTGATCTTGATGGTGCGATCAGTGCGGGCGCGCAGGAACCTCACGTCATCGACGCACACCGGATGCCGCCGCCGGATGGGCCCGACGATGCGCGGCACCGGATTCGGATGGCCGCTGCGGTCCAGGGCCGTGCCAGGGTTTTCGATGTCTATGCCGTCGAGCGCGGTAGCGAACGCATTGGAATAGCTCTCCCGCCGGATCTCGCCGTCGGTGATGATGTCGAGGCCGGCCTCCTCCTGCGCCCGGATCGCTAGCAGGGTCGCCTCCCGCTGCGCCTGGTCGAGGTAGTCCGGGTCCACCCGCCAGAGCTCGGTTGCCCTGACCCGGGGCGGGAACCGGCCGGCCAGCTTAGCCCGGTCGATCAGCCAGTCAGGCTGGGGATAGCTGCCGACGAGTGAGGTGGGGAAGAGCAATGCGGCCTCCGAAGTTCGAGTGGCTGGCGATGGCCAGGCTAGCCGCCGACCTCGGCGAGCCGCTTCGATAGGTAACGGCGTTCCGGTTCGGTGCCGACCTGCTCGAGCGCCTGCCGGTAGCTTTCGGCCGCCTCCGCCCAGCGCTCCATTCGGCGCAGCAGGTCAGCGCGGGTGGCCGGGAGCAGGAAGTAGCCATCCAGCGCGCCGCCAGCGGCCAGTGCGTCCACCAGTTCGAGCCCGGCCGCGGGTCCGTCGGACATCGCTACCGCCACGGCCCTGTTGAGCTCGACGACCGCGGATGGGACAAGCCCGCGCAGCCGCCCGTACAGCTGCGCGATCTCAGCCCAGTCGGTATCGTCGGCCCGCGGCGCGTCGGCATGGCACGCGGCGATGGCCGCCTGGATCTGATAAGGACCCGCCCGCTGCCTGCGCAGCGCGGCTTCCAGCAGCGCGCGTCCCTCGGAGATCTCGGTCTGATCCCACCGGGATCGGTCCTGGTCCTCGAGGCTGACTAGCTCGCCGGTGTCGTCGATCCGGGCCGCCCGCCTGGCGTCCTGCAGCAGCATCAGCGCCAGCAGGCCCGCCGCTTCCGGCTCATCCGGCATCAGGCTTGCCAGCAGCCGACCTAGCCTGATCGCCTCGGCAGTCAGGCCTGGGCGCAGCAGGTCCTGGCCGGCCGAGGCTGAGTAACCCTCGTTGAATAGCAGGTAGAGCACGGCGAGCACGCCATTTGTCCGTTCGGGCAGCAGATGCGAGGGCGGCACCCGGTACGGTATCCCGGCATCCCGGATCTTGTGCTTGGCCCGGACCAGGCGCTTGGCCATGGTGGCCTCGGGTACCAAGAATGCCCGTGCGATTTCGGACGTCGTCAGCCCGGCGAGCGTCCGCAGGGTAAGCGCGACGCGCGCCTCCAGCGTCAGGGCCGGATGACAGCAGGTGAAGATCAGTCGCAGCCGGTCGTCGGCCACACCGCTGTCGTCAGGCGCGGCCGTGCTGTCTGACGGCGCTGCCATCGCGGCCACCTCTTTCAGCTTCGCGGCCTCGGTCTTGCTGCGGCGCAGCCGGTCCAGCGCGCGGTTGCGCGCGGTGGTAGTAAGCCAGGCGCCTGGGCGGTCCGGCACGCCGTCGGTTACCCACCTCGTCAGCGCCGTGGTGAATGCATCCTGAGCGCATTCCTCGGCCAGATCCCAGTCCCCGGTCATCCGGATCAGGGTCGCGACGATGCGCCCCCATTCATGGTGGAACGCGTCGGTGACCGCGGCCTCGACTGCGGCCGTGCGATTGGGGCCGGCCACTAGCTCGCCAGGATCGGGCGTACCTCGACTACTCCGCCGTTGCGCGCCACCGGATGCCGGGATGCCACATAGATCGCCTCATCGAGGTCGGCGCACTCGATCACGTTATAGCCCAGGATCTGCTCCTTGGTCTCCGCGAACGGCCCGTCTGCGACCAGGACCTCGGTGCCGTCGGCCCGGACCGTCGTCGCCGAGCGAGCGGGCTGAAGCTGCGCGCCGTCCAGCAGCACCACGCCGCGGGCGTCCATCTCTCGTGCCCATGGCAGCCAGCAAGGTTCCTCCGGCTCCGCCGGCGCTGTAGCAGTTATGGTCTGCACCGGGTCGTCTTCGGGTCCTTCCTCGCCGCACATCAGCAGCATGTACCGCATCGTTCCTCCTCAGTTCTCTGCCTCATCGGTGCGACGAACGGGCCAGCGCGAGATGGATATTGGCCCGCACTGTGTCCATCGCAGGCTATGCCGCTCGTCGTCCAGGGAGAAGCAAGCATCTCTCGCGATTAGGCTCAGCAGGCCGGCTGCCGGGCCGGCACGCCCGCCAACTGAAGGATGCCCGGGACCGAGCTCTCGGCACCGATTGCCATCACGTGCACGCCTGCCACACCGGGCACCTCGGTGAGCCAGGCGATGATCTCGGCGCACAGCTTCTCGCCCTCCTCCCGGAACCGGTCGGCCCCGGCGGCGGTCAGGCGGTCGGATACCCAGTCCGGAATGGACACGCCAGGAATGCCGGCCAGGTGCGCGAGCGCGCGGGGCGACCTGACCGGGCCGACCCCGGCCAGGATGTGGCAACGCTGATCGAGCCCGAGATCGCGGACCCGTGCCATCCAGTCGGCGAAGGCAGGCACGTCGAAGACGAACTGAGTCTGGACGAACTGGGCTCCCGCCTCGATCTTCGCGGCGAGCCGCCACGTGGCTGCGTCCTGCGAATCGGCTGACGGCGGGTTCTCAACCGCGCCGAGCAGCCAGTCCGGCGGCGGCTTCAGCGCGCCGCCGGACATCAGCCGGCCGTCGTCACGCATCGCGGTGGCTACCTTCAGCAACTGGATGCTGTCCAGATCGAAAACGGGTTTGGCATCCGCGTGGTCGCCGTGCCGCGGGTGGTCGCCGGTCATGATCACGACGTTCGGAATGCCGAGCGCCGACGCGGACAACAGTTCTGACTGCAACGCGATGCGGTTACGGTCGCGGCAGGTCAGCTGCATGATCGGAGCGACTCCAACGGCTAGCGCAGCCAGGCTTCCGGCCAGGCTGGACAGGCGGACTGCCGCGCCCTGGTTGTCGGTGATGTTGACCGCATCTACCCAGCCGCGCAGCAGCCGGGCCTTGGCGGCGACCGGCTCGGTGTCGGCGCCGCGCGGTGGGCCGATCTCGGCCGTGACGGCGAACTGGCCAGCTGCCAGCCGGTGCCGGAACGCTTGCTGCTGCTCCTCCGGCTGGCCGGAATATCCGGGGGGAGACATCCCGGAATCCCCCCGAAATATCACGGGCATGAGCATATCCCGTGCGATTACTACGCGGGCGCAGCTGCCTTCTCGGTACTTAGCTGGCGCCTGGCAACGCTGAGCCGTCCCAGCCCGGACAGCGCCGAGGTGACCTGCCCAGCCAGGCTCGCGGCAGCCGAAGTCGACTCTGCCAGCCCGATCGTGTGCACGCCCGACAGCATGGCGGGGCGGATATCGGACACCGCGGACACGACCTGGGCCTTGGTGCCGGCGTCCCTGGCCTGGCCGCACAGCTGGCGCGCGTCAGCCGACAGCGGATCACCGAGCACGAGCATCAGGTCACTGGCCGCAGCGATGGCGTAGACGGTGCCGGCCCGGTCCGAGGGCGCGTAGCAGACTTCATCCGCAGTTACTTTCGCCGCCGGATAGCGGGAACGCAGCGCGGCCGCGATGTGAGCTCCGGCCTCGGCCGCAAGACCTGGCTGCAGCAGGTATGACACGTGCCGGGCGTCGTTGACCTGCAGTGCTGCGGTCCGGGCCACCGATTCCACGACGGAAACGTGGCCGGGCGCCTGGCTGGTGATACCGGCCGTGGCTGCATGGCCGGGCTGGCCGATCAGGACCAGCTGATGGCCGCGGTCGCCTGCGCGCCGCGCCGAGTGCTGGGCGGCTGCGACGATCGGGCAGGTCGCGTCTATCACGGTGACGCCGCGCTGTGCCGCCTCGGCTCGCAGCTCCGCTGTCACTCCATGCGCCGGGAACACGACAACGTCCCCCGCGTCCACGTCGGCAAGCGAGGTAGCGATAACCGCCCCCAGCTCGGCAAGTTCGGCCGCAGCCTCCGCCGGGATCGAGTGCGGCGCGAGTACATGTGCGGTGCGTCCGGTGCCGGCCTGCTCGGCCGCGGCCTCTCGGGCGGCGCCAGCAGCGCGCAGCGCGCCGCTGCACCACGGGCTGCCCGCCATGAGCAAGGTGCGGCTGGCGCCAACCGCGGCCCACTCCTCGACGGCCGCCCGGGCTGCCGCGATCGAGAGGGCGTCGGCCCGCGTCGCGGCGGCGGCCACGGCTGCAGTGCTGCCGTCGTACTGCGGGCAGGTGGCGAGGTATGCCACGGCGTCACGGTCGGCTGTGCTGTCGTCGCAGCACGGCACGTCGGTTGTCCGCACCGGCCGGCCCTTCGCCCGCAGCGACGCTGCGACCAGCGGGGCGGCAAGACAGCTCAGCATGCCGTTGAGCGGATCGCCGACGCGGGCAGGCACCAGCACTTCGCCGCGCTGAATGCTAGTGCCCGACACCTGGATCTCGCGTACCGCTGGTCGGCTCACCGACGTCCCCCGGCGCTCATCGCTGCGGGCGATGCTCCGCCTGAACATCGCCATTACCGCCAGGGCTGCATTCCCAGTTCCCGGCCGCGATTCTCCCTCGCGTTCGCCAAATCTCGGTCTTGCCAAGCGTGCTCTAGTCAAGGGCGAACCGGGGTATAGGGCGGGTATAACCCGCCCAAAGTGGGAGCAGTTCAAGGCCGCAATCACCGACGAGACTGGCATCAAGCCGCACTGGTCCGCAGAAGCTTTTGCTGGCCAGGATGAGGACGTCCGGCAGTCGATCCGCAGAATCAAGGCCAGCCCGCTCATCCCGCACACCGACTCGGTACGAGGCTTCGTCTTCGACGTGGCAACCGGAAAGCTGCGCGAGGTCAGTTAGCAGGGCAATGGCCGGGCGTCACTGCTCGGGGTTCTCGCCCTTGCCCTGCTCGGCTAGGAATCGCTCGAACTGCGCGCCTAGTTCTTCCGCCGTCGGCACCTGCTCGCTCTCACTGGCCAGCAGGTTCTCCCGGTCGGCGGCGAAGGCGTCATATTGCTGCTCGAGTGCGCGCACCACCTCGGCGACCTCCGCCGATCCGTCGACCTGCCGGGCGATTTCCAGGTCCGTCCGCCGCGCCGACTCCCGGAGCGCATCCGCCGGAATCACCAGCCCGGTGACCCGCTGCACGGACTCAAGCAGCGTCTCCGCGGCCGCCGGGTAGGCAGCTTGGGCCAGGTAGTGCGGCACGTGGACGACGAAGCCGATGGCAGCCCTGCCCTCCTGGCCGAGGCGATACTCCAGCAGCGCCGCGGCGCTGCCCGGCACCTGGAGCTTGTCGACCAGCGGCCGATAGCCCTCGATAAGGCCCGGCCGGGTAGCATGTGCGGTCACGCCGAGCTGCCGAGTGTGCGGCACCCCCATCGGAATGCCCTGGAACCCGACGGCGAGGCGTACCCGCAGCTCTGCTGACAGCTGGCGGATGGCAGCCGTGAACGCTTCCCACTCGCGATCCGGCTCCAGTCCGGCAAGCAGCAGGAACTGGGTGCCCTCGGCGTCTCGCAGCAGGGACAGCGCAAGTTCGGGCACGTCGTAGTCGTCCCAGTGATCCTTGGAGAAGGTCATGATCGGCCGGCGGGATCGGTAGTCAAGCAGCGAGTCGAGGTCGAACGAGGCAACGACCTCATGCTCCAGCGTGGTCATCAGGTGCGTCGTCAGCAGCCGGCCGGCTGCGCCCGCGTCGATGAACCCGTCAAGGTAGTAGAGCATCACCAGGTCGCCGTCGGGGTCAGGCGCGGCGGGACCCATCTCGTACAGGTCAGCCGGGTTACGCCGCACGTCTGGCAGCCCTTCGCTCGCGCCGTTAGTTTCCAGTCTTACCAACGAGTTGGCCCCGCTGGTAAATCCCCGCACGGTAAACCTAGCGGCTCGCCCGGAATCTGCCCTATTCGGCCGTCCGCTCGCGGGAGTTCCACCGGGCCAGCAGTCCGGCCATCTCAGCGCTGATGAACTCGAAGTAGCGAACCGTGTCTGCCATCCTGGCCCCGGCGGGGGAGTCCGCCCCGAGCACGGCGACGCCGTCTCGTAGCTCAGCTGCCCAGCGGGTGAACTGGCGGTCGCGCATCCGGACGATGTCCTGCCAGACGTCGACGGACATGCGGTAATGCTGGCGGCGGGAGCCTGGCTCGCCTTCCGCGACGATCAGGCCGACCTGGATGAGGTAACGCACGCCGCCCGATACGGAGGCGGGGCTCGCTTCGAGCAACTTGCCGAGCTCGGCGGCTGTCAGCTTGCTCGAATCGGAGGTAAGCAGCGCCACGAAAATCCTGGCCGGTGTGCGCGGGAAGCCGGCCTGGGTCAGGTGGCCGGTGAAGCGCTCGATGAACTCCCGCACTGCAGCCGGGTCCCTGGACGAATTGGCCGTCACGAGTACTCCAGAACCTCCCGATTCTATATTCAGTAGTTTCTGAATTTGATGTAGCGTGTCTCAGCGTGAACGTTATCGAAACCTCCGGATTGCGCAAGGCGTTCGGCACGACTGTCGCGCTGGACGGGCTTGACCTGGCGGTCGCAGGCGGCGAGGTACACGGGTTCCTCGGGCCTAACGGCTCGGGCAAGACCACCACGATCCGGATACTGCTCGGCCTGCTGCGGGCTGACGGCGGGTCCGCTCGGCTGCTAGGCGGCGATCCATGGCGTGATGCCGTTCCCTTGCACCGAAGGCTGGCCTACGTGCCCGGTGATGTGACCTTGTGGCCGAACCTGACCGGAGGCGAAGTCATCGACCTGCTCGGCAGGCTCCGCGGCGGGCTCGACCCCAAGCGGAAGGCGGAGCTACTGGACCGGTTCGACCTCGATCCCACCAAGAAGGCACGCGCATACTCCAAGGGCAACCGGCAGAAGGTCGCGCTGGTGGCTGCGCTGGCATCGGATGCCGAGCTGCTGATCCTCGATGAGCCGACGTCCGGTCTCGACCCGCTGATGGAGGCGACATTCCGCGGCTGTGCGGAGGAGGAACGTGCCCGCGGCCGCACCATGTTGCTGTCCAGCCACATCCTGTCCGAGGTCGAGGCACTATGTGACCGGGTAACGATCATCCGGACGGGCCAGGCGGTCGAGACCGGAACGCTGGCTGAGCTGCGGCACCTGACCAGGACCTCGATCGCCGCCGAGCTGGCGCGCGACCCAGCCGGGATAGACCGGCTAACCGGCGTGCACGACCTCGTTGTCGATCCGGGCCAGGACGGCAGCAGCCGGGTCCGCTGCGAGGTGGACTCGGACAAGCTTGAAGACCTGCTGCGCATGCTGGTGAACGCGGGTGTCCGCACCTTGGTGAGCCAGCCGCCCACTCTTGAGGAGCTGTTCCTGCGGCACTACTCCGCCGATGATGCCGGTGGCGCATGAACAGGCCGGTCGGCCCGCCGGACAGGCCGGTCGAGCCGCTGGACAGGCCGGTCGGGCGGCTGGCCGGCGCTGGCGAGCTGACGCGGCTGGCGTTCCGCCGTGACCGGGCGATGCTCGCGGGCTGGGTGTACATACTGCTCGCGATCTCCCTCTCGGCTGGCTACGGCGTCAAGTTGGTCTACAAGACCGCGGCGAGCCGGGCGCGCATCGCCGCCACCGTTCACTCCGACCCCGCGCTGGCCTTCCTCTACGGCCAGCTTCACGGCACTTCTCTGGGCGCCGTGGCCGCCTGGCGTTACCTCGCCTACGCTGCGCTTTTCGCTGCGCTGATGAGCATCTTCCTGGTCATCAGGCACACCAGGGCGGACGAGGAAACGGGCCGCCTGGAGCTGATCGGCTCAACGGTCGTTGGCCGGCACGTGCACCTCGTCGTGGCTTTGCTGGTGGCCTCGGCGGCGAACTTGGTCGTGGTGGTGCTGACCACTGCCGTACTGGCGTCCACTGGCCTGCCGCTGGCGGGCTCGGCGGCGTTTGCACTGGCCGAGGCCAGCTGCGGGGTGGTGTTCGCGGGGCTCGCCGCGATAGCGGCTCAGATCAGCGGCACGGCGCGGGGCGCCAGAGGGCTGGCGATCACCGTGCTTGGTGTTGCGTTCCTGCTCCGCGGTATCGGCGACTCAGGCGGCAGTCACGGGCTCACCTGGATCAGCTGGCTGTCACCGATTGGCTGGGCGGAGCTGATCAAGCCGTTCGCCGGTGACCGATGGTGGGTGCTCGCGCTGCCGGCCGCGGTCGTCGCGGCTGGTACCGGTGCAGCATTCTGGCTGGCCGGCCGGCGTGATCAGGGCGCCGGGCTGATCCAGCCGCGCCCCGGCCCGGCTGCCGCCGGGCGGCTTCTCGGGGGTCCGGTCGGCCTTGCCTGGCGGTTGCAGCGTGGCGCGATCGCGGGCTGGGCGGCCGGGTTCGTGGCCGCGGGCCTCGCGATCGGCGTGGTAGGGAACGGCATCGGGAAGCTCGTCGGCTCCGGTGCGGAAGTTCACAAGGTGATCAGCAAGATCGGCGGCCACGCCGGACTGACCAGCGCCTACCTGGCTGCGTGCATGAGCCTGCTCGGGCTGGTCGCCGCTGCCTATGCTGTCTCCGCGGTGCTGCGGATGCGAACAGAGGAGACCGAGCAGCGGGCGGAACCGCTGCTGGCAGCCCCGGTAAGTCGGCTGCGCTGGGGCGGCAGCCACCTGCTGGTCGCGTTGGCCGGAACCGTCGCGGTGCTGCTCGCGGGCGGCTTCGGTGTTGGCCTCGGCTTCGGTGCTGCAACCTCAGATGTGAGTACGCAACTGCCCCGGCTACTTGGGGCAGGGCTGGCGCAGGTGCCTGCCGCACTGGCGGTGGCAGCTATCGGCGTGTTGCTCGTGGGCCTGCTGCCGCAGGCCAGCGTGGCCGGCGGCTGGACAGCGCTGGCGATAACCGGTTTAATCGCGCTGTTCGGCCCGGCCCTGAACCTGGCGCAGTCCGTGCTGGATGTCTCGCCGTTCACGCATGTGCCGAAGCTGCCTGGCGGCTCGTTCACCGCGGCGCCGTTGCTCTGGCTGAGCGCGTTCACGCTGGTACTTGCGGCGGCCGGACTCGTAGCGCTGCAGCGCAGGGACATCGGCTAGACGGCGGGCCGACTAGGCATCCCGCAGCCGCAGCAGCAGCCCGGCCAGCAAGAGCGCGGCTGCTGTCCAGAGCGCCAGGACGCCGAGCCCGCCCCAGGGACCGATCTGCAGGTGGCGAAGCCCGGTGGTGTCCTCGATCGTCAGCCCGGCATTCATCGGCGCATACCGCTCGAACCGGCGCTGCCAGAGGGGGTTGCCGCCGAGGAAGGCGCCGATGATCGGCGCGATGTACAGCAGCCCCAGCGCTGTGCCGATAGCGACGGCCGAGTCCCGCACGATCGTGGCGATGCTCAGGCCGAGCAGCCCGATGAGCGCTAGGTAGAGCACTGAGCCCGCGGCCGCCCGGATCGTCGGCCCGTGGGCCAGCGATATCAGGGCGAAGCCGCGGGCAGCGGTGAAACCGTTCCCGGGTAGCAGAAGCCGCCCGGCCACGAGACTGCCGGCCACTGCAACTACCGCTGCCGCGAGCACCAGGCTCGTAAGAACCGTGGCCTTGGCGGCCAGCACCGTCCAGCGCCGCGGCGTCGCTATGAAGGTCGTGCGGATCATGCCGGTGTCGTACTCGCCGCTGATGGCCAGCACGCCGAGCAGGGCGACCAGCGCCTGGCCGGCCTCGATGCCAGTCAGGCTCAGCCTGGTGGTGTCGGCGGGACAAGCGATGCCAGCGGGACACTTTGTGGCTGCGGCAACACCAGCGCCGACGGCGACGGTCAGTGCCCAGATTGCGGCCAGTAGCCAGGCAGGACCTGGCACAGTACGCAGCTTGGTCCACTCGGCGCGCAGTGCGTCTGGCAAACCTGCCCAGGGCGTGGCGCCCGACCGAGGCAGTCCGCGCTCGACTGCGGTCACCGGCTGGCTCATGCGTCCCTCCGGCGCAGCAGGTAGATCGCCAGGCCGAGGGCCACCGCGCAGTAACCGCACAGGACGGCGAATCCCGCCCATGGCGCAAGCGGGAAGTAATCCGGCGGCCCGTACTGGCCGAGCACCTGCGAGTACTGCGGAACGCTTTGCTGCACAGCGAACGCGGCGGCGGGGGTTACCCGGAGCACCCAGACGGCCGCGCTAGCCGGCAGCACCCCGGACACACCCAGGATGTAAGGGAGCACGATCGCCATGATGACCGCCGCGACGGCGACGGCGCTTCGGCGCAGGACGGCGCCGATGGCCAGCGCTAGCACGGACGCCACGGCGAGCAGCGCGCCGGTGCCGACGATCACCCGCAGTTCGGTCGCCGAGCTGACCGGCAGCACGTACTGGCCACCGTCATGCGAGATTCTGATACCGGCAATGACCGCCAGGCCGGCGGCGGCAGTCCCGAGCACGAACGTGACCAGGCCGATGACCACTGCCTTGGCGACGAGCACCCGGCCGCGCCGCGGGCTAGCTGCAAGCGTCGTCCGAATGAGACCCCGCCGGTACTCCGCGGTGATGAACATCGCCCCGATGACCACCATCAGAATCAGGCCGAGGAACACGCCGACTAGGTGGTCGGCGATGGTGCCGGTGTCGTAGTAGCTGTTTGAGCCGCCGCCTACCACGGGCCCAATGTCACCGGAGCCGGTAACTGTGAACCGGCCGGCAGCCTGCCGGACTCCGATGTGAGGTACGCCGTAGCCCGCACCTATCTGCTGGCCCGCCCACCTGCTGCCCGGCTGTCCGCCACGCAGGCTGACGTGGTCGAAGCCGCCGGTAGCCACGCTAGCTTCCGTCGAGCCGCCCGACTCGCCGTAGGACAGGAAATTAGGCGTGAAGTACAGCGGGGAGGTGGCGAAAAGCCCGGCTTGCACGGTGCCCGGCAGGCCGGCCAGGTGCGCCATGCCGACCTTGGTCCAGTTGCTTCCGTCGGCTGAGTCGTACCCAGTGATGGTGTCGCCGGAGCGGGTTAGCCGCAGCCAGCGCGGGGACGCGGCGGACAGTGCTCCGGGTAGCCCTGCGACGTCAGCGGTGTAGTCATACTGCATCCGTACGCCGTGGCCGCCAGTGACCATCATCGCGGCGTAGGCCGATCCCTGCCTGGTGCTTTGCGTGACGATGATCCCGGCCTTGGCCCACGGCACGACACCGTTGTGCATGGCTGGCTGGGAGCCCTGGCCGGGCCCGGCACCGGAGCTAACCCGCGCGCCGGTCAGCGAGATCACTCTGACGGTAATGCTCCCGCTGCCGGCCAGCGGCTGCCGGACGAAGTAGAAGCTGTCGTTCACCGCCTGCCCGCCCGGGCCGGTCGGGACGCGCGGCAGGCACGCCGCGCCGCTGAGGGCCTGATTCTGCGGGCCGGAGCACTGTCCGTGGTAGCGCACCACCAGCAGTCCGACGGCGTCGATCAGTACCGCCGCGAGGATCAGGCCGAGCACCCAGCCGCGCAGCGTCCGCAACTTGGTCCACTCGGCACGCATGACCTGCCAGAAGCCGTCGTGCCTGGCGCGCTGCGGCGCCCGGTAAGGGGAGATGGTGCTGACGGTCATCGCGCTGCCTCCTTCGTGGGCAGGGCGCGGAATTCGACGGCATCCCTGGTCAGTTCCATGTACGCCTCTTCCAGCGAAGCGCGGTGCGCCGATACCTCGGAGAACGTGACCCCGGCCGCGCCCAGCAATGCGACGACCCGCTCCGCTGCCAGGCCAGAGATCGCCAGCGTGTCCCGGCCGGTCGCGGCGACTGTGGCCCCCGCGTGCGCTAGCACCGTGGTCGCTTCTATACGTGCGGTCGTGCGCAGCATGATCCGGTCTCCCGACGCCGCCGTGATCAGTTCGGCCACGGCGGCATCCGCGATCACTTTG
>JBKQTJ010000282.1:0-17142 GCA_052143255.1 Streptosporangiaceae bacterium | reverse complement strand
ACTCGAACCTGCGGCCTACTGCTCAGGAGGCAAACCCGAACCAGGCCAGACGACGCCCACCGTCGCCCTACGTCGCACTGACCTGGGACGACAATCGCCTGACGACGCCTGACGACGTCCGGCTCCTGCTGACCTTGGCTCCCAGATTGGCTCCCAGCCATAGAGGGCTCTGGGCACCGGACTGGAGTTATTCACGAAAGACCCGCGCGGCGGATCCGTTCGGGGCCTCCAAATCAGGTTACCTCTATTGCAGCCGACACAAGGACTTCGGCGGCGCGGATGAGCCGTCGCAGCTCGGTGGCGCCGACCATGAGGGTGCCGTAATGGGAGTCGTCTTTCAGGTCGAGGGCGGTGGCCAGCGCCCGGGCCAGGTCACGGGCACGCCGCGCCTGCGCTTCGTCAGTGCCTGTCCCGAAGCGGGCCTGTTCCAGCAGGGCAACGGCGTCCCGGTGGTCTTGTCCGCGCGACCGTTCGCCCAGCAGCCTGCAGCACAAGGCGTCACTCGCCGCGATCGCGGCCAGGACAGCGTTACCGGCCGCCACGTGGTTGAAGTTAAGGTCCTCGGGCTTGTCGGCATCGCCGCGGATCAGTCTGGCAACTTCCAGGTACGCGCGGGCGTGCGCCGCGCGAGTGCGAGCATCCTCGGCAGTGCATGGCCGACGGCGGGCGCGGCCGGTCACGTCTGGCCCAGAAGCTGGCTGATGTCGGCGCCGGCCAGGCTCAGAGCGTCCTTGCGCCACTCATCAACGATGGGCTCGCGCGCGCGCGACAGTCGCCGTAGCGCCGCCAAGGTCCGATCAGTGACCTGGCAGCGATTGCCGGTCCAGCGCTGCACCAGGCCGCGCAGCCGGTGGACCTGGTCATTCCACAGCTCACGCTCCCGCGACCCCAGGCTCGCGGGCCTGACCAGCAGGATGTCGATATCGCTAGCGGCGTCCCCGTCACGGCGCGCCGCCGAGCCGTACAGCGCCGCGGCGACAGGCAGGATCTGCCAAGCCGAGATCTCGCCGCGCAGCCGACGGGGAAGCTCGTCCTCTGCGCGCAGAAGCGCCGTCGCCGCCGGATACAGCACGTGGTCGCGGTTGAGCAAGTAAACGACCCGGTCGCCGATCTCCTGCGCGGTCACCAGCCCGTGCAGTGCGAGCCTGTCCAGCGCGCGCCTGACGCCTGCCTCGGTACCCGCAGCCGCAGCCCGGCGCATCTGCGCCGCGGTCGCCGGAGAGGCGCGGCTGGAAAGGGCATGCAGGAGAGGCATAGTCAGGCCCCCAGCTAGCAGAGTCGCCGGATCAGAGATATCCACGTGAGAATGATACCCCAGTATCACTAGCGATACTTGAGTACTGCAGTCAGCACTCCAGTATCACCGCTCCGGCTTTTCCAGGAGCCACGGCCCAGCCGCGCGATCACCGGCTCGCCGGGCTTTCGCGCCGCCTGTCCAGAACCGCTTGTCGCCAATCCGCTCGGTTGGCAGGGTACTCGTGCCGCGGCAGAACGGACCGTGCTGCGCGGCGGCGAACCTGGCGGGGAGCGGAAGTGATTGGCCCGCAAGAGCGAGACTAGGTTGGTGGTGGTGTCTCGATCCGGCTCGAGGGGGACTGTCATGGCGGACACGTCGTTGCTGGTGATCGGCGCCGGGCCATACGGGGTCGCGGTGGGTGCCCGCGCTGTTGAGCGCGGGATCGACACCGTGATCGCTGGCCGTCCGATGGGGTTCTGGACAGAGCACATGCCCAAGGGCATGTTCCTGCGCTCAGGACCGGATTGGCACCTGGACGCTTCAGGCGTGCACACCTTCGAAGCTTTCCTCGAAGAACGGGGTATCTCCGCCGCTGACATAGATCCGGTTCCCGTCGCCGTTTTCCTCGATTACGCCGCGTGGTTTCAGCAGCGAAAGGGCCTGACAGTCCGCGACAGCCTGGTCTCCCGACTGACAACGCAAGACGGCAGATTCGCCGCATTCTTTGACGACGGAACAGAGATCGCCGCCGACATGGTCGTGGCCGCCCCAGGCGCGGGATACTTCCAGCAGCTCCCGAAGTGGTCAACCGCCGTTCCCGCAGGCATCGGCGTTCACACCGCCGAGCTGATCCGATTCGAAGAGCTGCGCGGCGCGCGGGTACTGATCGTCGGGGGCCGCCAGAGTGCTTACGAGTGGGCGGCGCTACTGGGTGACCACGGAGCCGAACGGGTCGATATCGTCCACCGTCACGATGTCCCGCGGTTCGAGCGGGTCAGCTGGAGGTTCGTCAACGCTTATGTCGATGCCACTCTGAGCGTGCCGGGCTGGTGGCGTTCACTCACGCAGACAGAACAGGAAGCGATCGCCCGCCAGTTCTGGGAGGTCGGTCGCCTGACTCTGGAGTGGTGGCTCACTCCGCGCCTTGCTGGCGATCGGTTCCATCGCTGGCCCGGCACCCGCGTCGTAGAGATCACCTCCGACCAGGACAACACAGCGACCGTGACGCTGTCGAACCTCCAGCGGCTCACCGTGGATCGCATCATCTTCGCCACCGGCTACCGAACCGACATCTCGCAGGTCCCCTACCTAGACGGCGTCATTTCCCAGATGAGTGCTGCCGACGGCGCGCCCGTTCTCGATACGGCGTTTCAGTCCACGCTCGCAGGCCTCTACATCCCTGGCTTCGCCGCCACTCACGCCTTCGGGCCGTTCTTCGGGTTCACCAAAGCCTGCCCCGCCGCCGCAACCCTCATCGTCGACGACCTGCTCCGGCGCTCCTAGACCGGCAACCATCCCGCACCGGGCTCGCTAACCGGCTCCAGCTGCCGGGACCGCCGCGACGCCGGATGCGTCTAATGCGAGGAACAGACCGTGTTGCCTCGCCCCCTCACTGCCAGGGTTGCGCATCATCAGCCTGGCTCCGTCCTTGCTCTCGGGGGAAGCGCCGCCGCGTGACTGAACAGCAGAACGCGCTCTTACGCGGAACGCTGGATCGGTACGCCTTATGCGGTATCGCCTACAGCGAGGGACATCCGCTAGCCGCCGATAGCCAGCGTCCGGCGGAGAGCTGAGGACCGCCCGCTGGTGCTGCCTCTAGCCGTGGCTTGCCGGAAATTGATTGGCTCCCAGTTTGGCTCCCAGCGGAGCCTGTCCCGAACATATGTCCTATTCTGGGAGCGATGTTGAGCATCGACCAGCGACATTAAGCCTCGTCGAGCGACGCCGCACCTGCGGCAGGATTTCCCGAAGGAGCGATTGCTCGCAGGCAGTTAACATGGCGCTGAACTGAATGGCGAAAAATTCTCTCTACGTGCTTGTCTGCGCCCCGAGCAGGACTCGAACCTGCGGCCTACTGCTTAGGAGGCAAATCTGAACCAGGCCAGACGGCGCTCACCGTCGCCCTATGTGGCTCTGACCTGCAACGACAGTCGCCTGACGACGCCTGGTGCCGCCCTGCTGCTGCCAGTGCTGGCTCCCGGTTTGGCTCCCAAGTGCATCCCATGGGAAGAGACATTCCACCTCCGGGCCGACCGCGCCGCCGTGAAGCTAACACGGGCGCGGCGAACTGTACGGCCGACGGGCGTCGAACCGTGATCCGCGTGCTGGACGGGCTCAGAACCGGAAGTAATGCGCCCGGCTGCGGACTGTGGCACCGGATAGCACCTGGTGCTACCTTGGAAGGATGAGCAACCCTGAGATTACGCAGCGCGACTTGCGGTCGCGGTCGCGAGAGATCATGGATGCTGTCGAGCACGGGCAGTCTTTTACTGTCACCCGCGACGGCCGCCGAATAGGCGAGCTGATCCCGCTGCACCGACGCCGCCGGTTCGTCCCGCGCGAGGAGTTCTCGGCGATGTCGCGCAATGCTCCTGATGGTGATCTGGAGGCGTTCAGGTCGGATCAAGACGCCGCTGCTGACCGCGAGATTGCTAGCCCGTATGAGCGGTGACCTTCCCCGGCAGGGCATGCTCGACACGAACATCATGATCTTGCGCAGGTGGATCAATCCTGAACAGCTGCCTGACGAGATGGCGATCAGTGCCATCACTCTCGCGGAGTTGTCCGCTGGCCCGCATGAGGTCCGCCCCAATCGCGAGCAAGACATGTACGACGAGCACGCCGAGCGTGCCCGGCGCCTGGAAATACTGCAGCGCGCTGAAAGTGAGTTCGACCCGGTGCCGTTCGGCGCCGAGGCCGCCCGCATATTCGGGCGCGTGACGGCAGCGGTGATCTCCGCCGGGCGCAAGCCACGGGGCAGAGTCGCCGACCTGCTGATCGCAGCAACGGCCATCGCCGAGGGACTGCCGCTGTTCACGACCAATCCCGCTGACTTCACCGGCCTGGACACGCTCCTGCCGGTTATACCGGTCAACCGCCCAGTCGTCCCGCACGAACAACCATCCAGCCGGTAGCAGCCCGTTCGCGCACGCGAAGAACGGCCGTTATGTACTCGGGGAGTGACAGTTCTGCCGACCGCCCGCGTCGCGCCGGGCCGGCTGTTCTGTGCTTGCGTAGGGACCGGTTGAGGTAGCGAGAGGTGGCGCATTTGACCTTGCGGGCGCTGTGGCGGGCGAGCAGCGATGTCGGCGAGCTGCTGATCCCTGAGCCCGTCCCGGCCACACGCGCCAGCGCAGACGCCTGCGCTGACCCGGCCGCCGCCTGGCGGGCCGTGGTGCCCCGCCGCCCGCGACGGCCGGTCTTTGCCGCCCGCGTGGCCACCGCCGCGGGCGGGGACGAAAGACTCCAGGCACAGCCCACGAGGCAGCGACTGCGTCGGCGACCGCGTGTCCTTTCACTCATCTAATGCCGCTGTCCGCGCTGTGCCGATGAATGTCCGTTCTGCCGGCCAATGGCAATGCCACGCCAGGCGGTCGTCTACTTCTTCGTGGCGCCCGGCTTGCTCAGCGAGCGGTCCGCGCTGCGCACGACGCTGCGCAGGAAGTCGTACTGTGTCGTGACGAGCTTTTCGGCCATGTCCAGGGCGGCGTCGATGAGCGTCTCACGGCGGGATGGGCGGTCACCGACTGCGGGAAGCGCCTCGTCGACGGTGTCGACGAACTTTCGCACCGCCTCGATCGCGGCCCGCTGGCCGGCCTCGACGGTCTTGAGAACTTCCTCGGATAGGTCCGCCGTCCTGGCAACCGCACCTTTCTCCTTGGGTGTCGTGCTCTTCTTGGCGATCGCGCTGGGGCGCGCCGCCGCTACCTTCGTCTTGTTCGTAGTGGTCTTAGCCATGATTGCTCTCCTTAGGGTTGGCGTCCGGACGCCGAGCCAATCGGTGGCAAGCTCCTCCCTGCCTAGGGTCGATGATCAGGCAGAGCCGCAGCCAGTGACAGGGCCGCTCGTCACTACATCGCGGGCCTTCGGGCCACACGCCGTGCACACATAACCGGATGATCGTGCGACGTGAGGTCGCACGTTATGAGTAAGTACGTCGAAGGAGGCTTGCCGACGCCAGGGACGTAGTCCAGGCGATGTCCGGGCCTGTCCCCGCCCTGACGTGCGTTGCCGGGTCCTGCCCGGCGGGGTGCGAAGCTCAGGGAAAAGCCCGAGGATCCCGTTCCGCCCTGGGTCACAGGCGAGGGGAAGGCTGGTGTGGGGTGGGTCCGCGCCGCCGGTTGGGGGCGTGGTAGGCCGACCGTAAGGGGGCGGAATCCCCGGGCGGGAAAGGATGCCCAGGAAGCGAATGCCGGCGGCCGGAAAGCAGCGGGAAAGCAAGGCAGCGTGCCCAGTTCCTTCGCCGGGGGCCTTGTATAACTGGCCGGATACCGGGCCGGGTGCCCGGGCGCGAAATCGCGCTGACGTGGGCAGGTGAGCCCAGACAGCGGCGCCGGGCACCACGCCGGCGATCGCGGCGCGCAGGCCCTGATGGCAGTCGGAGGTGACCAGCTGCACGCCCGACAGGCCGCGGGCGACCAGGCCGCGCAGGAACGCCAGCCACCCGGCGCCGTCCTCGGAGCTGGCAACCTCGACGCCCAGGATCTGCACGTTGACCGTCCGGCCGCCCTCACGGACCTTCTGGGTGAGCGCGTCGATCCACATGAAGGTGTACGGGCCGGGGTCCAGGCGGCGGCCGCGCGCGCTAGCCGTGGTCCGCCCGTTTATCGATCCGACAGCGGCGTGTCCGGCAGGATCCCCAGGACCCCGACCGGGTCGATCCGCCGCCCGCCGACGGTGCACAGGTGAGCCCAGTCGTCGCCGAGATCGAACACGTAGGCGAACTGCTCTCCCGGCCGCAGCCGCGACAGCCTCACTCGCCGGTAATCGTCGGTTACCTCTCCCCCGATCTCCCAGTCCGGGTCCGGATCGCACCAGCGCCTGCCGTCGGCGAGGGTGAAGTCCTGCAGGTGCGAGCGGTCCCAGCGGGCGAACGCGTCGTCGATAGCGTCGGCGAGCTGCTTGAAGGTGTGGCTGCGCGCGGCCGCGAAGATCCGTCCTGGCCGTGGCCAGTGCTCCTCGCCGTGACCCTCTATCAGGTCGACCCGGATCGACAACCAGGTCTGAGCCACTTCACACCTCCGTTCGGTCAAACTCTGCCAGGCTGCCTGGCCTGGTCGCTGGCTGGCCGCTTGCGAGCCCGGACATCAGGGTGCACAGCGACGGTCATTCGGGTCGAGGGCCGTCGCGCCGCGCCAGTTCCTGGCATACCTGGCGCACCGGCACGCCGACTCGGCCAGCTGCGGCGCGGATATATGCGACCGCCGCGTACAGGGCGTACTGCCAGAAGTCATCGGTCTGCCACCAGGCGACCTCGTCAAGCAAGTCCGGCTCCGTTCCGCCGCGCAGCGCTGCTGCTGCCAGGATTGCGAACTGAAGCTTCTTGTTCTGCCTGCCGTGGAAGGCCAACTCGGGCAGCAACCGCTCCCGCATCCCTTCCACGGCCAGCGGGTCGGAGCGGCTGGCCCCGCACCAGTCCAGCACGTCAGCTGCCACGTCGAGCAAGACCTCGCCGGGAAAGGTGTTGTTCCGGGGATGCAAGGGCGCTAGCTCGCCCGCCAGCTCGGACACCTCGCTATCACCGGCCAGCCCGTCAAGGAGGATCCGGCGGGCGGCGGCCGCGTCCTGGGGCGTGGGCAGGTTCCTGGCAGGCATACCCAGACGGTAGGGCAGAACCGATCCGGCTGTTTGGCCTTCTAGGACGCTGGCAGGGCAAGCTGCGGCCGCTTCCTGGCCGGCGTTCCGAGCGCCGCCCACCCCTATGATCGGCTGGTGATCCTGCGGTGCACGAAGAAGCTGCTGGCTGTCCTCGGCGCGGGCCACGCCGCCGAGCCAGGACCCGCACCAGATGCCGGGGACTGGTACGCCAACCTGCTCTGGTTAGACCGGCGCAAGTGCCTGCTGCTCACCCACGCCGCCACCCTGTTCTCGATCTTCGAGGCCGGCGTCCGCGCGGCTGACCTGCGCGCCACCCGCCGTCTGGTCACCGGCCTGGTCGAGCGGGAACTCCGCCGCGAGGGCCTGCCGCCTGCAACGTTTGGCAACCTGCGCTTGCAGGAGCTGATCTTGGCAAAGACCGCGGACCGCAGCGTCCTGGGGTGCATGAACGACATGGCATTCCTCTGTGAGGTCGCCATCAGCCAAGCTGGCGGCCTGGCACATATTGACCTCGGCGAGCTGAACCATGCGCTGCACCGCCACATCAATAGCTCTCGCGGCTACCGGCCCCCGGTTGAGCTCGCCGCAGAACAGCTTGAGCGTGGGCAATCACGCGGACAAGACACAAGGCCAGCAGCAGGCCGCAACCCAGCTAACTCCGAGCTTGGACCTCCAGCCAAGCCAAGATAGTCAACGTCCGGCGGTGAACTGAGGTCCACCCGCTGGTGCTGGCTCCGGCCGTGGCTTGCCGGAAATTTGATTGGCTCCAAGTTTGGCTCCCAGCAAACACCGTCCCGAACATATGTCCTATTCCGTGTACGACGTTGAGCGTCATCCAGCGACACTGTGTCCCGCCGGGCGACGCCTCACCCGCCGCGAGATTTCACGAAAGGGCGATTGCTCGCCGGGCAGTTATCATGGCGCTGGACGTATTGGCGAAAAATCCTGTTTACGTGCTCACTGGCGCCCCGAGCAGGACTCGAACCTGCGGCCTACTGCTCAGGAGGCAAACCCGAACCAGGCCAGACGACGCCCACCGTCGCCCTACGTCGCACTGACCTGGAATGACAATCGCCTGACGACGCCTGACGACGTCCGGCTCCTGCTGACCTTGGCTCTCAGTTTGGCTCTCAGCAAAAGGACGGTGCAGGACGCGCAGCATCGCAATTTGGTCACGCCCAGGCCGCCGCTCAGGCACAAACTCGGAGGAACCTGAGCCGGGACTGAAGGCCTGCGCGAGGCGATCCAGCCCGCTCAAGGCTATGCAGCACGCCGCGACTGCGACAACTTCGATGCCGCGCCGATAGCAGGCACCGCTGCCCGCCGCTGCGGCTACTGTCATTCCATGCCGCGTATCAGCGCGTTCTACGGCGTAGTGATCTACATGTACTGGAACGAACGGGACCATCCCGTCGCCCACTTCCTACCACGCGGGCCGGCGCGCGTCGGTGTCGGCCGACGGGACTGTGCTAGCCGGCAGCCTCGAACCACGAGCACTCCAGTTTGTCCAGGAATGGGCAGCTCTTCGCCACAAGGAAATCCTCGCGAACTGGGAGCGCGCCCGCGACAGCCAGCCTATGCTCGCCATCCCGCCCCTGCCCTAGAATGGTGAGCGTGAGTGAGAGCTACCTGCCGACCGTGACAGGCGTAGCAGTAATGGGCGAACGAGTGCTGCGGCTGCTGTTCAGCGATGGCACCGTCGGTGACGTCGATTTCTCAGCTGAGCAGTGGACAGGCGTCCTGGAACCGCTCAACGACCCGGGCTACTTCGCCCAGGTAACAGTCGACACCGAGGCAGGCACCATTGCCTGGCCCAACGGCATCGACCTAGCCCCCGAGCCGCTTTACGAGCAGGCTCACGCGCACCCGCTCGTCGCTGCCTGACGCTTATGGCCGCGAACGATAAACGCGCCTGCAGCATGCCGGGGCGTTGATCCTCACCATCGGCACCAGGTCACGGCGGGGCGATACCAGTCGGCAGAAGGCTCCTGCAACAGTCGCGCAGCTACCCCGGCGTCCACATCTGCAGAGCCGTGCCGCGCCAGAACTAAGCCGTTCTGGCCCGTCGGCGAACCTTTCCGTGCAGCGGAACGGCCCGAATAAGCCCGCCCAGGTTTACCGCTCGCCGAAGATAGTGAGTTGGCCGCGCGCATGTCTATGCGCTGGCGAGCATAATCACGCATGCGTCATGGCCATTACCGGCACGGCAGTCCCGAGGACGACACCCGTATAACGCCGATTCCGTATTTGTTTTGTCTTATGACCCGACGTGAGCGGTCGCGTCCATAACATCCGGGTATGTGTCACCGGGATGGGCGCCTTTGCGGCCGCTACACGTCTTGGTCTTCCCGGCGGTGAAGTTCGGCGAGGCTGGCGAGGCTGTCCGGATCGATCTGGTCCTTGGCAGCGGTGGCGACGACGCAGCTGGTAGCGGCGCGCAGGGTGGCGGTGCGGCGGCCGTGCTCCAGGAGGGCACGTTCCCCTACCACGGCGCCGGGGCCGAGTTCGGCGACCTGGGTGCCGTCGACCCAGACGCTGAGTATCCCGTCGAGCAGCAGGTAGACGTCGCCGCCGGGCTCGCCCTGCTCGGTCAGCAGCTCATTCTTGGGCAGTTTGCGGATGGCGGGCTTGGCGCCGCCGCGCATGATGGTGGCCGACAGTTGCCGTTCCAGCGCGCTTTCGGCGACGGTCACCAGCGGCTGGCTGTCTTCGTTCCCCCAGGGGCTGTGCTGGCCGTGCGCGGCGGCCATCCACTCGCGGAAGTCGGCCAGCCCGGACTTGGCCACCAACTGACCCCGGCCGTCGTAGATCCAGTGCCGGGGGAACGCGCTGGCGCCGGTTACCTGGCCGCGGCTAGACCCGTCGGTGCCTATCGCCAGAGCCAGGGTGGTCCACACCGTGGGTGCCAGCCACTGCACGTGGGGCCTTCCGGTGACCGGCCGGGGCATTGGCGCGCCGGTGCGCCCGCCGGTGGTCTGGGTGAACCGGGCCCCGGTGGCGGTGATCTCGGGTTCAGTCCTGAGCTCGGGAAACTCGGCCGGCTGGAAGGTCACCTCCCGCTGCGGGCCCCAACCGAACCTGGTGCAGGAGATGTACCCACGGCCGGCATACCCGGTATCGGTGATGCGGCCGTCCTCCACCTCAATCCACGCTGCCAGGTGGTTGGCAAACCGGAACCTTTCCGCGGCGAACAGCCCATCCAGATTCTCAAGGACGTCGGGCGGCGGGTCGTCGGGGTGGCTGGCACCTGCGGCGTACCCGGCCTTGTACAGGCCGGACACCGATTCCGAAGGAATCCACGACACGCTGGTAACCGAGGATTCAAACCGCATACTCGCCCCCAAGCTCTGCCGGATGTGCCGTGCTGCGCGGCCGGACCGCCGCCTTCGCCGGTCAGGCTTCCTTGGCTGCAGCCAGCCGTTCTAGCCAGCGTGCTCCGCCTTTACTCTGAGCCTGCCACATGCGTGCCTTGGCGAGCAGCCCGTTGGAGATCGGCGGCAGGTTCTTGCGCGGTGGTGCGATGAAGCCATTGGAGGTGTGCGGTGCGTAGATGGCGCCGCCGTCCGGCGGAACCTCCAGCCAGCCAGTCAAGACCCACGCGCTTAGCACGATCAGCTGCCGCCGGTAGGCCGTGGGCGAGCAGGCACGCCCGCCGAACACCGGGCCGGGAGCAGCCCAGGTGCGGCGACCAGCCGCAAGCTAGCCTGGTCGTGCCCTGCCAGTTCTACCGGGACCACCACCGGGAACCCGACGTCGCGGTAGGCCAGCGTCCGGTGCGTGAGGGTCTCGACGCGGCCAGCGGCCCGCGGGCCGGTGCCCTTGGCCGGTGGTTGCGTGGCGAGTCCCGGCATGCACCCGGCGCAGCGACGACGGCCGCGCCATCGCCGAAGCACTTAGCCTCCAGAATGGCGGATTCGACCAGCTTCTCGTGTTCGGCCCTGGTATCGCGGGCGTCGTTAAGCACGTCCGCGAAATCCGGATCGCCACCCAACCGCGGAGCCGTGCATGGTGCCGCTGCTAATCGAAGGGCTGCCCATGACATTCAGACCCGGCTGCTGATCGATCGGAACAGCAGGAAGAGCGGGCTGACAACCACGGACGCGCTGTAGTGGTGACCTCCGCGTCCGGCTATGACCTTGGCTCGCCCAAGATCGACAAACTACGCAGGTACGCCGACGACGTCATCGGGTGAGTCCCTGGAGGCGGTTGGCGGTGTCAAGCAGATCGACAACCGACCGGAGCAGCTCGGTGTAGTCGACATAATTCTGTCCGTGCAGCAGTCCCCGATCGGCGTTGAGGGCACGAGATTCTCGCGGCGCGCGATCTCCACGATCCGTAGTGAGATCACCTGGGTCTTGCCAGTCCAGGCGCTGCCGGATCCGCTAGAGACCGCTAATCTCCACGGCTCGGTCGACCGGCTTCGACGGGTCAGTCCCAGTCCGTGACCGCCATGGTCATTACACGCACGACCCCCGGACGCTCGCATAGGCAGTATCGGCACCTTGAAGCGGCAGGTCGCTCTCATACCTGCGTCTCCGATTGGAGTTCGCTGAGGGCCTGGGTGGTCTGGGTGAGGGTGTAGGCGACGGCTTGGTCCCAGTCCATGTCCGCGCCCTGGGCGTGGAGCTCCCGTTCGCGCTCTTCGCCCAGAGTTTGCGTCACGATCAAGCTGATCAGCTGGGCAGACTTCGGCGACTGGACCATGTTGGTTTCGGCGGCTCCGAGGATGATCGCGGCAGCATCAGGCCGGGTGGTGGTGAGCGCGCCCGCGATGATGTAGAGGATGGTGCCCATCCGGAGGCGGTCACCGCCCCACTGGAGGCGGTGGATGGCGCGGCGGCCGAGTTCGAGCGAGGCGGCCTGATCGCCTATGAGAAATGCGATCGCGGTGGCCCAGACCAGGTTGATGGTGCTGTCGTAGCCGAGCGCGGTGCTGAGCTGGCGGCTCTCGCGCAGGCAGGCGCGGGCCTGATCGGGGTCGGTCTCGGCGACGGCCAGGCCGACGGCGAGCAGGCTAGTCGAGATCAGGGCCGGGGCGCCGGTCTGGCGGGCCAGCGCGAGTGCCTCACGTGCTGGGGCGACGGCGGCGGGTGTTTCACCGGCGAGTATGTGATCGCCCACGGCGACGCCAAGGTGAAGGGAGGCGTCGGCGAGGTCGCCGCCAGCCCGCGCGTGACCGGCGGCCTGTTCGGCGAGGCGGGCGGCGTCGGCGAACGCGCCGGTAGTAACCGCGATGTTTTGGCGGGCGGCGCAGACGACCTCCTCGACCCGCCAGTCCGGGACATCCCGGCGGGCGTTGGCGTCGACCGCCCGGCGGCCCAATTCCTCGGTGCCGGTGACGTCCGCGCGCTGGGAGGCGAACACCGCGCTGACCGCCAGGGCCAGCGGGTAGCCCGGGTCCTGACTTGCGCCGGGCAGCGCCAGGGCCGCTTCCCCGGCCAGCAGCAGCGGGTTATCGATCCAGACCTCAGCCGGCGCGAAGCCGGCCAGGATTGAAAACGCGGTGCCGACATTGCTAGTGCTGATCGCCCACGACCACGCCGCGAGCAGGTTGTCCTGGTCGGCGCCGAGCCGCACCGCCCAAAACACCTCCTGGTAAGGATCATGGGCCTGACCGCGGACCCGTGGAACGAGGCCCGCGTAGTAGCCGGCGTGGCGTGCCTGCCACCGCTCGGCCTCACCGGCCGCCGCCAGGTGTTCCTCGCCGTACTGGCGGATCGTCTCCAGCAGCCGGTACCGGGTCTCGAGCCCGTCCTGCCCGGCCACCACCAGCGACCGGGCCACCAGGGCCGCCAGCAGCTCAAACACCGCGTCCGGATCGATCCCCTCCCCACTACAGACCGCCTCGGCCGCCTCCAAGGTGGCACCGCCGGCGAACACCGCCAGCCGGGCCAGCAGCACCTGCTCGGGCCCCGTGAGCAGCTGGAAGGACCAGTCGATGGTGGCCCGCAGCGTCTGGTGGCGTGCCGCCGCCCCGCGCCGGCCAGCCGCGAGCACCGCGAAACTGCGCTCCAGCCGCCGGGCCAGCTCGGCGGGGGTCATCGCGGGCACCCGCGCGGCCGCCAGCTCGATCGCCAGCGGAATCCCATCCAGCCGCCGGACCACCGCGGTGACCGCTGCCGCGTTCTGGGCGGTCCCCGCGCAACCGGGCGTGACAGCGGCCGCGCGGTCGGCGAACAGCCGCACCGCCTCCGCCTGCGTGATCGCCGCCAGGTCGGCGCCTACTCCGGGCACCCCCAGCGGGGGCACCGGCACCAGCTGCTCCCCCTCGATACCCAGGGCCTCGCGGCTGGTGGCCAGGATCACCAGCCGCTCGCAGGAGCGTTGCACCACTGCGGCCAGCGCCGCCGCCGCTTCGAGCAGGTGCTCGCAGTTATCCAGCACCAGCAGCAGCTGCTTGCCGCGCAGAAACTCCACCAGCGCCTCACGGGTATCCTGGTCGGCCCGGGCGGTCACCGAGAACACCGCCGCCACGGCGTCGTCGACCCCGGCGGGGTCGCGGACCGGGGCGAGCTCAGCAAGCCACGCGCCGTCCCCGAACCGCGGCGCCATCTGGGCGGCGGCCTGCAGCGCCAGCCGGGTCTTGCCCACCCCGCCCGGGCCGGTCAGCGTCACCACCCGCGCCTGGCCCAGCGCGGCCGCGGCCTGTTCCAGTTCGCGGGCGCGGCCGATGAACGAGCTGGCCTGCAACGGCAGATTGCCGGGGCGGTCGGCGATCGTGCGGATCGGCGGGAAGTCGGCCGGGAGCCCGGGGTGGGTGAGCTGGTAGATCAGCTCCGGTTCGGCCAGGTCGCGCAGCCGGAACTCCCCCAGCCGTTTCAGGGCGAACCCGCCGCCCAGCCGCCCGCCGGCCAGGTCCCGCGTGGTCTTGGTGACCAGCACTTGCCCGCCGTGTGCGGCGGCTTTGACCCGGGCGCACCGGTTGATCGGCGCGTGGTCGACACGATCGCTTCCACGCACACGCGCCTCGCCGGTGTGCAGGCCCATCCGCACCCGCAGCGCGGCCCCCGCTGGCCACGACTCGCTCCCGAGCCGGAGTTGGCACGCGCCGGCCGCCTCGACCGCAGCCGCCGCGCTGGGAAAGATGGCGAAGAAACTGTCACCCTCCCCGCGGGAGGTCACCACCACCCCCCCATGATCTTCGATCACGCCTCTGAGAAGACGGTTGTGCCGCTCCAGCGCCACTTCCATCGCCTCCGGCACGGTTTCCCACAGCCGGGTGGAACCCTCGATATCGGTCAGCAGGAACGTGACCGTCCCGGTCGGCAGATCCGCCTCGCCGGGCTCAACCGGCCCGACCGGCGATGCAGTTGGCGCACCCACGCTTACCGTCGCGCCCGCGAAGCTCTCGCTCAAAAGAACGGCAAGATCGTCGGCCAACAACCGCTCCAACTCCCTAGCGGTTGCGAAGGTCCGGTACGACACCGTCCCGGCCTCGCGGAGGCTGTCAATCATCGCCGTCAGCCGCGGCTCCTGGTCCGGAGCGGGGCGTTTCAGGTACAGCAACATCGGCATGCCCGCCGCCAGCCGATACTCATCCTCCAGCCCGGAGATCTCCATCCCCGGCGCCACCCAGCCATAGCGCTGCCAGTAGATCCCCACAAACACCTGGCTCTGCTCCAGGTACGCTCGGTACATACTGCGCGGCGGATGCGGCCGGGCGCCGGATTCGTACCACACCGGCACCAGATGCAGCCGCCGGATCGCTCGCCGGGCAGCGACCCGCTCCTCGGCCAGCTCCTCCAGGGTCGAGGAAATGAACACCCGCACCCGCTGGTCCGGTGTCAAGATCACATCCGTCTCGGCCATCACCTCCCAAGGCTAGCCCGCAGCCGCCCCGTCACGACGATCATCTACCTCGGGCAGTGCCCGCTAGCCCGAGCTGATCCTCCAGCCAAGACCGCACAACTACCTGCTGGTCTGCCTCCAACCACCTGACTGCCCCACGTCCGTATCCGTGCTGTATCTCACGCACACAGATCGACGCGATCCGGGAGGATCAAGTCCACGATGAGCCAAAACCGAGAGGCCTACCGATCGGCGGGTACGTGCCGCACTCGGCGCTGCTAACGGCTGCCCGTCGAGCAGTCCTCTGTTGTCAGCGATCCAAGGAACCCGCATAAGTATTCACTGGGCCGGAGCGAGCGAACGCCCTGTTCTGCCGCTGGTGGGACGTTCGGCTGGCTCAGGCCAGCGGTTCCGCCTGGGTGCCGGTCGCGGCCTGCGGCCTGGCCTGGCGTATCGCTTCGACGATGTTCTCGGTGTAGCGGCGCGGCCCGATGACGCTGTTGACTCGCGTCAGCCGGCCCCCGGTCGTGACGCCGGGGCTGTACCACGGGCCGGCGCTATTCGCCCTGACAACCTGGACGTCGTCGATGTCATTCCAGCCGATGCTCCTCGTGCGCATCATGGAGCGCCAGGTGAGTCCGTGCCCGGTCACCACCAGACGCGATGTCAGCTGGGCGACGGCCAGGAAGATGAAGGCTGCCGCGATGACGGTTCCGCACGCGATGTAGCCAGGAGCAGTGCCAGGATGGTCTGCGTCCGGCTGGATGGCGATGCTAACTCCGATGAGTGCCATGAGCGACGACAGAACCGTCTGGGCGGCCACGGCCCACGACGGATTCCGGTACACCTGCATAGACCGAATTATCCGTCAAGCCAGCGGGTTCAATCGGGCGCACCGCAGAGCCAGCCGGCCTCGGCAGTAGCGCGGGCCTGCGAACGCGCGCCGCGCCCGCCGTCATTAGCGTGCGATCGAGTCGAGCTCAGTTCGAGCAGGACGGCTGAGTGTCGGTGAAACGTCCGGTATGCCGCGCGGGGATCGTGCGGACGGGCTCCGGAGTCATCCGAAAGGCTTGATCCCGGTAGTTCCTTCAGCGGCAAAGATTCCCACCGCGCCCAGGGCAAGGCCGAGCCCGTCACTGAGGACAAGCAGGCGGCCGGCGAACTGCCTTACCTGCCCGTCCGCGCATAGGACCGGAATGTCAGCTGCCAGATCCTTCACCTGCGGCGCCTGCATGGCCCGGCGAAACCCGGCCCAGTGCCGCGCACGCAGTGCGCCGGGCACGATGAGATCCAGGCTCTGGCTAAGAGCGTCGGCCGCCCTATGCCCGAACAGAGCCTCGGCACCAGGACTCCACCGCGTAATTTGCCCGTCCGTATCGACGACGACGATGGCGTGATCTGTCACGACTCCCATCCTCTACCGCTCAACATCGGATCCGCGCAACATCCGGATCTGCCGCGGATCGGTGGCGCCCTGCTGGCTTGCCGGCGCCTGAGTCAATGGGTTAGACGGCAATGATGAGATCACTTAACGGCTCGCGGTCGCCCACACTTGTGGCAGAGGTGCCCCTGCGGACAAACTCCTCTGGCGGCGGCCACATGGCGACATGCTGGTCCCCGCTGGCGTCGTCATATCGGATAAATGTCACGTGCTCGATGCCGACGGCGAACAGGTGGAACCGCCCTGGCTCCGGACTCCAGCCCACGCCGCTCGCCACCGCGTCGGCATAGCGGCGTTGGATCCCAGGGTCGTGCTCGGCGCCGGCGATGCCGCGGATCTTGAACTCGCCCGCGCCGCCGTCGCGGCTGACGATCACGCTGTGCACCAGGATGCGCGGGTCGCGCATCAGGTCGGCTGCCTTCTTCGATTGCCACATCATGGAAAGCCACAAATCACCGTCCAGCAAGAACGGCTCCACCGGGCTGACCCGCGGCGTCCCATCACTCCGGATCGTAGCAACCAGCACGACGGCCGGGTCCAGCAATCGCCGCCGCCCGAGTTCGGCCAGGCCCGGTTGCAGGTGCTCCATCTCGGACCAGCGCATGTCTCCTCCCGTCATCAGCAACGCTTCGGGTCTATCGCACACTGCCGACAAATTCGAGCCCGCCTGGCAATACCGTGCCCTGCATCGCCGCCGTTAGCTATTTACTCTGCCGCCGACCGGAGTGGGCAGTGCGTGTCTTCATCGTGCAGATCGGCGACTCGGCGTGTTTCCGCCGACAACCTCCACGCAGTGGCCTGCGCCAGATAGACCAGTGCTGTTCTCTGTGACGCCGATCATCGCCCCAAGGGCGCATGC
>JBKQTJ010000281.1:0-15685 GCA_052143255.1 Streptosporangiaceae bacterium | reverse complement strand
GCCGACCGGCGCCCAGCCCTGATGGGCTGGGCGCCGGTCTCACGCGTCGCAGCGACTGCCATTGCCTAGCTGACGGCCTTGGCCCAGTTCGCTGCCAGATAGGTGGCGGCCGCGGTGGCCTGCGCCTGGGTCAGGAAGACCGGCGTACCCATCACCGGCGGCAGCGCTGAGGCAGCCGTCTTGTTGATAGCGCCGTTGCTGGTCATTGCCACCTGCTCTGCCGGCCGGGCGCCGCCAGCCAGCCACAGGTTCTGACCGCCGATTGCAGCCTGGGAGAACAGGAACTCCTCCCACAGCCTGGCCGCGGCCGGGTGCGGTGCGTTCTTGTTGATCGCCTGGTAGTAAAAACCGCCCAGGGTTGCGTTGCTGGGGATATACACCTTCCAGGTCGAAGCCGGCTGGCCGACGACGGCTGCGGTGTTGAGGTAGTCCCAGTTGAACACGACCGGCGTCGTACCGGCCTTGATGGTCGCGGCGGTTGCCTGCACCGGGACGTAGTTGCCTGCCAGCTTGAGCTTATGGAAGAAGCTGACGCCGGTGGCGATGCTGCTTGCCGAGCCGCCCTGGGCGAGGTTCGCCATCATGACGCCGTTGAGCGCGGCGTTGGCCTCAGTCGGGTTGCCGTTGAGCGCAACCGCGTTCTTGAACTTGGCGCCGAGCAGCTGGTTCAACGAGGTTATCGTGCCGAACTTGGCCGAGTTGTAGCCGACCGACATGTAGCCGCCGTAGTCCCCAACGTAGAGCCCATTTGCCTGCTTAAGGGCGGCCGGGATCGACGACCAGGTAGCGACCTCGTAGGGCGTGAACAGGCTGGTGCTCGCGGTCGCCACGCTGCCACCGACGTCCAGCACGTCAGCTGCCAGTGAAGTGCCGTTCTTCTGCTGTATCTGGGTGACTTCCTGGGCACTGCTGTCGTCCGGCGCGATCGAGTTGACCTTGATGCCGTACTTCGCCGTGAAGTCCTTGATGATGGTGCCGTAGTTGGCCCAGTTCGACGGCAGCGCAATGACGTTCAGCGTGCCTTCCTTCTTGGCCGCGGCGATCAGCTTGGACATCCCGCCGCCCGACATGGCGGACGTGGCCTTCGACCAGTTGTAACCCCCACTTGATCCTGACGGCGAGCTCGACCCGCAGCCCGCCGCCAGCAGCGACAGGCCCGCGAGTCCCGCGAACGCAAGTCGGTATGGAGCTCTCACTACTGCCTCCTGATTTTCCCCACCTAATCGGCCTCACCGGGTTGTGTACAAAATGCTGCTTGGCTGCCACTCGCCGAGCGCCGCCAGGCCCATGTGCGAACGGCGTCGCCTCGGACGCCTGAAACGTTTAGCATCTGGCATGCTGACTTAGTATCTCTGTATGTGTCAAGCGCCGTTACTGAGTTGACGCGCGCCCCGTGGGAACTCCATCAGCCCAGGTAAACACGGCATGACGAGGCGGTTTCCGGAGCCTGAAGGGATGCTCGCTCGACGAGCTCGACCGGCGCGACGAAGTCATCGGGCGGGGCCTCGGCGAGCAGCCGTGCCATTAGCGCCCGGCCCATGTCCCAGCGGTCCACGCGAATGGTCGCAAGTGGCGGATCAAGCAACTCGGAGGTCGGCAGATCGTCGTGGCCGACGACAGAGACCCCTGGTCCGATCCGCAGCGACAGCTCACGCGCCGCCTTGTAGATCGCGTGGGCCGTGTAATCAGAGTTGGTGATGATGGAAGTCGGCGATCCAGGCGCCGACAGCAGCGCGCGGGCGGCGCGCCCGACATCCTCGATCGTCAGCGGGGCGTGCACCACGTGGGCGCGTAGCGCCAGTTCACGGGCAAGCCGGCGGAAGTGGCTGAGCCTGTCCGCATCTGCCATCACGTTGCGCGGCGCGGCCACAAATGCCGCCGAAGCATGTCCCAGTTCAGCGATACGGCGCATCGGCAGCGCAACGGCGGCGGCGTTGTCGGGCATGACCCGGGACACGCCCTCAAGGCCGCGAAGGGACGCGTTCAGTGCGACAACCGGGGCGCCGGGGCGCAACTGCTGCCACAGCCTGATCGATCCGCCAGTTCCTAGCGGCGCGATAGCCAGTCCGGCCAAGCGCTGGGCAGCCATTTTGCGTATTAGCTCGGCCTCGCGGTCTGCTGAGTAGCAGGAGTCCAGCACGAGCAGGGTTGCGCCGGACTCCGTCGCGACTACCTCAGCTCCGCTCATGATGTCCAGGAAGAAGGGGTTAGCAAGGTTCCTGACGATGAATCCGTAGGTAGTAGTGCGACCGCGGCGCAGCGCTTGCGCTTGCGGGTTGGCGCGGTAGCCGAGCTGCTCTGCAGCCGCGGCGATCCGACGCCGAGTCAGTTCGGCCACACCGGGCTGGCTGTTGAGCGCAAGACTCGCAGATGCCACCGAGACTCCCGCCAGCCTCGCGACATCACGAATGCCGATCGGCTTTTCCGTCGCGCTCGCCTGTTGCGGCACTGGCGTTTCCCGAGCTGTCACGTTACCGCCGGCTCCAGTGTCCCAAGTAGCCCGGTTGAGTTACTGAAATGAGTCCCCGAGAAGTCACCTTGCAGGAGTAAAGCGATCACTGCAAGCACCTCAAGGCCGGACCAGCCGAGTCCTCAGCGTTGCTTCAGTACCTGCGGGGCTGGCGGGACTAGTGATGCGCAATATCCGGCGGGCCGTAGGCCGCCGGCGCCTGGCGCAAGCGCGGGCCGGGCGAGTCAGACCAGGCCTGTCGCACCGAGCCCAAGCAACTGCACGAGCTCGGTCACTGTGTCCAGCACAAACGGAGCGCCCGCCTCGGCGAGCTCTTCCCGGCTGCTGGCGCCGGTGGTCACCGCCGCGACCACGCCGGCGCCAGCGCGCAGGCCAGACTCAACGTCAGCCGGCGTGTCGCCGACGACGGCTAGTTCCGTGACGGCGCCTCCGCCCAGCCGGAGCAGCGCCGTGAGCGGCAGGTCTGGCCACGGCCTGCCGCGGCCGGCGTCTGACGGCGACAGCGCCAGGTCGATGAGCGGCCGCCAGCCGAGCGCATCCAGCAGCGCATCCCTGGTGACCGGGGCGAACCCGGTAGCCAGGCACACGTTGATGCCAGCCGCGCGCAATGCGGTGATCGTCTCGGCGGCGCCTGGCAGCGGCGCTACCAGCCCGGCCCGCACCGACTCGGCGTAGCTCTCCTCGAAGATCCGGTTGCCGCGTTGGGCCTGCTCCTCGCCGCCAAGGATGTGCCTGAACACCTCGATTTTCGACTGGCCCATGGTGTCGCGGACGAACGCGATGGCGTCGTCATAGCCGGGCGCGCCCGGCACCAGCCCGAACTCGGCCGCGGCCGCCCCGAACGCAGCCATCACGCTGCCGTCATCGGCCACCGTGGTTCCGGCCATGTCCAGGCAGGCGACCGTGATGTGCCGTGCGACTTCGGCGGGCAGCTGCCCAGCTTGCGATGTGATCACGCGAACGTCTCCTCAGCGATCACCGGGGCGCAGGTCATGCCGCGACCACCCGGTCCTGTTACCAGCACGACGCCGGGCGCGACTGATGACCGGTGATACAGACCTGAACCCGTTACCTGGCTATAGACGCCCGCCCACCGGACAACGCTGAGGCCGCGGCTACGCGCTTGGAGCGCGTGCATCATGCCGAGGACACCCCCGCCAACGACCACGATCCTGTCCACCAGGTCAGCTCCCTTCGGCTCACCCGCGCCGGCCGGTACCGGGTGGCATGCAGGCCGCGGTCCCGTCAGCGGCCCAGTCAATCGTGCCCCCGCGGCCAGCTGATGAACAGAGCCCGACGCCCAGGGGGGCGGTGGCCTGCCGGGGTCGCCGGAACGGGCGCTGGCTGGTGGCCTGGACGCGGGCGCGGCGCGAGTTCGTCGCGACTTAGGCGATGTACGTCCCCTTGGCAGGGAGTGTCACTACCAGGCCGCGCTGCCTAAGTTCTTCCACCGCGCGTCGTGCGGTGCCGACAGCTACCTGATAATCGGCAGCCAGGTCACGTTCAGCGGGCAACCGGGCGCCAGCTGCCAGCTCGCCCGCCTCGATCCTGGCCGCGATGTGGTCGGCCATGCCGATGTAGACGTAGACCGGCCCGAGCGCATTGGCGTCGAACCTGGGCACCTTGACCACGAAGATCACCCTAGAACGCCTGTGAACTGCCCAAAGAGTCAGGACGCGGTCTGCTGCGTCACATTGCTCTATACCGCGCTATGCTGTAGTGGCAGGTTGCCCTGGCAGCCAGCACTGGACGATCCGACTGTCCCGGCCAGGGCGCGGAATTGGAGGCGGTAGTGGATAGGAATGAGGCGTCCGCTCTTGCGGACCTGCAGATGCACTGGGACGAGGCGTATGTCATCGGCTTCGACGGTGAGGTCTGGTGGGCCCGGTTCCACGGTTCTACCGATATGCTCTGCGCCCGGACCAGCTCCGACCTACGCGAGCTGATCCGTGCAGATTACGTTCACCAGCAGCGACCGCAGCGTCCGACCCGGCCCGCAGACCCCGATCAACCGGCTGACGACGCCCCGCAGGAGCTTGGCCCCACCGATTTCGCCGACATTCGCGGTGAGCGGATGTCGACCTGATGCCGTCACCAACCGATCCGCCGCTGCCAACGCGCTGCTAACGCGCCAGCGGAGCGGGGCCTTACGCTTGGCTCGAGGTCTGGTCCTCCCGCGGCAGCCTGCGCGCCAGCGCGGGCTGGCGCCGCCTGACCTCCTGGAGCGCCCGCAGACGGACGGAGGCACGCACAAATGGCGCATGTGCTCGGCATCGACATCGGCGGCAGTGGCGTGAAGGCGGCTCCCGTCGACACCGCCACGGGTCAGCTCATCGCGGAGCGGGTGAAGCTGGCCACCCCGCAGCCGGCCACCCCGGATGCAGTCGGGGCGGTCGTGGCCCAGCTTGTGAAGGACTTCGGCTGGACCGGCTCGGCCGGCATCACTTTCCCGGGCGTCGTGGTTAATGGCGTCATCCACACCGCCGCCAACGTCGATCCGTCCTGGATCGGAGTCGATGGCGCCACGAAGTTCGCCAAGGAAACCGGGCTGTCCGTCACGGTCCTCAACGACGCTGACGCTGCTGGCGTCGCTGAGATGCGCTTCGGCACGGGCAACGGCGAGCGCGGCACGGTCCTGCTTCTCACCCTCGGCACCGGAATCGGCAGCGCGCTGTTCATCGACGGCATCCTGGTGCCCAACACCGAGTTCGGGCACATCCAGATCCGCGGGAAGGACGCGGAGAAGCGGGCCTCGGACCTGGTACGCGAAGAGCAGCACCTGAGCTGGGAGAAGTGGGCGGGTCGAGTCGATGAGTTCCTGGCCGAGATGCAGGCACTGCTGTCCCCCAGCTTGATCATCATCGGCGGCGGGGTGAGCCGGAAGGCTGACAAGTTCGTGCCGCTCCTGACCGGATTGCCGGCCAAGCTGGTGCCGGCAGCACTGCACAACGACGCGGGCATCGTCGGCGCGGCCATGGCTGCGGCGGGCTAGCGACGCCGATCAGCGATAACTTGGCGTGACGTTCCTCCTAGCCGGTCTGGTCCGGCCAGCCGCCCGAGCCAGGCGGGCCCGGCGCAGGCGGACTGCCATAGGCGTCCGTACCTGGCATCGGTACGCTGCCATAAGCCACCAAACGGCGGATCCGCAGCACGCTGATCAGCTCCAGGCCGCCCGCCACGATCGCGGCCGCCACCGGCCAGAACGCCAGGGCACCATGGGAGCCAAGCGAGATCGGGGCGTGCAGCAGTTCGCCTACCTGGCTCGTGGCGAGCACGCGATCAAAACCTGGCCCGCCAGAAAACTGATGGCCGGCCCACTGCGCCACGAACGCTGCCGCAGCCGAGCCGATGACCACCGCGGTCATCGGGGCCGGTCCGTAGCGCCGGACGGCGAACAGGTAGCTCAGCAACCCGATCAGCGCCCCGCCGGCCAGGGCGATGAAGCAATACCAGCCATCGGTCGCGATGAACGCGCTGGTCTCCGCGTTCACGGCATAAGCCGTCGGCGGCTTGAGCGTGACTACCTGGTACACCACACGCGGCGCCACGCCTGCCCAGAGCGCGCCCCCGGCCAGTCCGAGCAGGACGCTGCCAACGATGATCACGACGACTGCAAGTAGCGGGCGCCCGGGTGGCGGCGGCGCCGCGGCAGCCAACGGCCATGCCGGACCGCCGGCGGGTGGGTGCATGCTGTTACCGGTCATAGCTCGTAGCAGCGTACTGGCCGCTACAGCCTGCCTCGGTACCGACCGGCCCCATTTCGTGATCTTTGCTGCGTACTCCGGCCGGGCTGAGGTTCGCGATTTGGGATGGTAACGAGGTCGCGCTCACCCCCGCAGGCTTTGATAGCTTGACCTCGCGATAGAACTCAACTGCCAGCTTCGCCCGATGAGGAAGCCGATGATCGAAGCAAGGGACCTGACGAAAAGCTTCGGAGGCAAGGTAGCGGTCGATCACCTTTCCTTCCGCGTTGCCTCCGGCCGGGTAACTGGGTTCCTCGGCCCCAACGGCGCGGGCAAGTCCACGACCATGCGGCTGATTCTCGGCCTCGACCGGCCCGACACCGGCTCGGCTACCATCGACGGACGCCGCTATGCCGACCTGCCCAGCCCGCTTCGCACCGTCGGGGCTCTGCTAGAGGCTAAATCAGTGCACGGTGGCCGGAGCGCTCGCAACCATCTGTTGTTCCTCGCCCAGACTCAGGGCCTGCCGGCCAGCCGAGTCGATGAGATGCTCGCCCTGGTCGGCCTGACCGACGTGGCGCGAAAGCGGGCCGGCAGCTTCTCACTGGGCATGAGTCAGCGGCTGGGCGTGGCCGCGGCGCTGCTCGGCGATCCTGATGTCTTGTTGCTCGACGAGCCGGTCAACGGCCTGGATCCGGAGGGCGTGCTCTGGATCCGGAATCTTATGAAGCACCTGGCCAGTCAGGGCAAGACCGTGCTGGTCTCCAGCCATCTCATGAACGAGATGGCCGTGACCGCTGATCACCTGATCGTGATCGGGCGCGGCCGGCTGATCGCCGACGCGGCAACCCAGGATCTCATCGCCCGCGCGGCCGGCCAGTCGGTGCGGGTACGCACGCCCGATCCCGGCAAGCTCACTGAGCTGATCACCGCCGACGGCGGCAAGGTGACCCCGGCCGACCCCGCGAACGGCGCCGCAGGTGACGCGGCGGGCACGCCGGAACGAGTACCCGCCGCCACGGCGCAGGTGGGCACCGCGGGACGCGGCGACGGCACTGCAGGACGCGCCGACGGCGCCGTGCCCGCCCCGACGGCTGTCACGTTCACCGTCACCGGCCTTCCGGCACCCCGGATTGGCGAACTGGCTGCCTCGGCGTCGGTCGTCCTGCATGAGCTGACGCCACTGCTAGGCACGCTTGAGGACGCCTTCCTTGAGCTCACTTCCGACAGCGTCGAATTCGGCCACGGGCAGATGGCCGAACCGGTGCATGCCATCGATGGGGGTGCCCGATGAGCACGCCAGGCGCAACGACGAGCCCAGCCAAGCCGGTTACCTCGACGCCCGCTCGTAGGCCCGGATTCGGGCACCTGCTGCTGGCCGAGTGGACCAAGATCAGGTCGGTCCGCTCCACCGCCTGGACGCTGATCCTGTTCGTCCTGCTCACCATCGGCCTCACCGCGCTGTTCAGCTGGCTGACGGCATCGAACTGGACGACGGGCAACCGAGCAGCCGAACGTGACGCAAGGGTGCTTGCCGACCCGGTCGGGTTCATCTTCGGCACCGGCATCGGCCTAGGTCAGCTCACGATCTGCGTGCTCGGCGTGCTCATCATCTCCACCGAGTACTCGACCGGAGTCATCCGGGCCTCGCTGCTGGCCGTGCCCAAGCGCTTCCCGATGCTGGCCGCGAAGATCGTTGTCTTCGGCGCGCTGATGCTGGTCCTGTCCGAGATCGTTGTCTTCTGCTCGTTCTTCGTCGGCGCGGCGCTCCTGCACAGCCATGTCCAGGTGTCCCTCAGCGATCCTGGGGTGCTGCGTGCCACTATCGGGGCCGGGCTCTACCTGACGGTGCTGGGCATCTTCGCGCTCGCCATCGGGGCGCTGATCAGGCACACCGCAGGGGCCATCAGCACGGTCATCGGCGTGATACTCGTGCTGCCGATCCTGGCCGGGCTGCTGCCCAGCAGCTGGGGCGCACACATTAACGCCTACCTCCCCGAGCAGGCCGGCTCGCTGATCTCCCATGCCCAGCAGACATCCAGCGACTTGCTGAGCCCATGGCAGGGATTCGGCGTCTTCTGCATCTGGACGCTGCTGCTGCTGGCAGCCGCGACGTACTTGCTGGACCGCCGCGACGCCTGACCTGGCAAGGGGCTGCGTCAGCTGCTAGCTGACCTCCGGCGCGGGGCCAGCCAAGGCGGGATCTCCGGCCACAGCGGCCCGCGCCACCAGTACCTCCTGATATGCCCGGCTGACATCGGCACGGTCAGCAGGCTCGTCAACGGTTCGCGCGCTCAACCGCTCGATCATGGCTGCCTGGTCCAGCAGCACCTGACGGTCGGCATCGGTCGTCGTCCGTTCCATGATCTTGGCCAGCGCGTCGAGCTGCCTGATCATTACGGCCGGCATACCCCGGCCCGCCTGGCGCACCTTCTCAAATGCCCGCTGGACCAGCCTTTCCCAGGTGGTCTCGGTGCTGATCACCCGCACCGCCCCGGCCGAGTCGCGGTAGACCCTGGTCGGCTGCCAGCGCCCCGTGACCTTGCACAGGCTGTCCCCGATCCAGTCGATGCAGGTGAGCGCCGTGAACGTGTCGTTGACAGCAGGCGACAAGGCCCGGATGCAGATCTCGACCAGCTGGTCCACGCCGAACGAGACATCCTGGGCCAGCGTGCGGTACGGCCCGGTGACATGGGCGCCCGCCAGTTCGTTGGCAACCCGCCCGGCTGCCTCGGCGGGCCAGACGGTGGCGTAGGGATGCCCCTGCACGATGAAATGACCGGGGCGGTATCTCACGTGGATCACCGCATCGAATTCAGCTGCGATGGTGACCAGCGTCTGGTGCTCGATGTACTGCAGGTAACCGCTGCGCGGCGCCGCGACGGTACCGCCGTCCCCGTCCATGTTCGCGATCAGCAGCCCGGCCAGCTGGGCGTCAGCGCCCACAGACTGGTCCCCGGCCTGCAGCTCGATCGCTTTCTGCAGGTCGGCGGCGATATCGGCGATGACCTGCGGCAGCTGGATCTGGATGGCGATGTGGTGCAGGAAATAGATGAGCACGGCCAGGTCGACCACCATGAGCGCAAGCGTCACGGTGACGCTGATGTGCGGTACGAACTTCCCGTTCCCGATCTGACCGACCGAGCCGAGCGTCAGCACGGCGTAGATGAAGGTCGCCACGAAGGTGCCCAGCGTGACCTGGGTGCCGCGGTCGCGGATGAAGTTGCGCAGCATCCGCGGGCCGAACTGGGTGGACGTCAGCGTCAACGCAACGATCACGATCGAGAACACCACGCCGACGACGGTGATAACGGCGGCTGCGATCGCTGTCAGCACGGTCCTGGCCACGTCCGGGGATCCGCTGATCGCCCAGCCAGGTACCTTGAACACGCCCTCGTAGGCCGCCCGGTCCAGGGCGTAGGTGCAGGCGAACAGGATCGCTGCGCCTACCACCTCGATGGCAGGGACCAGCCAGAGGTTGGTACGTAGCACCTCGCGGCGCCATTCGGACCCCCGCAGCAACCTGCGGATCACTGGCCCCAGCCCCCGGTGCCGACCGTCGCGATTCATGGTGGGCCTCCAACGCTGGTCCGCATGCCGACCAGACTTCCCGGCTCACCTCAGACGATTGATACTACCAACGTTCCAGTGGCTTGACCTCTGCGGCTGGCCTGGGCGGCTAACCGACGCAGCCGGGTCCCAGCAGCTGCTTGAGATCAGCCAGCAGTGACGGAGAAGGCTTGACTCGCAGTTTGTCGTCAAGCCGCAGGACCTTGACGCGGTTGCCGGTCACCAGCCTCAGGTTCACCTCGGTAGCGCCAGGGTGCGTCCGCAGCACCTCCTTCAGGCGCTCTACCACCGGCGGGACGCACCTGCCCTCCACCATCGACACCACGAAAGGGCCCGTGTGGCCAGCCGTCACGTCCGGCGTAGTTACCTCCATCGCGACGAGCTTCGGCACCTCCTCCCGCCGGTCCAGCCGCCCGCGCACAACGACGATCGCGTCATCAATCACCTGGCTCATGCACTGGGCGTACGTAGCCGGGAAGAACAGGACCTCGATCGCGCCCTCGAGGTCCTCCAGCATGGCGGTGGCCCAGGTGCTTCCCTGCCTGGTGACCTTGCGCTGAACCCCCGACAGGATGCCGCCCACGGTTACGACCTGCGCGTCGCCACGGTCCCCGCGCACGCTCCGGTCCGCCTCGTCCTCGGCCGACCCGACTAGCTGGGCAATGGAGCAGTCGGTCGCGGCCGCGAGCACGTGCTCCACGCCCAGCAGCGGATGATCAGAAACGTACAGCCCGAGCATCTCCCGCTCGAAGCCCAGCAGAGTCGCCTTCTCCCACTCCCCATCCGGAACAGGCACGTCAAAGGTCACGTCAGCCTGAGTGTCATCGCCGAACAGCGAGTCCTGGCCGATGGCCTCGTTGCGTTTGACGTCGATGATCGCGTCAACGGCCTGCTCATGGATGAGCAGCAGCCCGCGCCTGGAGTGCCCGAACGAGTCGAAGGCACCTGCCTTGACCAGCGACTCGATCACGCGCTTGTTGCATACGTTGACGGGTACCTTGCGCAGGAAATCGGAGAAGCTGGTGAACGCGCCCTTCGCCGTCCTGGCCGCCACGATCGATTCCACCACCGCGGTCCCGACGTTGCGCACCGCGGCCATGCCGAACCGGATGTCGGTGCCGACCGGGGTGAACATCGCCGTCGACGCGTTCACGTCCGGCGGCAGCACCTTGATGCCCATGCGCCGGCACTCATTCAGGTAGAGCGCGGACTTGTCCTTATCGCCCGCCACCGACGTCAGCAGTCCGGCCATGTACTCGGCCGGGAAATTCGCCTTGAGATAGCCGGTCCAGTACGAGATCAGCGCGTACCCGGCCGCGTGGGCCTTGTTGAAGGCGTATCCGGAGAACGGGACCATGATGTCCCAGATCGTCTTGATCGCGTCGTCGGAGTAGCCGTTGGCCTTCATGCCGGCCGCAAACGGCTCGTACTCCTTGTCGAGGATCTCCTTCTTCTTCTTGCCCATCGCTCGTCGCAGCAGGTCGGCGCTGCCGGCGGAGTAGCCGGCCAGCCGCTGCGCGGCGAACATCACGTCCTCCTGGTAGACCAGCAGGCCGTAGCTCTCACCGAGGATGTCGTTCAGCGGCTCGGCCAGCTCAGGGTGGATCGGGATGACCGGCGCCCGGCCGGTCTTCCGGTCGGCGTAGACGGGCGCGCTTGCCATCGGGCCCGGACGGTACAGCGCAATGACGGCCGAGATGTCGCCGAATTTGTCCGCGCGCATGGCCCGCAGCAGGGCGCGCATCGGGCTGCCGTCAAGCTGGAAGACCCCGAGAGTGTCGCCCCGGGCGAGCAGCTCGTACGTCGGGTTGTCGTCCAGGGGCAGGTGATCCAGGTCGACCTCGATACCGCGATTGGCCCTGATCCCGGCGACCGCGTCCTCCAGCACGGTGAGGTTGCGCAAGCCGAGGAAGTCCATCTTGAGCAGCCCGATGTCCTCGCAGGCCGGGTAGTCGAACTGGGTGATGATCGCGCCGTCCGCCTCGCGCCGCCACACCGGGATGTGCTCCTGCAGGGGCTCAGAGCTCATGATCACCCCGGCTGCGTGCACGCCGGGCTGGCGGATCAAGCCCTCGAGCCCGCGCGCGGTGTCGATCACCTGCCGGACTTCGGCCTCCGCCTCGTACAGCGCACGCAGCTCGCCGGCCTCGCCATACCGCGGGTGATCCGGGTCGAAGATGCCTGACAACGGAATGTCCTTGCCCATCACGGCAGGGGGGAACGCCTTGGTGATCCTGTCACCCAGCGCGTACGGGAAACCCAGTACCCGGGCCGAGTCCTTCACGGCGGCCTTGGCCTTGATCGTTCCGTAGGTGATGATCTGCGCGACCCGGTCGTCTCCGTACTTCTCGGTGACGTACCGGATAACGTCGGCGCGCCTGCGCTCGTCGAAATCGATGTCGATGTCGGGCATGGAGATGCGTTCGGGATTAAGGAACCGCTCGAACACAAGCCCGTGCAGGATCGGGTCGAGGTCGGTGATGCCGAGTGCATACGCCACGATCGAGCCGGCCCCGGATCCTCGTCCGGGCCCTACCCTGATGCCGTTACGCTTCGCCCACATGATGAAATCGGCCACGACCAGGAAGTACGAGCAGAACCCCATCGTCTCGATGACGCCCATCTCGTACTCGGCCTGCTGCCGGCGCTGCTCGTCGTAGCCACCGGGGAAGCGCCAGTCCATGCCGCGCCAGACTTCCTTGCGCATCCAGCTTTCCTCGGTCTCGCCGCCGGGCAGCGGGAACACCGGCATCAGGTTGCTCTTGGTGAACATCGCTTCGGTCCGCTCGGCGATCAGCAGCGTGTTGTCGCAGCCGGACTGCCAGTCCTCGTCAGCGCGCAGCGCCCGCATCTCTTGCGGGCTTTTCAGGTAATAGCTGGTGCCCTCGAACCGGAACCGGCTCGGGTCGGCCATGTTCGTACCGGTCTGGACGCACAGCAGGACCTCATGCGCCCCGGCATCGGATTCCCGCGTGTAGTGGGAGTCGTTGGTCACGAGATACGGCAGGCTGAGCTTGGTCGCGATCTGCCGCAGCCCCTCGGCGTACCGCCGCTCCACGTCAATCTCATGGTGCATCAGCTCGGCGTAGAAATTGTCCGGGCCGAAGATGTCGCGAAAGTCGGCGGCCGCCGTCAGCGCCTGCTCGTACTGGCCAAGCCGGATTCTTGTAGGGATCTCGCCGCCGGCGCAGCCGGTGGTCGCGATGAGGCCCTTGGCGTACCGGGACAGCAGCTCGCGGTCCATCCGGGGCTTGCGGAAGTAACCTTCCAGCGACGCCAGCGAGGACAGCTTGAACAGGTTGTGCATGCCCTCGGTGCTGTGCGCCAGCAGCGTCATGTGCGTGTACGCGCCGCCCCCCGAAACGTCATCGTCCTTCTGTGCGGGCATGCCCCACCGGACGGGCTGCTTATGCGCGCGGTGCTCGGGCGCAACGTACGCCTCGATCCCGACGATGGGCTTTATCCCGGCGGCCTGGGCCTTGGACCAGAATTCGTATGCGCCGTAGACGTTGCCGTGATCGGTGATCGCCACGGCCGGCATGCCGGTGCGCTCGCACTCGGCGAACAAGTCCTTCAGCCGCGCCGCACCGTCCAGCATCGAGTACTCCGTGTGGACGTGCAGGTGCACGAACGAGCCACCTGATCCGCCACCTGCCTGGCCTGCCGCCATGAAGTCTGCCTCCTTCAGGCATGCTGCCACGAGCCTGCGCGGGCGGCCGGCCTAACCGCTGGCCCGCGTGGCAGGGGGCACATCACGTGGGTGTCTGTTGACACTACCGCCGCCTGCCGACAGTCATGCCCCGCGACACGCTCTCGGCCGAGCAGCTGCCCTCGCCTGCCGGGCGCGGAACCCGGGGCCACCCAGCGCGTCGCGCCGTGCCCACTGCACGGCTGCGCCGTCCTCCGGCCGCCGATGGTTGCTGGCAGAGTCGCCGGGCATGCACCTCCGCTCGATACACCGCCAATTCACCTTGCGGTTGCCAATAATTGTCGGAATGGCTTCCGGGTTCCCAAGAGATTGCCCCGTCAGCCGTTTTACGATCAAGCGCGACCTGCCCGTGGGGACCCGCAATCCGACAGCAGGCGGGGCAGGCCGGACTGCGACCGAAAGGAAGCACGGATGCGACGACCAACCCGGGCGTATGCGATTACCGCTGCCGTTGCCACCTTCGCCCTCGTGGCGTTTGGCGCGACAGCCGCGATCGCGGGCAGCAAGGGACATGACCATCACGGCGGTAGCAGCTCAACCGCGACGCCGATCAAGCACCTCGTCGTAATTTTCGACGAGAATGTCTCCTTCGACCACTACTTTGGCACCTACCCGTACGCGCTGAACCCACCTGGCGAGCCGGCCTTTACGGCCAAGAAGGGCACGCCGACCGTCAATGGCCTGTTCAACCAGCTGACCCCGTCCGGCCAGCCGACCGGGCCGCTGCTCACCCACAACCCCAACGGCCCGGACGCGAACCCGGTGCGGCTCGGTCACAATATCCCGCTGACCTGCGACCAGGACCACGACTACACCGCGGAGCAGCTTGCTGCCGACCACGGTGCGGAGGACGCCTACCCGGCGAACACCGGCGGCAACCTGAACCTGACGCAGTGCCTGAACGGGTTCGACTACCCGCCCGGCACGCCTGAGGTGCCGCCGGCCGGGACCGGATCGAACAAGGCCGTCATGAGCTACTACGACGGCAACTCGGTGACCGGACTGTGGAACTACGCGCAGAGCTTCGCGATGAGCGACAACGCGTACGGCACGACCTACGGCCCGTCGACTCCCGGCGCGCTCAACGTGACCGCCGCGCAGACCTACGGCACCATCTGCGGGCCGGCCTACGCGGCGATTAACGTCAGTCCGTGCCCGAACCCGCCGGGGCTCGACACCACGGACCCGGCCTCGTCCAACATCACGGCAGGACCGGCGCAGCCGGCCGGCCCGGGCACTACCTACTCCGACGCCGACCCGACCTACGACATCTGCTCGTACCTGCCGGGCTCGGACGGCGGTGACGGCGGCACCGCGGCCGGAACCATCACCATGGGCGGCAAGAACATCGGTGACGAGCTGACCGCGTCGAAGATCACCTGGGGCTGGTTCCAGGGCGGCTTCGACAACGGGTACGTTCCCGGTCACGGCACGCCACCTACCACTGCCCAGATCTGCTCGCAGACAAATGTCAACGTGGGCGGCGCCACCGTAGACGCTTACAGCCCGCACCACGAGCCATTCGAGTACTACGCATCCACCGCTAACCCCATGCACCTGCCGCCGACGTCGATCGGCATGATCGGCCGGACGGACCAGGCCAACCACCAGTACGACATCGCCAACTTCTGGGCCGCCGCCGACGCGGGCAACCTGCCGGCTGTGTCCTACCTGAAGGCGCCTAAGTACCAGGACGGCCACGCAGGTTACTCGGACCCGCTGGACGAGCAGACCTGGCTGGTGGACACGATCAACCACCTGCAGTCGCTGCGGACGTGGAAGTCCACCGCCATCGTCGTCACCTGGGATGACTCCGACGGCTGGTATGACCACGTGCTGGCCCCGGTTACCACCGAGTCGCAGACCTCACTGGATGCGCTGACTGGCACCGGTGAATGCGGCGCTCTGCTCAGCCAGGTGCCGGTGAACTCGGCCAACCAGCCAGAGCAGGGCAGGTGCGGCCTCGGCCCGCGGCTGCCGTTCCTGGTGATCTCGCCATGGGCGAGGTCGAACTTCGTCGACAACACGCTCATCGACCAGAGTTCAATCGTGAAGTTCATCGAGTACAACTGGAACCTGCCAGCCCTGGGCAACGGAGCGACCGACGTCGCGGCCGGGTCGATCCTGTCGATGTTCGACTTCAGTGGCCGGCATCATCACAACCACACGCTCTACCTAGACCCGAGCACCGGTGAGCCGATCAGCTACGGGTCCTACCTGCACCACTTCAAGAAGTAAGTAGTTTCCGGATAG
>JBKQTJ010000280.1:0-3838 GCA_052143255.1 Streptosporangiaceae bacterium | reverse complement strand
CAGCAGTAGCAGGCTGGCCAGCACCAGCGTGTAGGCGTCAATAGTCCACTGCAAGCCGGAGACACCTGCGTGCAGGTCGTGGCCGATGGACGGCAAGGCCACGTTGACCACGGTCACGTCCAGGCCAACGATGAACAGGCTCATGCAGCAGATCGCCAGCACAAGCATGCGACGCGAGCGACTCAGCGCGTTCGGGCCCATTAGGGCAGCATGCCGGGCGAACCCTTGGTCAACCGAAGGTTGACGCTCATCAATCGTCAACCTATAGTTGACCACATGACGCCTCCGCCCACGCTTCAGGAGCTCATCGAACTGGTCCGCCAGGACGCCAGCTCCGAGCAACCGCTTGACCAGCTGGTCGCGGCTGCGGCCACCGTCGCGCAACTGGAAGAGACCTCCGACGCCCTGCTGGGGCATTTCGTCGACCGCTGTCGCCGTGACGGGCAGTCCTGGTCTCAGATCAGCGCCGCGCTCGGGGTCACCAAGCAGGCGGTGCACAAGCGCTTCGCATCCGCGATCGCTGCCCACATGGTCGCCGGCAGCCCGACGTGGACATTGGAGCGATTCACTGACCGTGCTCGCCACGTTGTTGCCGCGGCCCAGCAGGCCGCCCTCGACCTTGGCGAGAACGAGGTAGGCACCGAGCATCTCCTGCTCGGGCTGTTCAGCGAGCCGGCGGGCATCGCCGGCCGGGTGCTCGCTGCCTTGAACGTCACCGAGGCCAGCATGCGTGCCGCGGTGCCGGTTCCGGCTCCGGCTGCGTCGGCGGCGCCGACTGAGCAGGCCAGCAAATCGACCCAGGTGTTCTCGGACGACACCAAGCGCGCGTTGGGCGACGCCCTGGCGGTTGCGCTGGAAATGGGCCACAACTACATCGGGACCGAGCACATCCTGCTGGGACTGTACCGGAACGATGACTCCACCGCAGTGAGGATCCTTGCCAACGCCGGCGCTATGGAGGCGGCCGCGGGCGCTCACGTCGCCGAAATACTCCGCGACCTCCAGCAGACGTTCAAGCAGTAACAGGCAACCTAACGGCGGAACAGGCAACAGGGTGCACGACTGAATCGTGAGGGTTCTTGGTTATAGCAGCTTGCGAGGCTAGTCTGAGTGATGGTGACACTCAGATATGGAGGTGGCCCGTGGCTGACTTCTCCGGGCGTGACCTGGCGTGGCTGGAGCGGCGCCGCGCCGGGCTGTTCGCCCTGATCTCGCAGGTCGGGGACTTCCGGCGGGGCGCGCTGAACGCGGTGTGGCGCAAGTGCGGCAAGACGGGCTGCGCGTGCGCGCAGCCCGGTCACCGCGGGCACGGGCCGCAGTACAACCTGACCCGGCGGATCGGCGGCAAGACGGTGAACACCCACCTGAGGCCGGGGCCGGAGCTGGAGAAAGCACGCCGGGAGGTCGCCGAGCACCAGCGGTTCGCTGACCTGGTGGAGGAGGTGAGCCGGGTCAGCGAGGCGATCTGCGCAGTCAGACCGGTGACGAGCACGGCTTCCCCTCCGGCCGGAGGGGAAAGGGGGGGCTCGCGGCGCGGCTCGAGGAGATCACCGCCGCAGAGGTAGGCAGGCTGGCTGGCCTGGCCGCCGGGATGCTCGGCACCGGCGCGGCCCTGGGCGTGCTGGAGCAGGCAATGCGCGCCGCGCTGACCTCAGCCGGCGCCCGCCTGCTGGCGGCCGTGCTATCCGGCGGCGGTGACGGGTACGCCGGCCCGCGCGCCGGGTGCGGCTGCGGCGGGCAGGCCGTCTACGCCGGCAGCCGGGACAAGACGATCACCACCGTGCTCGGGCCGGTGCGCATCACGCGCGCGTGGTATCACTGCGGGCGGTGCCGTCACGGGTTCGCGCCCCGCGACCAGCAGCTGGGCATCAGCGGCGGCTCGCTGTCGCCAGGCCTTTCGGAGATGACCGCGCTGGCCGGCGCCGAGGTGTCCTTCGCCCGCGCGGCCGGGCTGCTGGCCGGGCTGGCCAGGATCACCATCAGCGCCAGGACGATCGAGCGGTCCGCCGAGGCACCGGCGCGGCTGCCAAAGCAGCGGCTGAAACCGAGGCCGCCGCCATCGTGGCCCGCCAGATCACAGCGCTGCCCCCGCGCTCGCCGCTGCCCGGCATGCTCTACGCGGAGACCGACGGGACGGGCGTGCCGGTGCGCGCCAGCGAGACCGAAGGCCGGGCCGGCAAGGACGGCGACGGGCAGGCCGGGACCAGGGAGGTTAAGCTCGCCCGGCTGTTCACCGTGTCCGGCCTGGATGCCGACGGCAGGCCGGTGACCGACCCCGGCTCGTCCAGCTACGCCTTCACCTTCGACGGCAAGGACGCCCTCGCCGATCTGGTGAAAGCCGAGTACCTGCGCCGCGGCGGCGAGCACTTCCGCCAGGTCGTGGCGATCGGCGACGGCGCCGCCTGGATCTGGACCATGGCCGGGGACCTCTACCCCCACGCCACCCACATCACCGACATCTACCACGCCCGCGAGCACCTCACCGACCTGGCCGCCCACCTGGCCTTCATCACCCCCGACCCGGCGCAGTGGCTCGAAGACCGCAGCGCCGAGCTGGACGCCGGCGACATCAAGGCGATCATCGCCGCCGCCCGCCAGTATCCGCTCGGCGGCATCAAGGCCAGCGACCTGGACAAGAAACTCGGCTACTTCGAGCGCAACGCGCACCGGATGCGCTACCAGCACTTCCGCGACCTGGGCATGTTCATCGGTTCCGGTGCCATCGAGGGAGGCATCAAGGCGATCGTCGCCCAGCGCGCGAAACAGTCAGGCATGCACTGGACCGTCGACGGCGCGGCGGACATCCTTACGCTGCGCTGCCACCGTGCCAGCGGCCGGTGGAACGACTTTGTCGCGCCCGGCGCTCCCCGCCCCGACCGCGGGCTACGCGCCGCCGTCTGACAGACAACGCGACTCAGAACCGCAAAGCCCACGGCACGGTCAAGATCATCCCCAGCAAAGCTGTCGTGCACCCCAGGCAACACCGCATCGCGGCCGCTGTCAGAGCCCGGTGGTTCACTGATGCAATGACGGGCAGCGACGTGAAACCCGTGCTCTTTGCGTCGGCCGCGACGTGGCAGGACTGGCTCGAGGCCGAGCATGCGCGGTCGGCTGGCGTCTGGCTGAAGCTGGCCAGGAGGGACGCACCGGAGCCAAGCGTCTCCTACGCCGATGCGCTCGACGTCGCCTTGTGCTTTGGCTGGATCGACGCCCAGACACGCGGCCTGGACAACCAGTACTGGCTGAAGCGATTCACGCCGCGCCGGCCAAGGAGTAAATGGTCCAAGATCAACACCGATAAGGCCACAGAGCTGATTGCCGCAGGCCGGATGCGCCCGGCCGGCTTGGCCGAAGTAGAGAGGGCGAAGGCGGACGGCAGGTGGGCCGCTGCCTATGCAGGTCAGCGAACCATCGAGGTGCCGGCGGACCTTGCCCAGGCACTGGCGGCGAATCCGGCCGCGGCTGACTTCTTCATCACGATCAGCAGCATCAACAGGTACGCCATCCTTTACCGGCTCAGCACCGTTAAGCGCCAGGAAACCAGGGTCAGAAAGATCACGCAGTTCGTGCAGATGCTGGCCGATCATAAGACGATCCACCCCGAACGCTGACTCCTTCGGGGCTGACCACAGCACCGCCTGGCCGGCTCGCCCTATCCTATTTCCTGTGACCCAAACGGTGCGGATTCCCTCGGGCACGGTCACGTTGCTATTCACTGATATCGAGGGTTCGACCCGGCTATGGGAGGCCGAGCCCACGGCGATGGCGCAAGCACTGCGCCGTCACGATGACCTCCTGCATCATGCCATCGAGCAGGCCGGCGGCTACGTGTTCAAGA
>JBKQTJ010000279.1:0-4003 GCA_052143255.1 Streptosporangiaceae bacterium | reverse complement strand
GTGCTTGTGCCCGGCGCCCGTGCCGGTGTTCATGCCGGTGCCCTGGCTCAGGAAATGGCTGCCGGCCGGGACACCGGCAAAATAGCCGAACGACTTGCCGAGGAAGGCGCTCTCGAACGTCATCTGCCAGATCTGGCCAGCGTTCGCTCCGAAGACTGAGCCGGGACAGTCGGCTGAGCCAAGAGCAGACCGGTAGCACGACGCGTAGCCAGTCATCGGGTGGGTGACCGGCCCGGCTGGGTTGAACATCGAGACATAGCCCGCCAGGTGCGGGGTGTACCCGCCGAACGCGGCGAAATCGAAGCTGTTCGCCGTTCCCGTCTTGCCGGCTTGGGGAACGTAAACCCCGCCCCTGGTGATTCCGTCGCCCTGGGCGGTCCCGCTGGTGAGCACGCCGGACAGTATGTAGGTCGCGGCTGCGGCGACGCTCGCGGACATGGCCCGGTGGCAGCTGCCGCGCTGAACTGGCATCGTGCCACTGCCGCTGGCGTCGATCCTGGTGATCGCCACCGGGCTGCAGTAAATGCCGCCGGCCGCGACCGTTGCGTATGCGGCGGCCATGGTCATCGGCGAGACATCGATCGCGCCGAGGGTGAACGAGGGCAGGTCGCCGGCGGGCGGCTGGTAAGCGGCCGTTGTTGGCTTGCCTACCCCGGTCAGCAGCGAGCTTCCGTCGGCGCGGTGCACGCCCATGCTGACTGCCGTCCGGACCACGTTGCACAGTCCGACGCGCCGCTCAAGCTGTGCAAAGAACACGTTGATGGAGTGCGTGGTGCCGGTGTACAGCGAGTACGTTCCCCTGCCCGGGCCTTCGGCGTTCGATACCGGGAACGGACCGGTGGGCTGGCCCTGGCAGTTGTAGTACCCGCCCAGCACCGACGGCGAGACCACGTGCATGCTGAACCCGAACGGAGTGCCCTCCTTCAACGCCGTGATCAGGGTGAACAGCTTGGAGGATGACCCGGTCTGCACGCCGATGCCGCCGTTCTCGGCGGTGTCTGCCGCGTAGTCGATGCTGTCCTGTCCAGGGCCGGTGCCGTAGCGCCTGTCCACGGCGATCGCCTCAATGTGCCCGCTGCCAGGCTGGATGAGGACCTCGGCGGCAGCGTTCCGGCCAGGGTTGAAGCCCGATGGAGGCGGCGGCACCATGAAGCTGACCGCGTTCTGGGCCGCGCGCTGATCCTGGGCGTTCATCGTGGTGTAGATCGTCAGTCCGCCGGTGGTGTTGAGCTGCAGGTAGGCCCGGCGGTAGACGGGATTGGTGCGCAGCTCGGCGAGCACGTAGTCGCAGAACCACGCTGAGTTCCTGGCGCCGGGGCTGTTGCAGCCTTCCAGCAGCGAATGAGGTGAGTAGTGCAGGCCAAGCGGCGTCCGCTCCGCCGCAGCGGCAGCCGCCTTGCTGAGGTAGCCGAGCTGAGCCATCCGGGTAAGCACGACATTCCGCCGCGCCCTGGCGGCGCCTGGGTTGGCCAGCGGGTCGTATTTCGCCGGATTCTGGACGAGCCCGGCCAGCATCGCCGACTGGGTCAACGTCAAGCGAGCTGCGGTCGTGGCGAAATAGCGCTGGGCGGCCACCTGGATGCCGTATGCCTCATTCTCGAAGTACGCCACGTTCAGGTACGCGGCCAGCAACTGGTTCTGGGTCAGTTCGTGCTCGACCATCGCCGCGATGCGCAGCTCACGGATCTTGCGTGCGACGCTCTCGGCCACCGCGGCCCGCTGCTGCGAGGCATTTGGAGCGGTCAGCACCAGCGCGTTCTTAACATATTGCTGGGCGAGCGTGGATCCGCCCTGAACAGCGCCGCCAACCAAGTCCGTAGCGATCGCGCGGAGCGTGCCGCGGATATCGAGCGCGCCATGCTGGTAGTACCGCGAATCCTCGATGGCCACGATCGCATTGCGCATAAACGGCGATATCTGGCTATAGCTGACTGGCACCCGGTAAATGTGATTCGGGTAGTAGTAGGCGATCAGGTTGCCGCTGGAGTCAACTATCTTCGAGCGCGAAGGGATCTGCGCCAGGTTCGGCACGGCCAGGTTGTTAAATGTCTGCGCGGCATCGCGCGCAGCGATTCCGGCGAACCCGGCGACCGGCAGGCCAACAGCGCTGACCAATACTCCTGCCACCACAGAAAATACTGCAAGGCCAGCTAGGGCACGTATCGCCGCGATTTTCCGGTGGCTCTTACCTTGAGAATTCACTCCGCATCCCTGCTGGTCACCCTGCCCGCGTCCGCGCGCATGCAGGCCTCGCGCCGGGTGGCTGTTACTTGCTGACCTGCAATTGATGAGATGGAAGCGATACCCGGCACGAGCTAAAGACAATGAGGGGTACGACCTAAGGGAGAGTAAAAAGCGGGGCCGGGGAAATTGCCGCGGCGGCGGCAATGCGCGCGATTATGTCCGGCGCAAGTCCGGCCTTGGCCGGCGCACCCGCTGAGCACCGGCTGTGCCCGGCCAGCGCCCGACAGGCGCACCGCCGGCGCATGCCCGGCAGGAGCTGCGGCAGCTGACAAGTCCGGCGCCGTGGCCGCGCCATGCGCTGTGACAAGGCAGAATCGCATGCATGCAGACTCTCCAGGTTGCCGTGGTGGGCTCCGGCCCGGCCGGCCTGTACACCGCCGAGGCGCTCATCAAGCAGACGGCGGCGCTGGACCCGCCCAGGTCGATCCGGGTCGACGTGCTGGACCGGCTGCCGACGCCGTATGGCCTGGTCCGGTACGGTGTCGCGCCCGACCACAAGTCGATCAAGTCGATCGCCGAGTACCTGCGGAACGTGCTCGAGCACGAGGGCGTCAGCTTCATCGGCGGAGTGCACCTGGGCAATGACGTTAGCCGGGATGACCTGCTGGCCGCCTACGACGCGGTGGTCTATGCGACCGGAGCAATGCGCGACCGGCATCTCGGCATTCCAGGCGAGGACCTGCCGGGCAGCGTCGCGGCGACCGATTTCGTGAACTGGTACTGCGGCCACCCGGACGTCGACCCGTCCGCCTTCACCCTGGACGCCGAGTCTGTTGCCGTGATCGGTGTCGGGAACGTGGCCGTTGACGTCGCCAGGATCCTCGCCAGGAATCCGGAGGAACTGCGCGAGACAGACGTATCGCAGCCAGTGCTCGAGGCGCTGATGGCGAGCAAGGTACGCGAGGTGTACATGATCGGCCGCCGCGGCCCGGCGCAGGCCAAGTTCACCACCAAGGAGCTACGCGAGCTTGGCGAGCTGCCGGGCGTGGACGTCGTGGTCGGCGACGGCGAGGCGGACCTGGATGCGTTCGACGCCACGGGCGAGAGCGCGCGCTTGGCGGCGACGGACCGGCACGTGCGCGGCAACTACACGGTCATCTCCGAATGGGCTCGCCGTGCGCCAACCGGCGGCATGCGCAGGCTGACCGTCCGCTTCTGGTTGCGGCCGGTGGAGATCAAGGGCGGGAACGAGGTCCAGGCACTGGTTGTCGAACGGACCAGGCTCGACGAATCGGGGAAACTGCAAGGGACCGGCGAACGGGAGACGCTGGACGTGCAGATGGTACTGCGGTCAGTGGGATATCAGAGCGTGCCGCTTGCCGGAGTGCCCTTTGACGAGCGGTCCTCCACGGTGCCGAACGAGGCTGGCCGGGTACTCGGGCCGGACGGCCGGCCACTGCCAAGGGAATACGTGGCTGGCTGGCTGAAGCGCGGCCCAACCGGCGTGATCGGTACGAACAAGTCGGACGCAGCCGAGACGGTCAGATCGCTGCTCGCCGACCTGGCGGGTGGTCCTGGCCCGGGCGACGTGCAGCTGCCGCGGGCCGGCTTGCTGCGGATGCCGTCAGCTGCCGGGGCGGGCGACGGGCGGACCTCGCCGCTGCGCGAGGTACTGGCGGCGCGCGGGTTGCGGCATGTCAGTTACGCCGACTGGCTGAAGATCGAGGCGGCCGAGAAGGAACTGGCGGCCAGGCTCGGCCGGGGCGCGCGGGTCAAGCTGGCGAGCCGTGACGACATTTTCAGGGCGTGCGGCCTGGGC
>JBKQTJ010000278.1:0-4757 GCA_052143255.1 Streptosporangiaceae bacterium | reverse complement strand
CAACAAGTTGAACCTTCTCTTCAGAAACCCATCGACCGCTCCTGACGTCGCTGAGCTGCCGTCTCCGAATCTTGGGGGCTGGGAGAGCTCAGGAGATCTATTGCCGATCGATTCGTATCTGAAGACGGCTCCGTGGTACGCCAACTTCCCGAAGGCCGTTCAGACCGAGGGTCTCTACAATGGCAAGGAGTACTACGTTAACCACTTCGAAGCCACGGATGCACTGATGTACAACATCCCGGACTTCAAGAAGGCGGGTATTCCCTTGCCCTGGCGGCCCAAGACGTGGGCTGACATCCTGGCGGCCTGCGCCAAGGTGAAGGCAGCTGTCCCCGGCGTGGCCCCGTTCGACGTTATCGGCGCGCAGGCGTCAGGTGCAGAAGGCATCCTCCTGGGCAGCGGGAACGTGCTGGCTGGCTCGTCTGATCCGACGATCTTCGACAAGTCCACCAACAAGTGGGTCGTTGACAGCAAGGGCATCCGGGAGACGCTGAGCTTCTTCCACAGCCTGGCGGCGCGAGGCTATAACCCGCCGGTGTCAGTGCTGCTGAATCCTCTGGCCATCAACCTTGCGCCCGCAATGATGGCGCAGGGGAAGTTCGCGATCGCCGTGGCGCCTAATTTCTGGGGCGAATCGTATGTCAAGCTTGTCTCGGCTCCCTACTACCCGCTAGCTTCCAAGGTGCTGGGATTTGCACCGCTGCCCACGAGCAATGGCCAGAGTCCCGGTATCGCGTCTACGCTGGGAGGCTGGGGCCTGGCGATCGGAGCCCATACGGCTCACGCCAGCCTGGCGTGGGACTTCATCAACGTCGCTCAGCAGCGCGTCAACATGATCGACGTCAGCAACTGGGGCGGCGGCGTACCTCCGGACACTCAGTACTTTACTGATCCGCTATACGCAAACTTCGCGCCGCCATTCCAGGCCGAGTTCGCGAAAATCGAGCCCTACGGCCAGGAGGCTCCGACAACGATCGACTACAACGTCTGGGCACAGGGCTTCAATGCGGCGACGCAAGCCCTTCAGCAAAACCCGAACGAAACGGTTGCTCAGGCCGTTAACACGATGAAGACCCTCATCACCAACCAGCTCGGCAGCAGCCTGGTGGAAACACGACCCTGATCGTCGCGAGCTAGCGCACCTGCGCCCGCCGCCCCCGGGTCAGATCCGGAGGCGGCGGGCGCAGTGGCGAGGAGATAGGAAGCCGATCGCCGGGGCCGTTGAACAGTGGCATGCGATTGTCATGTTCGTCCCAGCCCGAGCTCGGCCTGGTGACGCTTGGCGAGCACATCCATCAGGAAGTTGCTCGCGATCACTAGCAGCACGAGCACGACGAGAATCGGCCCGAGTGCGAGCAGGCCGAGCTGGCCGAGCAGTACGCCGGTCAGGGCCGCGATGCCCAGGCCGCCCGCACCCGCCGCTGCCATCTGCCAGCCGATGACGTGCCGGGCTCGCTCCTGGCCAAGCCGGAGCGGCGTCAGGCTGATCAGCGCGGGGAACACCGGGGCAAACCCCGCGCCGATGATCACGAAACCGGCCACGGAGCCGGCCAGCGTCGGCAGCAGCCACACCACGAGCGCTCCGGCCAATGCCACAACACAGCCGGTCGGCATGATCAGCCGGGCGCTGATCTGCCGGGTCGGCAACGCCATCAGCAGTCGGACGGCCGAGTACGCCCCCCAGTAGGCGGCGACCGCGAGCCCCGCCCCGGCGGGTGTTGCGTGCATCTGCTCGCGCAGGTAGCTGGCGGCCCACTGCCCGACGCTCAGTTCGGTGCCGGTATAGAGGAACGGCACCACCACAGCCGCGCTGACCAGGAAGCGCTCGACGAAGCCGCCGGTCCACAGACCCGCACCGGATCCGGCCGCCGCGGTTCGGTCCGGCCGGCCCGCGTCGATCGCGTGCCGGACCGCCCACCAGCCCGCGCAGCAGATGATCTCAGTCGCGATCAGCACCAGGTACGGCACCCGCCAGGAGCCCGACGCCGCGATCGCGGTCGTCACCAGGATCGGCCCGAGCACCGTGCCCACGCCATAGGCGCCGTGGATGAAATTGAGCATGCGGACGCTCTGGCCGTTGGCCACCACGGTATTAAGACCCGCGTCGACGCTCCCCGAGGCCGAGCCGAGCATGAGGCTCGCCACCGGCAGCACCGCGAAGGCCGGCGATCCGGCGTAGACGGCGCAGGCCACCCCGGCGGCCAGGCTCGCCGTCATCATCGTGACCGGGGCACCGAACCGGTTCAGGAAGTGCCCGCTTGGAATGGCCGTCAGCAGGTAGCCCAGCGCAGCCGCGAAGAGCAGCACACTGAGCATGCCGAGCGGCAGCCCGAAGGTCTGCCGGATAGACGGCCACGCGACGCCTAGCACGCTGTCGGTGAGGCCGAGGACGATGAAGCCGTACGCACCAGCAATCGCGACTCGCGCTCGGCCCTCCGATCCCCCGGCAGCTGGCGACGGCTCGGCCATCAGCCGGACCCTGGCTGGTGCATGATCACGCCTTGTTGACGTACTTCCGGGAAGTTACCTCGACGGGCGCCTTCCTGAGTTCGACGAGCGCCTCAGCGAGGTACTCCGCGAAGCGCCGGAAGACCTCGTCGCCCTTCTCCGGCGTGGCGCGGAACGGGTTGCCGATCACGCCGTGGTCGGCCATTTCGTCGTGGTCCATCGGGAAGTAGAAGTACTCATAACCCTTGAACTGTGCGTCCCATGTCGCATCGGTCTTCTGGAACGCCTCGGGCATCCAGCTCGGCGCGTGCGCCCGGGCATCGACTGCCCACTCCATGTGCACGTTCCGCGGCTCATAGGCCATCATGATCGAAGTTTCTTCCTCGCTGGCGTGCCAGCCCGCAGTCTCCTCGGCGGTGTTCTCCATGACATCCTCGATGATGCCGAGGTAGCGCTCGCCGTAGGGCTTGAACACGCCGATCAGCGCGCCGGTCTCATAACGGAGCTGCCGCATGATCGGGTCCAGCACCTTCTGGTTGGAGGTGTGACCGTTAACGAAGATCAGCCGGTTGAAGCCGTGGTGGATGAGCGATCGGGCCACGTCGTGCACGACAGCGCATACGGTGGACGCGCGCAGCGTAATCGTGCCCATCCCCATCTCGGGCTGCCGGAGATGCTGCGGGCTGTAGCCGGAGAGCAGCACCGGAGCGTAGAGCGTGTTGGCCAGCTCCGCCGCCCGGCGGCTGACCTCAAGCGCGTTGTAGATGTCCGTGCCCAGGGGCAGATGGTCCCCGTGCATCTCGGTGCTGCCGATCGGGATCAGGATCGAGTCGTCCTGCTCCAGATGCGCGCGGATCTCGCGGGGGCTCAGATCCAGCAGACTGCGGGAGTGCAGGTCCGTCATAACGGCTCCTAATGCTTGCTGTGATCGTACAGATTGACCCTTGATTGCGAGATTAGTTTGCTGTGACCAAACGCGTCAATACATGCTCCCGCTGCCCGCCGATCAGGAGTCTCAGGGAACCAGCAGCCCTTTGGCCACGCTGCCGGATCGCAGGTCCTCGATCGCGGTGCCGATCTGCTCCAGCGGATAAGTCCGGGTGATGAGCCTCTCGAAGCCCATCCGGTTGTCGGCGAGCAGATCGATGACGAGCTGGAAGGTGCCCTTCGCGATATAGACGCCATGGATCGAGATCTCGCCGTACGCCAGCACCGACGGCTGGAGCCTGGCCGTCGCCCGTTCGTTCAGGCCGAACGTGAAGACCCGACCGGTCTTGCCGACGGACAGCACCGCCTCGCGCAGCTGGCTGCCGACGGCGTCGACCGCGACGTCGGCGCCCCGGCCGTTCGTCAGGTCCCGCGCCGTGGCGGCGGCGTCCACCGACCGCGGATCGATGACCTCGTCGGCACCGAGCTCGCGGGCCCACCTGGCGCGTTCGGCCGTCGGCTCTGACACGATCACCGGGAACGCCCCGGCCGCCTTGAACAGCATGAGGTACAACAGGCCGATCGGTCCCCCGCCGAGCACGAGCACGCTCTCCCCCCAGCGCGACCGCAGCCTGGGCCGTGCCGTTCAGGACGCAGGCGAGCGGCTCGGCCAGCGCAGCCCGGTCTACCGGCAAGCTGTCCGGCAGCCGGTAGACCATCCGCTCTGGTACCACGCAATACTCGGCTGCGCCGCCATCGCGCATGGATCCGATATGCACGAAATTATCGCACAGGTTGATGCGGTTGGTACGGCAGTAGTAGCACCGCTGGCACCAGATGTTGGGGTGTACCGTGACCCGGTCCCCGACCGCGAGCATCGCACCCGGTCCCGCCTCGGCCACCACGCCCGAGAACTCGTGCCCGACGATGACGCCGACGTCGTACATCATCTCCGGCGGCGTCGCGAAGGCTCGCAGGTCCGATCCGCACAGGCCATTGGCCCGGATCTTGATGACGATGTCGTCGTTCAGCTCAGCTGCCGGCCGGGGCCGGTCGACAACCTCGACCCTGCCATCGCCGGCGAAGACCCCAGCGCGCATTCGGAGTACCTCACCTCGGAACAGGACCTGGGACGGCCGCGGCGCGAATCAGGCTCAAGCTGGTTGACCGGGGCCCGAATCGCCTATTCCATGATCATTCCGCCGGTGATGTTCACAGCCTGGCCAGTCATCTCGCTCGCGTCGTCGGAGGCGAGGAATGCGACGAGGCCTGCGACGTGATGCGGCTCCTGGAACCGGCCCATCGGGATTCCGGACATCCAGCGCTCCTGGATGCTCGCCTTCGGCTCCCCGGTCATCGCCTCTTCCCAGGCGTACTCGCGC
>JBKQTJ010000277.1:0-63260 GCA_052143255.1 Streptosporangiaceae bacterium | reverse complement strand
CCGGGTCGATGCCATGCCACGGGGTGAGCGTGCCGCCCCAGTCGAAGATCACCGCATTTACTGCCACGGCCCGATTCTAGGTTCCGACGCCAGGTCCGGGGCGGCGCTTAGCCGCGGCCAGAGACAGGGATGGTGGGGGTACCAGGCGCAGAGGCTGAAGTCGCACGCGCCATAGACCGCTCAGCCTGCTGCCGGAGCCCAGGCCCTCTCGGACTGTCAGCTATTCCGGCGGCCTCTCCACCAGAAGAAAGAGCCTCTGCGCCTTTTGTTGGAGACCGCGAAAAGCACGCAAACGACCACGACTGCGCAAAAAGACGATAATATCCATCCCGCCTCCCGGCTTTGTGAACTGCTCAGAAGAGGCGTCGGGCCTGTACCGGGCGACAACCGTAAGCGGTCGGCCTGCCCAAACGAGGCGTCGCTCCCAAGAGGGACCTATCGCTCACTGTACTTCGTGAGCAGGGCATCGAGTACATGCCGAGCGCCGAGCCACCGGGTGGGGAATTCAACGTCGGCAATGACGGGCAACGGCGTCAGTCGGCCGTTTCCGACAGCACGCCAACCTTGACGCCGTGTTCGCGGAGGTACCTCAGCAGCTCAGGGACGTCCGGATCGGTACATGTGTGCGGCGCCCACAGCTGCAGATAGGTGGCCAGGATGTCATCCGAAATAAGTGGCCCGGTCCGATGCGATCGGTTTCGTTGTCAGCATTTCCATAGCTGTGCCCGCGGATTACGGCACGAACGATGGCCTAGCGCAACGGTTGCCGTCCGGCAAACAGCCCTCGAGCCCATCCTGCCGCCTACGCCCGTACCGTTCGTGCTCACAAGAAACCCCGCTGTTTACAGGTCGCCGCAGAGGTCGGCGACCACCTCGCTGGCGGCTCTGACCTCGACCACGTAGCCAACACCAGTGCCCGCATACATCGCCATCGCCTCAACGCGCTCATCGGGGGACGAGCGCGACGGCGTCGTGGTCCTGCGCCAGCAGGATTTCTGCGCTGCTTCAAGCGAGGCACGAAGAACTCGGTGCGGCGCGTCAGGCCATCCCTCGTCGTAGTGGGTTGTAATGACCGTGTCGTCACCAGTTGCTTCGAGGAGCCGCCGCAGATAGGCAGGATGGGTATCGCACTCGGGCGTCGCGAGAAAAAGGGTCCCTACGCGGACACCACTGGCTCCGCGCCGCATCAGCTCGGCGACGCGGCCAGCCGTGGCGATCCCGCCCGCCGCGAGCACTGGGACTGAAACAGCGTCAAGAACGGCCGGCAGCAAGACATCCAGGGAGGTCGTGCCCCGCACGTGGCCGCCGGCTTCGGTCCCCTGGGCGATGATGAAATCGCAGCCGCAGGCCTCGGCGGCACTGGCCTCCTCGGGCGACCCGACCTGCCAGGCGGCAAGTGCGCCCGCAGCCTTCACCACGTCAACATAATCGCGGCGGGGCCAGGCGTAGAAGAACTCGACCACCCTCGCCTCGCGGGCAGCTTCGGAGAACATGCCGGGTTCGAGTTCAAACTCGACGATGAAGTTCTGGCCCACGGCGCCGGTGCCGGGCGGCTCCACGCCCATTGGCACCATACCGAGGCCACCGGCTTTGGCGACGGCCGCGGCCAGCTCTCGCGTCCCCACGCCGCCCATGGCGGCGAGCTGGATGGGGAGTGTGCAACCGACCAGGTCAGTAAATGCAGTTCGGATCTTTGCCACTTCGCCTCCTCCGCCCTTTCCAGCACGGTCTCCGCAGCAACAGCCGGACTTACAGCCCGGCAATCAGTGCAACTCTAGGCGCCACCTAGCTAACCGAGCGCCGAGCCACTCCACTCCAGCCCGGCTGCGGCCAGGATGTCATCCGAAACGGTAACGCCGGCCAGCTCGAACAACTGGTTCTCGTTGCGCTGCAGTGGTCAGCGCCGCACCGCCAGAGCTCCTCCTCGGCCGCGGGCCTGACCGCGCTGACAACCGACCGTGGCTGGCGGGCGGTGGCTACGGCAAGCCTTTTGCCGTTCCCTTCCTGAGCCGCGGTCGCATCACGCTGGCGCGGGCGGCGACGCCAGCCAATGGATCTCAGGATTGGCCGACATGTTTATGAGTTGTCGCTCAAAGTTTGCTCGCAATGCCTAAAATTCGGGTCGGCATTGTCCATTTTTTCCGCCGCCAGTGCGCGGAGGATCAGGAGGAACTCATGCGACCTCAGCAACGAGGCGGAGGGATGCGCCGGATGCGGCTAGCCGCGGCAGGCGTGAGTGCAGCGCTGGTCAGCGGGCTTTGCGTGATCGCTGTGGCGGGGCCTGGCCAGGCGGCGGTCAGCTCGGCCCAGCACCACAACCATGGCCATAACAGCTGTCACCTTGGCAACGGCATCAAGCACATCGTGCAGGTCGGTTTCGACAACGTGCACTTCTTCCGGGACAACCCCAACGTCCCGTCGGACTTGGAGCTAATGCCCAACCTGCTCAACTTCATCGAGGACAACGGCACCCTGCTGTCCAACAGCCACACGCCGTTGATCGCGCACACCGCCGATGACCTGCTGACCACCGCCACCGGCCTGTACGGCGACCGGCAGGGCCAGCCGATCAGCAATAGCTACCAGGCCTACAACGCTGACGGTACGACCGACCCGGCCGAGTCCTTTACTTACTGGACTGACCCGATCTACGACACAGCCTCGTCGCCGAACCCAGGTCGAGACACGAACCCGAACATGGTCTACTCGCCGGTGCCGCCGGCGACTGCATCGACGCCAGTATCGCCGACCACCGTGACCCCGGCGCCGTGGGTTCCCTACACCAGGGCCGGCTGCAACGTGGGCGAGGTCGCGACGGCCAACCAGGAGCTAGAGAACGCCCCGTTCGATATCCCCAAGGTGTTTGGCGCAAGCTCCCCGGAGGCGCAAGATCTCGCTGCCTATTCCGACCAGGCCCCCTACTACGACAATCCGACCGCGGACTACATCGGCCTGGGCGTGCACTGCGCCGAGCGCAGCGACCTATGCGCCAACGCCGAGGCAGTCAAGTACGGTCAGACCACACCGTCGCACACCGCGGTTGCCGACCTGCTGCCTGACGAGCCGGGTGGTTACACCGGTTACCAGGCGCTGTTTGGCAGCAAGTACATCGCGCCGGAGCTTGGCGCTGGCACACCGAACCTGACGCAGAACGGGGTCCCGGTGACAAACGCCGCCGGTAACCTGACCGATCTGTTCGGCAACGAGATTGACGAGCCGTACGCCACGCCGGCCCCGTACGCAGGATTCCCTGGCTACGGTTCAATCAACGCCGCGCAGTCGCTTGCCTATACGGCCGACATGCTGGAGCACGGCGTTCAGGTCGTCAACCTGTACATGGCCGACCTGCACGGTAACCAGTACCTGCCGAACAGCCCGCAAGTCCCGACCATGGGCACCGACTGCGACAGCCAGCCTGACGCCCTCGGCAGCGGCAGCAAGTGCTACATCGACCAGGCCAACTACTACAACCAGGCGTTCGCCGTGTTCTTCAAGCGACTGGCGGAGGATGGCATCACGCCGAAAAACACCCTGTTCGTCTTCAGCTCGGACGAAGGCGACCACGAGGCCGGAGCCAACGTTGGCCGCGCAGTGCAGCCAACCCCGGCTGGCTGCGACGGCGCCACGGTCAGCGGCGGCGTTGTCACGCCGGATGTGTACTGCAACTACACCTCCAGCGACTTCGGCGAGATCGACGTCAACGCCACCGGCCTGCTGTCCAGCGAGACGGGCAACACCACGCCGTTCAGCATGGAGAACGACACCGCGCCGGAGTTCTACCTGACGGGTAACCCAGGTCCTGCTACGCCAGTCGTGCGCACGTTCGAGCATGACGTGGCCAGCCTGACCAACCCGCTCAACCCGTACTCCGGTACCGCCAACGAGCAGATCACCAACTACCTTGCCAACCCGGTCGAGGAAGCGATTCTGCACATAGTGAACGCGGACCCGGCCCGGACGCCGACGCTCGCCATGTTTGCCAAGCCGGACTACTACCTGCAGGCCGCACCGCTTGGTTACCCGTGCAAGGGCAAGCTCATCTGCCAGGACGATTCCTATGCCTGGGACCACGGTGACTACGCTGCCGAGATCAATACCAACTACGTCGGCTTCGTCGGGCCAGGGGTGAAGAAGCTCGGGCTAGACGGCCCGGCGGCGGATTCGGGCACTACGTCGTCTGGCCCGAACAGCGGCCAGATCGAGGTCGTCGACAACCATTTCCCCGGCCCGTGGGTCGACGAGACTGACATCAGGCCGACCATCATGTACCTCGCCGGGCTGCGGGACGACTACGAGCACGACGGGCGTGTCATCACCCAGGTCCTGAGCCATCCGAACCACGCGCTCAAGAAGGACGATGTGACGCGCCTCGGCGAGTGCTACAAGCAGCTCAACTCCAGCGTGGGCGAGTTCGGGGCGGCAACGCTCCAGGCGTCCACGAACGCCATCGAGAGCACGAGCACCGGGGACAGCACGTTCGTTAGCATCGACGCGCAGCTACGGTCGCTTGATGTTGCCAGGGACCAGCTAGCCGGCGTGATCAAGGGCGAGCTGGAGGCGGCGGCATTCCAGGATGAGCCCATCCACCATGCCGAGTGGCAGACCGACGCGTGCCGCGCGCTGATCCACGCCGCCAAGGAGCTGGCGGAGTCCAGCTAGCTCGGCAGCTAAGGCAGGCAGCGGCCCCGGGCATTTGCCCGGGGCCGCTGACGTGTCCATCGTGGTTCTGGACCGTAACCGGCAGCCGGCTGCGCGCGACGCCGGGTTGCCTGGGAGACTACGGGGAAGGCCACGGCGGTAGCGGAAACCGTGGCGCAGAAGGGACTTGGTGCAATGGCGGAGCCACGGGCGGAGCCAGGCGGGGCGGTTGAGGTTCACGGCGCGGTGGCCGTGAAGGAAGGCGCCGTGGCCAACTCAGACCCGGATGTTCTCGTGGCGCAGATCGAGCGGACGCGCGAGGACCTGGCCCGGACCATCGACAGCCTGGCGGACCGGGTCAGCCCCGCACACAACCTGAACATCCTCAAGGACAAAGTTTCCACCCAGCTAGCGCGTCCTGAGGTGCGGATGAGCGCCGCTGCTGTCGGAGTGGCTGTAGTCGGCCTAGTGATCTTGCGGGTGTGGGCGAAGCGCCGCGGAGGCCGTTAGCGGACAGCCCGGGCCCGGCCGGCGGAAAGGCGCCCCCGCGCAAGGTTCGCCCCGCGCTGTGAGTTCTGGCAACACCGGATCCGCAAACATACCGTCGCTACGATCGTGAACGGCGCTTCCAGGTGCGCCGCGGCCGACTTCAGCCGGCCCAGGTCGGCGGCCTGGCTCCGGCTGGTGGCGTCGCTGCGGCTCGATTGTCTGCTGCTGGGGCTCACTCGTCTTCCTGGGTCAGCGCCATGTACTCGGCCGCTGTCAGCAGACCCGGCGGGACATCACTGTCTGTCTCATCGATCTGGACTTTAAAAAGCCAGCCCGCCCCGTACGGGTCTGAATTCACCAGGCCAGGGTCGTCGTCGATTTCCGGGTTGACCTCGGTGACCTCGCCGTCGACGGGCGAGTACAGGTCGCTGACCGATTTGGTCGACTCAACCTCACCGCACGGCTCGCCTGCCGTGACGCGGCTGCCAGCGGCGGGCACTGAGACGAACACGACGTCGCCAAGGGCGCGCTGCGCATGATCGGTAATGCCCACCGAAGCCAGGGACCCGCCAATGGCGATCCACTCGTGCTCGGGCGTGTAGTAGAGCTCGGCGGGAACGGTCATTTTCGCCTCTCTTGCGGCTAATTTGCGGTTTACAGAGCACCTGGCCGACGCTCAGGCCGGGCGGCGGTAGAACGGCAACTCCACCAGCGTGGCCGGCTCGTCACGGCCCCTGATATCGACCGCGAGCCGGCCAGCGCCGGCCGCGCCCCAGGCCTCGCTAGCCACGTCGGGGTGCACATACGCCATGGCGATGGGCACGCCAAGAGTCGGGGAGGGCGCTCCGCTTGTCACGAAGCCGCAAGGGTTGCCGTCCCACAGAACCTCGTACCCGTGACGCGGCACCCGCCGCGTCTGGCAGGTGAGGCCGACGAGCTGGCGCACCGGGGTCGTCTCGGCCCGTGCTGCGAGCGACTCACGCCCGACGAAGTAGCCCGGCTTGTCAAGCTTGACAACCCGGCCTAGTCCAGCATCGAAGGGCGTCAGCTCGGGCCCGAGTTCATTGCCGTACAGCGGCATGCCTGCCTCGAGCCGCAGCGTGTCGCGCGCCGCGAGCCCGGCCGGGATCATCCCTTCGCCCGACCCGGCCACGCTGAGCTCCGCCCAAAGGAACTCTGCGTCCTGGGGCTTTGCGAAGATCTCAAAGCCGTCCTCGCCGGTGTAGCCGGTCCTAGCCAGCAGGACGTTCCGGCCGGTCAGCTGCGCCGGGTAGCCGGCGTAATACTTGACCGCGCTGAGGTCCGCGTTCGTCAGCGGCGCCAGGATCCCGGCTGCCCGCGGACCCTGGAGGGCCAGCAGCGCGTAGTCGTCGGTGCGATTAGTGACCACGGCGTCCCGGCCGATCGCTCGATCAGCGAGGGCACTGCCGACAATCGCGGTATTCGCCGCGTTCGCGACGATCATGAACTCGCTGCCGGCGAGCCGGTAAACAATGAGGTCATCGATGATGCCGCCGTCCTCGGCGCAGATCATGGTGTAACGCGCGCGCCCAGGCTGGAGGGCCGACGGTTGGCCGGTGAGAGCGTAGTCGAGCATGTCCGCAGCGCCCGACCCGGTTACCGAGAATTCTCCCATATGGGACAGGTCAAACAGTCCAGCAGCAGTCCGGACGGCAATGTGCTCCGCTGTCTCGCTGCGGTAGCGAAGCGGCATCAGCCACCCGGCGAAATCGGTCATCGTTGCGCCGAGTCGCTCGTGAATGCTGGTCAGCGGGGTGCGGCGGGGCGCGGCTACCGCGGAGTCTGTCACGATCATGGAGCCTACCGGGAGTCGGCGCTGCACGCGGCCCGGACCCGACTGGCCGGACTCGGCTGGCCGGACCCGGCTGCGCGGGTCGCAGCCCGGATCGCAGCCCGCCGCCATCGCTATCTCGGGACCTGGGCCGATCTCGGGGTGGTCGCCGTAGGGACTGCCGGGGGCTAGGCCAGCGCAGTGATCCGCTCGGCCAGGGCGAAGTCAGCACTCGTCAGCCCGCCGGCCGAGTGCGTCGAGAGCGTGAGCGTCACCTTGTTCCACTGGATCAAGATGTCCGGGTGATGGTTAGCGTGCTCGGCGAGGTAGGCAACCGCGCCTACGAACAGCACAGCCGCGCTGAAGCCGCCCAATGTCGCGACGTGAACGATGCTGTCGCCTTGCCGGGTCCAGCCGGGCAGGCTGGCCAGGCGCGCCGATATCTGGTCCTCAGGCAGTAGGTCCATGGCTCTCCCTCGGTCCGGGCCCGCACCGGGCCCACCGCACCAGTCTGCCCGTGCTCAGCCCGCGCGGGCCGGATGGATCGGGCTCGGCTGGAGATCGCCGGGCTTTCGGGACGATCGCGGGTGAAACCGCCTTGCCTTCGGCGACGGCACCCACTGCGCCGGACACTGATACTCCGCGCCCGATACTGCGCTGACTGAACGCCGGGGGTGCGCGCCCCCGTGCGCACCCCCGGCCCCCATCGCTTCGCCCTGCGGTGGCTATCCCGGCTGAGGGCTCATGACCCTCGCGCGCCGCGCGCCGCCCACTGGACGAAGATCCCTCCGCTCGTCGCGACCTTCGTTTGCTGCGCGCCGTCCGTGCACGAGGACGACATGCAGCCGGGCGATCACGCCTGGGATCGAACGGCCCCCAGACGAAGGTCCCCCTCCGCGGCTCACGGACCTTGCGCGGCACCCTCCCCGTCCCCGGCAAGCCGGGGCCCAAGTGCTGCGTGGGTTTCTAGTTATACACGGCGTCCAGTTGCGATCACAGGTAGTTAGGAGATTGTGTTCGCGGCCGGCTACTCATTGTTGGGCCGGCGCCTCTGAATACGTTCATCACACTGCGCGGACGTGCAGTATCTGCCGCTGCTCAGCCGGACGGGCCGACCCATCCGACCGCGTACCGTCGGGCTGCCGCGGCCGCTCAAGGGCCAGCCGCGCCGAACCCGACGTGCGGGTTGGGGAGCGGGTGATGTCAAACCGGCCAGGGTCGGCGAACACCGACTCGTCGCTCTGTCTGTCTGCAACTCTCACCGGCCCACGAGCGCGGCTGCTGATGTTGTCGTGTGCTGCAGGACCTGCGACGCTGACAGCGTCGAGCACTATCAGACCAGCTAACAAGGGCTCACAGATGACATGGAAACGCCTGCGCCGCTGGTTCAGCGGCCTGTTTCAAAGCAAGCGGTGGACGGGGGAGCCCAGCAGCCAGGCTTCCCGGGACCTGCACCGTAATGTAGACGAGGCGCGCACCCAGTCCGAGTTCAGATTTAGAGGCAGGTGGTAGCAGGGTCGACGACCTTCGGCGATTGCGCCCAGAAATAACAGAATTAAGACTGAGCCGTTCTCGGGTACGACGGCAGGCGAGGGACTCTTTGCCTTGGCTGCAGGCTCTCCGATGCAGGGCTCATGGCCTCTGAGCCCGGGGACACGGTCAGTCAAGCTCGCATGGCAGGTGCTTGATGCCGTTGATGAAGCTGGACAGCAACCGGTCGGGCTCGGCGGCCGCCCGTACGGTCGGGACGCGCGTCAGCAACTCGCGCAGCATCGCAGTGATCTCGCGGCGGGCTAGGTGCGCGCCGAGGCAGAAATGCGGGCCGGCCGCGCCGAACCCGACGTGCGGGTTAGGTGAGCGGGTGATGTCGAACCGGCCAGGGTCGGCGAACACCGACTCGTCGCGGTTTGCTGCCCAGTAGAACAGCACGGCCTTGTCACCTTTGCGGTAATCATTGCCGTTGAGGGTGCAGTCCTGGGTTACCGAGCGGCGCATGAAGATCACTGGCGACACGTACCTGACGATCTCCTCGACCGCGCCGGGTAGCCGGCCCTCAACGTCGGCAAGCAGCAACTCGCGCTGGTCGGGGTGCTCGGTTAGCAGGTTCAACGCGTGCGAGATAGCAGTCCGCGTCGTCTCATTTCCGGCCACGACGAGCAGGATGAAGAACGAGCCGAGCTCGGCCGGCGTGAGTTGCTCGCCGTCGATGTTCGCAGTGGCTAGCGCGGAGATCAGGTCGTCAGCCGGGCGCTCAGCACGTACGGCCGCCAGCTTTGTCACTAGGTCTGCCAAGTCCTTGCCAGCGGTCAGCAGCTGGGTGATCGCCTCATCCATATCCTCGCTGATGAACTCCGGGTCCGAGCCAGACAGGATGATGTTGGTGTTGTGCAGCACCATGTCGTAGTGCTCTTCGCTGATGCCCATCATGTTGCAGATGATTTTCAGCGGCAGCCGGGCGGAGACATGCTGAACGAAGTCGCAGGGGCCGGTGGCGAGCAAGTCGTCGACGATGACCGCAGCGGTACGCTGCACATCCTCCTCGAACTTCTTGATCATCTTCGGGGTAAAAGCCCGGGATACGATCCGGCGGAGGCGGGCGTGCCTTGGGTCGTCCATGTTGATCATCGAGCCGAAGTACTCGTTGAACTCAGCAGGCAGATCCTGGATGCTGGTCGCTCCGCGAGCGGAGGAAAACAGCTCAGGCTGGCGGCTGGCCGCTGACACGTCTGCATGCGACACGAAGGCGTAGTAGCCTTCGCCCGGCACTGTGAACGGCGTGTCGGGCTCGATGAAGTAAGGCGGCGTGGGCAGCGCCCGCAGTTTGGCGAAGTCAGCATGCCGCAAGTCGAGCGGCTGCCCCCAGAACTCGATCAGCGATAGGTCGATGCCCTCGACCGAGTTGGCTGCAGGTGTGGTCATTGGCGGCCGCCTTCGACTAGAACGACGTTCTAGCTTTAGTGTGACAGACCGGTGCAAGCCTCGTCAGCTTTGTCGGGCTCCGTGCCCCGATCAGCGCCGGACCGCGATCAACAACAAGATCGCCTCGGCGCCCGGGCCACCGACCCGCGCCGCCGTCCCGGCGGGCCGCGTAGCCGCTCGACCCGCCGTCCCGGCCGGCCGCGTAGCCGCTCGACCCGCCGTCCCGGCCGACTGCGTAGCCGCTCGACCCCACCGGACCCAGCCGCCTGCGACGTCATCTAGTCGCCGGCTGCGGAGCGGCCGGGTCCGGCTCTGCCTCAGCCGGAGATGCCGATCGACCTAGCTGTGATCGTCGCCTCGCTGCCGGCGCTTCGGCCGCCATTCGCTCCGTCAGGCTCAAACGGGGCGACCCCGCCGGTAAGGACGGCGATGGCCACCGGCTCTGACACGCCGCTCAGCTCCACCACCGCGCAGGCGATGTTGGCCCCGTCCAGCTCAAGCAGCACCCAGCCGTCGGTGGTCGTCCGGCGGATCGCAATGTGGTCATCGGCCGCTCCGGCGTCACCCAGGCAGGCTCCGATTGCATCGAGTCTTGCCGCGAGCGTGTCGGGCGACTCGCTCAGCTCGGTGCGCAACTGTGCGTAGACCGTCGCGAAACTCGCGGCCGGCTGCTGCCGGTGTCCGCCATCCACAACCGTCCAGCCGCACGCCACCGGTACAGCTGCGCGCAGCCTCAGCCCGAACCCGGCCAGCGAACCGACTCCGGGCAAGTCGGCCGCATACGGCAGCGAGGCTGGCTGACCAGCGCCGCCCGGCTGGCCTTCATCAGCTGGCGGCGCCTGCAGGGGAATAGCGGCCGCCAGCGCGGCTGGACGCAGCTCGCGTTCGCCGCCAGGCTGCGCGCAGCTGACTGAGACCCGCAGCGTGCCGTGCAGCCCGAGCTCGACAGCGCTCCGCTCGAGGAACACCGACAGCAGCGTGGGCGGCCACGCCGCATCACGCGGCAGCGGACCGCAGTCGCGCAGCTCGACGCCGTGCCATGCCACCAGCACCCGTCCGCTTGCGTCGACTGCCTCAACGTTCCACAGCTGCGGTTGGTCGGGATTGATATCGGGAACGGGGCCCTGCTCGCGCCCGGTCGTGGACAGGGGCGGAGAACCGCCAGCCGACCCGGCGCGCCCGGCTTGCGGGGCGTCGTCGGCTTGCACGGCGTCGCTCGCTTGCCGTTGGTGCCCAGCCGGCCCAGGCGGGCGGGCCGGCTCGACAACTACCTCCCAGGTATGGAACGCCGAGTACGCCGGGCCGGCCTGTTCGCGCTGGCGACCGCGGCTGGTGTGCTGCGGTCGCGCGTGCTGTGGCTGCCAGTGCTTGCTGGATTTCCGCGGCACCGGAGGCCACTCGGCGATCTCCATGTCGGCCAGCTCTTCGCGGCTCATGTCCGATTCCCGCCCGGCCACAACTTTGGCGGCCAGCCGGGCGGCCGCAGCCGGCATTCCGCTTGCCGTGGCCGCTAGCGTCCCTGCGCCGGGGCGCTTTGCAGCGGCGAGGCGGGCCGGGCCGGCGGATGTTGCAGCGGCCGGCGTACGCGATTGCGCCGGAACGCTGGCCCTGATAGACCGCAAGGCGGTGGCCAAGAGAGGTTCGGCAGCAGGTCGCGACGGCCCGGTGGCGACGGCCCTGATCTCTACCGCTCCATCGCTGTCACGACCGGAGAACTCGACTGACTGGCACCCGATGGGCCGCACCAGCCGATGCGGAACGCAGGCCTGGAGGAGCTGCAGCACGGCGTCGTTCAGGCCCGGATCGCCCAGCAGGAAGCCGGTGCCAGCCAGCTCGCTCCCGGCCGCGAACCAGGACCGCTCGCCAGTGCCGCTGGCGACCGCTCGGCCCGATCTTGCCGTCACCTCCGGGAGGAAGGCGATCCGGCGGAATCGGCCCGACTGGAAGCAGATCGGCCCGTACAGCTCTTCGCCGTCCAGCAGTCCTGGCGGGCTGGCGGCAAGCTTGCGGATGGCCGATCCGGCGCTGCTGTCCGCAGTCTCGGCAGTCGCGTCCGGACCTGCCCCCAGGCTGAACTCGGCCCGTGCGTGATTCACCCGGTAAGAGCTGTCTGCGCAGCGCAGCACTGCGGTGATGACGCCACCCTCTCGCAGCGCGCAGACGCGTATGTCAGCCTGGCCGCTCGACGGAATTGCGACCGGCGACTCCATCGTGACGTAGCGAGCCAGCCGGACCGGTCGTCCGGCGAGCACAGACGCAGCCTGCGCAAGCGCTTCAACGGCCAGCGCGGGCGGCAGCACGGGCATTCCGTCAATCCGGTAATCGGCCAGGTAAGGGTCGCTGGCCAGGGACAGCTGGGCCGCGCAGACTAGTTCGATGCCCGGGTAGTGCACCTCGGTCTCGCGCAGGAACCGCCCGCCGGCCGGAAGGCCCGCAGCTACCAGCTGGCCGCTGGTCACGACAGGGGTGGGCCAGGGCACCAGCCCGCCGACCCGGCCGTGGACGGCCAGGTTAGCCGGGATGCCCGGGGTTGTCATGATCTTGAGCAGCAGCCGACTGGCTGTGCCAAGCTCGACGGGCGCGACGTCCGCTGCGCCTAGCTCGTCGGCTAGCCCAGCGCGGTCGCCAAGGCCCGGCTTCGAGAGGGCAGCCATGTCGATGTGCAATGCCCGGCACCCGGCGCTCGACCGGGCCAGCCGATCGGCTCGGTCGGCCAGCGCGCCGCTGGTGAGCGCGGCGAGACCCGCGCCGGCCATGCCGTACCGGCCCGCCACTGAGCCGAACGTCACGATCAGCTTGAGCTGGCCGGCCTTAACCGACGAGACAAGCCGGTCCAGGGTCTTGGCCTGGTCGGACAGCCGCCGTCCGACCAGCGCGTCGGTAAGGTCTTGGAACGGAACGAGCACGTCCAGCCCGCCGCCGTGCCCGATGGCTGTCACCGGTCCAAGCCGGTCTTCGATCCGTTCGACGGCCGCAGTCAGGCTAGCCGCGTTCGTGATGTCAATGACCTCATAGCCGATCCTGGCACCGCCGGATCGCAGCTGTTCCAGCTCGGCGACGAGTTCGCTGTCATCGTTGTCACCGGTCCGGCCGATGACGGCCACGGCCGCTCCGCACAGCGCCAGCACCTGGGCAAGTACAAGCCCGGCGCCCCTGGAGTCCCTGCTGACCAGCACGACGTCGCTAGGTCCGACCGGGCACAGGCCGCCCGTTGGCAGCGGCAGCTCTGTCCGGACGGCCTCGCTAACCGAACCACCCGGGCCGATGACTAGCTCGCGGAAGACTGCCGGGTCGGCGTTCGCGTATTGCAGGGCGACAGCCGGTACGCGGGTGCCCGCCTGCATCCTCAGCACGGTAATGCCGATCGACGGATGCTCAGCATGGACGCTGGCGAAGAACCCGGTGAAGACGGCGCTGGTCGTGAACACGACCAGTTCTCCGGTTGACACGGCATCGCGGGCAGCCTGGACCGCGGCGAGCCGGGACCGCTCGTCTGCGGGGTCGCCGATGATGGCGAGCGTTCTGCTGGCACTCGAGTCGGCGGTGAACAGGGCGCTTAGGTCCGTCAGCATCCGGCTGCGGGCGGCGGCGTGGATGCGCCAGGTTCTGTTTACGTCAGGGACGACGGGCGGGCGGGCGGGGCGCAGAGCCTCCGCAAAACAGCGCGTCCAGGGTCTCACGCCATCGACGGGGCCAGCGTGCTGACTGGCGGGCACCGCAATCGCGTCAGCGGCAAAGTCATACTCAGGCTGGCCCGCGGTCACCTGCTCCGCCTCGTCGAGCGTGGGCACCGGTGCTGCGTCCGTTACCGCGCTCGCCGCTGCAGACCGATCCGGCGCCGGTGTCGGTGGTGGCTCGTCCGCGGCGGGCGTGTCTAGTGCAGATTCAGTGGACACAGGTGGTTCCGCAGGCGTGACGACAGCGGCAGCCGATTCGATCAGCTCGTGCGCAGGCAGCCTGCGCTCCAAATCGTTGCGCAGGCTCGAGATTCCGTCCTCATCGGCGGCCCCAGCGCGCCGGTCGGGGACTTGAGCCTCAGCTGCCGCCAGGTCCGTGACGGCGGCGGCCTCGGCAGCCGCGACGGTGGCTGGCTCGGCGTCCTTATCGGCAGTCGGCGCTGCCTCGGCCGTGACTTCGGCCTGCTCTGCGTCGGGCGTAACGGCCGTCGGGTCTTCGCCCGCGCTGACGGAGATAGGCTCCGCGCCTGCAACAGCGACGTCCGGCTCCGCGCCTGCTGACACGTTGGCGGACTCTGCGGCCACTGCGCCGGAGACAGGCGCTTCCCCGGCAGCAGGCTCGTCAGCCACGGCCGCTGGCGCTACCTCCTGCGACTGCGGCGGGACCTGGCACGGGTTGGAGATGAAGACCTGATCACGCCAGATGTCTATCGGCCGGGCAGCCATGCCGGCGAACAGCGGCTGGGGCTGGCCTAGCGCGCCAACGGCGAACAACGCCGCGGCCGCCCTGGCCCGGCTCATCGGATCGGTGAAGCCGGACTGAAGGCTCACTGCCGGGACGCGGCTCACTTCGGCCGCAGCCGACGCCAGCTGCCGGCCTGGGCCTGTTTCCAGCAGCAGGCTGGCGCCGACGGCGCCGGCGCCAATCGCCTCGGCGAGCTTGTCGGCGGCAGCGAATCCAGTGCAGATGAGGTCGATGGCCTCGGCAACTGACGAGACTTCCGTGCCGGTAGCCGTCGAGAACAGACGGCGCCGCGGCGGGCCGAACCTGAATCGCTGCCCGATGGCCGCGCGCAGAGCTTCTGCGTCCATCCGGCCTCGTGCCGCGTGCTTCGGGCCATTCTCCTTGCGCGTCTGCTTGCGCGCGGCGGATTGACCGGCGCCGGGCCGCTCGGCAGCGGGCCGCTGTCCCGGGCCTGAACCGGCGCTGCGCTCGCCCGGGCCGGACTTGCGCAGGAACTGTGCGCGGAGTTCGGCGATGTCGACGACCTCTGTTTCGCCGAGCACGCCGGCCCAGGCCAGGCCGGCCAGCGCGCCAAGGCCGTGCCCAACCACGCCGGTGGCCTGTACCTCCATTGACTCTAGCCAGCGGATAGTGTCGAGGCACTGTGAGACGGCCGCGGTCACCTCGTTGGCTGCGGACGCTTGCTCAGTCGCGGACGCTCCCAGTCCGGACAGCAGCAACGTGACCCGGCCATCGGCGTCGTTCGACGCGAATATGCCTGGCCGCGCCATGATCAGCCCATCCGCGAGGCGCGGCAGCATCGTCACTGCCTCCCTGGCGAGCACGGCGAGCTGCTCCTGGCGGGTCGCCACGAGGCCGACTTTGGTCGGCCCTTGGCTGGCCGTGTCGCGGCCGAGCATGCAGGCGAGATCCTGCATCTCCGCGTCAGAGAGCCAGCCCGCGATGTCGGCAACTCGGGACAGCACGGCAGCCAGCGCGAACCTGTCCGGAGCATGCAGCAGGAACGGCAGCGGCTGTTGCCCGGTCGGCAGCTGTCCGGGAGCTGGCTCGGCCTTGCCGGCCAACCGGGCACGTAGCGGCACAGACCGCAGCCAGCGCTCTGCGCGAGCCCGGCTGGACGGCTCGTGCCGCAGGACTATGTGCACGTTGCTGCCGCCGATGCCCATCGTGCTGACGGCGGCCAGCCTGGTCCCGGCTTCCCATTCCTCGGCTGCTTCCGGCAGCCGGATCCTCGCGTCGCCGCCGGATATCAGCGGGTGCGGATTGTGCACACCGCTGGCAGGCGGCACGACCCCGGCGCTGACCGCCAGCACGGTCTTGATCAGTCCCGCCGCGCCGGCTGCCGACTGGGCGTGACCGATATTTGCCTTCACTGAGCCGAGCGCGGCCGCAGTGGCTGCGCCAGCGCGGAGTTCGCCCAGCGCGGTCAGCTCGGCCGCGTCATCGGCCAGCGTCCCGGCCCCGTTCCCCTCAATGAATTGAATGTCAGCCGGATCCACGGCCGCGCGCTCGTAGGCGCGCTGCATGGCGAGCAACTGGCTGCTGGCGCTCGACTGCGGCTCGCCAGGATTCGCGCCCGCGGAGGTGCCCCAGCCCACGATCTCCGCATAGACCGGCAGGCCAGCTACCCTGGCGTCGGCCGTACGCATCAGCACCACCAGGCCGCAGCCCTCGCCCGGCAGGAACCCGGTCGGGTTCTGGTCGTAGATGCGCACGTCGGTGGTGGCCAGCACGCGGGCGCGGGCCAGCCCGACCAGCTCTAGCGGGTCGAGGCTGAGGTCCACGCCGCCGGCGATGACCGCGTCGAACTCGCCGGCCGTCAGCGCTGTGCACGCCGATGCGACCGCCTGGAGCGACGATGAGCAGGCGCTATCGACGACGTGGCTGCCACCGCGGAAGCCGAAATAGCTACTGATCGCCCCGGCGATGGTGCCTGGCATGCTTCCGGCCAGGCTGTCCGCTCCCATGGGCGGGAACGGGGCCAGATAACCGGTCTCAGCCTGCCGCAGCAACTCGCCGACCTGGCCAGCCGGGATGTCGCCGGTGGCGAACGCATCGGTCAGGACGCGCCGGACGTAGGGCCACCGGAGCCGCAGCGCGTTGGCCCGGGAGGTATCTCCGGCCAGCGTGTTGCCGATGATCACGCCGATCCGATCGCGGTCGAGTCCGCTGCCGGCCGGCACCCCGGCTGCGGCCAGAGCGCGGGCCGTCGTCTCTAGTGCCAGCCAGTGGGTGAGATCGGCGGCTGCGAACGCGGCCGGCTCGATACCGAACTCGGCACAGTCGAATCGCCAGCCCTCGATCAGGGCTGCCCTCGTGCTGTAGGTGGAGTCGAGGGTGGCCATGTCGGGCTGGTAGTAGTCAGCCAGGTCGATCCGGACCGGCGGCAGGCGGCGGAAGCACCTGCGGCCGGTGAGAACGACGTCGAGCAGCGCAGCCGGGTCATCGGCATCCGGGAACCGGCAGGCCAGGCCCACGACGGCCAGTGAGGTGGCGGGGCGGCCCGCCGTCATGTCAGCCATGGTTCGGCCCCGTGATAACTGACGGCCGCCGCGCAGGGCCATTAAGGGCTTGTCGGCAATTACCCGGAATCTGCTCATAGTAAATGAAGCGAATAATGCCGAGCAATTCAGGGCGCAAGCAAGTGTGCATTTTTCCCCCGGATAATGGCCTGTCTCCCCATTGGCTGTCCTAGCGCGCAGAAAACCCCACCGTACGAGCGGTTCCGGCCAGCCTTGCCCCCACCTGGCCGACCCCGTACCGCAATGCGTGATAGCCCTGGCTGTTGGGTGTCAGGACATTATTTGCCGCGCCTGCGGTGCGGTCAAGGATGTATTCACGGTGCGTCGCTTTTCGAGTCCCGAGGCATTTCCGGATAGCGCCTGCATGTATCGGGGAATGTGGCCACCAGTGCCGTCGTGTCCGCGTCCTCCGGTACTTGCCCCAACTGGAGCAGGGTAGGCGCGGCTGGCTTCTGCCGCGCCGTCCTCCGGTCCGGGCAGAGTGCGCTACCCTGAGGGCATGCGTTTCGCCAGGCTGCTCCTTAGTTAGCCGCGCCGACTGTCCTGTCGTTGGCGCGGCTGCCCCCCGATGTCGGGGGGCGCTTTCGTTTTGCGGGCAGTTTTAAGGCAGCAGGCCTGGCAGGGGCCGATCCGGACCTCACCACCTCGCGAGGAAGTCATGACACCCGCCGACAGTGCGGATCGCTACGATCCGCGGGCAGTCCAGGAGAAGTGGCAGCAGCGCTGGGCAGCCATGGACGTATTCCGCGCCAGCGACAATCCCGATGACACCCGTCCGCGCACCTACGTGCTCGACATGTTCCCGTACCCGTCAGGTGACCTGCACATGGGTCATGCTGAGGCGTATGCGCTCGGGGACGCGATGGCGCGCTACTTCACCTTGCGCGGCCACAACGTGCTGCACCCGATCGGCTGGGACGCATTCGGGTTGCCCGCGGAGAACGCCGCTATCAGGAACAACACCCATCCGGCCGACTGGACCTATAAGAACATCGAGGTACAGGCGGCCTCGTTCCGCCAGTATGCGGTCTCGTTCGACTGGTCGCGCCGGCTGCACACGTGCGACGAGGACTACTACCGCTGGACGCAGTGGCTATTCCTGCGCTTCTACGAGCGCGGTCTGGCTTACCGGTCCGACGGGCACGTGAACTGGTGCCCCGTCGATCAGACGGTACTGGCCAATGAGCAGGTCATCGCCGGCCGGTGCGAGCGCTGCGGGTCCGAGGTCATCCGCCGGGTCCTGACGCAGTGGTACTTCAAGATCACCGAGTACGCCGACCGGCTGCTGGCGGACATGGAGCCGCTGGAGGGCAAGTGGCCCGAGCGCGTGCTGCTGATGCAGCGCAACTGGATCGGCCGCAGCGAGGGTGCCGAGGTCAGTTTCGAGATCGAGGGCCGGGACGAAGCAGTCACCGTTTTCACGACGCGGCCGGACACGCTGTACGGCGCTACGTTCTTCGTGGTCGCGGCGGACTCGCCGCTGGCGCTGGAGCTGTGCGCGTCACAGCAGGACCGGGCGGCGCTGGAGGCGTACCTGGCCGAGGTCCGGAAGCTGACCGATATCGAGCGCCAGGCCGCCGACCGGGAGAAGACCGGCGTGTTCCTGGGCCGGTACGCGATCAACCCGGTGAACGGCGAGCGGATACCGGTCTGGGCGGCCGACTATGTGCTGCCGGATTACGGCACCGGGGCCATCATGGCCGTTCCCGCGCACGATCAGCGCGACCTGGATTTCGCGCTGCAATTCGGTCTGCCGGTGCGGGAGGTGCTCGACACTGGGATGCCCGATCCGGTGGTCACTGGTGTGGCTACGCCAGGCGAGGGCACGCTGATCAACTCCGGACCGCTGGACGGGCTGTCGAAGTCCGCGGCGATCGCGCGGATAATCGACATCCTGGCCGAGCGCGGCCTGGGCCGCGGCGCGGTCAGCTACCGGCTGCGGGACTGGCTGGTGTCACGTCAGCGGTTCTGGGGCGCGCCGATCCCGATCGTGTACTGCGATGGCTGCGGCGAGGTTGCGGTCCCCGACGATCAGCTGCCGGTGCGGCTGCCCGACCTGCGCGGGCAGGAGCTGGCGCCCAAGGGCGTGTCGCCGCTCGCCGCGGCGACGGACTGGGTCAACACTGAGTGCCCCAAGTGCGGCGGCCCGGCCAAGCGGGATACCGACACCATGGACACGTTCGTGGACTCGTCCTGGTACTTCCTGCGGTACTGCTCGCCGGGCTTTACCGCCGGGCCGTTCGAGGTCGAGTCGGTACGCCGGTGGTGCCCGGTCGACCTGTACGTCGGCGGCGTCGAGCACGCGATTCTGCACCTGCTATACAGCAGGTTCTTCACCAAGGTGCTGTTCGACATGGGGATGCTGGACTTCACCGAGCCGGTCACGCGGCTCGTGAACCAGGGCCAGGTGATCAACCAGGGCAAGGCAATGTCGAAGTCGCTCGGCAACGGGGTGAACCTAGGCGAACAGCTGGCCACGCATGGCGTGGACGCGATCAGGCTGACTATGATTTTCGCCAGCCCGCCGGAGGACGACATCGACTGGGCCGACATGCGCCCGGATGCGCTGGTGAGATTCCTGGGCCGGGTGGTCAGGGTCGCGTCAGAGGTGGCAGGCGCGGCTGGCGCCGGTGTGGCCGGTGCTGCTGCGATTGGCGCAAGTGCGGCTGCCAGCGCCGCGGCCGGATCCGGTGCCGGAAACGCCGAGCTGCGCAAGGCCACCCACAAGACGGTCGACGAGGTAACCAGGCTGGTCGAGTCCACCCGGCTTAACGTGGCAGTCGCCAGGCTGATGGAGCTTGTCAGCGCCGCTCGCCGGACTATCGACAGCGGGCCGGGTGCCGGTGACCCGGCAGTGCGCGAGGCCGCCGAGGCACTGGCGGTGATGCTGTCGCTCTTCGCCCCGTACACCGCCGAAGAATGCTGGGAGATCCTGGGCCACGAGCCGTCCGTGGCCCGCGCCGCCTGGCCTGTTGCCGATCCAGCGCTGCTGGTCGAGGACGCGGTCGTTTGCGTCGTGCAGGTAGACGGCAAGGTTCGGGACCGCATCGAGGTGCCGACCGCCATCGGTGAGAGCGAGTTGCGCGAACTAGCCCTGGCGACTCCCGGTGCGGAACGAGCGCTGGCCGGGCGCGGCGTGCGGACAGTTATCGTCCGGCCGCCGAAGCTGGTCAACATCGTCTCCGCGTAGGCGCAGGCCAAGCCTGTCGCGAGCTTGCCGAGGGGCGGCCTGCGTGCTGGCCTCGGGGCGCCAGTTAGCCTGGTTGCGGCCAGATAGCGCCAGGTTCGCCAGGGGGAGGCCCGGATGCCGCGCAGGATCCGGTATTGGCTGGCAGTCGGATTGATGACGGCTGCGCTGGCGTGGGCTGTCTGGAGCGGCACGCCCGCGAACCCCGCGACGCTCATCAGCAGGGTCGACGTATTCGCGACCGCGCTGATCCTCGCCGCGGTGCCCTGGCCAGTCGCCAGGCGATTCGGGCCCGTCCGCGACGGCTGGCTGCCGCGAATCGCTCGTTTTGCCGGATATCTCGGTGTAGTGGGGCTTGTGCTGGCGAAAGCCAATGCTGAGCGCGTCGAGTACGCGCGCTCGGCCGGACGTCCCGGCCTCACCGGTCTCTGGGTCGGCGAGGTCCTCTTCCTGCTGGTGTTGTCGGGCTATGTGACCGGACTGCTAATCGCGACGGCTCGACGGTCACCCGCAAGCCCGGCTGCTTCCACGACCGGTGTTCTGGGCGGCGTAGTGCTGGGACTGACCATTTATGTCGTACGGCCGCTGGAAGGTCCCCTGCACACCAGTAGTGCCTGGCTGACGGCGGTGTATTTCGTGGGCCGGCTGATCTCGATACCACTGGTGCTCTGCGCGGCGATCGCGGTCGGCATTGCTGCGGTCCGGCGGTCGGCGAATCGGGGCAGCTCACACGCGGTCGGGCAAACGCCAGCCGGGCTAGGTGCTGCCGGGCCGCAACCTGTAACGGCCGAGTCAGCAGCGCAGCCGTCGGCTGGCTCGCCGTCGCGTGCCAGGCAGGGCGTGGTCGCTGGCCTTTGCGCCGGCGCTGCGGCAGCGTTGCTGGTGTCGCTGCTGGGGATCAGCACCATCGCACTAGCTCCGCACGACGCCCGGGTCATTCAGTGGACGCTACCCAGGCATGACGCCCGGGCCGGCTCGGTTTACGAGTTCGAGGTCAGCGTCTCCGAGGCTGCGGCTGGCTATCTTCTGGTACTCGTGCTCTTCCCGCTGTGCGGCGCCGGCCTGGGCGCCTGGGGCGGGCTGTACGGCGCGGACAGACCTGGTCGGCCGGGCGGCGACGACGGCGGTGGCCGCGGCGGTCCAGACCCGGATCCCACGCCGCCGCCAGGCGGTCTGCAACTGGACAATGAGCTCGGGCCAGCGGTCGTTGACATTCGCCGGATCCTCGACTCGCCAGAGTGGACCGGTGTCGCTACCGGGCCGGCACCGCCCGGGCGGGACACGCCGATCCGGACGCCGGCGCCTGATCCTGCCGTGCCAGATCGTCGTGAGCGCATCCCCGCGAGCTCGGCTCCCAGCCCGTTAGCGGAGACCGCTGAGCTGAATCCGGACGAGGCCTCAGTCCTGGCCTCGGTTTAACCGAGCGCCTTCACCGGTTCGCCCGGCCGGACGGCGCCCTGGCACACCGCGTATCCGATTGTGCTGCTGGAGCCTCAGCTGGCCCCGTTCCCGAATGCCGAACTCAGACCCGGCGCAGTACCGCTACGACCTTTCCGAGTATCTCTGCTTCATCGCCGGGGATCGGCGTGTACGCAGGGTTGTGCGGCATCAGCCAGATATGCTCCGCCGATCGTTTGAAGGTCTTGACCGTGGCCTCACCGTCGATCATGGCCGCGACGATGTCGCCATTCTCGGCGACCGGTTGCTGCCGGACGACTACCCAGTCGCCGTCAGCGATGGCGGCGTTGATCATCGAGTCGCCAACCACCTTGAGCAAGAAGAGGTTGCCTTCACCCACAATCTGCCTGGGCAGCGGAAAGATATCCTCGATCGATTCCTCGGCCAGGATAGGCCCGCCTGCGGCGATCCGGCCGACGAGCGGCACATAAGCCGCCTCCTGCGAGGCAATGTCCATCGGGGAGTCGTCGTCGATGTCAGCCTCCGGGCGCACGGCCGGATGCCCAGGCAGCCTGACCTCAACGGTGCGCGGCCGGCCGGCGTCGCGGCGCAGGTACCCCTTCGACTGCAGGGTTGACAACTGGTACGAAACACTTGACGTGCTGGTCAGGCCGACCGCCTCGCCGATCTCGCGCATCGACGGCGGATAGCCGCGGCGCTGCACTGACTCCCGGATGACCTGGAGAACCTTCCGCTGGCGCCATGTCAGCACGTGATCGGGATCTGGCTTGTCAGGCAGCTCGGCGACAACAGCGGGCACGCTGCCCTTCGGCCGCCTGCCGGGCCTGCCGCGCGGCCGCTCCGGCGAGTCGAGCTCAATCTCCGCGTCGGTCGCGTCGAATTCCATGCTCGAGGCCCCGCGTGCCTCGCCATCGCTGGTCGCGTCGCTCATAGTCCGGCCTCCGGCTCGGTGATGTCATCTTGGATGCCGACGCTAGCGGTTCCGGTCTCCGATCTCAAACATCTGTTCGACCGTCGATGAAAGTGTCGGACCCATGCGATAGAACAGTACCGTATCTTCGTTCGATCGAACGGGAATGCGATAGAACAGAGATACTATCGAACTGTCATTCGCGAGATGGAGGCTGTGATGAGCGCATTGAGCGCTATCGAGGCCCCGGTGCTCACCGGGACAGTGGTTCCGGCTGCCGGCCACGCAGGCGAACGGCGGCAGCAGCAAAGGTTGCGCCTGGTTGCGCCTTCGGTTGCCGGCCCGCCGGGGGCGGGTAGCAGCGGGGCGGGCGATCCGCGCGCCAGTTCGACTGGCCATGAGCAGTGGCGCAGGCCGGCTGCCGGAGTGACGGCGGCGCCGACTCCGGTCCGGTTGACCAGGCGCGGTCGGATAGTGGTGACCACACTGGCTGCCCTGTGTGCTACGGCCGCGGTGCTGCTGGTGAGCCTGCTGGCTTCGGGCGGCGCCCAGGCCTCGAATCACGGCCAGCCTGGCCGCGGCGGTTATCAGGGCATGCACCAGATTGTCGTGCAGCCTGGCCAGACGCTGTGGTCCATCGCCTCGGCGGCGGAGCCGACTGCTGATCCGCGGGCCGTGATCCAGCAGATAATGTCCGTCAATGCGCTCAACGGGAGCAACATTCAAGTCGGTCAGCTGCTGTGGGTGCCGCGCTGAAGCGGCCGACGTCGGCCGAGGCAAGACGGCCCGCAATAGGCAGCCCGGCGAATCGGACAGCGGAGGGGCTCCGTGCTTCCCGACACGCCGGCGTGTCGCGCAAATTTGCGGATTTGCGGCTGACGCCGAGGGCAAGGTCTACCAGCAGGTTCGGGCGGCCTGCTTGATCGGCTTGCATCCCCGGGAGAGCTGGACCACAATATCTAGTAGTTGCACGCGTGTAATTTTCCTATAGCTTGTGCTTGACGAGAGTGGCATCCGGCCTACCGAGGAGGTGATCGCGTGTATTGCCCCTATTGCAGGCATCCGGACAGCCGGGTTATCGACAGCCGCACTGGTGATGACGGCGCCGCGATCCGCCGTCGCAGGGCTTGCCCGGCGTGTGGCCGAAGGTTCACCACCCAGGAGACCGTGATCCTCACCGTCGCCAAGCGCAGCGGTGTCACCGAGCCGTTCAATCGCGACAAGATCGTGCGCGGCGTGCGCCGGGCGTGCCAGGGCAGGCCGGTCAGCGAGGACCAGCTTGCTTTGCTCGCGCAGCAGGTGGAGGACGTGATCCGCAGCAGGGGAAGCGGTGAGGTGCCGTCGCATGAGGTCGGGCTGGCCATCCTCGGCCCGCTCCGCGACCTTGATGAGGTTGCTTACCTGAGGTTCGCCTCGGTCTACCGGGGCTTCGAGTCGCTCGCCGACTTCGAGGAAGAGATTGCAGCGCTTCGCGCTGAGCACGAATGGCGCCCCGAGGACGTCCAGTTCCTCGCCCGGGAGGCAGGACTGCGTCCGGACGCCGAACGCGGTACCGGACCTGGGCTAACGGCCGGAGAGCGCGCCGCCGGCCACCGTGGGCAGGAGCCCGCGCCGGCCAGCTAGCCAGGCCGAAACTTTCACTGGGAGGGCCTTGCCAGGCCTGTTATCGGATCCGACCGGATCCGCCGAGGGGGAGCACATGACCGAGACGGCGAGCGGTGCAGCGGCGCAAGGCGGCAGCAGCGCACCTGACAAGGGTCTTACCTTGCGCCGTATCTACACCCGCGAAGGCGTGCATCCATACGACGAGGTCACATGGGAGCGCCGCGATGTCATGATGACCAACTGGCGGGATGGCTCGGTCAACTTTGAACAGCATGGCGTGGAGTTCCCTGACTTCTGGTCCGTTAACGCCGCCAACATCGTGACGACCAAGTACTTCCGCGGTGCCCTCGGCACTCCGCAACGAGAGTGGAGCCTGAAGCAGCTGGTCGATCGCGTGGTCGGCGCGTACGGTGCGGCAGGACGTGAGCACGGCTACTTCGCCACTGAGCAGGACGCCGAGATCTTCGAGCATGAGCTCAAGCACGCGCTGATCCACCAGGTATTCAGCTTCAACTCACCGGTGTGGTTCAACGTGGGCACGACGTCACCCCAGCAGGTGTCGGCCTGCCAGCCGTACCACGCGCCGGTGAGCACCCCGGCTGGCTTCATCCCGATCGGGAAGCTGGTCGAGTCGGACGCGGTGGGCCTGAAGATCTACGACGCGCACGGAACTACCCGGATCGTGGCCACGAAGGCCAACGGGATGAAGGAGGTACTGCGGCTGCACACCACTGCGGGCCAGGTGCTCGAGGCCACTGCCGACCACTTGGTGTGGCGCGCCACTGACCTGGACAACGGCGAGTTCACCGTCGCCGGATTCCTGCGGCCAGGCGATCACCTCCTCCAGCTCCACCCGGACGTCGGTGGATCCGACCGGGCCCTGGTCGGCGTAACCAAGGTCGAGCGCCTCGGCGCGATGGAGGTGTATGACATCCAGACCGAGAGCGGCGAGTACCTGTCCGGTGATTTGCGCGTGCACAACTGCTTCATCCTGGCGGTAGACGACACGATGGACTCGATCCTGGAGTGGTACCGCGAGGAAGGGCTGATCTTCAAGGGCGGTTCGGGGGCAGGCGTCAACCTGTCGCGCATTCGCTCGAGCAAGGAGCTGCTGTCCTCGGGCGGTACCGCGAGCGGTCCGGTTTCGTTCATGCGCGGAGCCGACGCGTCTGCCGGGACGATCAAGTCGGGCGGTGCCACCAGGCGTGCCGCCAAGATGGTCGTGCTGGATGTCGATCACCCGGACATCGAGGAGTTCATCGAGACCAAGGCCCGCGAGGAAGAGAAGATCCGCGTCCTGCGCGACGGCGGATTCGACATGGACCTCGGCGGCAAGGACATCACTAGCGTGCAGTACCAGAACGCCAACAACTCCGTCCGCGTGTCGGACGAGTTCATGCGCGCAGTGGAGTCCGGTGGATCGTTCGAGCTAGCCGCCAGGACGACCGGCGAGCCGCTGGAGAAGGTCGACGCCAAGGAGCTCTTCGGCAAGATGGCCAAGGCTGCCTGGGAATGCGCCGATCCCGGCATTCAGTACGACGGCACGATCAACGACTGGCACACATGCCCTGAATCCGGACGAATTACGGCAAGTAACCCGTGCTTCCCGGCCGATCAGCGCGTTGTGACCGACAAGGGCCTAGTCCGGATCGGCGACCTTGTGGCGCGGGCAGCGGCTGGGGAAAGCTTCGCTGTCTACACCAACGACGTGACCTCGGAAACAGCACCTGCTAAACGCGTCGTAGCGACGACCCCGCTCCGATACATGGTGACGGGCATGAACGAGATCCTCGAACTCAGGTTCTGCGACGGATCCCGGTTGCGCTGCACGCCCGGGCACAGGGTATGGACCGCGAACCGGGGCTGGGTGCATGCCGAGGACCTCACCGAGAATGACCGGGTCATGCGCTCGCTGCAGTACGCCGCGCGTGATGGTGCTGACCGGCGGATTCCCGCTGGCGCGCTTAAGGCCGCTGGTAAGGCTCCGGCCAGGAAGATCACGGTGCTGCCAGAGAAGTGGGACGAGGAACTCGGCTACTACCTCGGCTGGCTCGTTGGCGACGGCTGCGTCACGGACCAGAATGCAGTAACGGTCTATGGCACCCAAGACGATCGCGATGTGGCCATGGCGAGGCACTCTGCGCTTCTCAGCCAGATCACCGGCTTCGACGCGAAGCCAAGCGTGCAGGCAAATGGCACCCGGCAGCTGCGAGTGACCCGGGACCCGTTCATCGCCTTCGTCCGGGGCCTCGGCGTGTCCTCGGCGCGGGCCGGGGGCAAGCACGTTCCCGATGCAATCTTCGAGGCGACTGAGGACGCCGTTCTGGGCTTCCTACGCGGCCTCTTCGACGCTGACGGCTGCGTCGTGAACTCTGACAACGGGACCCGCTATGTTGGCCTCGCCAGCAGGTCGGAAGAGCTCCTCATCGGCGTGCAGGAGCTGCTCGGCTCGTTCGGCATTGCCGGCCGCATCTACAAGACTGGTGTGAACGAGGTCGGCTTCAGCTACACGCGTAAGGACGGTTCAGTCGCGACCTACGGCTCCGATGGCCCGAGCTTTGACCTGCGGATCAGCGGCCGTTCCCTTCGAGAGTTCGGTGCCACTGTCGGCTTCAACGTGCCCGCCAAGGAGCAGCGGCTGATCCACGTCATCCTTTCGACCAAGACGTACAACACCGATGAGTCCGTGCGCCTAGTCTCCCGGGAGTCGCGCGGATTCGAGACCACGTACAACCTGACTGAGCCCCGTAATCACTCCTACGTCGTCAGCGGAGTGGTTGTCGCTAACTGCTCGGAGTACGTCCACCTCGACAACTCATCGTGCAACCTGGCCAGCATCAACCTGATGAAGTTCCTGCGCGACGACGACACGTTCGATTTCGAGAAGTTCCAGCAGCTCTCCGAGCTGATCATCACCGCGATGGATATCTCCATATGCTTTGCAGACTTCCCGACGGAGAAGATCACCGCGACGACACGCGCCTACCGTCAGCTCGGTCTCGGCTACGCTAACCTCGGTGCACTGCTGATGGCCACCGGCCATGCCTACGACTCCAACGACGGACGGGCGATCGCAGCAGCGATTACCTCGCTGATGACGGCTACCGCCTACAAGCAGTCGGCCGAATTGGCTGCAATCGTCGGTCCGTACGACGGATACGCGCGTAACGCGACCGCGCACAAGCGCGTGATCGCCAAGCACGCTACGGCTAGTGCGGCAATCGAGCCGCTCGGGACCATTGACACACCCATCCTGAAAGCGGCAAACGCGGCCTGGGCACGGTGCCGAGAGCTCGGTGGCACAAATGGCTACAGAAATGCGCAAGCCACGCTAATCGCACCCACCGGCACTATAGGCCTGATGATGGACTGTGACACCACCGGGGTCGAGCCCGACCTGGCACTGGTGAAATTCAAGAAACTGGTCGGCGGCGGGTCCATGCAGATCGTGAACCAAACGGTTCCACGGTCGCTGAAGAACTTGGGCTATCAGCCGGAGCAGGCCGAGGCGATCATCGAGTACATCGCCGAGCATGGCCATGTCATCGATGCTCCCGGCCTGCGGCCCGAGCATTACGCAGTCTTCGACTGCGCGATGGGAGAGCGGGCCATCAGCCCCATGGGCCACGTGCGGATGATGGCAGCTATCCAGCCTGCGCTGAGCGGCGCCGTGAGCAAAACGGTTAATCTTCCTGAATCAGCAACAATCGGTGATATCGCCAAGATCTACTTCGAAGGCTGGAAGCTCGGCCTGAAGGCGCTGGCGATCTACCGCGACAACTGCAAGGTCGGCCAGCCGCTCTCGGTCGCGAAGAAGAAGGCTGCTGAGGCCGCTGCGCCGGCGACGCCGCACGAGGTCCGGCCAGTGCGCCGCAGGCTGCCGCGCAAGCGATCAGCGTACGTGACCAGGTTCTCGGTCGCCGGCGCCGAGGGCTACATGACCGCCTCGAGTTACCCCGACGACGGCATTGGCGAAGTGTTCCTGAAGCTCGGCAAGCAAGGTTCGACCCTCGCCGGCGTGATGGACGCGTTCTCGATAGCCATATCGGTCGGGCTGCAGTACGGAATCCCGCTGGAGTCATACGTCGCCAAGTTCACCAATATGCGGTTCGAGCCAGCAGGTATTACTGACGACGCAGATATCCGGATGGCAAGTTCGGTAATGGACTACATCTTCCGACGCCTCGCGATGGATCACCTCTCCTACGAGCAGCGCTCCGAGCTAGGCATCCTCACCACGGAGGAGCGGACTGCGCAGCTGAACGGCGAGGATCCCACCGCTGTCGCCGACGAGCTCGACCCCGAGGACCTAGCGCAGTCTGTTCCGGTAGAGAGAGTGCCTAAGCCGCAGGTTGGCGAAGCTACCGCCGCGCCCGCCCACTCCGCGACGGCGACCTCGGCGACGTCAAGCACGACTGAGCTGATCGAGTCGCACCAGGGCAGGGTGGCAGATGCTCCGCTCTGCCTGACCTGCGGTACCAAGATGCGACCGGCCGGCAGCTGTTACGTCTGCGAGGGCTGCGGATCAACCAGCGGCTGCAGCTGAAACGGAGCGGTATCGCACCACCGCCGAACGCTGGTCCCATTGGGCCAGACGAGCCTGGGCCGCCTCCGTCGGCCAGCGCACGGCCGACGACCGCGAAAGCATCGACAGTGCAAACCTGCTAAATTAACCCGCTAAACGTACTAATTGGAACTAGGATTAGGTCGTTTAGTAGGCAGCGAGCAGGAACTGGCCGGCTACCGCGACGCTCAGGACTACCTTTTCCAGCAGGACTGGCGCCCGCTGAACGCCGGCCTGATCTTGCACCTGCACCGGCTGCTGTTCGCCCACACGGCGATGCCCGGCGGAGCGTTCAAGACAGAGGACAACCTGGTCGTGGACCGCTCGCCAGACGGTTCGACCACCGTTCGCTTCGAACCGGTGTCCGCCGCGAGCACGCCGCTCGCCATCGACGACCTGATCGAGCGGTACAAGAACGCGGTTGCGGCGCGAGAGCACCATCCAGTGCTCTTGTCCGGTCTGTTCATCCTCGACCTTCTCGTAATCCACCCCTTCGGGGATGGCAACGGGCGAGTGGCTCGCCTGCTCACCAACGCCATGCTCAGCGAGCACGGCTCCACAGTCGGCCGCTACGTGAGCCTCGAGCAAGCGGTCGCCGAATCCGCTGGGGCCTACTACCAGGCGCTCTTGGACTCCACCCACGGCTGGCACGACGGCGCCGCCGACCCATGGCCCTGGCTCGGCTACTTCACCAGAGTGATCGCCGGAGCCTATGCCGTCTTCGCCGATCGCACAGCTGCGGCCCAGACGCCCGGGACCAAGCAGCAGCGCGTCCGCGAGCACATCCTGCGCCGCGCGCCAGCCACGTTCCGCCTCGCCGACATCAGGACGGCACTGCCCGGTGTCAGCGACCAGACCATCCGGCTCGCCCTGGAACAGCTAAGGAACGAAGGCAAGGTCCGCGCCAACGGAACCGGCCGCGGCGCGACTTGGACACGGATCCCGAGTACTGCACCCACCGAATAGCTGGCCTGCGCCAGCAACGATTCGGCTTGCTGCCGGCCTGGCCAGGCTTGCAGGCGGACCGGGAGCGGCCAGAATCCTGGCATTGGGCTGCGGTTACTGCGCGCCATGCTCGGCTCAATCCTCATGAGGTGTGTCAAATGCGGCGTATTCTGAAGGCGTGATGCAGCAGGCTCAGGGCTGGTTCCGCGATCCCTACGCGGTGCACGAGGATAGGTATTTCTCGGCCGGTGTCGCGACCAAGCTGGTGCGGGATGGCGAGGCGGAGTCATACGATGAGCCGCCCGATCTGCCCCTTCCGGACGCCCCGCTCATCCCGGCACCAGTGGCCGAAGACGAGGAAGACCACGGGTCTGACCTGCGCCGCGCGGACGAAGCAAGCAACGATGATCCCTACAGCGCTGAGGCAGCCAAGCAGGCTGCCTTCGACGTATTCGATATCGGCTGGCCAATCTGACCGGTTCGGCGTGGCGTAACGCCGGTCCGCTGCCCCAACAGCCAGGACCGATGAGCCGCAGGCTCCGGGCGTGGCGCCTTCGGCTCAGTTCGCCTTAATCCAGGTTCGGCCAGTTGATGAGTCGCGGGACCAGCTCCGCGTCTCCGTCGATACGCAAATCGCCCGGCGTCTCGCGCCGGTAGAAGGCAAGCACCATGTCGCTCGGGTCGGCGGTAACGGTTGCTGACGGCTTCGCGTTGCCATGCTCGTCTCCCTGCAGTACGTGCACGCCGTGTGGTCCCAGGTCGAGCAGCCAGCTGCCGCCGGGTCCTGTTTCGAGGATTACCGCGGCCGGCTCGTACGGCCACGGGCCGTTTGTTGGCAACTCGACGGTGATGTACTCGTTGACGCCATCGGCAGCCACCGTCGGTGGCAGCGGCAGCCCGTGGCCGGCCGCCTGCTGCGCGTCGAAGGCGTGGACCCCGGCCTCCTGCAGCTGGTGCCTCGCGACGGCCCGCGCAGTCGTCGGCGCCACCCCGGCTTCTTCCCACCAGGTCCAGCACATGCGGTCCGGGCCGGCCTCGCGCAGCGCCGTCAAGAGCTTCGCGGTCGCGTCGGCCGACCAGGTCAGCAGGTCGCCGTGCGGCTCACGATCGCCAACTGTGTCATCGTCGGGGGGCTCGACGGCTGGCCCGGCCGCCACATCCGCGGCCCAGAAGAGGTGCACCTCGCCAAGGTGCGCGACCAGGTCGCTAACGGCCCAGGCCGGGCAGCCTGGCACTCTCGCAGCCAGTCCAGCCTGGGCGGCAGCCGCGCGCAGCGCATCGGACCGGTCCTCGATCAGCGCGAGCATCTGCGGGAAACTCAGTGTCTGCATGCCAGCGTTCTAGCATGCGCCACTGACAGCCGGTTCCCCGGCTCTGCCGTACCTGGCCCTGATAACCGGGCAGCAACCGTTGACGACATACGGCAGACCGGGCAGCCGTTACCTCAATGACCAGTCAGCCTTTGACCCGGCGGCCCCCAGTCCAGACGCCCGTAACGCGCGCTGGCTGGGAGAGCACGGAGATGTCCTCGAGCGGATCGCTGTCGAGCGTGATGAAGTCCGCGTCATAACCCGCAGCCAGCTTGCCGCTACGCGGAGCCTGCGGCCCCAGCGTGCGCGGCGCGATGGCAGTCGCGGCCTCGATTGCTTGCAGCGGCGTCATCCCGAGCGAGACCAGGAGCGGGAGTTCGGATCCGTTGGTTCCCCAGGAGTTCGGCATGTCCATGCCCGTCATGCCGACATCGGTGCCCATCGCTACCATGACGCCACGCTCGATCGCCAGTTGCACGGCAGCAGCGTGCGTACTGGCCAGAGCTGTGAGCTTGTTCGCCGCATATGGCGGGACAGTGTCGATGTTCTTCAGGATGTCCTCGATGATGCTTCGCGTCGGAACCAGGATCGTGCCGTTCTCGCGCATCGCGTCGCATGCCTCGGCATCGAGGTAGCTGCCGTGCTCGATGGTGGCCACACCGGCCTCGATCGCAGCCATGATGCCCGGCTTGCCATGGCAATGCGCTGCTACAACGCGATCGGCCAGGCCCGCAATCTCGACGATCGTGCGCAGTTCAGTCACGGTGAACTGCTGGTGGATGGGGCTGTCCAGCTCGGACAGCACGCCACCGGACGCGCACACCTTGATGACACGGGCGCCCCTGCGCAGTTGCTCGCGCACTGCGCGCATGCATTCCGCCTCGCCGTCCGCGAGCCGCAGCGAGCCGTCCTGCCTGGCGATGTCCTCGACCCAGGACAGCGGGTAGCAGTGCAGGTCACCGTGGCCGCCAGTGGTACTGAGAATCGCCCCGGCCGCGTAGATGGACGGACCGGACAGCAACCCCTCGCCAACCGCCCGGGCCAGGTAAACCCCAAGGCCCCCGACCTCGCGCACGGACGTGATGCCCGCGTTGAGGGCATTCGCCAGGTCGCGAGCTGATCTAGCCGCGCGCAACGCTACTGGTTCCTGTGCCAGCTTGCTGAGGTCAAAGGAGCGGCTGCCCAGGAAATGGCCATGGCAATCCCACATGCCTGGCATGACGACGGCCACCGGAATGACAGCGGCGCCAGGTGTTTGGGGCGCGCCGCCGGCCGGCCCGGCATAGCTGATCTTTGCGTCCTCAGCGAGGAGCACCGCTTCCCGGGTTGGCTCGCCGTCACCGGGGATCAGCAGCCCAGCCTCAATCCGCTCCATCCAGTCCTCCGCGCTGCAGCCATCGTTATGTGCCCATGATGGCGCAGCTAGCAAGGGCCGAAGCCGTCAATCGGCCAGCGAGGTGACGTCTTCGAGGCACGGCTGACCTGCGCCAAGGCAAGAAAGGCCGCCATTTTGATCCGGCAATGACGACCTGATGTCGCGAACTACTGCGTGGCCCTTTTGTCACTCCTTAATATCAAAGTGCTGCTCAGGGGTACGCGTAGCTCGCAAATCGCTCCGTCAATGCGCTATACAAGTGTCAGTGCAAGGGAGCGATATGGGGCAACCGGAGAATCGGGTCCTGCCCGGCCGGAGCGCCGCGCAGGTGCTGGCCCGCATCCGGCGATTCCTGGTCGCCGTTCCCTTTCCCGTTCGGATGCTGCTCATCGCTGCCCTTTGCCTCCTGGCAATCGTCCTGGCAGGTCCGCTCATTCTCGTGGCCATCGTTTTCGCGCCTTATGCGATATGGACTCAGAACCGCTCGATTGGCGCGCCGGCGGCCGTCGCAGTCTGGGGACTAGCCGTGGTCTCGGTGTTCGCGGGCGGCGCCGGGGGCCAGGCCAGGTACGGCCTGCTCGCGCTTGCTCCGGTCGTGGCAATAGTGGCCAGCATCGGTGTGCTCGGCCGCTGGCAGGTACCGTGCCGGACAACGGCCTGGGCATTGGCCTGGTCGCTGCCGCCCGGCATCGCCGCCTTCCGGCTGGCATCAGGGAAACCGTCCGCGGGGCCGGCCTTGGCCTGGGTGATAGCCGCGGCCGTGCTCGGCTTGCGGTTCAACAGGGCGCTGCAGATCCGGCGCCAGGACGGCGGGAGCACAGGCGGGCTCGGCGCTCTCGCGGCCGCACCCCTCGCCGTGGGAACTGCCGGTCCGGGGCCGGCGCCCGGCCAATCGCTCGCCGCAGACGCCCCTGGAGGCCCGTCGCCGGTCGGCCTCGCACCGCTTAACCTGCAGGCCCAGGGCCAGCCAGCGGCGCCTGGTCATCCTGATCCCGTCGGCTACCTGAGTCCGGCAAGCGTGCCGGGCATGCCTGGCTCCCCAGTCCGCGCGGCGCAGGCTGGCGACGGGCTGCGCACGCCTGGGCCGGCGCAGGTATCCCAGACCGCGAGCACGAGCGAATGGGCTGACATCACGGTCGACGACGCGATGGCCGAGCTCAGTGCGATGGTCGGCCTGACCGCAGTCAAGGAGCAGGTGCGGTCCATCACGGCCTCCGTCGAGGCGGCCCGCAGGCGCGCTGTCACCGGTCACAGCACCGAGAAGCCGATGCAGCATTTCGTCTTCCTCGGGCCGCCTGGCACCGGCAAGACTGCGGTAGCCAGAGTGATCGCGAAGATCTTCTACGCTTTCGGGCTGCTGGGTTCGCCTGTGGTGGTGGAGGCGCAGCGCGCCGACCTGGTAGGGGAGTATCTCGGCGCAACCGCGATCAAGACCAACGAGCTTGTCGATTCGGCGCTCGGCTCAGTGCTGTTCATCGACGAGGCCTACAGCCTGGTAAACGAAGGTGACGGGCAAGGCGACCGGTTCGGTAACGAGGCCGTGCAGGCGCTGGTCAAGCGGGCAGAGGACGACAGGGATAACCTGATCATCATCCTGGCTGGCTACGAGCGGCAGATGGAGTCGTTCCTGTCCTCCAACCCTGGCCTGAACTCGCGCTTCGGTATCCGGGTGAAATTCCCCGGCTATTCGCCGCCCGAACTTGCCGCGCTCACTGACCTAGCTGTCCAGGCCAAGGGCGAGTTGCTTGATCCTGACGCCAGGCCCGTGCTGAGGCGGATCTTCGACGAGATCGGCCGACGGCGGCTGGCGGACGAGCTCGGCAACGGGCGGTTCGTCCGCAGCCTGGTGGCTCGGGCCGGACAGCAGCGCGACGTCCGGGTTATGGCAGGTCCGGGCGACCCTACGAGCGCGGAACTGGTGACACTGCACGGCGCCGACATCGAGCGTGCCTATACCGAGCTGACGGCGAGGTTCCGCGGATACACCGACACGCCGACCGTCGAGGGCGCTCTTGCCGAGCTGGACGCGCTAGTCGGGCTGGCGCCCGTCAAGCAGCAGGTGCACGAGATCGTCGCGCAGCTCCGGGTGGCCAGGCTGCGGGCCCGGCAGGGGCTGGCCAGCCAGCCGCCGTCGCGGCACTTCGTTTTCACCGGGCCGCCGGGTACCGGCAAGACGACAGTTGCCCGCATCATCGGCCGGATCTTCTCCGCGCTCGGCCTGCTGGTCCGGCCCGAGGTCATCGAGGCGCACCGGGCTGACCTAGTCGGCGAGCACCTCGGGTCGACGGCCATCAAGACCAGCAAGCTGATCGATTCGGCGATGGGCGGCGTGCTATTCATTGACGAGGCCTACGCGTTGCACAACGAGGCTTACTCCGGCGGCGACGCGTTCGGGTCGGAGGCAGTTGCGACGCTGCTGAAGCGCGCCGAGGATGACCGGGAACGGCTCGTCATCGTGCTCGCGGGCTACACCGGCGACATGGACCGCCTGCTGCGCAGCAATCCCGGCCTGGCGTCGAGGTTCAGCACCAGGATCACCTTCCCCAGCTATAGCGCGGCCGAGCTGAGCCAGATCGCGCAGGTGATCGCTGCGCAGGCGGGCGACACGTTCGCCGACGACGCCCTGCCCGTCCTCGATTCCATCTTTGCCAGCGCCTGCGACCAGGCGCGCATTGACGCGCTGGGCAACGGCCGGTTCGCCCGGTCGCTGTATGAACGCGCTTGCGCTTCCCGCGACCTGCGGGTCTCTCTTCAGGGCGAGGCCGCGACCGCCGCCGACCTGACCACTGTGCTGGCTGCCGACGTCCTGACCGCTTACCGGCAGCTAGCCGGGTAACCGCTCCGTCGGACCGGTAGCCCGTCCCGGACGAGCGATGCTGAAGCGGACCCGCTGGCCGGGCCGCAGCTGCGCGGCGAGCCCGATGTCGGCCGAGCGGATCACGGCTATGACCGGGTAACCGCCGGTCGTGGGGTGGTCGGCGAGCAGCAGGATCGGCTGGCCGTCATGGGTAACCTGCAGCGATCCCGTGGCGACGCCCTCGCTGGGCAGTTCACCGGGCCGCTGGCGGCGCAACGGCGGACCAGTGAGCCGCAGCCCGCTGCGGTTGCTGGCCGCGCTCACCAGGTACTCGCTGTCTGCCAGCGTCTCCAGCGCCGCCGCGGCGAACCAGTCGTCCCGCGGGCCGGCTATCGCGCGCAACTCCACCGCACCGGCAGCCATGGCTGGCATGAGCGGCGGTGGCCCGCCGCCGCGCGGCTGCTGTCCTGGTCCTCTTTCCGGAAGGGAACGGGGACGTCCGATGGGCAGCCAGCTGGCAGGCTGCAGGGGCGCTGGGCCAAGGCCGGAAAGGCTGTCCGCCGACCGGCTGCCTAGTACCGCGGGCACGTCTACTCCGCCGCCGATCGCCAGGTAACTTCGCAGGCCCGAGACTGGCGGCCCGATTCGCAGGATTGCGCCGGCCGGCACCGAGAACGCTGTGCCCGGAGTAGGCCGCCAGACGGCGTCATCGTCGGCCGCTGTCTTGGCGGCCTCGCGCGTGCCGGCCGGACGGGGCTGGCCGGGATCGCTGTCGTCAGCGTCGCCCTCCGTTGCATTGGGCCCGGCTGCGGGCCGGTCAGCGTTGCTCGCGGCTGCTTCATCGGGAACGCCGAGTCGCATCGGGGCAGCGGCGCCCGCCAGTGCGACAGTCGCGCTGGTCATGAACCGCAGCGCCACCCGGCCCAGGGTCAGTTCGAGGCAGGCAGCGCCCTCCGGGTTGCCGACCAGGTTGTTGGCCAGCCGCAGGCTGGCTGGGTCGGCGGCGCCGCTGCCGGGCACGCCGAGGTGCGCCAGGCCCGGCCGCCCTAGGTCCTGGATCGTGGTCAGCGGTCCAGGCTGGACGACCTGGACCAATCGCTGACCGGCCGGCCACGCCGGCGGGGCGGCGGACTGCTCGGCCAGGCTGGGCAGCTCGTTCACTGGGCGGAACCGCACCTTCATGCCCGGCGACAGCAAAGCTGGCTTGGCTCGGCCGGGATCCCAGAGGCTTGCCGAGGTCCGGCCGAGCAGCCGCCAGCCGCCAGGCGACGCCGCCGGATACACCGCAGTCAGGCCGCCGGCGATGGCCACTGACCCGGCTGGCACGGTGAGCCGAGGGCTGTCCAGCCGCGGCACCGTGGCCAGCACCGGGTCAAGCCCGGTCAGGTAGCCGAAGCCGGGAGAGAACCCGAGCCAGCCCACCTGGTAAGCGGCCGCAGCGTGCCTCGCGATCACCTCAGAAATTGTTAGCCCGGTCAATGCGGCCACGTCGGCAAGATCGGGCCCGTCGTAGACGACCGCGATTTCAGTGACCGGGCCGCCATCGTCCTTGGCGCCAGCGCGTGGCGCCAGCCTTCGCAAGCGGTCGGCGAGCTCGGCGAGCGACCAGCAGCCGGGGTCGAACGTGACCAGTACAGTCCGCGCGCCCGGAACCACGTCGATCAGCCCCTTCAGGCCGGCGGCCCGGATCGCCGCGGCCAGGCCGGCCGGGCCGCCAGTCAGTCCGGCGTCCGTCGCGGTATCCACCAGCAGCGCCGCGTCACCTGCGGCCGTGATCGAGGTCACGCAAATGCCGCCAGGGTCAGGCCGGCCTGCTCCAGGGCCGCGCGCACGGCCCTCGCCAGCGTGACGGCGCCAGGTGTGTCACCGTGGACGCAGATGGAACGCGGCTCCAACAGCACCCGGCTGCCGGTCACTGATTCCACGCTTCCTGTCGTCACCATCTCGACGATCCTGGCGCTGACGCGGCTGGGATCGGACAGCACGGCGCCGGGCTGGCCGCGCGGCACCAGCGTTCCGTCGTCGCGGTAAGACCGGTCGGCAAAGGCTTCGGCGACGACCGTCAGCCCGGCTTCAGTTGCGGCGTCAGCTGCCGCCGACCCGGGCAGCGTCAGCAGCGGCAGTCGCCCGTCGTAGCTCTCGATAGCGGCCGCGACGGCAGCCGCCTGCTCGTGATCCCAGGCGGCCCGGTTGTACAGCGCGCCGTGCGGCTTGACATAACTGACCCGCCCGCCTTCGGCCCTGGCCACGCCGTCCAGCGCGGCGATCTGGTAGAGCACCTCGGCCGTCAGCTCAGCCGCGGGCACGCTCATCTCCCGGCGACCGAAGCCGGCCAGGTCACGATAGGAGACCTGGGCGCCGATTGTGACGCCGTACCGAACGGCAGCCGCGCAGGTCCGCCTGATCGTCAGCGGATCGCCTGCGTGGAACCCGCACGCGATGTTCGCGCTGGTGACAAGGGCCAGCATCGCCTCGTCGTCGCCGAGCCGCCAGGCGCCGAAGCTCTCGCCAAGGTCGGCGTTGAGATCCACGGCGCGTTGCCCGGATGTCACCCGGTCTCCTTGATCACCCAGGTTCTTCCGGCGGCAAGTCGGCCAGGGCCGCGGCGATATCCCGTTCCTGGGGGCCTGCCGATCGGACTGTCTCAATCAGTGTGTGCAGCACCTCGTGCCGGTCTTCGCCCAGGTCGAGCAGGCGCTGCGCCGCGTCCCACAACTCAGGCGGGTCGCCGCGCCAGAGCCTTTCCGCGAGCGCGACGTGCCGGTCGACATGCTCGATGCTGGCCTGCCTGCCATCAGCGTCACCATGATCGGCCGCCAGCAGCGTCCGGCGGTCACTCGGCAGCGCCGGGTCGAGCATTGCCAGGTCGACGCCCTGGTAACTGCCGCGCAGCAGCGGGAACGCGAAGATGCGGCGGGCGAGCGCCTCCAGGTCGCCGTCGGGCAGCAGCCGGTCGACCATGTCGGGCTCGAGGCCAAATGAAGCTGGATCGCGGTAGACGCTAGGGAACGTGCGCATGGCCTCGAACACCGCGTCCTGCACGGTCGCTACCGCAGCCTCATCCAGGCCCGACCGTGCCCCGGCCCAGCGCACCCAGGCGAGCAGCACGTGCGGCATCGCTTCCTGGTCGGCCCGCGACAGCATGACCTTGCGTGGCAGCCAGTCGAGCAGGAACGTCTCGGCCTTGGCCGGGCTGACTCGCAACGGCCGGCCGAAATCGCGGTCGCACCCGTACTCCACGATGTGGTCGGCGCACTTGCTGGCAGCCTGCCGGTCCGACAGGTCTTCTGCCTGATCGGAGGCCAGGAACTCGGCCACCAGCATGGCCCGCCTGTCCTTGCGCCATTGAGCCCGCCTTGCTGCCGCGTTCACCGCTGGCGCGGCTGGAGCCGTTGCGAGCGCTTGGGTACCGGCCGGCAGCACCGGCGGCAGCGTCCTGATCCGGGCCCGGATGAACGCGTGATAGGAGGGGAACGAGGAACTTACCGGGGGCTCGGCCGTCGTATCGGTCGCGGCCAGGGCGGCCGCCAGGATCCGGCGAGCTTGGGGCGGATCGATCTGCATGAAGGCGGGCCCCGTTCCGCTGCTGCCGTCTCTGCAGTAGTCGAGCAGCTTGGCCACTTGCGAGGTGACCCAGCCGTCACGGGCCAGCCCGCCGATGTTGTAATCGACCACGACGACCAGTGCATGCTGTTCCTGGCCCGCGTAGCTAAAGACGCAGACGACTTCGTCGCGGTCGCCGTAAGCATCGGAGTTCACGTAGCACTCGGCAGACTCGACCGCGCCGACGTGCTCGGCCCAGGCAGGCCGGGCCACGCCACGGTCCATAAGCGCCAGGGCTGCCTGCTCTGCTTGTGCTGCCTGCCGGGAGGTGCCCAGGCAGGCGATGCCAGAGAGCAGGGCCAGCGCCGCCGGGCTGCCCTGCCGGGCCGCGTAACCGACCAGGCCCTCGCCCACCAGCTCTTCGACGTCGCCGCGCCTCCTGGCGCCGCGTGCGCCCCGCCCGGCCTGCTGGCCCCACCAGGTCCCCAGCAGCTCGCTGACCATGAGCTCGGCGTCCAGCGGGCTGCGCACGGCAAGCAGCTCGCGCGCCGCGCGCAGCATCTCGGCAAACAGCGCGTTCGGTGGCGGGCTGCCAGGTCCGGAGGTGCCGGGGCGGCCAGGCGGCGATCCAGCGGATCCCTGCTTGCCCTTGTCGCCGGCAGGTTCGCGGCGTCGGCTCGGAGGGGTCACCTGTCTAGCTTCGCAGATTTCCTGACCGGGCACGCCATGCCCTCAGCATCAGGGCGGCCGATTCTCGGCATACCGAGACGGTTCGCCACGTTCGTACGGCATGATCGGGGCTAGCTTCCGCCCGTCTATCCAGCGAAAGACTAATTAGTCCGGTACCGTCCTACCTGGGCGGTGGGCCGCCTCTGCCGAAGCCTGCCGCGTACGGTCCGGCGACCCGCTGACACCGAGGTGCGGCACGGTAAGTCAGGTACATAAGTCATAATTAAGCATTTGGGTGCCTAAGAGGTAAATCAAGACTCGGGAGTCCGCACCGACAGCCTGGCGTCGGACGGCTCCCAGATGCGAGAGGGACGGCGGTTCGGGAATGCGAGGACGTGCGGCGATGCGCCGAGCGCTGGGGCTTGGCCGGGCCGGCCGCAGGCGGGCCGCGGGCGCCCTGACGGCCGGGCTAGCGATGGTCCTGGCGGCTTGCGGTGCCACGACTGCCACGACCACGGTCGGCACCATTCCGCAAGACGGAGGCACGGTCACCTACGCCCTGGCACCAGCCTCGTACGCGAACTACATTTTCCCATTCATGGCAGGGCCGAACGGGCTCTCGGAATTCAGCACCTACAACGTCAATGACTTCCAGTTCCTGCTGTACCGGCCGCTGTACTGGTTCGGCAAAGGCATCCAGCCGTACCTGAACCAGTCCCTCAGCCTCGCCTACCAGCCCAAATACCACGGCCAGCAGGTGTCTATCAGGCTGAAGCCAACCTACAAGTGGTCGAACGGCGAGCCGGTCGACGCGCAGGACGTCGTGTTCTGGATGAACATGATGCTGGCGACGCTACGGCCCAATTTCGCCGCAGCGGGTGGCTGGGCGGCGGCGAGCCCGGACGGGTTGCCGGGCGACGTGACCAACGTTCGCGCTGCCAGCAAGTACACAGTCACAATGACGATCAAGGGCGCGTACTCGCAGACCTGGTTTACCGACAATGAGCTCAGCCAGATCACCCCGATGCCGATGGCCTGGGACCGGACCGCTTCGGGGCCAGGCCATTGCGCCACGACGATCAGCGACTGCTTCGCCGTCTGGACCTACCTCGACAGGCAGGCGCAGAACACGGCGAGCTACGGGAAGTCACCGCTCTGGGGGGTGGTCGACGGGCCGTGGAAGGTAGCCAGCTTCGTCCAGCCTGGCACGCTCACGCTCACCTTTAACAGCAAATACTCGGGCCACGTGCCGCCGCATCACGTCACGAAGTTCGTCGAGGTGCCCTTCACCTCGGAGCAGGCCGAGTACAACGTCCTGCAGAACCCCACCGGCAGCCAGACCATCGACGTTGGCTACCTGCCGACCGTGGATGCGCCGGTCCCGCCAGGTAACTCGAACATAGGCGCGAACCCCAGTACGCTACCGAATTACCGGCTCGGCGTGGTCTATCCCTGGCAGCTGAGCTACTACCCGTACAACTTCAACAACACAACCGGCCAGGGCGCGATCTTCCAGCAGCTCTACTTCCGGCAAGCGTTCCAGTCGCTGACCGACCAGGAAGGCGTCATCGAAGGCCCGCTGCACGGGTATGGCAAGCCCACCATCGGCCCGGTCGGCGACTACCCGGTGACTAACTACCTGTCGCCCGCGCTCGCGCGACAGGGCGATCAATGGCCGCTGAACCCGGCGAGGGCGGTTTCGCTGCTGGCATCCAATGGCTGGTCAGTCAAGCCCGGAGGCACGGACACCTGCATCAAGGCCGGTCGCGCCAAGGGCCATTGCGGGCCCGGCATTCCGGCCGGCGCGAAGCTGAACTTCAACCTCATCTACGTGACCGGGCTCGACTGGATGGAGTCTCAGGTCAAGGAGCTTGCCTCGAACGCCGCTGAGGTCGGCATCCACCTGACGGTAACGGCGGAGCCATTCATCAACGTGGTCGACGCGGCCTTCGGATGCAAGCCCCACAAGCCCTGCACCTGGCAGCTGGCGGACTGGGGGTCGTGGACGTACGCGCCCGACTTCCTGCCCACCGGCGAGCAGTTGTTCACCAGCACTGCCGTGAACAACGGCGGCGGCTACCACAACACCCGCAATGATCAGCTCGTTGAGGCAACGCTGCACGCAAAGACGCAGAGCGAGCTAACCCAGGCGATCTACAAGTGGGAGGACTACCTGGCCGGTCAGCTGCCCGTGGTGTACCAGCCGGACACGCCGTCCCTGATTGAAACGATCAACAACCTGCACACAGGCCCGCAGAACAGCGCGCTCACCCTTAACCCGGAAGACTGGTACTTCCTGGGTAAGTCCTGACGTGAGAGCCACGGTGCGGTCAGGCCGGTTGCTGACGTGACCATTTACCTGGCCAGGCGGGTGCTGCAGGCGGTTGCTGTCATCTTCGGGGTGACGCTGATCGTGTTCGCGCTGCTCAGGCTGGCTCCGGTTGGGGCAGCCGCCGCGGTGGTCGGCAGCGGCTCGGCGCACCAGCAGTTCGCGCTGCAGTACCTGACCTGGCTCGGCCGGGCGTTGCAGGGCAACCTCGGCTTCGCGCCGAAGCTCAACCAGACGGTGGCATCGGTACTTGCCGCGAGCTTGCCCAGGACCCTCGCGCTGACCGTGACCTCGACCGTGATCGCGGTGGTTGTCGCCATCCCGATAGGGCTGATCCAGGCGGTCCGCCGGAACACCGGCACTGATCACGTGCTTCGCGGCCTGACGTTGCTGTTCTACGGCATGCCGTCGTTCGTGTTGGGCCCGTTGCTCGTCATGTTCTTCGCCGACCGGTGGCACCGGTTCGGAGCGGAGGGCCCGCAAGCGGCCGGCTTCGTCGCAATCATCACCGACGTCCGCGACCTCACGCTGCCGGTTCTGACCCTGGCCCTGGTGACCGTCGCGATCTTTGCTCGGTACATGCGCTCGTCGGCTGCCGACAGCCTGGCCGAGGAATACGTGGAGGCGGCGCGAGCCCGGGGCGCTAGCCAGCGCCGGGTGCTGACCCGGCACGTGCTCAGGAACTCGCTCGTTCCCGTGGTCACGCTGATCGGGCTCAGCTTCCCGCAGATCGTGGGTGGGGCCGTGGTGGTGGAGAACGTGTTCAACATCCATGGCGTCGGCTGGCAGGTCTGGCAGGCTGCCGCTAACCATGACTTCCCGGTGACGCTCGGGTTCACCCTGATCATCGCCGTGGCTGCGGCAGTTGGCTCGATGCTGGCCGACATCTGTTATGCGCTGCTCGATCCGAGAGTCAGGTACCGGCAGGCATGACAGCGAATCGGGCGGTGCCGGCTCCCGAGCCGGCGAGCGTGGGCGTCACCGCGCCGGAGGCTGCCCCTGGGCAGGCCGGACCGGTACGTGGCAGCCGCGGCCGTCACGCCGGGCCTGCGGTAGCCGTCCAGCCCGGCGTCGCGGTGGCGCGCGCTGTGGGGCCGGGCAGATGGCGCGGCGCGCTCGCGGTGGTGCGCGCCAACCCGCTCGCGACGGCCGGCGCCGCGGTTGTCATCGCGGTCGCGGCATTCTGCTTCCTGGGCCCGCTGGTCTATCACTCCAACCAGACCCGGGTCGTGCTCGCGCTGGGGAACCTGTCGCCGCGCGCCGGGCATCCGCTCGGGACCGACGCCGACGGCTTGGACGAACTCGGTCAGGTCATGGCCGGGGGCCAGGTCTCACTAGAGCTAGGCCTGGCGGCCGGTGTCCTGGCTGCCGTGCTCGGCTCGCTGTGGGGCGCGGTGGCCGGGTACGTAGGCGGCGTGCTGGACGCGATCATGATGCGCGTCGTCGACGCGGCGATCGCCATCCCGGCCGTGGTCGTCCTGCTGTTGCTCATTTCGATCTACACGCCGTCCACCGGGATCCTGGTGCTGGTCATCGCCGGTACCGCGTGGCTGAGCACGGCGCGCCTGGTGCGGGCCGAGGCGCTGACGTTGCGCAGCCGCGAGTACGTTCAGTCAGTCCGGGTAATGGGCGGCAGCGGCCTGCGGGTCGTGCTGCGGCATATCGCGCCGAACGCGCTGGGCACGATCGCGGTCAACGTTACCTTTCAGATTGCGAATGCGATCCTGCTGCTCGCCACGCTGAGCTTTCTGGATCTCGGCGTCCAGTTCCCGTCGGTCGACTGGGGCGACATGATCGCGAACGCTAATGCGTACAGCGCGGCGGCGAACGGGTACTGGTGGCAGATCCTCGCCCCAGGCGCGGCGATCATCACCGTCGTTGCCGGGTTCACGATGCTCGGCGACGGCCTGCGGGACTGGTTCTCCGCCGATGCCTAGCCGAGCGCAGCCGGGCCCGGTGCTTGAGATCAGCGGCCTGCATACCGAGATACGCGGCAAGCACGGGACGGTCCGCGCGGTCGAAGGCGTCAGCCTGGCAGTCCGGTCCGGCGAGTGCCTGGGGCTGGTGGGGGAGTCGGGCTGCGGGAAGACCATGACCGCCCGGTCGATCATGCGACTGCTCCCGCCGGGCGGCTTGATCACCGCCGGGTATGTCGTGCTGGCGGGCACCGAGCTAACGGCCCTGACCGAGCGGGCCATGCAGCAGGTCCGCGGCAATGAGATCGGGATGGTTTTCCAGGACCCATCCGCGTGCCTAGATCCAACGATGGCGATCGGCCGGCAGATCGCCGAGTCCGTGGTTGTGCACAAGGGCGCGGACCGCCGTGCTGCGGCCGACCGTGCGGTGGAAATGCTGGGCCTGGTCAGGATGCCTGATCCGGAGCGCGCCGCGGCCCAGTACGCGCACGAGCTATCCGGCGGCATGCGCCAGCGCGCGATGATCGCCGCCGCCCTGGCCTGCGAGCCGAAGCTGCTCATCGCTGATGAGCCGACCACGGCACTGGACGTGACGATCCAGCGCGACATCCTGGACCTGATCGGTGAGCTGCGCGCGCAGCTCGGCATGGCGGTCATCCTGGTCACCCACGACCTCGGCGTGATCGCCGGCCGGGCCGAGCAGGTGGCGGTTATGTATGGCGGCCGGATACTCGAGCAGGCCGCCACCAGCAGCGTGTTCGCGGGGCCCCGCCATCCCTACACTGAGGCGTTGTTCGAGGCGCTGCCTGAGCTGGCGATCTCGGGCAGCCTGGGGCCACGAGGTTCGCTGTACAGCATCCCGGGACGACCGCCGGACCTGACCGAGGCACTGCCCGGATGCAGCTTCGCGCCGCGCTGCCGCAACGTGAAGGACTGGTGCACCAGCAACGAGCCGACGCTGGACGGGGATCACCCTGGTCACTCCTACGCTTGCTTTTTCCCGGTCGGAGCCGCTGGCACTGCCGCGGCCGGCACGGGACCCCAGCGGCGCGCCTGGACCGAGCGCCGCGACCCTGGCGGGCAGTTTCCTGGCGCGGCGGCGGACGGCAAGCGCCAGGACGCACCGGAGCGGCAAGCAGAGCCACTGCTGCGGGTTACCGGGCTAGTCAAGGACTACCCGGTTTACACCGGGCTGCTTCGCCGCCCGGTTGGCGCGGTCAGCGCGGTCGCCGACGTTAGCTTCGAGATAGCGGCCGGCCAGACGTTCGGCCTGGTCGGGGAGTCGGGCTGTGGCAAGACCAGCCTCGCCCGATTGCTGGTCGGGCTGGAGAGCCCGGGCGCAGGCTCCATCTTGTTTGCCGGCACCGAGCTGGCACGCCTCTCGCCGCGGCAGCGGCGCGGTCACGCGGCTGGCATCCAGCTGATGTTCCAGGACGCCTTCGCGTCACTGGACCCCAGGATGCGGGTGCGCTCGATGCTGAGCGAGCCACTGGCAATCCAGCGGGCCGGGAGCCGCCGGACGCACCGCCGTCAGGTAGCCAGGATCCTGGATGAGGTGGGACTGCCAGCCGACGCAGCCGACCGCTACCCGCGGGAGTTCTCCGGTGGCCAGCGCCAGCGGCTCGCCCTGGCCCGCGCGCTCATCCAGCGACCGGCGCTGATCGTGGCCGACGAGCCGGTATCCGCGCTCGACGTGTCGGTGCAGGCGCAGATTCTCAACCTGATGCGCAAGCTGCAGCGCCAGTACGTGCTCAGCTACCTGTTCATCTCTCATGATCTGGCGGTCGTCAGGTACATGGCTGACACCATCGGCGTGATGTATCTCGGAAAGCTCGTCGAGGTCGGGCCGGCCGAGGATATCTGCACGGCGCCTGGCCACCCGTACACCAGGGCACTCATCGACGCTGTGCCGGTGATTAGCGCCAGTCAGCCCGGCGACGCCAGGCGGCCAGGTGACGCCAGGCGGCCAGGTGGCACCTGGCTGCCGGATGCGTTGCTGCGGGCCGGAGCTGGCACCTGGCAGCCGGATGCGTTGCTGCGGGCCGGAGCTGGCACCTGGCAGCCGCCAGCACCTGCCCAGCCGCGGTCAGGCTGCCGCTTCCGCACCAGGTGCCCGCTGGCACAGGACATCTGTGCCCGGCAGGAGCCGCCCCTTCGGCCGCACCAGGTCTCTGGCCAGCTAGTCGCTTGCCATTTCCCGATGCGCCCGGCGGCGGCCCAGGGCGGGCCACAGCTGAGTACTGGCCGTAACTCCCAGTAATGGCGGCGTGCGCTGCTTACCACCATAAAGCGTCTTTATACCGCCTTGCGGTATCGCTAGCTGGTCCAGTCATGCCAGTGGCGCCGCTAATGTACTTCTGAGTTGCTGCTGGCTCCCTTCTTGGGCGCGTTGTTGCCAGTAGCCTTCATGTGTCCGAGGTGAGCAGGAAGGAGCCGTTCGATGGCGCGCGCTGGGCCGGACACGGGGTACCTGCTGTGAGTACCGGCATGTCGGTGCCGCGGCCGCGGCTGTCTGGCCTTGACCTCTCCGACTCAGCGCTATTGGCCGCGTCCTTGCACGAGGCCCCCATCGGCTTCGCCTTCATCGACCTGGATCTGCGCATTCGGCGCGCCAACCAGGCGATGGCCCGGCTGGCTGGCCGCGAGCATGCAGAGCCGGTGGGCAGCACGCCGGCCGAGGCATGGCCGCCCGACCTAGCCGCGGCGGCGGAGGCGGCTGCGCGGCGGGTGGCGGCCGGCGAACGCCCCGTGCCGCATACCGAGCACCGCTGGCCGGTGGTACCGGGCCAGGGGCGGGCTCATGACGACGCCGCCACCGGGGCGCTGTATTCGCACTGGAGCCTGTCCTGGTTCCCGTCAGCCGACGGCAGCGTCAGCGGCGTCGCCTTGCTCGCCGTCGACACCACGCTGCAGCAGCAGGCCGCCGAAGCGCTGCGCCGCAGCGAGGAGCGTTACCGGTCGCTGGTTCAGGCAGGCGCGCAAGTGGTCTGGGTAACCAAGCCCGACGGCGAGGTCACCGAGGATTCGCCTGAGTGGCGCTGGATTACCGGCCAGACGACCGAAGAGTACCTGAGCGACGGGTGGCTCGATGCCGTCCACAGCGACGACAGAGAGCGCGTAGAGGCCGCCTGGCAGGACTGCCTGCGCTCGGGCAAGATCTTCGACACCCGTTACCGAGTGCGCAGTCGCACCGGCTCCTACCGGCATTACGACGTCCGCGCCGTGCCTATCGAGCGTGACGGCAAGATCATCGAATGGATAGGCGCAAGTACCGACGTCACCGCCCAGCGCGAAGCCGAGGAAATGCGGGGCCGGCTGACCGAGCAGCTGTCCGCCGCGGCCCTGCGGACCGCCAGGCTCCAGCAGGCCACCTCGATGCTGGCCGAGGCGCTCACGGTCGAGCAGGTAGTTCAGGTGATTACCGAAGTGGGCAGGTCAGCCATCGGCGCCGAGCGGTCGGCTGTCGCCATTGTGGACACTGAACGGCTCCGGCTGCGCACCATCAACCCGGCCGGCCTGCCGGATAGCCCCGGAGGGCCGCAGAAGGAGATGCCGCTGTCTGCGCCGAGCGTGATGACCGCAGCGATCCAGGCGCGCAGGCCGCTGCTGCTGGAAAGCCCGGACGCCTTGCGCAAGCACTTCGAGGGCGAGCTCGACCTCACCGAGTTCCTCGCGCACAGCGATGAGAAGGCGTGGGTTGGCATGCCGCTGTTGTCGTCGGGTGCCTCGCTCGGCGCGCTCAGGTTCTCCTTCACCCGGCCCCGGCAGATCACCGAAGAGGAGCGAGTCTTCCTGGAGGCGCTGGCAGGCCAGTGTGCGCTGGCACTGGAGCGGGCAACGCTGTACGAGCGGGAGCATAAGACAGCCGAAACGCTGCAACGCAGCTTGCTCCCTGACAGCCTGCCGACGGTTCCCGGCATCATCCTGGCGGCCAGGTGCTTGCCCGTGACCAGGAACATGGAGATCGGCGGGGACTGGTACGACGCGTTCCGCCTGCCGGACGGCAGGCTGGCTGTTGCGGCCGGTGACGTGATGGGCAAGGGGCTGACCGCCGCGGCTGGCATGGGCCGCGTGCGCAACGCGCTGCGGGCGCTGGCGCTGACCGATCCCCGGCCGGCCGCCGTGCTGGCCGGGCTTGACCGGCTGTTCCTGGCCACCGAGCTTGAAGAGCAGGTCACGACCGTCGCCTACCTTGTTGTCGACCCGGTCACCGGCGAAGGTGTGGCCGGGAACGCTGGCCACCTGCCGCCGCTGCTGCTGTCACCGGATGGTCAGCCGCGGCTGGAAACGGCCGAGGCGGGTACACCCCTAGGCTGGGCCAGCCCGCGGCAGCAGTACCCGTTCAGGCTGCCACCAGGCAACACTGTCGTGCTGTATTCCGATGGACTAGTCGAGAACCGCAAGCGCGGGCTCGATACCGGGCTCAACGAGCTGGTTACCGTGGCGGCCCAGGCTCCGGCCGAGGTGGCTGAGGATCCTGGCCAGCTGCTGAGCTACCTGGTGGACCGGATGCTGACCGGATATGAGCAGGATGATGACGTAACGGTGCTGGTTATGCACGTGCCTGCCGAGTCGGCGGCAGGGCCGGGCGGCCGCTGGCGGGCCGGGTTGGCGAGAAAGGGGAGGGTATGAGGAATGCGGGTACCATTCCCGGGGTTGTGGACTCAATCCCGCCGGGCCAGCAAGGGCGCCTAGGCTCAGCGGTGCCTTGCTCGGCGGTACGACCTACACCAGCACTGCGCCTAAGGTGGTGGACGGGAGAGAACCTCGGGCGGGGCTTGCTCTCCTGCGGCAGATTCCCGGCTTCTGGCACGGTCCTGACAGCGGGAGTCGCGCGGTAGGGTCCGATGCTCACCACGAGGTATGCCGGAGGGGTGGCAGTGTCGCCTGCTAGTTCGAACGGCCGGGCGCCGGGCATGGCGTGGCGGTTCGCCATCCAGCTAGGAAAGGGGTGACCGCGGTGGCAAGCGCTGCCAGCTCAGCGGCGCGGCGGCAGTCTCGGCCGTCTGCGCAAAGCGCACGCGTACCGCAGCAGGCCCGCGGCGGTTCGGCTGGCGGCAGCGCTGCCAGCGGCCGGACCCAACCCGCAAACAAGCCTGTTGCCCTGGTGCCGGACGGCGACGGCAAGGAAACTAGCGCCAAGGGCAGGAATGGCAAGGTCAGCAGCAAGGACGTGCCAGCCTCGCGGCGGCCTGCGGGCGGGCGGAGCCGCACCTCCGCGAAGCCCGCAGCAACTGACGCGGTCAACGGCGGCAGCCCCGCAGCCAGCGACCACGACGACGCAGGCAGCGAAGGCATTGAGAGTGGTCGTGCCGCCGGTGGCCGCGGCCGCGCCGCAGCGGGCGCGTCCGGGTCGGCGCGCGCCAGGGTGAAGCAGGGAAAGCAGGGAGCGAGTGAGCTGCCGGGTGGTAGGGGAGAGCATCGTGACAACCGGAGCATCGAGGTGACAGCCGACGCCGGGCTGGCGGCGGACGCCGGGCTTGACCAGGACCCAGACCTCGTCGAGGACGCGGCCCTGGAGACCGACCCGGACCCGGCCGATGTAGCGGACCTGGAAGTCGATCCGGATCTGGCCGACGTCGGCTTCATTGACGTCGAGGCCGAGCTTGAAGAACTCGAAGTCCTCGAGGCAGACGAGGTTGACTCCGCGGACGAGGCAGAGGCCGAGGAGGATCTGGGCGTAGTCGGCGTGACCGACGCCGCAGACGCGGACGAGGCCACCGTGGCCGGCGCTGCGACGGCGACCGCGGTGGGGTCGGCGGTGGCCGGCGCTGAGGTCGCTGCCGCGGCCGGAGCCGACGACTCCGAGGACGAGGCCTTCGTTTACGGCGACGACGACGAGGACCTGCCTGCCGCTCAGGTGGCAGTGGCGGGTGCTACCTCCGATCCGGTTAAGGACTATCTCAAGCAGATCGGCAAGGTTCCCCTGCTCAACGCTGAGCAGGAGGTCGAGCTGGCCAAGCGGATCGAGGCTGGCCTGTTCGCCGAGGAGAAGCTGGCGGACAACCGCGAATCCCTGCGGCCGGAGAGCCGGCTGGACCTGGAATGGATCGCCGACGACGGCAGGCGCGCGAAGAATCACCTGCTCGAGGCCAACCTGCGGCTCGTGGTCTCGCTGGCCAAGCGCTATACCGGGCGCGGCATGCTCTTCCTCGACCTGATCCAGGAGGGCAACCTCGGCTTGATCCGCGCGGTGGAGAAGTTCGACTACACCAAGGGCTACAAGTTCTCCACCTACGCGACCTGGTGGATCCGGCAGGCCATCACCCGCGCGATGGCTGACCAGGCCCGGACGATCCGGATCCCCGTGCACATGGTCGAGGTGATCAACAAGCTAGCCAGGGTGCAGCGCCAGATGCTGCAGGACCTGGGCCGGGAGCCCACTCCGGAAGAACTGGCCGCCGAGCTCGACATGACCCCCGAAAAGGTCATCGAGGTGCAGAAGTACGGTCGCGAGCCGATCTCCCTGCACACGCCGCTGGGCGAGGACGGGGACAGCGAGTTCGGTGACCTGATCGAGGACTCCGAGGCCATCCAGCCCGGCGAGGCCGTCAGCTTCACGCTGCTGCAGGAGCAGCTGCACTCAGTGCTCGACACGCTGTCGGAGCGCGAGGCCGGGGTCGTGTCGATGCGGTTCGGGCTCACCGACGGGCAGCCCAAGACGCTTGACGAGATCGGTAAGGTCTACGGCGTCACCAGGGAACGGATCCGCCAGATCGAGTCGAAAACGATGTCGAAGCTCCGGCACCCGTCCCGGTCGCAAGTCCTGCGGGACTACCTGGACTAGCGCGCCCGCTTCACGCAGCCTTCGGCCAGCTCAGCTGGCCCCGATCTTGAAAAGCGAAAAGAATCGGCCCCGGTCAGCTCAGCTGGCCCCGATCTTCAAGGGCAAACGAATCAGCCCCCGGCAGGTGTGCTGCCGGGGGCTGATTGCTGGTCAGGTCTGGAAGGGCTCAGGAAGCGTCGTCGGCTGGCTTGCTCGACAGCCTGCCGGTCTCGTCGTGGATCTCGATGGCAACCTTGGCCAGGGCATCAGCATGCTTGCGGTTGTGATGGGCGCAGAACAGCAACTCGCCCGATCCGGGGAGCAGCACACGTACGTATGCCGGGGCTCCGCATCGGTCACACAAGTCAAGGGCGTTTAGCGGCCTTGTAGGGGCTATAGCTCCGGTCATGTCGCCTCCTCGCCTCGAGGACTGTACCGGACCCCGCCCGGGCCATCTAGCCCTGCGCCAGAGTCTGGCTGTCACCTGCGGTTGGTACCGCTCGGCCAGTCCGCCAACCTGTGATCTCCTACGCATCACAACACTCGGGCAGGTCGTTTGTCATCCCCCGCAGGCACCGAGTATGCCGAGGGCGAACATCCGCCTTTGCCCGGCCCCAGCCGCCCACTCCGGTATGGGATATAAGTAATGATATCTGAACTAGAGCGTCGAATGTCGGCCGGCGTGGTGGCGCGAGGGCTGGCGCCCGGGCGGCTAGTCTGCCTTCAGGGCCCTCCCTAGCTGGTGCTTCGGTACCGCTGGTGACCTCCAGCTGGCACTCCTGCACAGGGCGGGCTTGCCGTTGTCCCACGTGCCCAGGAGAGCCGCCGTGACCGCCGTCAGCACAGCACCCGCCAGTAAGGGGCATTCGCACGTGCCGGGGATAGCAGACGGCTACACAGCCCGCCACCTGACGGTGCTTGAGGGCCTGGATGCCGTGCGCAAGCGGCCGGGCATGTACATCGGCTCCACCGATTCCAGGGGTCTGGCCCAGTGCCTTGGCGAGATCTTCGACAATTCGGTTGACGAGGCCCTGGCTGGCGCGTGCACGCACATCGACGTGCAGCTGCATGCTGACGGGTCGGCCGAGGTGACAGACAACGGCCGTGGTATCCCGGTCGACATCGAGCCCAAGACCCGCCTGTCCGGGGTGGAGTTGGTGATGACCCGGCTGCATGCGGGCGGGAAGTTCGGCGGCGGCTCGTACACCGCGTCCGGCGGACTGCACGGTGTCGGCGCGTCCGTGGTGAACGCCCTGTCGGCGCGGCTCGACGTGTGGGTGGAGAAGGGCGGCTTTGAGTGGGCTGCTAGCTTCCGTCGCGGAGTTCCGGGCCAGTTCGCCGGGGACGGCCCGGACGTGGCCTTCACGCCCGGCACGGGGCTGCGGAAGGGCCGCAAGGTAACGAAGACCGCCGCGGGCACCAGGATCAGGTTCTGGCCGGATCGGCAGATCTTCGTACCCGGCGCCGGCTGGAGCTTCAGCTGGCTTGCTCAGCAGGCCAGGCAGACCGCGTACCTGGTGCCAGGCCTGACCATCAAAGTGAGCGATGAGCGCGCGGACGCCGACCGCGAGCCTGACGCCGAGATGCTGCGGCTAGCGGAGTTCAGGTTCGTCGGCGGGATCAGCGAGTTCTGCGCGCACCTTTCCGCCGGTGAGCCGGTCACCGACGTGGTGCGGATCACCGGTTCCGGGACCTTCACCGAGACCGTGCCGGTACTCGACGACGCTGGTCACCTGACGCCCACCGACGTCGAGCGTCAGCTCGACGTCGATATCGCGCTGCGCTGGGACACCGGCTACGACACCACCCTGCGGTCCTTCGTGAATGTCATCCCGACGGCCAAGGGCGGCACGCATGTCACCGGGTTCGAGCGGGCCATTGTCCGGACGATGAACGACCAGCTCAAGGTCGCCAGGCTGCTGAAGGCCGGCGAGGAACTGGTCATCAAGGAAGACGTACTCGAAGGCCTGACCGCAGTGATCTCCGTCCGGCTGCCCGAGCCGCAATTCGAGGGCCAGACCAAGGAGGTGCTCGGGACACCGGCCGCGTCGAAGATCGTCAGCCAGGTCGTAGCCACCGAGTTGAGAAATTTCCTTGAGGGCCGGGTGCGGGGCAGCAAGCAACAGGCCAGAGCGGTCCTCGACAAGGTAATCTCGGCTGCCAAAAGCCGCATAGCGGCCCGCGAGCACCGCGAGAACCAGCGCCGCAAGACGCAGCTGGCTAGCTCGGCGCTGCCCGCCAAGCTGGTCGATTGCCGGTCGGCGGACGACCGGAGCGAGCTGTTCATCGTCGAGGGGGATTCCGCTCTCGGCACCGCGAAGAACGCCAGGAATTCCGAATTCCAGGCCCTGCTGCCGATTCGCGGCAAGATCCTCAACGTACAGCGGGCCTCGCTGGCCGACATGCTGAAGAACGCTGAGTGCGCGGCGATCATCCAGGTGCTTGGGGCCGGCTCTGGCAACGCCTTCGACCTGGACTCGGCCCGGTACCAGCGGGTTATCTTCATGGCCGATGCGGACGTCGATGGCGCGCACATCCGGACCCTGCTGCTCACCTTGTTCCATCGGTACATGCGCCCGATGGTGGAGGCCGGCCGGGTCTTCGCCGCGGTTCCGCCGCTGCACCGGATTGAGCTGACTAATCCGCGCAAGGGACAGCCGAAGTACATCTACACCTACAGCGACGCCGAACTGCACCGGACGCTGCTCGAGCTGGAACGCAAGGGACAGCGATTCAAGGAACCGCCGCAGCGTTACAAGGGCTTGGGCGAGATGGACGCCCGCCAGCTGGCCGAGACCACCATGGACCCCCGCCACCGCGTCCTGCGCCGGATCCGGATTGAGGACGCCGAGGCGGCCAGGGAGATGTTCGACTTGCTGATGGGTACCGAGGTCGGGCCGCGCCGGGACTTCATCGTCGGCGGCGCGGCTGAGCTTGATCCCTCGCGCATCGACATTTGACCAGCGCCACCGCCGGACGGCTCAGCGCACGGCGGTGCCGCGCGGCGGGGCAGCCGCGCGGCACCACCAGGGGCGTTTTGCGAGCGGCACCGCCTGGGTACGGCGCCTGTTCGGTGACACCCCCGAGACGGCGCGCCTGCCGGCGGTGCCGTCTGCGCAAGCGCCTGCTCAGGACGCGCTTGAACTGCCCGAGCTGGGGGTGCTCGGACGGCTCTTACCGCTGCCCATGTGCGTGCAGTGGTGCGTGCCCGCCGATCCTGGCGTCATCCGCGCCGGCGCCGAGCCAGATCCTGCCGAGCTCGACCCGGCCGACGGCGACGCTGACGACGACGGCTTGGCCGAGTGCGACGACGTCGTGGACGCATTCGTCGCGGACGTGCCCGCCGCCCCGGTTCCACCGGTTGATGCCAGCGCCACTCCCGTCACTCCGGCACCCAGCCCGCCGGCGATGATGCCGGTGATGATAAGCCGCCGGACGCGGCCGCCAGTCATGGAAACCATCAGGCTCCTCCCTTCTCGACGGCCGCCGCTGGGCGCGACTGCCTCGTCTGGGGTACAGCCTGTGCGGCCGTCCTATTCGGGAACCCAGGCCGCGCTCTCAGGACGGTATGAGTTAGCTCCTCACGTCGAAGCGATACTGCGGGTTGGTTGGCGTCCACAGGGTCGCGTTGATGTTCTTCCCGGACGGGGTGTAGATCGCGTAGTCGTCGACGATCGCTTCCAGCTGGTGCACCCCAAGCCAGGCTCGCCTACCGAACCAGATTCGTACCGGTATCCGGAGCACCTGATCATGCTTAATCGTGAAGCCGGCCCGCGGACCCAGGGTCCAGCCGCCCGTCGGGTCGACGCTCATCGCCTTGCGCCAGGTCTTGGTGACGGGGTCGTACCAGCGCAGCGTTACGCCCCGGTTCTCGGAATGCGCGGACGCCGTGTTGCCCGGCGTGAACATGCCTATGTAGAACTGGACCCAGACGATGTCGTGCGAGGTCTGCCTGGTCGCGAAGGTGAACTTCAGCGCGCGACCGCCTCGGTAAGCGTGACTGGGCATGTGGTGCACCCAGGTGAACATCTTGCCGACAACCGGGGGCGCGGACGTTGCGGCCGAGCCCGCTCCGTCGGCCCGGGCACCTGCTGTCGCCTGCGCTGCGGCTGGCGCCGCTACAGGCAGCACGCCGCAGCACAGCGCGGCCACTGCGAATGCCGCGGTTCGCCAGCTCTTGCTGCTGCGGTGCGTAAGGCGCGCCGAAGCCAGGCGCGTGGCCAAGAACGACCTCATCCTCGTATCTCCTCGCAGACAGGTTTCCGGCTTGTCCGACAATAAGCCGGCTTGGCACCGAGTCGCTAGAGCCCGACGAGCTCTTTCGCCGCGCGGTCAGGAAGGTGCTGTGCCGCCTATGCCGGCCAGCGGATTCTTCACTCGTTCGCCGGAGCCGTCGCGCCGGCCGACTGGCGGTGGCAGGTCGACCGGGGTGCCTGCCTCGGTTGCGCCGCGAGCCGGGCCGGGTCCGGCCCAGGCCAGCACCAGCACGTCCTCACCTTTCAGGAACCGGTGGCAGCGCACGCCGCCGGTCGCTCTGCCCTTCGGCGGGAATTCGGCGAACGGCGTGACCTTGACGGTCGCGGCTGTCGTTCCCGGGAGCACACCGGCCGCCCCGGCAACGGTTACCACGACCGGCCCGGCGGCCGGCCCGCCGCCGGCCGCGTCCTGCACGCCGGCTGCCGGATCGACCGCGCCGAACCAGATCACGCTGGCACGGGGCGCGAGCCTGACGCCCGCCATCCCGCCCGCACCGCGGCCCTGCGGTCGTACCGACGAGGCGGAGAACCGCAGTAGCTGAGCGTCACTGGTGATGAACGTCAGTTCCTGGTCTTCATCGGTGAGCTGGACCGCGCCGACGACCCGGTCGCCGTCCTTGAGCGCGATCACCTCGAAGTCCGTCAGGTTCTGCGGGTAGTCCGGCGACACCCGCTTCACGACGCCTTGCGAGGTGCCGAGCGCCAGGCCGGCTCCGGCCGCATCGGCGGCCACGATGGCCACGACGGTCTCGCCTGGCGCAGTGGACACGAACTCGCTCACCGGCGCACCGCCAGACAGCGCGGGCGAGTGCGCGCTCGGCGGTAGCGCTGGCAGTTCCAGCACGCCAAGCCTGATCAGCCGGCCAGCGGAGGTCAGCACGGCGACCGAGCCGCGCGCGGTCGAGGTCACGGCGGAGACGATGACGTCGTGCGCGGCTCGCGGCCCCTGGGTGCCCGAGCCGGCGGACGGCCGGGAGACTTGCTCGCCCCGTTCCCCTTCCTCATCGTCGAGGGCCAGGATGCCCTGGCCAGCGGACGGCCGCGCGGCTGTGCGGGCCAGCAAGCCAGTCGACGACAGCAGCACAGTGCACGGTTCGTCCGCCACTTCCAGCGGCACTGCGGCCGTCCTGGCCGCGCCGGTGCCCTCCAGCAGCACGGTGCGGCGCGGAGTGGCGAATTTCTCGCTGACCGCAGCCAGCTCTGCGGACACAAGCTCGCGCAGCCGGTGGTCGGAGTCGAGGATCCCGGACAGCTCGGCGATATCGGCCTGCAGCGTGTCGCGCTCGCGCTCGAGTTCGAGGGTGTCGTAACGCGTCAGGCGGCGCAGCGGGGTGTCCAGGATGTACTGCGCCTGGATCTCAGTCAGGTCGAAGACCGACACCAGCCGCTCCTTCGCGGCGGCCGCGTCATCGCTGGTCCGGATCACCTGGATGACCTCGTCGATGTTGAGCAGCGCGATGATCAGCCCGTCGACCAGGTGCAGCCGGTCGGTGCGCTTGCCCAGCCGGAACGCGGTGCGGCGCCGGACGACCTCGATCCGGTGGTCGACGTAGATCTGCAGCAGCTCGCTCAGGCCCAGCACGCGCGGCTGGCCGTCGACCAGCGCCACGTTGTTGATGCCGAACGTCTCCTCCATCGGCGTCAGGCGGTACAGCTCGTCGAGTACTGCTTCAGGCACGAAGCCCGAGCGGATCTCGATTACCAGCCGAAGGCCATGGTGCCTGTCAGTGAGGTCCTTGAGGTCGGCCACGCCGTTGAGCTTCCTGGCCTGGATCAGGTCCTTGATCCGGAGGATGACCCGCTCCGGGCCGACGCCGTAGGGCAGCTCGGTGACCACGATCCCCATGCGCCGCGGCGTGACCTTCTCGATCCGCGCAGTCGCCCTGGTTCGGAACGTGCCGCGACCGGTCTCGTAAGCCTCCCTGATCCCGTCCAGGCCGACGATTTTGCCGCCGGTCGGGAGGTCAGGTCCTGGCACGAAGCGCATCAGGGTCTCGAGGTCCGCGTCCGGGTTCGCGATCAGGTGCCGCGCGGCCGCGATGACCTCGCCGAGGTTGTGCGGAGCCATGTTCGTGGCCATCCCGACCGCGATCCCCGCCGCCCCGTTGACCAGCAGGTTCGGGAGCGCCGCCGGCAGAACCTCGGGCTGGTTCAGGGTGCCGTCGTAGTTCGGCACGAAGTCGACGGTGTCCTCGTCGAGCGAGTTCGTCATCTCCAGCGCGGCCTCGGCGAGCCTGGCCTCGGTGTACCGCATGGCAGCCGGCGGGTCCTCGCCACCGGGCGAGCCGAAGTTGCCATGGCCGTCGATCAGCGGCAGCCGCATGGACCACGGCTGAGCCATCCGGACCAGCGCGTCATAGATGGCGGCGTCACCGTGCGGATGCAACCGCCCCATCACGGCGCCGACCACTTGGGCACATTTGACGTGTGGCCGGTCGGGCCGCAGGCCCATCTCGCTCATCTGGTAGAGGATCCGGCGCTGCACTGGCTTCAGGCCGTCGCGCGCGTCCGGAAGAGCGCGCTGGTAGATCACCGAGTAGGCGTACTCGAGGTAACTGCTGCGCATCTCCTCGGTGACATCGATGTCGACGATGTTCTCCTCGAACTCGGCATCGTCGATGTCGCCGCTGTCCGCTGGGCCGCCGGTGCCGCGGCCGCTCCCACGGCCGCTTGTGCTGCGGCCGCTGGTGCCGCTGCCGCCGCGGCCGCGACCGGGGCCGGAGGGGGATGTCGTAGAGCGTCTGGCCATGACGTCATTGTGCCGTCCCGCCAGGCTGGTTGCGCGCGACGAGCAGGCCGGCGCGCCGTCTAGCGCGGCAGATCGAACGCAATCGGCTGGCTCAGGTCGCCGAGAAGCCCCCATCGACCCGGATGATCTGACCGGTCACGTAGTCACTGGCCGGGCTGGCGAGGAATACCGCAGCGCCCGCGAAGTCCGCAGGCAGCCCGTTCCGGCCGACCATGGTGCGCGCCGCTAGCGCGGCCGTACGGACTGGATCAGCCGACACTTCGGCGGTCAGTGCCGTGATCACGAAACCAGGGCAGATGGCGTTGCAGCAGACGCCGCTAGCCGCCCACGCCTCCGACTGGGAACGCGTCAGGGAGGCGACGCCCCCTTTCGCCGCGCCGTACCCGCCACTGTTGCCGAAAGCACGATCGGCCTGCTGGGATGTGACGTTTACGATGCGGCCCCAGCCGCGCTCCGCCATCTCCGGGCCGAACTGCTGGCCGAGCAGGAACGGGGCCGTCAGGTTCACGGCCATCAGCTCGTCCCATTGCGCCGTTGTCAGCTTGGCGAGCGGCGGCCGCAGGTTCAAGCCAGCGCAGTTCACCAGTATGTCGGGCGGGCCGAACGGCTGCCGCGCCTGCCCGGCCGCCCTCTCAATGGCCACCCGCTCGGCCAGGTCCGCGCAGACGCTGGCCGCCTGGCAACCCGCCGCACTGAGCTCGGTGACTGTCGCGGCCAGCTTGCCCGGATCGCGCGCGATGACGACAACCGACGCCCCCGCCTGGCCGAGGGCCAGCGCGATTGCCCGGCCGATACCCGAGCTGCCGCCGGTGATCACGGCCACCCGTTCGCGGAGCGAGAAGAGCCGGTCGAGGTAGGAGGTCATGTCCTTACAGTCAGCTAAGGAAGGGAACGTGGTCAGTTTTCGGAGGCGCGGTTGTCCGCAAGGCTGGTGGACGTCGGGGGAACCAGGCTATTCGTCGATGACCGTGGCGACGCCGACTGCCCGCCCTTGCTGTTCATCCACGGCGGCCCGGGCCAGGGCTGTTACGACTTCATGCGGTCAGTCGGCGACTCGCTGGCCGCCCGTCTCCGGGTCATCGGCGTGGACCAGCGCGGCACGCTGCGGTCCGATCCGCTACCGCTCGCACCGCCGCTCAGCGTGGACTTGCTGATAGCCGACTTCGAGGAACTGCGGAGAGAGCTAGGCATCGGTAAATGGGCGGTGCTTGGCCACTCGGCCGGCGGTCATTATGCGCTGCGTTACGCAGCTAGCCGTCCCGAGTTCGTCAGTGCGGCGATCTTCGACTGCCCGTGCTGGGACGCCGATCTTGCCGAACGGCACCGGTTGCCCGAGGTAGCCCGGCGGCTTACCGAGCGCGGGCAAGACGCGGATGCCGAGCGATGCCTCAAGCTGGCGGCCAAGCCAGGGCGGCTGACGATCGATGATGGAACCAGGGCGGCTGCCCAGGCGCTCGGCTCCCACTTCATGGAGTTGTTCTTCCATGACCCTCGGGCCGCGGCCGACTTCACTCAGCTGCTTGAGGATTCGGGGTTCAGCGAAGAGGAGTGGCAGCGCGGAAACTCGCATCGGCCGCTCTCGGCAGCCCTGTATCAGCCGTTGCTGACGATGGTGCGGGATGTCGCTTGCCGTGCCATGCTGGCGCGCGGTCGCAGTGACCTGACAACGACTCCGGAGATGGTCGCCGCGTTCTGCGAGTCGGTGCCGGGCGGGACACTGCGGGTTTTCGAACGGTCTGGGCATTTTGCCTACCTGGAAGAACCTGCCGAATACTGCCGCGCGGTCACCGAATTCGTGCTCGCCCATTGTGGCTGAGAGTGCCCGCCGGAGGCGATCAATGATCCTGGCCGGGAGGCTCGAGCGAGCCGAGATCCGGGCTGACGAGCCGCGGTAACGGGCGGGCGCCGTCAGAGCATCGGGCGGGCGCCGTCAGGGCATCGGGCGGGCGCCGTCAGGGCAACGGGCGGGCGCCGACCAGGCCGAGCGCGCGTGCAGCGAGCCGGCAGCCACTGGCCAGTGCCTCGCCTGGCGGCTTCTTGTCCAGCCAGGCCGGCAGGAACCCGGCGATGAAGGCATCCCCGGCACCGGTCCCGTCGACGACGTGCTCGACCGGTGGCGCGCTGACCCGGACCGGGTCGGGCCGGCCGCCGGCGTACATCATGGCGCCGTCAGCCCCCAGCTTCATGACCACTTGCGGATACCACGCGTTCAGCACACGCGCGGCCTGACCGGGGTCATCCCTGCCGGTCAGCACCTTGCCCTGACTCGGGTTCACGAACAGCAGCGTCGCGCCGTTGGTGAGCTGGAGGAACGGTTCGGCCCCGACACGCTCTAGCGGCGCGGCGGAGGCGCCATCTACCGAGATCGTCATCCCGGCGCGCTGCGCGTGGTTAAAGGCCGCCAGCACGGCCTGCCGGGAACCCGAGTTGAGCAGGGTATATCCGGACATGTGCAGGTGGCTGCCGGGCGTGAATAGGTCTCTTGGCAGGTCGTCGGCCGTCAGCGCGGCGTTGGCGCCAGGATCGGAAAGCATCGTGTGATCGCCCTTGTGGGTGATCATCACCACGCAGGTACCCGTCGGCCGCTCCGGGTCCATCACCAGGCGCGCGTCGACGCCGTAGCCCATGAGCTCCATGTCCCGGTTGCGGCCGGCTATATCGGCACCGCGTCGGCCGACAAAAGCGACCTCGGCGCCGTCAACCGCCAGCCAGGCCGCGATGTTCGCGCCCGACCCGCCGCCGTGCATCGTTACCGTGGCTGGCGTGTCGCTGCCCCTGGCAAGGGGAGCGGTCGCGTGTGCGACCGTATCCGTCATCAGGTCACCAACGACGACAACGCGGGTCATGTCGTCACCACCTCGATCAAAAGGCTGAGCCGGACCCCGCGCCGGCGGCGGATAGTCCTGCTCAGAGCTAGCGCTTAGAACTTAACAGCTTCCCGGACCCATCTCGTGCTGTTCGAGGTCCGAAGGCAGGGTTCGTTATGGTTGCGATCACGCCGGGAGCATTGTCACCCGCCCCGCGACGACCTGCAGATTCAGCTCGGAGTCGGCCGCGATGCGCTGATTCAGCCAGCCCAGCTGATCACGGAAGACCCTACCCGCCCGATAGGGGGGAACCAGGCCCGAGCCCACCTGATCGGTCACCGCGACCACCAGTGCCGTGGTCTGCCGCCACGCGTCGACCAGCTCATCGACGCGGGCCTGGACGAGCGCGCCGGCGCCGGCCTCGCTGCCAGCGTCCGGGGTCCCGCCAGCTTCGAATCTCCACAGCCCAGCCTCGTCCATGATCCCGGCCAGCCACGTGCCGATACCGTCGAGCAGCACCGCGCCGGTCTGCTGGCGCAGCACGCCGGCCACGTCCAGCGTCTCTATCGTCTGCCACCAGGCCGGCCGGCGGGTGCGGTGGAAGGCGACTCTAGCCGCCCATTCCTGATCTTGCTGTCCGTCCGGCCCGCCCCCGGACCGCCAGGGACCCGCCGCCAGGTAGATAACGGCCGGCTCGCCCGCGAGCCGCAGCTCGGCTTCGGTGGATTTGCCCGACCTGGCGCCGCCGATAATCAGCGTCCGGTGCGGCCTTGGCCTGGGCACGCGGGCGGGAACGGGGCCAGCAATCACCTGGCCGTCGCTGGCCGCCATGGCGGCCCACAGCTCGCAACGACGGAGCATTTCGGGCTCTGACCTGATCCGGTGGTCGGTGTACATGGCGGCGACGCCCGTCTGGTGGCGCACCAGGCCGGCCGCGCGCAGTCGGCCCAGCGCGGCGGGGCAGGCCAGCAGATCAAGCAAGGCGATGTCGTAGGGCCTGCTGCTCGCAGGCGGCTCCGGCAGTTGCCCAGGGCCAGCCGCCAGCAGCAGCCGGCCGCCGTCCGGGCCGGTTATGTCCCATCCTCCGGGGACCGCGACAATGCGGTGGGCCGGGGCCGAACGGAACGCCGCTCCCTCATCAATGCGCTGGCCGGCGGCAACCTCGAGCTGGTCGTCGATCCGGATCCGGCCGGGCCCACGGTGCAACCCTGAGGTCCTGGCCACCATGCAGGAGGCGCAGCGACAGTCAGCCAGCGGCCAGCCGCCGACGCCGCCGGTACCGATCATGAGTGCGTGCACTGCCCTGCCCGGTGATCGCGGTTGGTTACGATGGGCCCGCCGAGAGCCGGCCTTGATCCTAGCTACCGAGGCGTGAGATGACCTGGACCTGGCAACTGGAGAAGGAAGACGGCACCGTCGTGACGGCCCGCGAGCTGTCCAAGGAGACCTTCACAAGCCAGGGCGACGCGGAAAGCTGGCTGGGCGAGCACTGGCCGACCCTGCTGAAAGCAGGCGTCGACCAGGTCACGCTGACCGAGGACAGCAGGGTTGAGTACGGCCCGATGAGCCTGCACCCGGCCCAGGAGTGACACGTCACTTCGGGCGGCCGGCCCGAGCCTGCTGGCGCGTCGTCCTGGGCCAGGCGGTAGTCGGCTTGCTCAGTTGCGGGCGCGCGGGCTTGCCGTCAGGTCCGGATCGGTGACGACCAGGTTGCCGAGGATGTCGTCAATGTGCTTGAGCACCGCCGGATCGAGGCGGATGCCGGAGGCCTTGACGTTCTCCCGCACCTGTTCCGGGCTGGTTGCGCCCACGATTGCGGCGGCGACGTTCGGGTTCTGCAGTGTCCAAGCCACGGCAAGCTGGGCGAGCGTGAGGCCAGTCTGCTCCGCAACAGGCTTGAGTAGCTGAACCCGGCTAAGGATGTCGTCGGCCATGAGCCGGGAAATGAAGCCTGAGCCATGCTCGTCGGTCGCTCGGGAGCCAGCCGGGGGCGGTGCGCCGGGCAAGTACTTGCCGGTCAGCACACCCTGCGCGATGGGAGACCAGACGATCTGGCCGAGCCCTTCGTGCTCGCAGAGCGGGATGATCTCGGCCTCGATGACCCGCCAGATAATGTTGTACTGCGGCTGGTTGGACACGATCCGGTCCAGGCCCAGCTCGCCGGCCACCTTGAGCGCGGCGGCGATCTGCTCGGCGCGCCATTCGGACACGCCGATGTAGAGAACCTTGCCCGCGCGGACGAGGTCGTCGAAGGCGCGCATGGTCTCTTCGATCGGCGTCTCGTAGTCGTACCTGTGCGCCTGGTACAGGTCGACGTAGTCGGTCTGCAGCCGGCGCAGCGAGGCGTGCAGCGACTCGGTGATGTGCTTGCGCGACAGGCCGCGGTCGTTCGGCTTGTCGCCGGTCGGCCAGTACACCTTGGTGAAGATCTCGAGCGATTCGCGGCGCACCCCGTGCAGCGCCCGGCCGAGGACCTCCTCCGCGCGCCCGCCCGCGTAGGCGTCGGCGGTGTCGAACGTGGTGATGCCCTCGCCGAGCGCGGCCCGCACGCATTCGGCCGCCGCCTGCTCCTCGACCTGGTCGCCGTGGGTGATCCAGTTCCCGTACGCGATCTCGCTGACCATCAGGCCGCTCTGGCCAAGGTGTCGGTATTCCATGATCCCCAACTCTAGGGCCGGTCAGATCTTGGCGCCCGGTCCGACCCGCGGGGCCGGCACCCGGAACCTGCGGATCTGCAGCGCCCGCATCACCGCGTACGTGGTCAGGCCCCGGGTGGACTCACCGGGTAGCCGTTCGGCGACCAGCTTGTGCAGGCTGCGCCGGATCAGCAGCGCGTCCAGCGCGATGACCACGATCAGCACCAGGACCAGCGGGGAGATGAACTCCTGCGCGCTTTTGTTCCTCAGGAACACGGCGACGAGCAGGACGACAAGGATGTACATGTAGGACTCGCTGGCCCGGCGCTTGGAGTCCACGAAGACACGGGCCAGGGCGCGCCCCGGGCCGCGGTCGCGGGGGTTGAGCGCCCACGCCTCGCCCCGCTTCATCGCCTCGTACTTAGTAGCCCGGGTGGACTTTGCCTTTGCCTTCTCCTCGGGCGTACGCGGCGCAGCCGGAGCGCGCGACCCGGTGATCGGCTGGCGTCGCTTGGCTTCGGCTTCGCTGCGCTTGGGCGTGGGCCGTCCCTTGGCCGCCTCGGCGGGGGAGCGGGGTTTACTGTCTGCCGGGCCGTCCGGGCTCTGCGCGCCCGGGGAATCCTGGGCCGTGCCGTCCGTCGCCCCGGCGCTACGGCGTCGGAACACGCGCTCAGCTTAGTCTTTCCGGGGGGGTC
>JBKQTJ010000276.1:0-12272 GCA_052143255.1 Streptosporangiaceae bacterium | reverse complement strand
TCGCGACAACCTCGTTGTACCAGGCTGAGAAATCCTGGCCCTGAGGTGTAACCCCCTGGCCTTCGCCGCGTGCCATGCGCAGAGAATACCGGGACCGGAACGAACACAGGAAAGCATTTAGGCCGATCGAGTTACTACTCGTTCACGTTTCTTTCTCCTTGGCCGCACAGATCCTGTGTGCGGCCGGCGGCTCCAGGGTCGGCGGAGCTGGCCAGCTGGACGACTTCCTCCGCGACGGGGAAGGGCGCATCGCGGGAGAAGCTCTGCAAGCCCAGCTGCGCGACCGGCAAGATCGGAATCTATCCGGTAGCGGTTAGCTCTCGGCCGTGCAGACCTCGCCACAAGGTCCGTGGTTCAGCCGTCGACGGTCACGTGGGAAGGGATCCGACCACGCAGCCCGGCCCCTGACAGCTTCCCACTGCCGCCAGCGCCCTTCCGGGACAAGGACACCGAAGCCGTCTGGCACCGACAACGATCGAGGAGGTTGGATGGGCCTACGCAGCGCATCGCCTGGCGCAAGCTGGCGATGCTCGCTGCCGCCGAGAGCTTAGGGGACCTGCTTGCCCCTCCGGGCAACCGACTGGAAATGCTCTCGGGCGACAGAGGCGACAGCACAGCAAACCTGTCAATCTGCGTGCCATGTCTCGGGAGGTCATAGGTGCCATCAGCAATCGTCAGCTCCAGCGGAATGGTGGAGTCTGACTCAGTTATCGACTGGCTTCTCAACTCCGACCCATCGATCCGCTGGCAGGTGATGCGCGATCTGCTCGACGCCCCGGAGGCGGAGTACCGGGCGGAGCGAGCCAAGGTGGAGACGGAGGGCTGGGGCGCTCGCCTGCTGTCATACGAAAACGAGGACGGGCAATGGGCCGGCGGCGCTTGCGCGCCCCGTGATTTCGACTTCCGTGAGTGGCAGGAAATCGGCCAGCCATTGACGGCCACGGCATTCTCCCTTTCGCAACTCCGGGAGTTCGGCATCGATCCCGCCTCGGATCGGGTCCAGCGATCCGTCGAATTGATCGGCGCCAACTCACGCTGGGATCATGCAGGCGAACCCTACTGGGAGGGCGAAGTCGAGGAGTGCATCAACGGCGGGTCGTCGGCGACGGCGGCTACTTCGGTGTCGACGTCTCAGCCCTTGCTGACAGGCTGGCAGGCGAGCGCCTCGACGACGGCGGCTGGAACTGCGAGAGGGCCAACGGCTCGGTCCGCTCGTCCTTCGCCACCACCATCAACGTGCTGGAAGGGCTCATGGAGTACGAGCGAGCCACCGGGGGCACGCCTCAATCCCAAGAGGCGCGCAAGTCGGGCGAGGAATATCTGCTGGAGCGCCACCTCTTCCGCCGCGTCAGCACCGGCGAACCGGCCGACGAGCAATTCCTGTCCTTCATGCATCCCAACCAATGGCGCTACGACGTCCTCCGGGCGCTGGACTAATGCCGCTCTGCTGCCACCCTGACCGGAGCCGCTCCGGACTTGAGGCTCGGCGAGGCAGTCGACCATATTCGCCTCCAGGCGCCTGGAGGACGGTACCTGGCTCCTCGACTGGAGCTTGGCCGGTCGGGTCTGGTTCGATGTGCACGACGGAGCGGGCAAGCCGTCTCGCTGGGTGACTCTGCGGGCGATGCGCGTGCTCAGATGGTGGGAGCGGGCTCACGGGCAGTGCTGATCTGCCAGCATGCCTCTCGCTGCGGGTCGGGAGTCCCGACCATGGCCTGAGCTGGGACGACGTATCTGCATTATCAGACGGTGGGATAACCGCGATTGGCCGTGGCTGCCCGTCAGGCGCTTGGGGATACGGCGCGTTTGTGGCTCGGCAGCCACCTGGCGAACTGCCGTACAAGTGCCGTACATTGAGAGTGCGGAGGTGAGTGCCGTGGCAACGAGACAGGCGCGGCTCGAGCTGAGGCTCGATGAACGTAGCAAGGAGCACATCGTGCGTGCGGCCGAGCTGAGCAACGAGTCGGTCAGCTCGTTCGTTTTGCTCGCAGCGGCCGGCGCTGCGGACAAGGTTCTGGCGCGTGCCAGCCATACGGTCATGCCTGCCGATCAGTTCGACGAACTGCTCGCTGCCCTTGATCTCCCAGATGAGGCACCTGTGATCGCCCGGCAGAGCCAGCGCGCGAGGAGGTACCGCCGAGTGTGACCGAGTGGGAGTCCGCGCCGCTTAGTGCGCCGCACGACCTTTCTGGCTTCGATTGCGGCGTGCCCTCCCTCAACGCCTGGCTGGCTGATCACTCTCGCCGGGCGCAGGTCTCGGGCACGGCGATGACCTACGTTTGGGTGCGGAGCAACGACCTCCACGTCGTCGCCTATTACGCGATCGCTCCGCACCAGGTACTCAGGGAAGAGGCATCTGGCTCATTCGCCGGCGGCGTGAGTGTCATTCCCGGATACCTGCTCGCGCGCCTAGCTCTTGACCAGAGTCTGCGCGGCCAGGGACTCGGCGGTGAGCTGCTTCACGACGCGCTAGGTCGGATTACGTCGGCGGCTGGTATAGCGTCTGGTCGGCTTGTCGTGGGCGATGCCATCGATGAGCAAGCTGCAGAGTTCTGCAGCCACTTCGACTTCCGTCCCGTCAAGAACAATCCGCTGCGGCTCGTTATGAAGATCAGCACGCTGAAGAAGGTCATCGGATCGTGAGGCGCAAGTCGTCCCACTGACGCCTGCGAGCAACGGCGTGGCAACGCTTCTGCCTGTGGTTTCGGGTTGGAGCGGGCGACGGGAATCGAACCCTCATGACCAGCTTGGAAGGTAGACTGAACCACGTCCTAATGGCCGCTGACCTCCCGATGAAGGTAACCGGAGGTAGCCATTATTGCCCGCTGGTCTGTTCGGTAAAGCTGGCGGCCGGTAGCGCTTGGTTCTTATTGGCCAGGTGGCAGGGCGAAGACGTCGCCTGTCACGGTGCAGTCGGTTCGGCGGGCAGCGGCGATGGGTCGCCGATGGTCACCTGGGCGCGCCACCCGCCGATCTCAACTCCTTAGCGTCACGCGGTGGATCGAGGCTAGTGTCCGGCGGACTGGCCGCCGTCGGGCACGCGACGGGCACGCCATCTGAGCTGAATCAGTGTCGCCACGTGACTCTCGGTCCGGTGATCAACCTAGACTTTGTGCAAGGCCGAAGCCGAAGGGAGCTGCATATGAGCGCAGGTGCATCCGAGATGGTCAGCGTTCCCCGTACCGAGCTGGATGCGCTCAAGGCCGAGCTGAGGCGGTTGCGGCGCGAGGTCGGGCGAGGCGTGGCCTGGACGCGTATTAAGGGGGATCCCGGTCCAGGCGACGAAGCTCCTACGTTCACGCGCAGTCAGCTAGCTGACGCGTGGGGAATCAGTGAGTGATCGCCTCGTCCGCTTCCCTGGCACCTCCTGGCAGGAGATCGAGGCCCTGCCGCAGCCGCTGCGCTGGACGGTTCAGCGTACGATATTCCACTTGCTTGACGAGCCAGTCCCGACGCTCGCGGATCCTTTTCCGACCGACGATCCGCTGCCTGGGGCTTACGAGCTGCACCTGCCTGCCGACGACGTGACGATCTGGTACTCGGTATCCGTTCATCAAGGTCAAGAGGTCATCAGCGTCCAGCACGTCGGCTTGGACACCTGACTGCCCGACCGGGTACGGGTCGGGCTCGCACTCCGTCAAGGCCCGGCCGACGTGCATGGGTGGCATGATTCTGGCCATAATGGCCATGGCAGGCACGGCAGGTGACACAGTGGCGCAACGCACGGCAGATACCTTGGAGAGTCGCCCGCCTACCGCGCAGCGTGTGTTCGAGCAGATGATGCGTACGGAGGTTGCTCCGGCACTCCGCAGGGCGGGGTTCACCGGGACGTTCCGGGACTTCAGAATTACTAGCGGCGATCATCGTGGCTATGTCTACGCGCAGAAGTCGCGCTACAGCACAAAGGAGTGCGTGGACTTCCGGATGATGGTTGCCGCGCCTTGCATGGGCGGGAAACAGTTGTTTGCGCTTATGCCGGCGCAAGAGTTTCCTGAGAGCGGTTTCTGGGAGGTGTTGGCCGGGAAGCCCACCGCAGCAATCGCCGCGGTTGTGGTCAGTGCGGTCCGCCGCTACGCGCTTCCGGCCATCAGGGCGGCCCTCGATGATCCGGGCCATCAACTTGATCCTGCTGTCCAATGGGCTCGAAGGATTCCTAGCGTTCCGGGTCCGTTCGACCATGCCGCCGACGGGCATGGTGTCGATCCGGGCGCGTGGTACGTGCAGCCCGATGGGACGGTAACTGACCGGCTCTTTGCCGCCCTCACTAGCGCGTATCCGCACGACCGGTACGACGCCCTCAAGGCAATAGGTCAGGGAGCGATGGGCGACCGCCGGGCTGTACCCGCACTCTTGGAACGGCTTGAGCATGAGCCTCAGCAACTCACGCGCCGTTCGATCGCGTGCGCACGTTTGCTTCCGGTCGCGCATGATCCAGCTGTCGGCGCTGCTCTGTCCGCTGCGGCGGCAGAGGATGAGGACGTCGAAGTGCGCTGGGCTGCGCGATTCGCTTTGCTGTTTGATCCCCGGGTCACCTAGCGGGGAAGCCGGGCGCCACCGAAGGCCGCAATCGGGCACGAACGGGCACGCACGGAGCAGAAGACCGTCGTCTGAGGAAGCGACATCGTTACAAGCCGCTGACCTCGGATGATTCAGAGCGGGCGAAGGGAATCGAACCCTCATGACCAGCTTGGAAGGTCGGTGGGGTTACTGCATGCCTGACCTGCGGCGAAGTCGCTGCTGGCTTTGGGCTTTGGGTGCTCGTGAGTCGCCGCTACAGTCCGCGAAGATCCCTGGGGTATGGCCCGTGTGTGGCCCGTGCCGGCTGCCGCCAGTTCAGTACACTTGCGCTATGAGCGCGCAGCGGGATGAACTGCTCCGCCTGGTGGGAGAGCTGCCAGAGGAGGAGGTGCCGACCGTCCTCGATGAGGTACGCAGCCACTTGCGGTCTGTGAGGGACCGGACCTGGCCTCCGGCATGGTTTGCCGCGGGGCGCGGGAGCAGGACTGACGTGGCAGCTCGAGCCGAGGATCTACTTGCAGACGGGTTCGGCCGCTCAGCGTGATCGTCTGCGACACGGGGCCGCTCGTGGCGGCGGCTCTCTCCAATGACAATGATCACCTGGCTTGTGTGGACTTATTCAATATCCTGCACGCGGCTGGTAGGCAGCTGCTGGTCCCAGCCACGGTGGTTGCGGAGGTTGGCTTTCTGCTCGCTCGTGAGGCTGGCGCCAAGGTGGAATCGCTATTCCTGCGCTCACTAGCCGAGGGTGATTTCTTGCCCGTCGACCTAACTGCTGTGGATTACGCTCGGATGGCCGATCTGGTGTCTGAGTATGCGAGCCTACGTCTGGGAACTACTGACGCGTCGGTAGTTGCCATCGCCGAGAGGCTGATGCTAACCGAAGTGGCCACTCTGGATCGGCGGCATTTCAGTGTGGTCCGACCGAGTCACGTCGACGCGCTGGCGCTGCTTCCGTAGCGGAGTCAGCAGAGGCGCACGTCAAGCCTTTGCACCGACGAGCCGCGCCTAGCAAGCCTCGCGATCCGATTGCTGCAACAGCCGCCTTGGGACCTCTTCCGTCTCAGGCCAGGCTGGCCGGTCCTTCCGTTCGCACCACCGATACCGACAGATACCTGGATGAGTCGCTCTGACAGGCCGTAACCTCGACGTGTGTCCTGCGCTGATCCTCGCCCACAGCCCACTCAGCAGAGGCGCGGCAAGCGGGCTCGAAGTTCGCTGCTAGCTACCAGCGTCCTAGCGGTCCTGATGATGACGAGCGCGTGCTCCGGGTCGAGCGGCCCGGTGACAAATGCTCATGTCACCGCAGCGCAACGAGCAGCAGTTATGCATTACTACCGCACACGGCTCTGGCTCGCCGATGGCTACGCCAGGGTCGGCTGCCCCATAGCCGTTCTTGGCGCCGCCCGCATCGGTCGGCGGCTGCGCGTGTATTCGGTTATCCACTGCACATCTGTTGGCCCGCAATGCGCCGGCGGGACGGACTACACCGAAGGCCTGGTCGCTGATTTGAAGGGCACGGAAGTCGTCTCTGTTAAGCGAGATGACGCCCCAAGTTATGACGGCATGATCGCCGAGGGCAGCATCTATCCGTCAGCGCTGCGATCAACCGCCCTCAACTACATCAACTACGGCGGGCCTACCTGGCTCAGGAAACTCGCTGCTAAGGCCGCGGGCTGTCCACAAGGAGTTCGCTGGTAGCGGTGGTGTAGCACCCGAATGACGCAAGTCGTCAGACTGACGCCTGCCAGCAACGGCGTCGCAACGGCTCTGACCTGCGGTTTCGGATTGGAGCGGGCGAAGGGAATCGAACCCTCATGACCAGCTTGGAAGGCTGGGGCTCTGCCATTGAGCTACGCCCGCTTGACGGCGACCGCCACCGGTAGCGTACCGGGTCCGCGGAGCTAGCTGCTCAGCCCGGACGCGCAGACGGACACCCGTGCCCCGGCGGCCACGGCTATTGGAGGGCCGGCAGGTCTTGTCCCTCGCCGAGCACGGTCCGGAACAGGTCGCCCCGCTCCGCCACCCGAGCCAGGATCGTCCGGATCGTGAAACCGTCCGGGCGCAGCGACGGGTCGTCGAGTTCTGCCCAGTCTATCGGCGCGGACACCGCCGCACCCTGGGCCGCGCGCGGACTGTATGGGGCAACCAGCGTCTTGTTGCTGACGTTCTGCGTGTAGTCGAGCCTGGCCAGGCCCTGGCGTTCGGTTACGTCCCACTTCCAGCTGACCAGTTCCGGCACGATCGAGCCGATTGTCTTGGATAGGTCCGCGACCCACGTGCGGGTGTCCTGATAGCTAAGGCCGCCCCGCACTGGAATCCAGATCTGAACCCCGCGGCGCCCCGTTACCTTGGGTTGTGCCCGCACGTGCAGATGCTCGAGCGCGGTCCGGTGCAAGCGGGCCAGGACCAGGATTTCGTCCCATGTTGTAGCCGAGCCCGGATCGATGTCGATCAGCGCGTAACTGGGGTTGTCCGGGTGTTCAGCCCGCGAGGTCCAGGCGTGCCATTCAAGCGCGCCGAAGTTAGCCGCCCAGACCAGAGCGGCCGCCTCGTCGACGACGAGGTAGGTAGTGGTCTTGCCGGGCTCGGCGTCGGGGTTGTCCCACCGGGGCAGCCAGTCCGGTGCGTGCTGCGGGAGCTGCTTGTTCCAGAAGCCGGCTTCGCCCGCGCCGCCAGGGAACCGGTGCATGTTCAGCGGCCTGCCAGCCAAGTACGGCAGGATGACCGGCGCGATCTGGGCGGAGTACCTGATGAGGTCACGCTTGCTCACAGGCGGCTCGCCGCGACGCCCTGGGAACAGCTCCTTGTCCAGGTTCGTCAGCCGCAGCCGACGGCCGAATACCTCCCAAGTCCCCGCTCCGCCCAGCTCGTTCAGGGCGTCGAGGTCGGCCTCGGCCGGTCCGGCGATCGGTCTCGGCCGCAGCTCGATCGAAGCCTCCGCGGCGGGTAGATCGGAGCGCCAGATCCGGTCTGGATCAGCTTTCACCTCGTCGTTCGTGCGTCCGGTGAGCACCGATCTCGGATGATCCTCGGGGTCCCAGCCACTGACCGCGAAGTCGTCCTTCTTGTGCAGCAGCAGCCATTCATCTTGTTCCGCGCCGCGCTTGCCCCGGCGGATGAGGACTAGCTTGCCTTTCAGCTTCTGGCCGTAGACGTCGGCGTGGAGTTCGCCAGCCGCCACGGCCGCGGCGGGATCGTCGGTGTTATGCGGCTCCCAGGTGCCGGTGTCCCAGACAATGACATCGCCGCCGCCGTACTCGCCAGACGGAATGACGCCTTCGAAGTCGATGTACTCGATCGGATGGTCTTCGACGTGCACCGCGAGCCGCTTGACCGCCGGGTCCAGGGTCGGCCCGTTAGGCACCGCCCAGCTAGCCAGCACGCCATTCATCTCGAACCGCAGGTCGTAATGCCGCCGCCGGGCGCGGTGCCGCTGAACCACGAACCGCAGCCGCTGGCCGGTGATGCCGTCCTGACCGGGGGCAGCGCCCGGATCCCGGCCGCCCGGCTCCGGTGTGCGGGTGAAGTCACGCTTGGCCTGGTACTGCGCAAGCTTGTCGTCCCTGCCGCGTCCCATACCGCCGATGTTCTCACCGGTTCCCTGGATAGGGCAGCGAACGGGGTCCTCGTCGCCAGCCCCGGCACGGTAGGGATAGCTGTTGTCCAGAGTACCCATACCTCCCGTACACTTGCGCAGTGCCGCAAAGAGCTGCTGGTTGGACTGGCCAGCGTCGGCGGGGCCGGGATGTAGCGCAGCTTGGTTAGCGCGCCTGCTTTGGGAGCAGGAGGCCGCGGGTTCGAATCCCGCCATCCCGACAGCTATTTTTCGAATGTATTGTCAGTCCTCTGTGAGCCATCTGGGCAGGCGCCACTGTTGCTTGGCGTTGCCTGATGTCGCCCGCGATCGCTCGGTGACTGCGCACGTTGGCTCCCACTTTGGCTCCCACACTCGCTCAGAGACTGTGCACATTGGCTCCCGCTCTCACTCTCGAACCTGAGTTCTGGCCTGGGCATCAGTGCAGGGAACCGCCACCTCGCCCTTTCTTCGAAGGAGTTGCCGTTATCGGCTGCCGAACGATGCCCTCGCTGCCACTGGGGATCGTGACGTTCCAAGGGCGTGCTGCGCCGACTGCCTAATGCGCGACTCTGCATAATATGCGGTCGTCGGCTCAGTGCATGGTCATCCGGTGATGCGCATGATTAGTCGCCGCGCTGAGCAACGGCTGTCGATTGTGGCTGCCCGCCACCCGGCACCGTCGGCGCTCATCAGATGCCGAACGCCGACCATGTGCCGCGCATCGAGCGAGCGTCTGGTGCGATCGGACTGCGCAGAACGCCTTGTTCTGCGTCATCAGGACTGGCGAGACGGTTTGGAGCTCGCCGGGTTTGACGCACGCCTGAGCCTGTGCGGTTTTCAGCCTGCAAAGGTGTCGACGGCTCGGATGAAGCTCGCCGCGTGCTGGGCCCAGAAGGCATGGCCGGCATCGTCAAAGAGAAGCAGCTTCGCGCCGGGCACGGTCCTGGCCAGGAGCCGGTCGTTGGCCAACGGCATGAACTGATCCCGGGTTCCGCCGGCGACCAGCGTGGGCACCCGGATATCTCCTGCCAGTCGGCCCGCTGCGTCCTGTCCTGCCAGCCATCGGTCAACGGCGAGCACCTGGCTGCGAGATATGGCGGCGGATGGCCCGTAGGAGCCCGGGTACTGCAGAATGGCGTTGAGGTAAGCACGGGCTGCGGCGGCCTGATTCGCCGGGAAGAGCACGGCCGCTTGCTTCGCGGGACTCAGGGAGAACACGGCGGCAGTGTAGGACGGCAGGGGCAGCGCCTTCCCGGTCCCTACTGTGGTAGCGGCCAGGATAAGCCGGCTTACCTGGGCCGGATGGGTGACAGTCAGATCCTGCGCGATCATGCCTCCCATTGACCATCCGAGCACGGCCGGGCGGCGTAACCGAAGCGTGGAAATCAGGGCGCTTGTCTGGCTGGCCATGGCTGCGATGCTCAGCGAAGCCGGCGCCGAGACCGCAGAGGTCCGGCCGACCCCGGCGTTGTCGAAGACCACAACCGTGTGATGGGCGGCGAGGGCGTCGACGAAACTCGGCGGCCAGAAGTCCATGGATGCGCCCGCTCCCACGATGAGCAGCAGCGCTGGCCCGCTGCCCAGCTCGCGGTACCGTCCCGGCAGAGGTGCGGACGACGCGTATGGGTGCAGTCAGTGCATCCGGGCCGCTGCCAGACCCGCACCCCGCCAGAGCCGCCGCCGCGCAGCACACCGCCAGCATCAAGCTGACCGGGAACCTCATGTGCTCCGCCCAGGCCGGCATAATGGCTACCTACTTCGTGGACGAGCAGCTCTGGCCGGCATCGTGACTCCCGCATGCGGCGGTTGCCTGACACAATCAAGGTATGTTTCGTGTGCATGGATGACAAGATATATCTTCTTCTGAGGCCCTGACCTGGCCGCGAAAGCCGAATCCTCAGCACCAACAAGCACCTATCCAGCCGGCCTAAGCCGTGGGGATCCAGGGGCCATTCTCATGCGCATGCCCGCGCTGCATTTCTTAGCTGACCGGAGGCCCACGGCGCGGGCAGCACGCCGGCCACTGCCAGCTCATGCTGCACGGGCCCGCTCATAGCAGACATGTCCGCGGTGGCTCGGCGCGCGCGGCCGCGCGGTTGGCATTGTCGCCCTCGGCAATCCGCAGCTGCAGCGTGCCGACGCAGCAGATCAGGCTGCTCTGTCGTGTCGACGACAGCTGCCTCGCCCAGCTCGACGTGGCTTATGCGGTGGATCGAGGCTGAGGACCCTTCGGCCAAAGGGCTGAATCGCCGCAACCGGATCTCAACGGAACTCGTGACAGTCTGCGATAAGGCTGGGAGAGTAATCGCAACGTTATAAGGCGCCGAACGCCAATACGGGGGGACGTGCAGAGACCGTGGTGAACGGTATCGCTATAAGAAACGGCATCATCGGGGGTAGCGGCGTCGTGCTGGCGCTGGCAGTCAGCGGATTTGCGCCAGCAACGGCTGCTACGCATGCTCAGATCCCGAGGACACCTGTTCCGCCCACGGCGTACGTCGTCAACGTTGGCTCTGGCACCATGACGCCGATCCCAGCGGCCACCAACAAGGCTGGCAAGGCAATCAAGCTGGGGCCGTTCCCCGAGGCTGTTGGTCCTGCAGCGGCAATCGCGATCACCCCAAACGGCAGGACCGCCTACGTCGTCAACCCTGGCGCAGGCACGGTGACGCCGGTCCGCACAGCCACCAACAAGGCTGGCAAGGCAATCAAGGTCGGCGAGTTCCCGGGGGCCATCGCCATCGCGCCGAACGGCAGGACCGCCTACGTCGTCAACCCTGGCGCAGGCACAGTGACGCCGGTCCGCACAGCTACCAACAAGGCTGGCAAGGCAATCAAGGTTGGGCAGTCCCCACAAGCCATCGCCATCACGCCGAACGGCACGACCGCCTACGTCGCCAACACTGGCTCGAACACGGTGACGCCCATTCGTACAGCCACCAACAAGGCTGGCAAGGCAATCAAGGTCGGGCAATTTCCTGAGGCCATCGCCATCACGCCGAATGGCAAGACCGCCTACGTCGTCAGCACTGGCTCTACTGGCTCGGGCTCGGTGACGCCGATCCGGACGACGACCAACAAGGCCGGCAAGGCGATCATGGTCGGGCAACTCCCAAAGTACCCGGAGGATCCGTGGTTCTCAGCGGCAATTGCTATCACGCCGAACAGTGGAACCGTCTATGTGGCGAACGCTAATTCGAATACGGTGACACCGATCCGCACAGCGACCAACAAGGCCGGCAAGGCGATCAAGGTCGGGAACTACCCGTTTGCGATCGCGATCACGCCGAATGGCAAATTGGCATACGTCGTCAACATAAGCTCGGGCACGGTGACGCCGATCCGCACAGTCACCAACAAGGCCGGCAAGGCAATCAAGGTTGGAAACGCTCCTTTTGGTATCGCCATCACTCGGAGCGGCGAAGTCCTCTACATCACCAACGAGAATTCGAATACGGTGACACCGATTCGTACAGCCACCAACAAGGCCGGCAAGGCAATCAAGGTCGGACAGTACCCAGAGCCCATCGCGATCACGCCCTAGCCTCGGTCCACCACCCCTTTTTGCTGATCGGATCTGGAATCGCCGCGTTGCCAGAGAGTTCTGCGGTTTCCGCAACACGATTGCCTTGTGGGGCTGCTGATGGCGCGCCGCGAGTGGGCAGGCCGGACTCCGGGCAGTTCACAGTTAGCGCCACATTGCCGTTGATCAGCTCGCTGGGTCGTGGACGGATCCGTCCATGCCGTAGGGCTGCCCGACATCACAGGCAACTGACGCACCGCGCTCCGGGCTTCCCCGAGCCCATCTGCCAGGTGCCAGCCGCACCAGCACTCAATTTCACTGCTGCGGGGCCGACCGTGCTATCCGGCCCTCTGACAACTCCTCAAGCCCCACCGCCCGGTCATGCGTGAATAGAGGGTGTTGCATCTTCGCATAATCATCTGATGACTCGTATGTCTTCGCGGCCGAAGAGATCCGCGGCTCAGCGCCGTCTCCGGCGCTTCTAGCGCGCCTAACGCCGAATCCGGCGTCGGTTGAGGCGCAGACCCTGATGTTGGTCCCGAGCGCGGATCGGCAGTTATGGGCGGCGGTCGGCGCTGACGATCAGCTTTGGGTAGTGCGGGTATACCGCCGGACGGGGATCTCAGTCGATCGGCTCGCGATGCACCCACT
>JBKQTJ010000275.1:0-24075 GCA_052143255.1 Streptosporangiaceae bacterium | reverse complement strand
ACCACGTGAGCGTCACCATGCCGAGCGCGCCGGCGTTCGAGACCGCCGCGGCCAGTCGGGGAATCGCGGCCATGGGTGCCTGGACGATCGGTCGTTCAAACCCCACCAACTCACACACCGGCGTCGTCATGAGCCACGGTGTACCCGCGGAGCCAGCTAGCGACACGAGCCAGGATCAGCCCCCGAGGTACTCGCAACCACCGGCGCCGCATGGAGAGAGTCCCGGCAGTTACCGGGACCCGCGGGCGCAATAGCAACCGTTGTCCTATGGCTCATAGGAAGTCGGCGTCGACTGCGGAGAGCGCCGGTCCCATCCGTGAAACTTCGAGTAGTCACCGGCGTCCCAGGCCTCGCGGAGGCCCGGGGTGCTCAGATCCCAGTCCGGGCGGATCTCGCTTGTGGCCGCACGCAGGTCGCGCCACAGGTCGTAGACCGACGGGCGGCCCCAGAACCAGTAGCCGTTGTAGATGCTGTGGATGACCAGTCCCGGCTTGAGCACGAGCGTGTGCGGGATCATCGGGTCGTGCTCGGGGTCGGTGTACTCCTGGATATCGAGGTCCTTCTGGATTGTCCGGCCGGGATCGGACAGGAAGGTCCACTGGGCGCCGACCGAGTTGCGGAACTCCTGCAGCGTGTGATGGTCGTCGGTGGCGATCGTGGCCATCTGCGTGTAAGCCACCGCGATCTCCGGGTAGTGCTCGGCTAGCTCGAGGTGCTGGCGGTGCTCTTTCGGGCAGTAGTTGCCGCGCGCGAGCGTGAGGATCATCGGGTCGCGGCCCTGGAGCTCGCTCAGCGTGCGGACGGTGCCGGCCTGGTCAGGCAGCGCATAGTCGGGGAAGCTGCCGCCGGGAACGATGTCGGAACGCACGGGATGACCGCCTCTCCTCCGCCGCCGCGGGCGCGACCTGGCGGTGCTCATGTCGGTTTGCCCCAAGGACCTGGCCGTACCAGGAAGCACCTGCGTGCCTGCCGATAGGCTGCCCGTCGGCGCCCATGCCCACACTCCCGCCTCGCCAGGAAGCCTCAAGCGCCGTGCAATCCCAGGGGGCGGCTCGCGGACCGGCCGCACGATTGCCGAGGATCGTCGTCTGCCCAGGGCCGCGCGCGGGTGACAGGGCTTCAGCCAGGGAGGTCCTCCGGCCGCTTCGCGGCAAGCTTGCCGTGCAGCAGGCCGGTGGACTGGCCGACTTCGATGAGATATCCGTCCGGGTCGCGCATGTAGCAGCGGATCTCGGCTTCGCGGTCGATGGGCGGCGTGACGAACTCGGCCCCTTTCTCCTTCCAGGCCTGGTAACAGGCCTGGATATCAGCGACCCGCAGGTTCAGGAATATCGAGGTGGTGTCACCAGGCTGGTAGTCGACCACCGAGATGCCTGGTTTGTCGGGAGTGGGCGGCCCGCCTGGGTTCATGAGTATCCACGAGTTGGACAGCCTGACGATGCACGGATTCTCGTCTAGGACGACCGTGCCGCCCAGGACACGCGAGTAGAAGTCCCGCGACCGCGCAACACTCCGGACGGTGATGAACTGCGTCACCAGGATGCCCTCTTCGGGCGCGGGAAGATCGGCGAAGTCGATGCGGGGCGCGGGTTCTGTCATGGTTGCTCCACTCCGGCGGCATGAAGGTCAGTGGCTCTTCGATCGAGCCTCCGGGTAGTCAACCCTTCCCTCGATGTGGCCTCGCAGACGTCCGAGCGCGCTCGCGCGCCATATTCGGGAGGGCGACAGCCCACGGATGCGGGCCATCCAGCACATACCGCCCAGCTGGCGGGATAGTGAGCGAGGTCAGGTCGCTTGGCAGACTTCGCGAGCCATATCGACGAGTACGCGAGTCAGCCGCAGCCGGGTGGTCATCAGGGCCTCGATCTTGCCGTCGGGGTCGGACCCGCCGAGTTGCTCCAAGGGCAGGGCACACAGCGCCGACCGGGCGGCGAGGCCCCCAACGTAGCCCGCGCGGACCTGAGCGGGCTCAACTTTGTAGTCTTCGGCGGCCAGTCCGTCGAGGTAGGCAGGGAAGATCTCCGCGTCGATGGCCGCGAGCTCCAATGGATCGGACTGCCCGGCGCTCGCCAGGCCCACCAGCAGCTGGCCGAGATCGAATCCCACCGGCAGCAGGGTCCCGAATCCCCAGTCGATGACGACAACGGTGTCTGGCTCGTTCGCGGGCAGCAGGAGATTCTGCGGACTCGCGTCGCCGTGAGCGTAAGTCTTGGGCAGCGCGTCCAGCATGTCGAGAATTTGCGGCAGCTGTGCGCCGAGGCTGAGTAGCTCGGCGGGCAGGGCCGGATCGCTCACGCGGTCGAGTGCGGCCTGCATAACCGGATGGGACCAGACCTGTCCTGCCTGCAGCGCCGGCAGGAGTCCCTGCTGGACGCGGCGGCTGGTGTAATACCGCAGTGCCGACCCGCCAGAGTGCGCGGTGCGCGCGATGTCCGGCAGCGCCGTGTTAATCTCGGCGCCCTCATGGCGGCGCGCGGCTAGCTGCCCGAGCAGCCGGGCGGCACGCCGGTAATCGGCCAGCTGCCACGGACCGGAGCGCTCGGTGATGAACTCCCACCACAGCGCGATGTGGTCAGTGTCGATGGTCTTGGCGTGGTACAGCACGGGGGTACGCATGCCCTGCGGCAGTGCCGAATCGATGCCGGCCAGGTGAATGTCCAGCTCAAAGTGCCAGGGGTAGTACGCGGCGAACTCCGCCCGGCTCGCTTCGTCAGGGAAGAAGCGAAGACCGGCCCACAGGCGCACATCGCGCACCAGCTTGACGAAAAACGTGCAGGCCGGCGGTCCTGACTGCCCCTGACTGCGAACATCGGCCCGCCACAGGCCAGCCGTTGCGGGCGAGCCCCAGTCATAGGCGATCGGCGTCAAGGTGGCCTCCGGCCGCGCGACTGGAGCGCCCGCTGCGCTGGCCACCTCCGCGAGCTTGGCATCGGTCAGGGACGCGAGACCGAGCGCGTCTTCGTCTTGCTGCGGCATCTTCGTCCGCCCGCCATTCGGTAAGGTAGCCTGTCTATCTCCACCATAGTAAGGTAGCCTTATGACCGTCCGCAAGCCCCCTGCCGAAGATGCCCTGCCCGATCACCTGGCGCGGTGGCTGGAAGCGGCGAGCAAACGGCTTTACGCCGACATCCGGGCTCAAGGCGCGCTCGTGTTCCCCGAGCTGCGCGGAAGCCACCGGAGGATCCTGCAGATGATCCCGCCGCGGGGCGTCCGGATCACAGACCTGGCCCGGATCGCGGGCATGACGAAGCAGGCGCTCGGCGAGTTTGTCGACTGGCTGGAGCAGTCCGGCTTTGTGCGCAGCGGGCGTGACCCGGCCGACGGGCGGGTCCGCCTGGTCACCCGCACGGACCGGGGCGACGCCGCCGCCGAGGCGGCAAGCCTGGCGATCGCGGCGGTCGAACGCGAGTGGCGCAAGGAAGTCGGCGCCGCCGCGTTCGACACCATGAAGCAGGCGCTACGGCAGCTCGGGCGGGACAGCTTCCGGCCTACGAGCTGATCAACAACGGCCGGCTCGGGAGGGTCGAGGCAGGCAATGCTCTGCTAATGCCAGCTGATGCCCTGGAATGGTTCCAGCTGGTGACAGGGAGCAGCCCGTCCTGGCAGCTAGTCAAGTAAATTGACGGTCAAAACAACTGGTACTAATAATCTGGCCGAATGACCGATGACTGGCTGGAGCGCTTGGGTGTGCCCGGGCTGCTGCGCGGTGCTCGCAGGGCCTATTCCGCAGCAATCCGTGCGGCGCTCATCGATGCAGGCTTCGACGACCTACCGCGTAACGGCGCCGCGGTGCTAGCCCGGGTGCATGACAGTGCATCGCCGCTACCCGATCTCACCCGGCAGCTGAACATCAGCAAGCAGGCCGTCAGCCTGCTCATCGACACCATGGTGATGCGCGGTTACCTGGACCGGACTCCGGACACCGAAGATCGGCGCCGCATGCTGCTGAGGCTGACGCCGCGCGGCGAAGCCGCGGGCCAGGTTGCCTGGGAAGCCGCAGCCGAGGTCGACCAGGAACTCGAACGCCGCCTCTCGGCAGAGGGAGTTGCGTCCTTGCGCGCCAGCCTGATCGTCATGGCCGAGATGGGACTACGGCATACTTCGGAGCAGAGCAGCTGAACCAGCTGCCCGGCGTGCTTCACCGGATGGCGCTGGGGAGCTCAGCCGAAATGGCCGAGCCAGCCTTGCGTGACGGCCAGCAGCCGCTGCGTTGCCAGCCGGTACACGCGCTCCCGGCCGCGCAGTTCGATCGTCACCAGGCCGGCCTCCTGCAGCACCTTCAGGTGCTGCGACGTCGTTGGCCAGGAATGCTCGAACCGCGCCGCGATTGCGCCCGAGGTCATCTCGCCACCGCGGGCGTGCAGCACCGACAGGATCGTCCGCCTGGAGCGGTGCGCTAGCGCGCCGAACACCGCGTCGAAGGCATCTAGCTCGGTCAGGCCCCGTGGTCGCTGCGTCACGTGCCGAGGGTGACGGGCAGGTAGTGCGGGAACTGCCACTTCGGCTGGCCGTCCCGGTCCTCAAGCAGCGGATCCATCGGCTCCCAGATGGCCAGCACTGCGGGGTGTTCGTGAGCCAGCTCGAAGCCGCCTTCTACCCAGGTAAATATCTCGACATAGGTCGGCCGTTCGGCGAGCTCGCGGTAGACAACCGACGGCTCGTCGGTCACGAAGCCGAGTTCGTGCAGGGTGAGCCAATGCCGCCTGAGCAGCTCTAGGAAGGCACCTTCGGCATCTGGCCTGACTCGGTAGGTGCAGATGACAGTTTGATTAGGCATGCGGCTAAGTATTAGGCAGTTGGCTAAGTGTTGCAAGTTCCGTGACGGTCCAGAGCGCTGAGGACGGCTGCCTGCGCCCCCACATACGAAGAGGGGCGGCGCCCTCAGGCGCCGTCCCTCTCGGTGATCGCGGTCGGCTCGCGCCAGCTGCTCTCAGGATGGCTAGTTACCGCAGCACCAGCTCGCGAGCGTTGTCAGTCTGGGTTGGGTGCTGCGCGGGGGCAGCGGCGCGGACGGCGCGGGCCTTGGCGCGCTGGAAGTACGCGCCGGCTGCGGCGAAGGCCACGGAGAGAGCGACTGCGACGCCAATGGTGACAAACACGGCGACGAGCGCGTCTTGCAGGGTCTGCATGCTGATGGTCATTGGAGTGTCCCCTTGCCCGATCTGCTGTTTACGCTGTTTACATTTGCCATTATGCAATGCTGAGCTAAACGCTGTCAACTAGAGCGAGCAGCGTTTGCCAAGGCGTCACATGCAGGCCATCTCGGTCCTGCCGCCAGCACCGGCGGAGGTCGGGCCTGAGCCCGGGCCCTGAGCCCGAGCCCGCGTCGGGCCGCCCGCGGACAGTGAGTTTTTGCCGAACGCAGGGTCACGGAACGGACAGTCGGTACTATGCCGAACACAACAGGCCAGCTCTGGGTCTCCGATCCGGGCGTCCGCATCCAACCGCCCGAGGAGACCGGTCGCAAATGCCTTTCCTTCCGTACGGCCGCCCGGTGCGCGCGGCCTTCATTGGCCTAGGCCGGATCTATGACCTCAACGTCAGGGGTTACCTCGGCAACCCGGACGTTGAAGTCGTCGCGCTGGTCGATCCCAGCGAGGAGCGCCGGGCGCAGCGCCAAGCGGACTGGCCAGGAGCGCGCACGTTCGCGTCGGCCGCGGAACTCGCGGCCAGCGGCCTGCCTGTCGATGCGGTGGAGGCCCTGCTGCCAGCTCCGCTGCACGCCGATGGCATCAGCGAACTGCTCTGCTACGGCTGGCATGTGAACGCCCAGAAACCCATGTGCAACGACCTGGCCGGCGCCCGGCAGATGCTGGACGCGGCGAAGGCGAACGACCGCGTCCTGCGGGTGATGGAGAACTACCTGTTCTACCAGCCGCTGCGCAAGCTGAAGGATGTCGTCGAGTCCGGCGCGATCGGCGAGGTATCCGGCTATCACATGAAGATGGTCGGCACCGGCAACGGCGGCTGGGACGTCCCGTTCAGCAGCTTCGAATGGCAGATGAAGCAGATGGAGCTGGGCCGCGGCATCATGGTGTTCGACGACGGCTGGCACAAGCTCTCCACGGCCATCTGGCTCTTCGGCCCCATCAGGGAAGTCCGTGCCTGGATCGGCAACACTCACTTCGGGCCTGGCGTCGATGTGGACGCGCCGACGATGATCGCCTGGGAGCACGAGAACGGGATCCGCGGCGGCTGGGACGTCAGCCTCGGCGTGGACATGTACCTGCGGTCGGACTACTACACCAACGATGAGCGCTGGGAGATTACCGGCCGGCTTGGCTTCGCCCGGGTCAATCGCTGCACCGGTCGCGGCATCCAGCAGCCCTGCCTCGAGGTCTACCGTGACGGCGAGATGCGGGGCTATCACGCGCTGGACGACGACTGGGGGAGCAGCTTCCGCGACTCTGGCCGCCACTGGCTGCGCTGGCTGCGCACCGGCGAGGGCCCGCTGCTATGGAGTGCGAACGAGGCCGTCGATGTGCTGAGGTTCGCGCTCGCGGCCTACGAGAGCAGCGCCGCAGGCGGTAAGGGTGTTGACCCGGCAACGGTCATCTAGCTCGCCAGTGTGCCCGGCTTGCGGGCGAGCGCGGTCCCGATAAGGTACGGCTCGTGAGTGGGCGCGAGGTACGCGTGGTCTACACCAAATATGACGGCAGCTTGCACTGGCACCAGACCATGCGTTATCTCGGCGAGGACGAGCACGGCGTCTGGCTCGGCGCGCCAGCCGGATCGACGATCCGCCGGGGCAGCGAGCCGCCGATCGCCTTGGAGCAGCCATCTGCGGCGCTCATTCCGCACGGGCGATGGTGGACCGCGGTTTTCAACGGGGCGCCGGCCAGGACCGAGATCTACTGCGACATCTCCACGCCGCCGCAGTGGCCAAGCGCCGGCGAAGTGACCATGGTCGACCTCGATCTGGACGTCGTCCGGCTGCTGGCCGACGGGCGGGTGCTGGTCGTGGACGAGGACGAGTTCGCCGAGCACCGGGTAACTTACGGCTACCCCGACGAGGTGGTCAGCCAGGCCGAACAGGCGGCATCCTGGCTGCACGAGGCTATCAGCGCGGGTGCCGAGCCGTTCGCCTCTGGCTACCGCGAATGGCTGCAGCGAGTCAGCTAGGAGCGACCCCGTTTCCACAAGTAATCGGACGCGATTGCCGCGCCTTCCGCCATGGCGTTGAGCTTCAGCCAGGTGACCCTCGGCTTCACCGAATAGAACCCGGCAAAAGTGCCGAAACCGCAGTCGCTGCCGGCGATCACGTTCTCCCGGCCGACGACATCAGCGAACCTGATGATCCGCTCGGCGACCAGGTCAGGATGCTCGACGAAGTTCGTGGTGGAATCGAGCACGCCGGGGATGAGGACCTTGCCCTCGGGCAGCCGGACGTCCTTCCACACCTTCCATTCGTGCTCGTGCCGCGGGTTGGCTGCCTCGAATGACAGCCCGGCCGGGCGAGCCTCCAGCACGATGTCGACGATGGAGGCCATCGGGATGTCGGTGACGTGCGGCCATTCGCCGTTGCCCCAGCACAGATGCATGCGCATCTGCTCGGGCGGGATGTCGCGGAGCGCGTGATTCAGCGCCCGCACGTGCATCCTGATCTGATCGCGGAACTCGTCGTCGGTGAGCTGGTCGTTGCCCAGCATGGCCCTGGTCATGGCCAGGTCGGGGCAGTCAACCTGCAGCACGATCCCGGCAGCGGCGATCGCGTCGTACTCCGGCTTCATCGCGTCCGCCAGCGCGAAGATGTACTCCTCGTCGGTCGGGTAATAGCTGTTGGCGAGGAACGCGGCGATCACGCCGGGCGAGGCAGCGCTCATGAACACGTCGGCCGGCTCGGCCTGCTGCACGGCTGCTTTGAGGTTGGCGATGTCGCGATGCACGGCGTCCGGGTCGCGCACGGAGACCGGCCCGTCGCAGGCCGGCTGGTGCAGCATCCGGCCGACCGCCTCGTCGCCTGCGATGTGCTCGAAAACCTCGGGGTACTCGATCATCTCAGTTAACGCCATCGGGCGCCCGGTGCCGCCGAACCCGTTCAGCCTGTCCTTGACGTAGGTCGAGTAACCGGACTTACCCATCTCGCCGTCACCGACCACAGTCACGCCCGCGGCGAGCTGACTGGCCACGACGTCAGCGACGGCGCGCCGGACACGCTCGGCGAAGGCGGCAGCGTCGACATCCTTGCCGTTCTCCCGGTCGGCGATCATCGCATCCAGGTCCGGTGGCCGCGGCAGGCTCCCCGTGTGCGTGGTCAGGATCTGGTCGGCACTGCGTCGCATGTTCCTGCTCCTCTCGGGCTCTGCTGGAACTTGCTCGGCACCGTGTCCGCGCCGCGACCTGACCTGGTTCGCGGGCGCGGCGGACCGACACCGCGCATCTCCACACTGCGCCCGTCAGACGGGAACGCGCTAGCCCTGCGCCGCGAGGTATTCTGCACGCTCGCCGTGCCGCCCACGTAACGTAGCTATATGGCCTGGCCCGATGCGCCGGAGGACCTGCTCGCCGGACCGCGGGGTCGGCGGCTTTGTTTCGAGCTGGTTAGCCCGAGGCGCGCGGACGCCCCGGTCCGGGCGAGTCCGGGCTGGGATGCGCTGCAGTTCGGTCGGGGCAAGGCCAGCCCGGAACTGCTGGCAGCCGAGCTTGGCGCGCTCGTCGCCGCGGCGGACCTGGCCGGCTCCGCGGCCGCGGCCGATGAGACAAGCCTGCTCGCGCCGATGCGCTCGTCGGTTGGCGCCGCGATGTACTGGCAGCCGCCAGACGAAGTCGATCAGATGCTGGCCGACACCGCCGTGGCGGATGTACTTGGTCCCGTTGCGCGGGCAGTGACCGAACTGAGCGCGGCGGCCTGGTGGCGCAGTCCGATGACGCCAGGCAACCAGCAGTTCATCCAGGTACTGGACCGGGAATGGCCGGATGCCCGGGCTGATGGCGGGCCCGAGCTGTCCGGTGCTGCTGACCGGCTCGCCGCCTGGCGGGCCGCTACCGTCGAGGATGAACGCGGCGCCGCCGCCAGGCCAGCCGATCCGGCCGCGCCCTACAGCGGGCACTGGTGGTCCTCGCCTGCAGCGAATGGGCTCGTGACTACTACCAGAGCGCTGCCGCGGTTGCCCGCGGTGGGGCTCGAGCTGGTCGAAGACTGGGCAGGCTGGAGCGAGATTGCCTGCTGGCAGCTGGAGCCGGAGGCTCAGGTGCGTGGCTACGAGATCCGCGGCCCGCAAGACTGGGTGACTCTGGTAACGCGTTACCCGGTCGATGTCAGTAAGTCCAGGCGGCATGACTGGTGGCGGGTGACTGGCCGGGCTGGCGCCTGGGTCGTTCCCGATTTCGCCGCTGTCGCTGCGGACTACGACGCCGTCCACCTGACCGTCGGCGGCTACCTCACCACGGCGGGCCGGGCGCTGGCGACGGTCGCGCCGGGACGCAACGGCAAGGACGGCGCTGTCACGATGCTGGCCGGCTGGAACCCGGACACGACCTACTGGCTGGCCGACGTGCTCAGCCCGGCCAGCGCGCCAGAGCGCTGGGTCAATCCGGACCGGGAGCCGCTCGACTGGAAACGAGCCGGCTAGCGGTTCTGGCCAGGCGCCGCCTGTCGACCAGCCAGCCGTAGCAGGAGCCGGGTGCGATAGCCTCGGCTGAATGATCAGTCAGACCGTCGGCCAGGCCGGGACGGAGTGAGGTGGCGAAAGCTGACCAGCTAGCCCTGCCGTCTCGCGTCCGCTGGCTAATGCTGTTCGTCTGCGCCCTGGTGCTCGTCGACACGATCTTCTTCACCGCGCTGACCCCGCTGTTGCCGCACTATGCTCACACGGCGAGCTTGTCCAAAGCGGGCGCTGGAATCCTGGTCGCCGCCTACCCGCTGGGCACTCTGGTGGGGGCGCTGCCGGGCGGGCTGCTCGTGGCGCGGCTCGGTGACCGCGCGGTCGTGCTGCTCGGCCTGTCCCTCATGAGTGCGTCCACACTGGTCTTCGGCTGGGCGTCAGAACCGGCGATCCTGGATGCCGCCAGGTTCGTGCAGGGCCTTGGCGGTGCCTGTACCTGGGCGGCGGGGCTGGCCTGGCTTGCCACCGCGGCCCCGTCAGGCCGCCGCGGCGAGTTGCTCGGCAACGCCATGGGCGCGGCGGTAGGCGGCGCACTGCTCGGGCCGGTCGTCGGCGCGGTCGCCAGCAGGGTAGGCACCGGCCCGGCGTTCAGCGCCGCCGCAGTCGCTGGCGGCGCGCTGATGATCGTCGCCTTCGCCGTACCGAGCCCGCATGAAGTCGAGCCGCAGGGGCTGAGCGCTGCCTGGCCCGCGCTGCGTGACCTGCACGTCAGCGCCGGGATGTGGCTGACGATGCTGGCCGGGATGGCCTTCGGCGTGATCGACGTGCTGGCGCCGCTGCGGCTAGGACGGCTCGGGGTCGATGCCACGATCATCGGAGCGACCTTCCTGGCCTCGGCTGCGATCGAGGCAGGCCTGGCGCCGCTGACGGGGCGGCTAGCCGATCGGCGCGGCCCGCTTATGCCGGTGCGAATCTCACTCACGGCTGCGGTCGTCGTCAGCCTGCTCGCTCCGGTGCTGGCCCCGGCACCCTGGCTGATCGCGCTGCTTATCCTCGGCATGCCGGCCTACGGCACTTTGTTCACTCCGGCGATGACGCTGCTCAGCGCCGGGGCCGACCGCATGCAGCTCAATCAGGGGCTGGCCTTCGGCCTCGGCAACCTGGCCTGGGCGAGCGGCCAGGCCGTCGCGTCTGCAGCAGGCGGCACGATCGCCGAGGTTACCTCGGACTTCGTCCCGTACGCACTCCTGGCGGCGGCATGCCTGGGCACGCTTGCGGCCATCGGGCCAGCCGGCCGCCGCCTTGCCCAGCGCCTGCTCGGGTAGGCCAAACTGCCGATGACCAGGCAAGTAGATGGCAAACGGTGGGTCATGCCCGACTGCCGGAACGCCCGCGGGTGGCGCTGGTATCTACAATCATGTAGAGGCCAGAACCGGATAGGAGCCTGATCGTGTGGCCCAGGACAACCTAGCCCGGCGGCTGGTCGGGCAGCGGCGCGCGGCCGGGCAGCTGGAGGCCGCGGCGCTTGAGGTGCTCCAGGCGGCCGGCTCGGCCCTCACGCCCGGCGAGGTGCGTGACCGGCTAGGCGGCGAGCTCGCGTACACGACGGTGGTGACGATCCTGTCCCGGCTGTACGCAAAGGGCGTACTTACCCGGCTCCGGTCGGGGCGCGCCTATAGCTATGTTCCGGTTGCCGACGAGCCGGGCCTTGCGGCGCGCCGGATGCGCTGCGTGCTGGAGGCGGAGGCGGACCGGGAGGCAGTCCTGGCCCGGTTCGTGTCCGGGTTGTCGGCCGCCGATGAGCAGCTACTGCGGCGCATGCTCGGCGACCCGCGCACGAGCAATTGACCGCCGGCCAGCGGGCTAGCCACGTGGCGTGCACTCTCCGACGGGCTCGTCGGCTGGCGCTGGCGGTTCCGCCTGAGCCTCGCGCCTCAGCTCGCGCAGCCTGACGATGACGAACATGACGACAGCGACAACAACCACCGCCGCGATCAGGTAGCCAGCCACGGACATGTACCGCTCGACGGTGTGCCAGGCCGACCCGACGCCGTAGCCGATGCTGGCTATCACGCTGGCGTAGATCACCGTGCCGATCGCGCTGAGGATGCCGAAGCGCAGCGCGGGTACTCCGGTGAAGCCCGCCACTACCGAGGTGAACGACCGGACCAGCGGCAGCATGCGGCCAACGGGGATGGCCCACCCGCCCCGGCCGGCCAGGAACCGCTCGGCCCGGTCAATGTCCGCCTTAGTGATGAGTACCTTGCGGCCCAGCCGCTCGATCACCGGGCGCTCAGCGACTCGGCCAACGCCGTAGGAGACGAACGAGCCCGCCAGCTCGGCCAGGCTGCCGACCACGATGACGAGCGCCAGGCTCAGATGCCCCTGATAAGCGAGCACGCCGGCGAAGCCGAAAGTTATCTCCGACGAGATCGGGATACAGCACGCCTCGAGGAAGCCGAGCAAGATCAGCGCGGCATAACCGTAGCTGGTGAGAAAGGAGTTCATGGCTACCTTCGGATGACGCCAGGGATCGCGGCGAGCTTCTACATGCCTGTAGAGACTTTAGTCCCGGACAGTGCCTGGCTCGCCCGCCGGCCTGCGCCGGCCGCATGAGTAACGTATGAGTTCGCCACGCGCACGGTTAGCTGGTGCTGGCTGCGGCTAGCCTGATGCATAAGGGATTCCAGCGCAGGGCGGATGGCGTGATGAGCAGCCGGGACTCGGTGCCGGACGCGTCACCAACGGACGCGGCGGCAGACGTCAGGTGGCGGCCGAGTCGCGACATGGTCGCGGTTGCGGCCGGGCTGGTCGGCCCGCTCGCCCTCACGGCAGTGCTCGTTCCGTTCCGGTCGAGCTTCGCCAACACCGATGCCGCACTGGCCCTGATCGTTATCGTGGTCGCGGTCGCGGCGGCCGGCAGCCGGATAGCCGGTTACCTGGCAGCGGCCTCGGCCGCGATCTGGTTCGACTTCTTCCTGACCAGGCCGTACGAGCGGTTCAGCATCAGCCGCGCCTCCGACATCGAGACCACGGTGCTGCTGCTGCTCATCGGCATCGCCGTGACGGAGATCGCGGTCTGGGGCCGACGTCAGCACGCGACCGCGAGTCGGCAGTCCGGTTACCTCGCCGGCATTAACGACGCCGCGCGCGCTGCGGCAGCGGGCGACCCCCCGCCGTCGTTGATCAACCAGGTGTCGGGCCGGCTTGTTCAGATGCTGGCGCTGCGGTCGTGCCAGTTCCAGTACGGGGTCGCTGGCCTGGGCGGGCCAGCGCGGCTGGAGCGGACCGGCGCGGTCACCGTCGGCGGCCAAACCTGGGACGTCCAGGCGAACGGCATGCCAGCCAGCACCGAGCTCCTGGTGGAAAGCGGCGGACGGCTCCAGGGCAGGTTCCTGATGCAGGCCGAGCCAACAGCCCGGCCGACTCCCGAGCAGCTGCTGGTCGCGGGTGCGTTTGCTGACCAGGTCGGTGCGGCGCTGGCCGCCAGCCACGCGGTCACGCAGTGAGGTGCACGGAGGCGTCCCCGTGGGTTGGTGTTCCGGGGCGTTCACGGAGGGCGGAGCCCCCGGTGGGTTGAGCAAGCGCTTGGGAGGTTAGCTCTCCACCAGCAATAATGGCGCGGTGGGCGCGACGCGGAAGAGCCAGCCGGCTGACGGGGACGAATCGCCCGCCGTCACAGCGAATGGGACGGTCCGGTCGCAGCGCCGAGCCGACATGGTCAGGCTGGCCGGCGACTTGTTCGCCCAGAAGGGCTTTCGCGCGACGACGGTCCGCGAGATCGCCGATGCCGCCGGGATCCTGTCGGGCAGCCTCTACCATCATTTCGACTCGAAGGAGTCGATCGGGGACGAGATCCTGTCCGGATTCCTGGACGAGGTGCTGGCGGACTACCGGAGCGCCGTGGCGAGCTCGGCTGATCCGGCCGAGGCGATCGAGCGGATCGTCCGGTCCAGTAGTCACACCCTAGCCCGGCATCGGGCTGCACTGACGATGCTGCAGAACGACTGGAATTACTTCAGCACCCAGCCGCGGTTCGCCTACCTGCGCAAGGACCTGCGGGAGATAGAGCAGATCTGGATTACCCAGCTGGAGCGGGGAAAGGCAGCCGGGGTGTTCCGGCCGGACCTGGACGTGAAGCTGACCTACCGGCTCCTCCGCGACATCCTCTGGCTGCCCGTCAACTGGCGGCAGTCCGGTGGCTTCAGCACCGATCAGGTCGTCGATGCGTTCCTCCGGCTGCTGTTCGACGGGATCATCAGTCCGGCTGCTCGCGTGCGCCGTTAGACGGCTGTTACCCTGCTGACCAAGCAAGCGTTTGGTACATATAAGCGCGCGGCCGTCCGGATGCGGCGTGATTCCAGGGGTGACGATGGGTCGGCTCGAGGGGAAGGTAGCGCTGATCACCGGCGGCGCAAGGGGCATGGGCAAGTCGCACGCCCGGCACTTTGTGGCTCAGGGCGCCAAGGTCGTACTTGGTGACCTGCTCGACGATAAGGGCAAGGAACTGGCCGCCGAGCTTGGCGAGGACAACTGCCGATACCTGCACCAGGATGTCACGAGCGAAGCCGACTGGGCCGCCGCCGTCGCGGCCACTATCGACGCCTTCGGCATGCTTAATGTCCTGGTCAACAACGCGGGCATCCTGAAGAACGCGAAGATCGCCGACATGCCGCTCGCCGATTTCCGCCAGGTTATCGAGGTCAACCTGATCGGCGAATGGCTCGGCATCAAGAGCGTCATCGACCCGATGACGGCGGCCAGCGGCGGCTCCATCATCAACATCTCGTCGGTCGAGGGCTTCACCGGCGCGGCCGGCATGTCGGCGTATAGCGCGAGCAAGTTCGGAGTTCGCGGCATCACCCGGTCGGCCGCGCAGGAACTCGGCAAGTTCGGCATCCGGGTCAACTCGGTCCATCCTGGCGGCATCATGACGACGATGACAGCAACCGCGTTCGAGTCCTTCACCGACATCAGCGACGGCGAGGGCTTCATGCGCTCGCTGCCGATCTCCAGGTTCGCCAAGTCATCGGAGGTATCTCACTTGGTGGTCTACCTCGCCTCGGATGAGTCCTCGTACTGCACGGGCAGCGAGTTCGTCGTCGACGGCGGCATGCTGTCGGGACCCGGATACTAGGAGCTGGCGGATGACGGACGAAGTGAGGCTCGACGGCCGCGTCGCGATCGTGACCGGCGCCGGGCAGGGACTTGGCCGGGCAGAGGCGGTTGCGCTCGCGGCAGCAGGCGGCCGCATCGTGCTGAACGACCTGCCGGGAGAAGCCGTGGACGGCGTTGCCGCCGAGATCGTCACGGCCGGCGGAACCGCCGTTGTCAGCGCCGGCGACATCGGCGAGTGGGCCACCGCCCAGGCGCTCATCGCCACTGCCCTGACCGAGTACGGCCAGCTGGACATCTTGGTCAACAACGCCGGTGTGCTCCGCGACCGCATGATCTTCTCGATGTCGCCGGAGGAATGGGACCTGGTGCTGCGCACCCACTTGCGCGGGCACTTCCTGACCAGCCGCCTGGCCACGGCGCACTGGCGGGAGCAGAGCAAGCTCGCCGCCGGCCCGGTCTACGCCAGGATCGTCAACACCTCATCAGAGGCGTTCCTGCTCGGCTCGCCGGGCCAGCCGAACTACTCCGCCGCCAAGGCGGGGATTGCCGCGCTCACAGTTACCACCGCGCGCAGCTGCGCACGGTACGGCGTCCGGGCGAATGCCATCTGCCCGCGAGCGCGGACCGCCATGACCGCTGACCTGATGGGCTCTGCGCCGGACGCCGGGCCCGACCCGCTCGCGCCCGAGCACGTCGCTCCGCTGGTGACCTACCTCTGCAGCCCGGCAGCCGCCGCCATCAACGGGGAAGTTTTCGTGGTACACGGCGGTGTCGCAGCCGTCATGGCACCGCCACGGATCCGGACTACGTTCCTGGCCAGCCAGCACGGCTCAGCGGACGGGATGTGGTCCCTGTCGGCCATCGCTAGCGCCCTGGCAGGTTTCGAAACCGGCGCCTCCGGCGCCGGGTTCGCCTGCGAGGACACGCTCGCGCTGGCGGGGGAGACGATCGGCTTCGGGTCAGGACAACAGTGAAGCAGCGTGACCGGGTAACGATGACCCCGGACGAGGTCGCGGCCATGCTGGCCGGCTGCCGCAAGGTGCAGCTCGCGACGATCAATCCCGATGGCATGCCGCACCTGGTGACCATGTATTACACGCTGGTCGACGGCAAAATAGCGTTCTGGACCTACCGGACGTCGCAGAAGGCGCTGAACCTGGCCCGCGACGCGCGCATCAGCTGTCTGGTGGAGACCGGGGAACAGTACTTCGACCTGAAGGGCGTGCAGATCCAGGGCGTCGTCGTCACAATCGAGGATCCGGCCGCCGTGCAGGACATCGGGCGCCGAATCACCGAGGTCATGGGCACCGACATCGCCGGGGACGCGGCCGATGCGTTGCGTGATTATGTGGCGAGGGCGGCCCGGAAGCGCCTGGGATACATCGTCGAACCGCGCCGGGTGATCTCCTGGGACCACAGCAAGCTGCTGCCCGGATAATCCCCGCGGCACCGATGACCCTGCCTGCCGTGGCTCGTTTCACCTGGTAACACTTCGGAATGGGGAGGCTGCCATGGACTTCAAGCTTGAGCTAGTGATCATTCCGGTCACCGACGTGGACCGGGCCAAGGACTTCTATACCGAGCGGGCCGGTTTCCGCCTGGACGTCGACCATCGGGCCGGAGAGGACTTCCGGATCGTTCAGTTGACGCCCCCTGGATCGGCATGCTCGGTCACGCTTATGCGCAACCCGGAGGGGGCCGGCTCGCTTCAGGGCCTGCACCTGGTCGTCAGCGACATCGACGACGCACGTGCCGAGCTCACCGGCCGAGGCGTTGACGCCAGCGAAGTGTTTCACTTCGGGACGGGCGGCCAGATGCCAGGACACGACCCGCAGCGGGCCAGCTACAACTCGTTCCTGTCGTTCTGTGACCCGGACGGGAACGGCTGGCTCGTGCAAGAGGTCAGGCCAGAATCCCGGTCGGCCTGATGACCAGCCACCAGGCAGAGCTGCTCGCTGATCAGTCACGTGTCGACCGGTGGCGGTTATTACTACTGCTCGCCCGCCGGTGGCTGCGGCTACGCCAGAACTCCTGTCGGCAACTTGGAGACCACCGCCTACCGGCCCGGCTGGATCACAGTGCCGCTCGGCGAGATGTATAACTCAGTCTTCTTCATCGGCACCTCGTACGCGATCCACGGCGAGGCCTATGTGCCACTGCAGCCGGTCTCACATGGCTGCGTGCGCATTCCGACGGACATCGCAGAGTTCTTCCATACGCTGGTAGCCATTCCGGGCACCCCCCGTCTATATCCGCAACTGAGCCGGGTCACCGACCCGAGGATCGGACCGCGCGATGCATTCCCTACCAAAGCTAGGCGCCATCCTCATGGCGCTTGCCGCGGCCTTGAGCCTGACACTCGCCATGCCCGGGGCGGCAGCTGCACGTGGCCGGCCGCCAGGTGGCAGCGAAGGGCCGGCCGGCCCAGCAGCTCGCATGCCGGACGGGCAGCTGGCGACTCCGCCCGCCGTCGCGGCGCCGCAGGTCTCAGCGAGCTGCCCAGTAGCGCCCTACGGACCGAACTACTACGCACCAGGCCGGGGCAAGACGGTCGCGCTGACTTTCGACGACGGTCCTGGCAAGACGACTGCCTCGATCCTGAAGATCCTCAGGCACAACCACGTCACAGCTACGTTCTTCAACATCGGGCAGAACATGGCGGCCCGGACACAGCAGGTCCGTGCCGAGGCGCGTGACGGCTTCGCGCTGGGCAATCACACGTGGGACCACCCGGACCTGGCCAAGCTGACGCGGTCACAGCAGACCGCCGAGCTGGACAAGACAACTGCGGAGCAACGCAAGCTCACCCGGACGGTACCGTGCGTCTTCCGGCCGCCGTACGGCACTTACAACTCCACCACGCTCAGCCTGGCGCACCGCCGCCGCATGTCAGTGTGGCTCTGGTCGGTCGATACCGAGGACTGGAAGGCGGCAGGCTCGTCATCTGCCTACTGGGTGCACCGCATCATCCGGCTGGCCGAGGAAGAGGGCGGTAAGCTCACTCGCCCGGTCATCCTGATGCACAACCAGCCCGCAGGCAATCCGGCCACCGCGCTGGCGCTGCCGAAGATCATCGCGTTCTTCAGGCGCCATGGCTACCGGTTCGTGGCTCTGAGTGGTTGAGCGCGTTTGGGTTATCTCAGCCGCGCAGCGGCAACTGCCGGAAGCACCCGGGCTGACACAAGATCCCCGCCCTCGTGCAGCGTCCGCAGCGCCATCTCCTCCAGCAGGTCGGGAACGCGGCGCGCCGCAGCGCCCCAATCGCAGCACTCGTTGCCGGTGATGCTCAAGGCGTCGCACCGCTCGCAGTGATAACCGGGCACGACCTCGGCGTCCGCTATAAGCAGCAGGTCCACTGCGTCGGTGTTGACTGCTGCTAGGCACGCCTCCAGGCCGACGGCCGCGCGGACGCCTGATGCGGGGCCGGTGAGCTGCTTGACTAGCTGCCGTTCGCGCTGATCGGTCCAGTGCGCGAGCACCGGGGCAGCCAACTCGCGTGCTCTGGCCGGAGTCAGCGCTTGCGGGTCGGCCGCGAACCAGCCGGCGTAGCTGTCGCGCGCCTCTCGCGGCAGTTCCGCGAGCAGCCGTTTGATGCCGTCAGCGTGACCGCCAATCACGAGCGGCTGCGGTCCGGCATCCCGCGCGATGCCGCTCAGCATGGCCGCGGCCTCCCGGTAGGGATGCCGGGTGAGCTCGGTAATCCGCCGCTGAAGGTGACCCGACTCCAACCCGTACCATCCGCCGAAGCCAGCGCGGTCATGCTCAGGGCCTCGCGCAACGGTGTCGATCCGATCCCCGGACACTGACAGCAGCCAGACGTCCCGGCCGTCAATGATCGCGATCTGGTGATCAGCCCAGCGCTGGATTGCCGCAAGGAGGGGCCGTAGATGCGGCCTGACGGCCATGATGGCTCGATCGGCAATACGGCCCGGAAGCTGGACCAGCTCAAGCAGCCCAAGCTCGCCGCAGGCAAAGATCGCTGCGGTCTGCCCGAGCGAGTCCCTGGCGCGCGCGGTTAGCAAGCCCAGGGCGGCTTGTTCATCATCGGGCTTCAGCTGGCCGGACGTGTCGGCCTCCCGGATCATGTCTCTAGCCAGCGCGCGAACCTCTGTCAGGCTCGCCGGGTCGAGCGGCACCGCAACATACAGCGACAGCACGCTCTCGCCGGGTGCGCGAATGCACCGAAGCTTGTCTATTTCATCGCGAGTAATCACTGGCAGCCTCCTCGACGGCAGCCTCCTCAACAGTCTTATTTGTCCCTGCCACCGGTCATCGGGATAGGGACCAACGACCCGCCGAAGGTCATGTCTGCGGCTGCCTTCGGGCTACAGCTTGTAGCCAATCTCGCGCAGCAACTGGTGCCGGCTGACCACGTCCTGATCCGTTTCGACGCCGACTGGCGGCTGCCCGTCTATCACTCCGGCGACTCCCCGGCCACGATCGGTCACCGCAACGAGGATGTCGACGGGATTGGCCGTCGCACAGAAGATGGTGCAGACCTCAGGAACGGCCTTGACCTGATTCAGGACATTGACGGGGAATCCATCGCGCAGCATGATCACGAACGTGTGGCCGGCCGCGATGGCCGCCGCGGACGATACCGCCAGGCTGGTCAGCTCGGCATCATTACCAGATCGTCGGATGAGCCGGGCCGCGGACGCCTCGCAGAATGCCAGCCCGAACCGCAGCTGCTGACTCACGCCGACGAGGGCCTCATGCAGGTCCTCGACGGTTTTGATGAAATGCGCCTGGCCCACGATGACGTTAACGTCCTCGGGTTTCTCCAGGGCGACGGCCTCAAGTGCGATAGCCATAGAATCTCCCGGATGCTGATCGCTAGTGCCGATCAACTACCAGGACAGCCTAGGCGGCCGCCCGGCGGCGCATGCGGTAACCGGGTTCGCTGCATATAGGGTTCCGGAGTTCCGAGCGCTGCCCCGGCAGGCGCTCAGAACTCCGGGACCCTGCGTCATCCCTGACGTCCCCCACCCGGTCGGGCCCGGAACTGCCGTCCCGGACCCAGGTTTAGGTTGCCATTCACCGGTTTGCCCACACTTTGTTTGTGCTTTCAGGGCTGGCGGGCGGCCGGGCCGGGACCGGCATTCTGGCTGGCTGGGCCGGCCATCTCTGCCAGCCGGACGCGGATCCGGTCGGCATCTGGGTGCTGCAGATCGCCGAGCATGCCGATGGCCTGCTGCCAGGCCTCGCGAGCCGCGACCAGGTCGCCGGCTGCGTCGTGGGTGTCGCCGACATAGATCAGGCAGTAGGCCTGCGCCCATCGGTCGCCCATCTTGGCTGACAGCATCAGCGACTGGTGGAAGCAGGCGATCGCGTCCGCATACTCGCCCAGTTGCTTGTGCAGCGTCCCGAGGCTGTGCCAGGCGTCGGCCAGGCCGCCACTGTCATCGAGCTCGCCGTACAGCTCAACCGCCTGCATGCAATGCTCACGGCCGAGCGCTGCGTTGCCCAGCTGACCCAGTTCGAGCCCCACCAGATGCAGCATGAACGCCTCGCCGATCCGGTCGCCAGCCGCGCGGAACAAGGCGAGGGCACGCTCGCCATGCTCAAGGGATTCCTCGTGGTTGCCTTGCCGGCCGAACGCGATGCACAGGCCAAGGCGCGCCGATCCCTGCCCGGCGGTATTGCCGGCTCGCCCGAAGTCAATCAGGGCCTGCATGTTGTGGGCGATGCCGTCGTCAATGGCACCAGACAGGCTGCAGACCTGTGCCATCCGGTGGTGGGTCCAGCCCAGGCCGTTGTGGTCCTGGAGCCGCTCGGCGGCGGCGAGCGCCGTCTTGTTCACCGCGTCCCAGTCCCGCCACAGGCCCTGCGCGTCCAGATAGCTCCGCAGCGTCCAGGGCAGCTGCCAGGCTTGCTTATCGAGCCCGCCGGCTGCCGCCAGGGCGACGATGGCAAGCAGAACTGGCAGTTCCGCCCGGAACCAGGCCAGTGCAGCGGTTGAGTCAGCGAGTTGCTCGGGGAGAACACCCGGTGCTGCCGGATCAAGGACGATCGGGTGCCCGACCGGCGCAAGCAGCAGCGTGCCCGCGTACGCGGTGTGCAGGTAGTGGTCAACGAGCCGGCCTTGCGCGCTGCTCCGGTCGGATCCGGTCCCGCTCCCCGGTCGCTGCTCGGCCGCATAGGCGCGCAGCAGGTCGTGCAGCACGTAACGGTTTGACGCGTGCGCTGTCAGCAAGCTCGCGGAAACCAGCTCACCGAGGGCGCGCTGAGCCTGCGGCACGGGCAGTCCGGTCATGCTCGCGGCCGCGGCCACCGAGATGTCCGGCCCGGGATGCCCGCCGAGCGTCCTGAACATCCGCATGGCGGGATCGGACAGCTGCCGACAAGACCAGGAGAATGCCGCCCGCAGGCTCGTCATCTGATCGCCAGTCTCGAGGGCATCGAGGCGGTGCCGCTCGTCTGTCAGCTCATCGGCGAGCGCCGAGAGCGGCAGTGCAGGCTGGGCCGCTGCCCGCGCGGCAGTGATCGCCAGGGCTAGTGGCAGTCCGCCGCAGAGCCGGACAAGGAGGCTGACCGCTGGCGGATCGGCACGGGTCCGGCGCGCACCGAGCCTGGCGGCGAGCATCGCCTCCGCGTCGTGGTCCCCGAGTAGCCCGAGCGGAACGGGATGTGCGCTGTCGGCTGCCACCAGCCCGGCCAGCGCTGACCGGCTAGTCACCAGGACCAGGCAGCCAGTGCTGCCCGGCAGCTGCGAGCGAACCTGATCAGCATCTGCGGCGTTGTCGAGCAAGACCAGCATCCGCCGGCCGGCCAGCACGCTGCGGTACAGGCCCGCTCGCGCTTGCAGCGAGTCGGGGATCCGCTCACGCGGCACTCCGAGGCCGTCAAGAAGCGCGCGGACGGCGTCGGCTGAGCTGACCGGCGTGCCGGACGGATCGTAACCGCGAAGATTCAGGTGCAGCTGGCCATCGGGGTAACGGCGCGCGGCGCGATGCGCCCAGTGCAGCGCCAGGGCCGTCTTGCCGACGCCGCCGGGACCCGTGATAAGGATCACCGCGCTGGCGCCTGCCTCATCGGCCTCGCCCAGGACGCGGTCGAGCTCAGCAAGTTCTGCGCTCCGGCCGGCGAAGTGCATCGTTCCCGCGGGCAGCTGCCGCGGCACGACGGGCTGCTCGCGCGGTCCGGGCTGCCGCGGCACGATGGTCGCGGCAATGCCAGTCCCGGTCGGCTGCTGATGTGCGGCTGGTGCCCCGGATGCCTGTCCGCGCTGGCCGGATGCCATCGCCGGAGCGGGAGCAGCCGAGTCGCGGCCGCCGTGCGCGGCAGCCTGGATCTCGCGCGGTGTCTCACCTGGTTGGCTTGCTCGCGGGGGCGAGAACGCGAGTCGCGGGTCGGCCGTGAGTATTTGCTGATGCAGCGCCTGCAGCTGCGGGCCGGGGTCGAGGCCAAGCTCGTCGGCGAGCACCTGGCGAGCGTCGCGGTAGGCGCTGAGCGCATCACCCTGACGGCCGCACCGGTACAGGGCGAGCATCAGCTGGCCGCGGAGCCGTTCCCGGAGCGGGAACTGCGCGATCATGGCCGGCAGGTAACCCGCCAGGTAGCTGTGCCGCGCGGCCGCAAGGTCAGCGTCAGCCTTATCCTCGAGCACCGCCAGGCGCTGCTCCTCCAGCCCGGCCGCTTCGGCTTCCAGCCGCGGGCTGCTGTAGGCCACGTCACCGAGCGCAGGACCGCGCCAAAGGCCAAGCGCCTGGCCGAGTACGTCGCTGGCCGCGGCGAAGTCGCCGGTACCGGCGAGCATGCGCCCGCGCCTGGCCAGCGAGGCAAACGACTCGACGTCCAGCTCGCCGTCGCCGATCGACAGCAGGTATCCGGGCGGGGCAGTGACGATCCGTGAAGTGCCGCGCCCCGGCTCAAGCTCGGCCAGGCGGCGACGCAGCAAGTGCACCTGGACGTGCAGGTTCTTTTCCCGCTGCCGGGAGGCGTCCTCCTGCCACAAGGCGTAGATGAGCGTGGCGACCGGCACCACGTGATTAGCAGACAGCGCCAGCATGGCCAGCAGGATCTTCAGGCCCGGCTGGGAAATGCCGGCTGCCGCACCAGAGACGTGCACGTCAACCGGCCCCAGCAGGCCAATTACGAGCCTGCCACCTTCGTCCGGCTCAGCCCCGATAGACATCACGCCAATTATCTGCCCTGATCGCCAATCTGCCGCCCTCGGCGCAGATATCGGCTGCGGGCGATGGCAATATTTCTGCCACTATGCAGGGTCAGTCAGATGTATCAGAATCTGGGGCGGAAGAGATGCAAACCCAGCACGCCGCCCGCCGCGGGCGGCCGCAGAAGGGCAGGTGCCCCGGGAAAGGTCAGCGCTCAGCCGTTGCGGCGCATGGTCTGAGCAGGTAGCCCATCAAGCGACAGAATGTCCGGAAAGACGCAGAAGTCCTATCGGAAGGCGGACACCTTGAATCGAACTCGTCGTGTTTTATCTTGTCTTATCGGGATCAGCTGCCTTGGTATCCTGACGGTCGGCCAGGGCGTTGCGGCAGCGGCACCGGCCGGGGGCAATGGTGGGTCATCCACCTGTACCGGCACGCTCGCCTCACCGGGCGAACTGTCCGGTACTTACTCCAACCTCGTGATCACCGGCGCGTGCGGGGTCCAATCCGGGCCGGTCATCGTGAAAGGCAACCTGACCATTGCGCCGGGCGGGAGCCTGAATGCCGTCTACGGGCTCAACAACTCCAGCATAACCATCGACGGCAATATGGTCGTGCAGCAGAATGGCAGCGCGATGCTGGGCTGTGATGTCATCCCGGTGAGCGTGTGGGGCTTCACCGGGCCGATCACGGTGCCGTCGTTCCCCTGCATCGATGATCCCAACTTCAATACCGTGCCGACGCTGTCCAGTCATGACATCATCCGCGGCAACCTGGTCGAGGACCAGTCGCTCGGCGTGGTGCTGAACAACGACTCGGTCGGCGGGAACATCAGCGTGAGCGGCGGCGGCACGACGGACTGCTACCCGCCGTCGGGGATCTTCGGCGAGGATTACGGGTTCCCGCCGTATAGCTCGGTCCTGGATAGCACTGTCGGCGGCAACGTGGTCGCGAAAAACCTCACTTCGTGCTGGTGGGGCATGTTCCGGAATCACATCGGCGGCAACGTGGTGAACGAGAACATCAATATCCCCACCAACCCCGATGGCAACGAGGACCTGGGCAACGTGATCCAGGGCAACTTCGTCTGCCAGAACAACAGTCCCGCTAATCAGTACGGTGACGCCAACACCGGACCCAACGAGGTCGGCGGCAACGCGACCGGCCAGTGCGGATTCGGTGTCATCGTGCCCAACCCGGCACCGGAGGCTGGCGTCATCGGTGTCACCCCGACGCCGAGTCAACTCGGTGCCGCTCCACTGACGGCCAGGCCGTCACCCACTCCACACCGGGGC
>JBKQTJ010000274.1:0-5851 GCA_052143255.1 Streptosporangiaceae bacterium | reverse complement strand
AACTGCTCGGCGCACCAGTCCCCCTCACCCTCCAGTAGCCAGTAACAACCCGGCGCCTGGCACCCGCTGAACAGCATCACCAACGGTCAGCGCCACCGGCATCCTCACCAAGATCAAGTAAGTTCGGCCTAGACACGGCTGCCAGCGCCGGCCGGGTGTGATCCGGCCAGGTGGCGCCTGGCGAACTCCAGCGACTCGGCCAGGTCAGCCTGGCGATCGCCCAGCGTTGCCGCCCGATGTGTGCTGACCTCGAGCACGACGTGCCCGCTGTAACCTGTTCGGCTGAGCCAGCCGAGCAGTTCGGCACACGGCTGAGTGCCCCGGCCTGGCACCAGGTGCTCATCTGGCAAGCCGGGCTTCGTACCGTCGCCCAGGTGCACATGCTTCAGCCTGTCGCCCAGGGCCTCGGCCATGGCGAGCACGTCTGACCCGGACACCGCGGCGTGCGAGACATCCAGCGTCGCGGCGGCAGACTCCATCTCGACCGGATTCCAGTGCGGGGCGTACGCGGCCACCTCGGACTCGCCGCGCAGCAACGGGTACAAGTTCTCCACCGCGAACGCCACGTCACCATGCTCGGCCAGCTCGACGAGGCCGGCCTCGAAGTTCGAGGCGTACTCGCGCTGCCAGCGGAATGGCGGGTGCACCACGACGATCCCAGCGCCGAGCGAGTCGGCCAGCTCTTGCGAGCGTGCCAGCTTCAGCCAGGGGTCGCGTCCCCAGACGCGCTGGGTGATCAGCAGGTTCGGCGCATGGACTGCCACGACCGGAATGCCGTGATAATCCGACAGCTTCCGCAGCACGGCCGCGTCCTGGCTGACCGGGTCGGTCGTGACCATGACTTCTAGCGCGTCGTAGCCGAGCCTGGCCGCGGTCTCGAACGCGTCCGGCGTCCGCTCCGGGAACACCGACGCGGTAGACAGGGCGACGTTAATGCCTGTCACCTCAGTGACCTGCGCAATCGATGCTCCCTCGTGGGCAGCTGCCTGATCGTCAGCCGGTACCCCCAGCTTATGCCGCCGCCGCACCTCAGTGCCCGGTGCCATCCCCCCGGCGGCGGCCGACTGTCGGTGGGCCCGGGTACCGTCCGGGCATGGCCAGAACAGCGACAGCCGCCATGTTCCAGTGCTCCGCATGCGGCTGGCGGAGCAGCAAATGGGCGGGCCGGTGCGGAGAATGCGCGGCATGGGGCACCGTTGCCGAGGCCCGCCTGGAGGAGACCACCTGGCCAACTGCGAGGGCGGTGCAGCGCCCCAGCCAGCCGTCCGCAGCGGCGCTGCCGATCGGCGAGGTCGACGCCCTGGCTGCGCGCGCCAGGCCGACGGGAATGGATGAGCTGGACCGAGTGCTCGGCGGCGGCCTGGTGCCCGGCGCAGTGGTGCTGCTGGCGGGCGAGCCTGGCGTGGGTAAGTCGACGCTACTGCTGGAGGCCGGCGCGCTGGCCGCGGCCGCCGGGCGCGTGCTGTATGTGACCGGCGAGGAATCGACGGCCCAGGTGCGACTGCGAGCCGACCGTATCGGCGCTGTCAGTGACTCCCTGTACCTCGCGGCCGAGACGGAGTTCGGCGCGCTGCTCAGCCACGTTGCGGCTGTCGATCCCGCGCTGCTGATCGTCGACTCGGTACAGACCATCAGCGCGGCCGGCGTAGACGGGGTGCCCGGCGGTGTCACCCAGGTCCGTGAGATTACCGCCGCGCTCACCGCGCTGGCCAAGCAACGGTCGCTGACTACGGTGCTGGTCGGCCACGTCACCAAGGACGGCTCGGTGGCAGGTCCGCGCACGCTCGAGCACCTCGTCGATGTGGTCCTGCACTTCGAGGGCGACTCGCGCGGCCAGCTGCGGATGGTCCGCGCGGTTAAGAACAGGTACGGACCGACGGACGAGATCGGCTGCTTCGAATTGGGCGAGTACGGCCTGATCGGGCTGCCAGATCCAAGCGGCCTGTTCTTGTCCGAGCGGCACGACCCAGTGCCGGGCACCTGCGTCACCGTCACGCTTGAGGGCCGCAGACCGCTCGTGGCCGAAGTGCAGACGCTCGTCTGCGAGGCTGCCGTCGAGCCGCCCCGCCGGGTCGTCTCCGGCTTGGACTCGGCGCGTGTTGGCATGATGATCGCGGTGCTGCAGCGACGCGCCGAGATGAAGATCGGGAAGCACGACGTATTCGCCGCGACGGTGGGCGGCGTGCGGCTGACTGAGCCGTCAGTCGACCTGGCGGTGGGCCTGGCGGTTGCGAGCTCGGTTGCGAACCTGGGCGTGCCCGGCGACCTGGTCGCGATCGGCGAGGTAGGGCTGGCCGGCGAGATCCGCCGGGTTGCCGGCGTGCCGCGGCGGATCGCCGAGGCAGCGCGGATGGGGTTCAGGCGGGCGATCATCCCGGCCGGGTCGGGCGTGCTGCCGCCGACGTCCGGACACCACGATCTGGGGCACAACCCGGCGGCAGACCCGGGGTTTCAGGTGATCGAGGTGACCGATATCCGGTCAGCAATGGCCGCGGCCCTTGGCCGACGTTGACCGGCCTGCTACCGCACCCGCCGATAGACTGTGATCATCGGCTGTGCGCGCACGGTCCAGGGAACGGGTGCAGCCGGGAGACACCCAGGATCCGTTAGGCAGGTGCGTACGGTGAGTGACGGGCGAGACGAGGGCCGCCGTGCTGCCCTCGCCGTGGTGGCGCCCGGCACTGCGCTGCGAGACGGCCTGGAGCGCATCGTGCGGGGAAATACCGGCGCCCTCATCGTGCTTGGCTGCGACGCGGTAGTCTCGGCCATCTGCTCTGGGGGCTTCGAACTGGAGGCCCCGTTCTCCGCGACCCGGCTGCGCGAACTGGCGAAGATGGACGGCGCCATCGTGCTGGACCGCGACGGCGAGCGGATTCTGCGCGCTGCGGTGCAGCTGGTGCCTGATCCGGGCCTGCCCACGCAGGAGTCCGGGACCAGGCACCGGACGGCGGAGCGGGTCGCACAGCAGACCGGGTTCCCCGTCATCACCGTCAGCAAGTCCATGCGCACGGTCGCCGTGTTCGCCTCCGGCCAGCGGTACGTTCTCGAGGATTCGTCTGCCCTGCTGGCGCGGGCGCATCAGGCTCTGGCCACCCTTGAGCGGTACAAGCGGCGCGCAGATGATGCTGCCAGCGCGCTGACCGCACTGGAGATCGAGGATCGCGCCACCATCAGGGACATCGCCGTGGCGGCCCAGCGGCTCGAGATGGCCGACCGGCTTACCCGCGAGATCGCCGGCTACCTGGTCGAGCTGGGTACCGACGGCGGGCTGCTGGGCTTGCAACTGGAGGAGCTGGTGGCCAGCATGGGTGAGGAGCGGGCGCTGTTGCTGCGCGACTACGCGCCGGCAGCGGCGGCGCCGCATGCGCAGGGCAAGCTCGCGGCGCTGCCCGCCGACGAACTGCTGGACCTGGGGGCCATCGCCGCGGCGATCGGGCCGGGCGCCGGGGAGGGCCTGGACCGGCGGGTGGGCGCCCGTGGCTACCGGCTGCTACGGCGGATTCCGCGGCTGCATCCCACGGCTGCGGACCTGCTGGTAGACCATTTCGGCAGCCTGCAGAAACTGCTCTCGGCTAGTGCCCTGGACTTGCAGCAAGTCGGCGGGATGGACCGGAGCGCGGCGACCGGCGTCCGCGAGGGCCTGGCCCGGCTGGCCGAATCAGCCCTGCTCGACCGGTATCCCTGACGGGTCGCCGTGGTCAGCCGATCCGGAACGTCAGCGCGTTGCTCACCAGCGAGCCGTCGGTCGCGAGCGCGGTATAACTTCCGGCGGGCGCCGGAGGACCCGGCACCGGGCAGCGCGGTGCGGACCGCCGGGCGTCCCAGGCCATCGGCACAACCGTGGGAATACCCCGGTACAGCTTGGTGACTAGCGAAGCCTCACCTTCGGCGCAGTCGGCTGAGGTCCAGATGCGGTTCGGGCCGGCCGAGATCTGCAGCAGCACATGCCGGGCGCCGATGTCAAAAGTGCAGGTCTTACTGGCTGTCGAGACGACGTCGACCTGGAATGCAGGAGTCTGCCGGACTGTGTAGCTGGCCTGGCTGGAAAACAGGCTGAGCACAACGTCATGCGCCGCGCAGGGGCGAGGGCCATGCCGCCCGGTCGCGCTGGCGGCCGTCGTTCCTGCGCGGCCGGCCCGGCCGGCCGACGGGCCGGTCGATGGCAGGCTGGCGGCTACCTGGCTGCCACGGGTGCCGGCCAGGACGCCACCCGCATCCGACGGTGCCGGCGCAGGCGACCTGGCTGGCAGCGTTGGCTGGACCGACCGTGTTGCCGCCGGGCCGGCCGCCGAGGCTGATCTGCCCAGCGTTCCGGCGACTGCCCAGGAGGCTGACGCCAGCACCGACAGCCCGATGAGCAGGGCCGCGATGCGGCGGCGCCAGAAGATCGCCGCCGGGCGTTCCTTGAGTTGGCGGAACGCAGTCATGCCCATGCGCTGAGTATGCAAGACCTTCAGGCTGTGGCCGGGTCAGACCCGCCGCTCGGCCACGACTGCGTGCGCAGTTATTGGCCACGACTGCGTGGGCGCTGTTAACGACCCGCCCGTGTCGATCCCTGGATCACCCGCCGGCGAGGTTCGCGACGGCTTGCCATGGTGCGGTCGCTGCAGTCCGCAATGGTGGCGCCAGTCCGGCTCGTTGCCGCCGACGCGTGCGACGATCGAAGCACCATGACGTCGAGCTATCAGAGCCTGGTCCTGGACTGGTACGCGGGCCACGCCAGGAACCTGCCGTGGCGTCGGCCGGACGCTACGCCGTGGTCGATCCTGGTCAGTGAGTTCATGTTGCAGCAGACGCCGGTCAGCCGGGTGCTCCCCGCACATGCGGCCTGGCTGCAGCGGTGGCCGGACCCGGCCGCGCTGGCGGCGGCAAGCACGGCCGACGCGGTCCGGCAATGGGACCGGCTTGGCTATCCGCGGCGGGCTGTTCGCTTGCATGCGTCGGCCGGCGTCATCACCGAAATGCACGGCGGCCAGGTCCCCGGCTCTGCGGCGCAACTGCGCGGTCTGCCTGGCGTCGGCGACTACACGGCAGCGGCGGTGGCGAGCTTCGCCTTCGGGGAACGGAACGCGGTCCTCGACACTAACGTCCGGCGTGTGCTAGCCAGGCTCGTCGCTGGCGAGGGTGTGCCCGGGCCGGCCCCGTCCGTTGCGGAACGACGCCTGGCGGAGTCGCTGCTGCCAGCCGACGGGCGGCTCGCGGCCCGCTGGTCAGTAGCCGTGATGGAGCTTGGCGCACTCATCTGCTCGGCATCGTCGCCCCGCTGCGGTGACTGCCCGGTGGCCGGAGACTGCACCTGGCTGGCCCGCGGCCGTCCGCAAGCGCCCCGTCGGCGCGCCGGCCCCGCCTATCACGGCAGCGATCGGCACTGTCGCGGCAGCCTGCTGAGGCTGCTGCGGGCCGCGCCGGGACCTGTTCCGGCGGCTGCGCTTACCGGTGCCTGGAGTGACTCAGGACAGCGAGCCCGGGCGCTGGCCGCCCTGATCGACGACGGGCTCGTTACCCGGCACAGCGACGGTTCGGTAGGGCTGCCGGGGGACCGGTAACCTCCAGCGCCTGTCTGACCGGCTGTCTCAGCCAGTGCCAGACCTGACTCTCATCAAACAACTGATGCGCACCTCGGCCGCCGTTGTTGAGGCGTTGGCCAGGACATCACTGCTAGGTCCCGGACGAACATGCGGCCCCAGGGCTAGTGCACAAATCTCATCCTCCACTGCACCAAACCCGCAGGTCAGGAAGCCGGGATGGGCAAGACTCCATGATCGTGATAAAAGTCAGGTCTCAGCAGTGCCAGAGCGAGTCCGCGGTCCCGGCCATCGGCGGAGCGGGCCGGGTCCCTGTGGACCCGGCC
>JBKQTJ010000273.1:0-21014 GCA_052143255.1 Streptosporangiaceae bacterium | reverse complement strand
ACCGGCCTGCCCCGGCTCGCCCCAGGCCCGGTAGGTGATCGCCGTGCCGTCGACCTCGACCGAGCCGCACTCAACGTCGGCAGCTAGCGCATCGGTGAACCACCGCGGCGGAGCAGCCGGGTTGGCTGGCCCGGCGGGATCGGCGAGGCCGGCCGCCTCGGCGTCTGGACGTGCAGTCATGGAGTACAGCGAACCAGATTCGCCGTCGTCCGGCGCCACTCGGCCTCCTGGCATCAGCCAGGCAGCAGCTGATTGGCCGGACTTCGCCGCCAGATCGAACCCACCGCCGTCGCTGAGCGTATCTACGTATGTACGCACGGCGGCCGCCGGTTCCAGGAAACAGTCGAGAATGACAAGGACAAGCCATGTCTACCCTGAACCGATCGGCGGCCGGCGTTGTGCTGCTCGCCGTGCTAGCCGCGGGCTGCGCCAGCGTCGCCCACACCGGATCGGGCCCGGCTCACCACAAGACCAACTCGCCCGCGCCGGCGACAGCGCCGCTCAAGCCCGCGACTGCGAAACCCTCGCAGCCGGCTGCTGATCCGATGCACTCGCATGCCGCGCCGGCAACGCAGCCACCAGCGCCGCCTGCGCCCGTGCCGCAGGCTCCGGCCACGGCGCCGCCGCCTGCGCCCACTACCCACCCGGCTCCGCCGCCAGCTAACCCGATCCCGCAGGGCAACGGCGGAGATCACGACGGCGACAACAACGGCGGCCCGAGCGACGGAGACGGCAACATCTAGCATCCGGCAGCGCGCGTGCGCAGGCCCCGGGCCGCCTCGCGCGCTGCCGCGCTAGACGATTCGCGGAGGAAGAACTGATGATTACCGAATCGGCCCGACGCCGGATAACGGTGCGATGGCTACTTCTCACGGCCGTACTGGCTGCGGCCGGCGCCGCGGTCGGGTTCCTGGTCGCTGCCGGGCCGGGCGGGCGAAGCCTGGGGTCAGCGCGCCAGTTCCCTGACCTCGTCCCGGCACCGGCGCCCGCGGGGTGGCGCTCGGACACGCTGCCGAGCGGTGACGGCGTGCTCGCCTACCCGCCGAGCTTGCACCCGGTCCGCGGGGACGCTGGCTCGGCGTCCGCCGCGCGGTTCGGCCGCGGCGGCAGCTACCTGCTCTACCTGAACGCGACGCCGCGCGAGGGTACCGAGAACCTAGGGAATTGGCCCCGGCTCCGGTTGCGGCTGCTTCGGTCCGATGACGCCTCGACCGCGCACGAGATCGCGTCAGCGAGCAATGTGCGGTTCCGCGGCGGCACGGGCTCCTGCATTCTCGACAGCTACGTGACCAAGATCGGCGCGCACCACTACACCGAGCTGGCGTGCTTCGTGCAGGGGAAGTCGAGCGCGAGCGTCGTGGTGGCCGCAGCTCCAGCAGCGAGGTGGACAGCATCCGCTCCGCTGCTGGAGCGCGCAGTTGCCGCATACCAGGTCCGGTGAAAGGACACCACCATGAACACCAGAACTGTGCCCGGACGGCTGACTGAGCTCGCCTCACTACACGCGCCTGCCCGGCCGCGCAGCACCAGCCGCGGGGCCGCTGCGCTGCTCACCCGGCTGGCTGGCGCGGCATTGCTCGTCTGGATCGGCTACATCCATCTGCATCTGTGGCAGGAGGGCTACCGGTTCATCCCGACCAACGGTCCGTTCTTCCTGCTGGATGCGATAGTCGCCGTCGCGCTCGCTGCCCTGCTCTCGCTGTGGCCGCGGCCGCTCATCGGCGTGCTGGCCGCTGGCTTCACGGCGAGCACGATCGGGGCGCTCGTGATCAGCCTCACGATCGGGCTATTCGGGTTCCACGAGTCCATCACGGCATCCTTCGTGGTGCTGTCGCTGGTCATCGAGACGCTCGCGGTGATACTCCTGGCCACCTGGACAGCGCTTGTGTCCAGTCGGCCGTCGCCGGCATGAGTAAGGTGGAGCTCTTCTGACGGCGAGGCTCACTCGGTCAGATCGGCCGCCGGGCGACGCAGAGCCTAGCGGCTACTGCTCCGGCCGGAACGGGCGGACGGGGGGCGCGGGCCGCGGGCGCGATCAGCCATCTCCGCCCAGAAGCGGCTGAGCTGCGCCGCGGTCATCTGCTGCCAAGGCGCCTGTCGGTTCAGCGGACGGCTAGCCGTCCGGGCCAGCAGCGTCCGCTGACGGCGGCAGAATGCCTCGCTCATCTCGACTCGCGGCTGGCCGCCCTTCGGCGGATACGGGCACAGCTCGAAGGCGCAGCCGTCCACGCAGCTGACACCGGGCACGATCGACACCGCAGTGCCGACGGTCAGGCCCGGCTCGAGCGCTTCCCGGAAATGGGTGATGCACGGCGGCAGGTCACCGCGATTGGAGCGGCGCAGGCGCCGTTCGCGTTCGTGCGGCAGGTCTCCCCGATCCGCCAGATTCAGCAGCAGGAGCACATCAGCGAGAAGCTGCTGTGCCCGCCCGTTGAGCGCGGTCCAGCCCGCGGACGGCGGAATCCACAGCCGGTGACGGCGCTGCTGAGCCACCCGGCTGAGGTTCCGGGAGCCCACCTGACCGGCGATCCCGGTCTCGTCGATCCACAGGTACCGCTGCGGGCGCTCGGTCTTCAGCGCCAGCACGCAGAGAAATGCCGCCTCGGTGACGAACGGGTGCGGCTCGTGATGGGTGCCGGGCGCCCAGCTGCGATCGGCCCGTTCGCGTCCGGCGACGTCGAGCCAGTGCTGCACGATCGCTTCAGGCCTGGCCCCGTACTTGTCCCACGGCTGCTTCGACTCGGACAGGTTCAGCAGGGTCAGCGCATGGATAAGCGTTAGCTGCGAGAACCAGTAACGCGCGCTCTTGAGCATCTCGAGCGCTTGCTCAGCCAGGAACATGCGCGATTCGCGCAGCACATCGGGCTGAGCCGGACGCCGGTTGGCGGCGTACTTGAATCCTTGCGCGAGCGCGATCTCCAGGGCGATGGGCAGATCCTGTTCGCCGGATAGCCGCCCGTCCGGCGCGATGTGCCGGAGCCACTGGGCCAGATCGGCCCGCGCCTGCTCGGCGAGGACCTTGTCTGCGGGCGCGCTGCTACGGCCGCCGATGGAGCCCACCAGCATCGGAGCCAGCCAGGCACTGATGACCGCCGCCCGCGAGCTTTCGGCCGTGCGCTCCGGGCGGGCTGCTGGCCGGGCAGCGGCGGCCGCCGGGCGCTGGTCACGCTCGGCCCGTTCGTCCTCGCAGGCCATGCATGGCGCGGCAACGACGTGCCGAAGTTCCTCGTAGGCAGCCTCGCCGCCAACGCCGATCTCCTGCGCCGCGTTGAGCTGGACCGGATAGGACCGGTCCGCGCAGCCGATCGCGTACAGCTGCGGGTACGCCGGGCTGGCCTGGAGCGGCTCGCCGCGCCGCCGTCGTTCATCGATCATCCGCGCCGCCTCGCCGAAGCGGTGCACCAGCGCCAGCTTGCCTTCCTCGAGCGTTCTGGGGTCCTGGGCGTGGATCCGGGTCCATCGTTCCCTGATCTCGGCGGCGATGGCGGGGTGCGCGGGCTCGGTCGCTACGCAGTCGATCTCCAGCGCCGCCGCGTACATGTCCAGAACCTTGTTGTCATCACGGCTGCCCGCGCCGGCCCGCAGCAGCGCAAGGTACTCCTTCTGGGCGGCAGGCTCTTGGATGCTGGCGCGGCGAGACCGGCGGGCGCGCGCAGCAGCTCCGGGCGAGGACACCTGCTGCCCGGCCCGATCGGATCGCGCAGCCCAGTCTGCCGAGCGCGACCGCAGCACGAGCGCGATCAGGAACTCCCGGCCTGGCCCCGGATGCCGCAGGGCGCCATCCAGGTAGGCAGGATCCGCCAGCGCAACGTCCAGGAGCCGGGAGCCGAGATAAGCCTGCATCAGGCTGTGCGGGAACCTCACGCTCTTGCCGCGCACCTCGACCAGGTTCAGCTGGGCCGCCCACGCCGCCGCCAGGCGCACGTCGATGGTCCGCACTCCGGGAGACTGGCCGGTCTGCTCGTCGATCCGGGCGAGCCGCTGCTGCACCTCCGCCTGGATCCGGGTGCCAAGGTCGATCTCGAATTCGGCCTCGAGCCGGTCGTCCCGCAGCCCGGCGCAGGCAAGCGCTGACATCTGCTCTAGCGCGGCCTGCCGTTCGGCCCGGTTGAGCGGGATCTCCTCCCGGAGGTGGCCGCTAACGAGCGCGCGCTCCCAGGTTTCCAGCAGGCTGAGCCGGAGCTTGGCACGATCGACGCCCCGAGTGTCGACGACGCCCTGCTGACCTGCCGAGGTCGGCTCAAGCAGCCCCTTGACGTGCAGCTCACGGGTGATCTGAAGGTACAGCGGCGCCTCGACGACGTCAGCAGTCTCGACAATCCAGGCAAGCCTGCGTTCGTCCTCGCTCGTGCCGTCGCTGCCGATATAGGCCAGCGCCGCCTCGTAACTGAGCGGTTCCAGGTTCAGGATCGCGGCGTCAGTCGCCCGGAGCGGGTCATGCGGGCGCGAGGCGATAACCAGCGGCAGGTGCTGCTGGTGCGCTCGCCTGATGGCCGCGCGGATGATGTTGTCCCGCTCCGGCTCCGCGCTCGTTCCGACGATGGCCTCTTCCAGGCCGTCCGCGAGCACGATGATCTTGCCGTCCTTGCGCAGCCGACGCCAGATCGTCTCGCCCTCCGCGGAGGAGATCAGGCCCGGGTTCACCTCGCTGAGGAACCGGTCCCGCGCCATGGCTTCGAAGTCCAGCTCGGTAGTGGCGTCCCGGAGCCGGATCGGCACCGGTATCGCGTGCTTGTCGGCCAGGAACTCCGTCAGCTTGACCAGGACGGCAGTCTTGCCGGTCCCGACCCCGCCGACGATGACGTGCGGGCGGCAGCCGCGGTCATGCAGGTCCGTCATCACGGCCATGCACAACTCGTCCCGCCCGACGACCTGGTCGATGATGGCGCCTGCGGTCGGCACCAGCTCACGCGACTCCTCGCGTGCCCTGACCCGGTACCGCCGCTGTAACCCGAACAGCCGCCAGAGCACGAAGGCGGACGCCAGCGCGACCAGCACGCCGGAGGCGAGGACATTGGTCGCGATTCCGCAGGAGAAGCCGAGGGCCGCGCACCGGCGATCCGGGTCGAGCGCCAGGCCCGAAGCGCCGTTGCGGACGAAATAAAGGTAGGCAACCCAGGCCAGCCAGAGGACGAAGATGAGCGCGGCAAGGCCGGTCAGAAAGGTCACGATCCGCAGCGACCGGCGCGACCGCCATTTCGCCGGCTCATCGACTCCGCTGCGATCGCGCCGACGCGGCCGTGGGCCGCCAACCAGGCGCGCGAGCCTTGACCCCATCCTGCGCTTACGCCGTGCGCCCAGGCGACTCCGCCGACCGAACATCGTTCCCTCCGCAAGGGACTTGCTCAGGCGATAACTCAGCACCGCACGGGCGCGGCACATGCCGGCCTACGATTATTGCCCTATCTTTAGCCACTTTTGCAACACCCGAAACCCGGCGAGCCTTTCGTGGCCGAGCAGCAAAAGAGGAGCCGTTCCCCCCCATTAAGAAGGGAACGGGAATGTCCATGCCTACGCCGCGCTTGCCGGGCTCGGGCCTTTCATCCGATCACGGTGCCGCATTTAGCCTGTTGAAGCTGGGATTGGCGCTGCTACGCTGCGGCGGTGACGGCCACCGGGGACGAGGACACCGTCACCGAACGGCTCATGACCGTCCCGCGCTCGATGCTCCGGTGGGCGAGTCCGGCGCCGAAATCGCTGGAGCGCAGGGGGCGCTCGGCTGCCTGAATCCGCTCACGCTGCTGCGGATCGTGGTAGTGCTGCTCCTTGTCGTGCTCATGCCCCTCTACATGCTGCCGCTGCTGCTGGTCCGGCTCGCAACCTTCGGCGGGAGCACGGTCAAGTACAGCTCCGTCATCGGCACGGGCCTGGCGGGCTCACGCTGCGCGGCGGCCCGGAGATGCGCACCTGGTCGGAGGACCTGACGTTCGGCCGATCGGCTTCGGCCATCTCGCCCGCGGCGGGTGGGCTGCCGGCCAACCCACTGCCCGTCCTGCGGCGCCCCGCTCGAGCTGGACGATCAGGGGGCGTGCCGCTACTGCCAGGGCATTGTTACTGCGGGCCGGCACGACTGGGTTCTCACCAGCTGGCGGCGGGAGCCGTGGTGACCGGGAATCTGAGGTTGGCGGCCTCCGGTGGATCTCATGGGGGGCTGACCGCGCTCGGCATTGTCGAGCTTGTCGTCATCGCGGCCTGGGTACTGCTGTTCGCCGTGCTGCTCCGCCTGCTGGCGGTCACGATCTCGCGCCGGGGTCGAGGCCAGCCTCGCCGGGCCGCCGCTGCTCGGCGATCGGGTGGCCGATCGGGTGCCCGGCCTGCGCCGGCCGGGTCGCATCCGGCAGAGCTGGCGGTGCTTCGCCGCGCGGACCCTACCTTTGACGAGCAGCTGCTGCTGGACGCCGCGCTGACGGCCACCATGCTGATGTTCGCCGCTACCTCAGCCGGGGACGATGCTCCCATCCGCCGGCTGGCGACAGAATCGTTCTGGCAGACGCCGCTCGGGCGCCTCACCCACACCACAGCGCGGGACCGGCGGCGCGAGAATGCCCAGTCCGCAGCGGACCAGGCTCGTGGCCGCCGGGTCAGCCGGTGGAACATCCCGCTCGACTATCAGCCGTCCGTGCCGGAACTCGTTGCCGTCTCGGTCGGGCCGCAGGAGAAGGTCTGCGTGCGAGTCTCCTTCGGTCAGCTCCAGGCGGTGGTGCGCCCAGGCACGGCGGAGCTCGCCGCCGGTGCCGCGGCGACGAATTTCCCGTCGGCGATGATTTCGCTCGGCAAGGGCGTAGCGGTAACGGGGAACGACGGTAAGACCCAGGGCGCTTCCTGGCTGGCGGCTGGCGGCCGTTACGACCTGGCTTTCGTCCGGCCGGCCGGCAGCCGGACTGAGCCGACGGCTGGGCTGGCCGACCGGACCTGCACGACGTGCGGCGCGACCCACCGATCAGAGCTGGCAACCGCCTGCGCGCATTGCGGCACCGAGCGCCCGCTGCCGTGGGGTCACTGGCGGCTCGCCGAGGCTACGCCGGTGTGATACCTGGCCACTGAGCCTGGCCAGACCAGGGCTTCAGGGACCGGCAAACCTGCGGATGATCGCAGCGAGGGGCCTATCGGGCAGGCACCGGACCATGGCGCTTTGCACCTTCGCGTCGGTACCGATGAGATAGCGGGCTTTCGGCCGGGGCGAGAACAGGGCGTGCTCGACCGCCTCGGCAACTCGCTGCGGATCTGCGCCGTGCCGGTCCTGCAGGTCGATCCCCTTGCGGATCGCCGCGATGTGACTGGCATACCGGGTGCGCGCCTCTGCGGGAAGGTCCCGCTCGAGATCGTCAGCCTCTCGCCGTCCCTTGTCCCAGATAGCCGTCTTGATCGCTCCTGGCTCGACTATCGAGACGCTGATGTGCCACGGATGCAGCTCGTGCCGGAGTGAGTCGGTGATCGCTTCGATAGCGAACTTCGATGCACAATAGGGCCCCATCATCATGGTGGCGACCTTGCCGCTGATCGATCCGATGAAGACGATGCGGCCGCGCGCCGAACGGATCAATGGCAGCATCGCCTTGGTCACTGCCACCTGCCCGAGCACGTTCACCTCCATCTGCTCGCGCCAGATATCCAGCGGCAGGTACTCCAGCGGGCCGCCCTTGGCGATGCCTGCGTTGTTCACGATGCCATCGAGTCCGGCGTCGTCCCCGGCGATCCGGCTGGCCACCGCGTTCACCTGGGCCTGGTCGGTCACGTCCAGAAACACCGGCACGATCCGGGACCCGCGCTCGCGCAGGGCCTGGGCGTCTTCCTCCCGCCGGACGCCGGCATACACGCGGTGCCCGAGCTGATCGAGATGACGTGCGCAGGCCGCTCCGATGCCGGTAGAGGCACCGGTCACCAGGACACTCTTCACGGCCACAGCTTCCTCTGCGAAACGGTACGGCCGCAAATGCGGCGGACTTGCGAATCAGCGCTTGCTCATCGAAGCCCCGCCGTGGCCCGTCGGGCTTCTCGCCTATCGGCCGGCGATGTACCGTCAATGTGCACGCGCGGGCGACAGGGAGAATGTCATGCGCGAGGACCCGACCCCGGCCTGGCGGCTCCGGCCTTCGACGCGCCTGATCGTCGCGCGGTTCGCCGAGGTTGTATGTCCGCCCGGGCTGATTTCTGGCGAGCATATTACTGCCGAGCTGACCGACGAACTGCTCGCCGAGTTCGAGTCGCTGCTAGCCGTGGTTCCCGCGAGTGTCCGGCGGCTGGTTCAGGCCGCGTTCGTCGTCTTCGATCAAGGGGCTCGCTGCTACCCGCCGGCGCGCGGACGGCGGTTCACCCGGCTCGGGAACGCCGGCGCCGAGGCGTACTTCCGGGCAGTGCTCGCCCTGCGGCGCGGCGGGACCGCCACCGCACTCCAGCGAGTCAAGGCCCTGGTGGTCATGTGCTACTACGAGTTGCCTGAGGTGAAGGACCAGCTCGGCTACCGCCCGCAGGCCTACATCGCTGCGGTGTCACGGCGTCGCCTCGCTTCCTACGGCGCGCAGATCCGGGCCGGCGAGGCCGCGCTGCTGGCACCTGACCCAGCTGATCCGGGTCCCGGCGGGCCGCCAGGCCAGGGGCAAGAGCGGCAGTGACCGCACCCACGGCCGTCCCGGCAGGGCTGACGCGGCAGAGCGACGTCGCCGCGGACCTTCGCGTCGACTGCGCGGTCGTGATCGTCGGATCGGGGGCCGGCGGGGCGACGATGGCCGCTGAGCTTTCCGACGCCGGAATCGACGTCGTGATCGTCGAGGAAGGCGGGTACCACCCGACTGAGTCGTTCACCGCCGAGACCGGCCGTGCCGCGCGCACCCTGTACCGGGACGCTGGCATCGGATTCGCCAGGGGCAGGCCACCAGTGCTCTTCTCCGAAGGTCGGTGCGTGGGCGGATCGACCGTCGTCAATGGCGGCATGTCCTGGCGCACTCCGGCGCAGGTGCTGCAGCGATGGGCCGGCGAGGAAGCGGTCGCCGGGATCAGCGAGAAAGACATGGAGCCCTATTTCGCGAAGGTCGAGTCGCGGATCTCGGTCGGCTTGCAGGATCCCGAAACGATCGGGAAGGACATGCAGTTGCTCAAAGCCGGGGCTGACGCCAAGGGCTGGAAGGTCATCCCGAACCTGCGGAATCAGCTGCACTGCGCCGGCACTAACAACTGCACGAACGGCTGCCCGACGGCCGCGAAGCGCTCGATGCTTGTCACCAACGTCCCGCGTGCCCTGCAGCGCGGCGCCCGGCTGTTCGCAGACTGCCGGGCCGAGCGGATCACCCGGTCCGGCCGCGCAGTCACCGGCATCGAGGCCCGGTTCGTGCGCCCAGACGGACGGCCGGGCCCGCGCCTGACGGTTCGGTCAGCCGCCGTCGTGGTCGCAGGCGGCGCGGTACAGACGCCCGCACTGCTGGCCCGCTCAGGGCTGCGGTCACGGTCCGGGCAGCTCGGCCGCAATCTCAGCCTGCACCCCAACGCGAAGGTGATCGCGTTGTTCGACGACGAGGTCATCGGCTGGCACGGCGTGCATCAGGCCTATCAGGTCCGCGAGTTCATGGAAGACGGCATCCTGCTGACAGCGGTCAACATTGCGCCATCCCTGATCGCCGCCACCCTGCCTGGCTACGGCCGCGAACTCGGCGAGTTCATGGCCGGCTACAACCACATGATGACGGCCGGCTGCCTGGTCGAGGACACCGGCTGCGGGCGAGTCCGGACCGTTCCCGGCCTAGGCCCCCAGGTGTCATACCAGCTCACCGACCGCGACGCCGACCGCGTGATCCGCGGGATCACGCACAGTGCCGAGCTGATGTTTGCCGCGGGCGCACAGCGGGTGCTGCTGCCATTCGAGGGCGCACCCGAGGTACGCGATCCGGCAGGCCTGCGGGACCTGCTGGCACGCCCGGTGGACAAGAAGTCGATCGAGCTGTTCACCGTCCACCTGATGGGCACCGCCCGGATGAGCGAGGACCCGCGCCGCGGCGTCGTCGACAGCTACGGGGCCTTCCACGGCACGCCCGGCCTGTTCGTGGCCGATGCCAGCCTGTTCCCCGGCCCGATCGGGGTGAACCCGATGGAGACGATCCTGGCGCTGGCGACGCGCAACGCCCAGCGCCTGATTGAGCAGCGCCACCGGTACGGAATCTGACCTAACTCCTGCCCGCAGAAAGGGAGATCCCATGGCCAGTGTGTCAGGCCGTTTCCTGGAGCTCGCCGGCCAGCCCAAACGCGAGCTTGCGGGCCTGTTCACCGCGGGTAGCCCGCCCAACGTCGCCGCGCTCACCGGATTTGAGTTCCGAGGCTACAACCAGCCTCGGGCGGCGGCGCTGTTAGGCATCCGCAAGTTCATCAAGGCCTTCTACGTGGACGGCTCCGGCCAGCCGTTCGGCTGCAACACGCCTGTCGCCCGGAACGGGCTGCGAGACGAGTGGCTCGCCCGGCCTAGCGCCGACCAGCCCAAGCGGTATGCGTTCTTCCGGGTGGAGCCCGCCGACCCGAGCGCGGCCGATCAGCTGCAGCGCCGCGGCGCGCTCCTTGATTACAGCCGCGGGGGTAACAAAGCGTACGACGTCGCGCGCATACTCCGGGACTACCTGGTCCGGGTGGAATCCGGCTCCGATGAGCTGCTACTCGGCAAGGCTCTGTTTCTGCTGGGTGGAGTGCAGATAGCCGAGAGCTTCTTCCTGATCGAGCGGTACCGGCCGCTGGCTGACGCCGAGGCGCTCGCTCGGCGCTGAGCGCTTGCGCCCGGCCGCAAAGCGGCGCTCGCCGAGCGGCGCGGTCTTCGATCAGTGCGGCGGCGGCGAGGACACCGAGCCTGGTGGCGGTATGGTGCCCGGTCCCGTTACCTCGCACTCGAGGGCATCCAGAGGGTGAGCGTTCAGGAATGGCTGCGCCAGTGCTGGTGGTGTCAGGAAGGTCGGCTGCTGAAGGTCGAGCATGTCGAGCATCGCATTGGCGTTGGCATCACGGTAGGTCATCGCTGGCAGGTTCCACTTGGCCTCGACCAGCGCGCAGATGCTGGTGTGGTCGAAGATCTGATGCGAGACGTAGTCGGGCCTGGCCCACGGGGAGATCACCGCGCACGGTACCCGGAAGCCGTACTGGGCGAATCCGTTGTAGGCGGGCACGCCGGCCGGCGTGTCCGGCGGGATGTCGTCCGGCGGGATCGCGGCCGGCGGCGGCACGTGATCGTAGTAGCCGCCGTGCTCGTCATAGGTCCAGACCAGCAAGGTGCGCTCCCAGCCGGGGCCGGCGATGACCGCGTCGATCACCCTGGCAGCGAAGTGCTCGCCGATCGCGATGTTCTGCGGGTCCTCCTCCGATCCAAGGAGGTAGTTCGGCTCGACCAGCGAGAAGCCCGGCAGCTGTCCCGCCGCGGCGTCCTCGAAGAACCGGTCGATGCCGATGACGTTCGTGCCGACGTTCTTCGCATAAAGCTCCGGGTACAGCTCGGTGGTCGATATGACGCTGCCAAGTGTGGAGCAGTAGTCCTTCCAGGTGATCCCGACGTCGGCCAGCTTGTTGAAGATGGTTCCGTTTGGCGGGAAGGCGGTAAACGAGGGAAGAGTGTCGTCGATCATGCCAAGTGAGGTGGCGGAGATCAGGTACCGCCGGTTCGGGAAGGTCGGGCCGAGAAGCGAACAGAAATAGCGGTCAGCGATCGGGAACTGGCGCGCTAAGGAGTAGTAGAACGGCTGGTCGTTCTCCCCCCAGTAGCCCATCGAGACAGGCCCGCTGGCTGACTCGACGAAGCCGGTGTTGCGGCCGCCGGCGAACTGGGCGTGGCTGGGCTGCCATTTCTGAGTTGGCTTGCCGTGCAGCTGGCACGTCGTCGGCATCGCGAATGCGTGCTGGATGTCGCCGTTGGCGTAAGGATTGGTGGCCGTCGGCTTCCCGTCCTGGCCTAACTGGAAGCCGTCGGCACCCGGGCGGCCCAGCATGCCGAGCTTATTGTCGTAGGAGTGGTTCTCCATCATCAGGACGACAATGTGCTCGATCTTCGGGATCGTATCTGTGCCCGGCTTGAGGTCCGGGTAGGGCAGGGACCCCGGCTGCCGCAGGATCTCCGTTTCGGTGCTTTCGCTGCCGGGGATGCCGGGCTGCTCGGTCACGGTGCTCCTTCGATGCCGCCATTTCATTCGTCAAAGCATGCCGAACAAAGCCATAGATGTATAGCACCCGCGTCGCGCATAAACGTGGCCGGGCAATCTGCGCGTTGGCGCCATCACCGCGATCGGCTTGGACCGCGAATCGACCTGCCTGTCCTGATATACCGGAACTATGCATAACGACGGTGCGGCAGCCCCCATGCGGGCGGCCGCGGCCGCGCTGGTTGAGCTCCTGGACGACGACCAGCGCGCACTCGCGGCGCTGCCTTTTAGCGATGAGGCGTCGCGGCGCTGGCTGGAGTACCAGCCGCTGCCCCGCCCAGGTGCATGCCTGGCGGTGCTCAGCCCGGCAGCCCGCAAAGCAGCGCACCGGCTGCTGGCTAGCGGGCTCAGCGAACACTGCTACGCGCAGGCGATGGTCATCGTCGCCCTGGAGGAAGTGCTTGACCGCCAGGAGCGTGGCGAGCTCGGCCGGCACAGCGGCGACTACTGGGTGACCGTCTTCGGTAACCCAGCGGGAGACGATCCCTGGTCATGGCGGTTCGAAGGCCACCACCTGTCGGTAACGATGACTGTGCACGGCGATGATGTCTCGCCGGCGCCGGTCTTCCTCGGGGCCAACCCCGCCTGCGTGAGTTATGCCGGGCGGGCAGTCACCCGGCCGCTCGCCCCGGAGGAGGATCTCGCCCGGGCCCTGCTGGATGCCCTCGGGCCGGCGGGACGCTCAGCCGCGGTGGTAGCTGACCACGCACCGGCCGATATCCGTACCGCGACCGCCCCGCGGGCGCCAGCCGTGGTAGCGCCGATCGGCGTGTCGGCAGCGACGCTCGGGCCCACCTCGCGGGCGCTCCTATCGCAGCTCGTTGCCCTGTACCTCGACCGGCTGCCGGCGGATCTGGCCGCGCGGGAAGCCGCCCGCGTCGCGCGCGGCGATCTGCACTTTGCCTGGGAGGGCCCGCTGGCACCGGGCACACAGCACTACTACCGCGTGCAGGGCGACGACCTGCTGATCGAATACGACAACACCGCAAGTGACGGCAACCACGCGCACACGGTGCTGCGTCGCCCGCGCAGCGATTTCGGCGACGACATCCTGCTCGCCCATTACCGCGGCGCGCACGTCACCACCGGGGAAACGGGTCGTTTCTGAGCGCTGGGAACGACATCATGATGTGGTGAAGCATCTGAGCACCGCCGAGCTTGAGGCCGGCCTCGGCGAGGTGCGCGGCTCGCCGTCAGACATCGGCACGCTCGAGTTGATCGCGCGCCGCCCGGCCGTGGACGAACGCGAGGTACTCACCGAGGCCGCCTTTGACGTTGTGGCCGGCCTGAGCGGGGACACCTGGCTGGTTCGAGGGAGCAGCCGCACCGCCGATGGAAGGTCGCATCCCGGCATGCAGGTGACCGTCATGAACTCCCGTACAGCCCTGCTCATCGCGAGCGAGCCCGGGCGGCGGGTGCTAGCCGGTGATCAGCTCTACGTCGACTTCGATCTCAGCACCGCTAACCTGCCGCCCGGCAGCCGACTGGCCCTGGGCTCGGCCGTTCTCGAAATCACTGACCAGCCGCACCTGGGCTGCGCGAAGTTTGCCGCCCGGTTCGGCCAGGACGCGCTTCGCTTCGTCAACTCCAGAGTCGGCCGCGAGCTACGGCTGCGCGGCCTCAACGCCCGCGTTGTTGTGCCGGGAACTGCGCGCGTAGGAACCACGATCCGCAAGTGCCCCGCGTCCTAGCGCGGCCCGCTAGCGTCCCTGCTGAAGGCCGCAAGGTCGCGGGCGGTGTCGCGGCTGATCTCGGGGCAGGCGATTGCGAAGATCTCTGTGCCGTGCATAGTGCCCATCACCTGACGGCAGCGGGCCGGGATGCCGGCGGACAGCAGCAAACGGTAGAAATTGATGCCCTCATCACGCAGCGGGTCGCACTCGTTGACGCTGATCACGGTCGGTGGGAAACCCTCGACGTCCGCAGCCGTCGCGAACGACGGCCAGGCCAGCGGGTTGCGCTCGGTCAAGGCCTCGATGCCGTAGCCGATCGCGCCGCGGTTGTTGTGCAGGTCGAGCAGGATGCCGTTGTTCTCCGTGGACGAAGGGCAGTCGGGTACCGGCCATTCGCCGCGGATGTAGGGGCACATCGCGTACAGGCCCTTGATGAGGCCGAGGTCGCCATCTTGCTTGAGCTTGAGGCCGGTGGCCAGGGTCAGGTTGCCGCCGCCGCTTTCGCCCGCGACGATGATTCGGGCCGGGTCGATGTTGAGGTGCTCGGCGTTCGCGACGACCCACTTGAGGCCGGAAACGCAGTCGTTGAGCCCGGCAGGGAACGGGGCAACCTCGGGGACCGAGGAGGGTACAACGGCGTTGCGGAAATCGACCATGATCACGGCTACGCCGTTAGCCGCGATGATCTTCCCCCAGCCGCGGTACATGCCGTCGTAGCACGACAGCGACGTCATGCCGCCGCCGTGGATGTAGTAGACACAGGCGACCGTCTCGTCGTTGTCGGGGCGGATCACCTGCAGGTTGATGGTGTTGCCGTCGGGGGCGGAGACGACCCTCTCGGTGTGGACTTTTAGCCCGGCAGAAGGCGCGGCCTCCTCGGTGTCGCACAGGTCCATCCAGGACTTGAACAACTCGGCCTGCTTGCGTGCCTCGTCGGAGTTCTCCTCCGCTAGCAGCGTCTCGCGGCTATCCACGTCGCTGCCCGCTTCCAGCGGCATGCCCGCCAGGATCGCCTTCAGCCTCGGGTCCAGCCGGATGTCAGCCGCGATGTCATACGCCATGGTTGCAGTTCTCCTCGCCAATACCTACCGGGCCCGATCATGACAGGCGGCGTTCCACGTCAGATTCCATCCAGCCGACCTGCTATCAGGACATTAATCCCAACCCGATAGGAAGTCACCATCGTCAGGCTGCGCACTAGCGAGATCGGCGGCCTGTCTAGCAGTTGTCGGCACCCGTCGGCGTCGGCAAGTTGTAGACGTCCGTCGGCACCGGCAAGTTGCGGACGATCGTCCACATGCTAGAGTTGCAGACGATCGTCTACATTTCGAATTCTTGGCTCTTTCGGACCGGCGAGCATATGCGCGTGAATTCGATCAACGACCTGGCAGCGGCCGTTCGCGGTCGCAGGCTTGCGCTTGGCCTGAGCCAGGCCGAGCTTGCCACCCGTGTAGGTGTGTCCCGCGACTGGGTCAACTATTTCGAGGCAGGCAAGCCTACTGTCGAGCTGATCCTCGTACTCCGCCTGCTGGAGGCACTTGACCTGACCCTGGACGTGAGCACGCAGGGGCACGTGCAGCCACCGCACGAGGCTGCCTCGACCGACCTCGACGCGCTGCTTGACGAGTTCAGGACGCCATGACCGATCCGCTGGTCGTCATCCTGGGCGACCGGGTTGCCGGCACGATCACACGCTTGCCTGGCAGCAGGCTCCGTTTCGATTACAACCAGGCTTACGGGTCACTGCCGGGAGCGACGCCGCTTTCGGTATCGATGCCGACCCAGATCTTCTCCTACCCCGACCGGGTTATCATGCCATGGCTGCTGGGCCTGCTACCCGACAACGACGCAGTCCTCGCCCGCTAGGCCCGGCAGTTCCACGTCTCGGCATCGTCGCCCTTCTCCCTGCTCGCGACGCCCATCGGCCGGGACTGCGCGGGTTCCGTTCAGTTCGCGCCGCTTCGCGAAGTTGATCAAGCACTCAGCCGGCCAGGCGAGCTTGCCTGGCTCACGGATGACGATGTGGCGGAATTGCTTCGCGAGCTTAAGGAGGACTCCACGGCGTGGTGGGGGCGCGACTTCACCGGCCAGTTCAGCCTGGCGGGAGCTCAGAGCAAGACCGCGCTTCTGCACCGAGACGGGCGATGGGCCGTGCCGTCGGGCTCCACGCCAACGACGCACATACTGAAGCCGGCCATCACCGGCCTCGACGATCATGACCTCAACGAGCATCTCTGCCTCGACGCCGCGCGCAGGTCCGGGCTCCTGGCGGTCCGGACTCGGGTGATGCGCTTCGCAGACGAATCCGCGCTGGTCGTTGAGCGCTACGACCGGCGTTTCGTGGGCGCTGGTATCACCCGCGTTCATCAGGAGGACCTGTGCCAGGCACTATCGGTGCCGCCTACGGGCAAGTACCAGAACGAGGGCGGGCCGGGTCCGCGCGAAGTAGCCCGGCTGCTGAGGCGAGTGATGGCACCAGGCGCCAGCGATACGGCCGTGTGGCGTCTTGCAGACGCGCTGATCTGGAACTGGCTCATCGGCGGCACGGACGCTCATGCCAAGAACTACTCGATTCTCCTCGCGGGCGACCAAGTCCGGCTCGCCCCGCTGTATGACGTTTCCTCGGCGCTCCCGTACGGGACTCACGAGAAGAAGCTCCGCATGGCGATGAAGATCGGCGGAGACTACGACGTCTTCCCTGTCCGACACCGCTGGCCAGGTGCAGCAGCGGACTTGGGGCTTCCGGCCGACGAACTGGTGGATCGCGTTCGCGTACTGGCCGTTCGGGCGCCCGGCGCATTCGCGGATGCGGCTGATGAGCCCAGCATCAAGGCGCTCGGCAGCGCCCTGCCTGGCAGGCTTACTGATCTTGTAGCTGACAGGGCCGAGCGATGTGCGCGCCTAATCACCTGACTCTGTTGCGAAGTTTGCCAACACGGAGGAAACGCACTGGTCCCGGTAGCGAGACAGTCGCGCCCGCTCTATGGACGATAGGGCGGCGCGATCGAAGATCGGCTGTCGGGAATCGGTCTCGCCTTCCACGAGGGCGACGCTCAGACGCAGGTCGACGCCCGCCGTTCCGATGTGACGCTGATGCCTGGGGCCAGGATCCAGCACGAGGCGCCGGCAGCATAGCGATACCAAGAGGGCTAATCCTCGCATATTGTCCTGCAAGCTCGTCATGACTCCAGAACTAGCGCTGTCATTACTGATCTTTCAGGCAAGTATGCCAGATTCTCTATGTTGCCAGTAGCTGGCATACTGGCTTTTCTGGCATACTTGCCAGCATGGTGCTGCCCACTGACATGCCTGCACTACCACCACGTGCCGAGCCCGGCCAGGTTCTGGACCTTGGGTTGGACGTTCTCCGCCATCTTCTGCCCGACGAGTGGACTGTCCAGGAACGACCGACAGGTACAGGACCGGCCGCCGGCCTGGACGAGGAAGGCGACACGCTAATCGACATCAACTCTCCGCAGGCCGGCGGCAACATGGTGCTTATCGCAGCCCGTACATCCGTGACGCCAGCCGACGCTCAGCGGGTCCTGGGGCCGAAGATGAGCCTCCTCCAGAGGATCTACGCGGGGTCCGAGGCCATCGTCATGGCGCCATGGCTCAGTCGCAAGTCGAGGGAGGTGCTGGAGCAGCGCCGGGTCGGCTACCTCGACCTCACGGGGAACATCAACATCAAGCTCAGCCGCCCGGCAGTAGTCATCCGGACCCAGGGTCGCCAGCAGGACCCTACGCGTACCGGACAGCCTTGGCAGCGCGGGCTCTCGGGCGTCAAGGCTGCGCGGCTAGTCCGGGTCCTGGCGGACGCTTCGCCTCCCTACCGGGCGACCGACCTGGCCGAGGCCGCAGGGGTAAGCCAGCCATACGCGTCGCGCCTTCTTGAGGTCATGGAGCAGCAAGCGCTGATCATTCGCGACGGCCGGGCGATCGGGCACGTCGACTGGGAGGGCCTCCTGCGCGCCCGCGCTGCCTCCTACTCCCTGCTGAGCGCCAACCCATCAGTGACCATGATCGCCCCAAACGGCATCGAGCATGTACTGCGGCGGCTCCGAGAACTGGACGGCCAGGTCCCTCCGAAGACTGCCGTAACGGGAGCCGTCGCGGCTGACTTTGTCGCGCCGCTAACTGTCGGCGAGCAGTTGATGCTTTACGTGCCTGGACGGATCCATGCCCCGGACGAAGTCGCCGACGCCCTGGGACTGTTGCGTTCCGACAGAGGTGACGTAGTGCTCATGCGCGCGAGCGACGACATCGTCTTTGCGGGCAGGCGGAGGGTCCGCGGGATCTGGAACGTCGCGCTCAGCCAGCTTGTAATCGACTGCCTCGCGGGCCCGGGCCGGCTGCCTGCAGCAGCCGAGCCAGTCCTGGAGTACATGCATACGCACGAGCCAGATTGGCGGGCGCCAAGCCTGAGGACGCTGCCATGGCATAGGCGACGCGACGCCGGATATGAGGAGGCCTAGCGCAGTGGCACGACTTCCCGAAGGCTTTGCGAGCGGCGATGCCGGCCTCAATGCGGCAGCCAGGCGGCTCCTGCTTGACGCACTGGATGCGCTAGCTGAGCACAGAAGCCGCCTGATCCTGGTCGGGGCGCAGGCGGTGCATTTGCACAGCACGGACGCAGCACTGGCCGGGACCGCCTTCACCTCAGATGCGGACCTTGGCCTGGACCCTCGCGAGGTGGCCGGCGAGCCGCTGATTCAGGACGCGATGCGCCGCGCCGGATTCGAGCTGGCCGACCCGCGCAACCCCGGAACCTGGCAGCGATTGATCCGGGTCGGAAACGTGGAGAGGGTGCCGATCAGGGTTGATCTGCTCGTGCCTGAGCTACTTGCCGGCAGCGGCAAGCGATCCGCAAACGTGCCGCCGCACGCCTCAGAATCGTTCCGGCGCGTAGAGGGAATCGAGACTGCGATCGCGGATAACACGCCTATGACTATCACGAGCCTCGAGCCCGATGATGGGCGTGCCATAAGCGTAGCTGTCGCCGGCGTGCCGGCCTTGCTCGTGGCGAAGGCATTCAAGATCCGCGACCGGCTCGAGAACCCTAAGCCCGGCCGGGAAGCTGATAAAGATGCCGGCGATGTCATCCGCCTCATGCAAGCCAGCCGTGCCGTGCAGACAGCGGAAGCCTTCGGCATGCTGGTGAACGACCCGCTCGTCGGTGAGATAACCCGAGTCGGCCTTGACCTCCTTCACGCGCAATTCGGGGCCGAGCAAACCCCTGGCACGCTGATGGCCGAGAAGGCGCTGGCAGGAAGCGTCCGGCCCGGGCTTGTACGTGCTCTTGCCCCGGCCTATATGCGGGACACTGGACGCAGATAGCTCTGGTCCTTTAACGCCACCAGCGTCTGCAGCGTCGGCTGATCTGACCAGGGGCGCGGGTTTAACGCCCGACGACTCCGAATCAGGGGGCTTGGCGCAAACACTGCTGTCAACATGGGGACGGCACGCGCAAACATGGCAGATCGGCCAGCGGAGGGCGCAGTGAGCAGCGCAGACGAGAACGGCGGCGACGCAGTCGGACTGGTCGTCGGGACTGTGGCTGCGACGCCGTTGCAGTTCTCGGTGGCGATCAGCCCGGAGCAGTACCTCCAGCTCGACGACGTCGTCGTCACCACCCGCAGCCTCCCCGGCCAGCCGCCCGTCCAGGTCTCCGGCGTCGTCACGAATGTCGAAGCAGTTCATGAGGGTGCCCGGTTCGCTTCGGATGTGTTCCTGATCCAGCAGGGCGCGCTGCCGGCGGAAGTTGCCGAGGTGGCGCAAGTCTCCGTAACCCGGGTCGAGCCCGAGATCTACGTTCCGCCGATGCCGGGCGCCCGGGTAAGCAGAGCCACCGGCCACCAGCGCGAGCAGGCGCTGTACTTCGACGAGATGGGCGACCAGAAGGTCCCGGTCGGCTTCGGCCGCGACGGCCAGCCGGTCTTCATCAACTTCGAGTTCGTCGACGGCACCCGCGGCGCCCACGTGTCGATCTCCGGGGTGTCAGGAATCGCGACCAAGACAAGCTTCGCGCTGTTCCTGCTGCACTCCATCCTGAACTCCGGCGTCCTTGCCGCAGAGGCGCACAACACCAAGATGCTGGTCTTCTCCGTCAAGGGCGAGGACCTGCTCTTCCTGGATTACGCCAACTCCCGGCTCGCCCCGAACGACCGCGCGCGCTACAGCTCGCTGGGCCTGCCGGCGACCCCGTTCCAGAACGTCAGGGTATTCGCTCCGCCGCGACCGGGCGATCCGGCCGGCACCCCGGACGTCACCGCCAGGGACAAGGCCGTCAGTCCGTTCTACTGGACACTGGCGGAATTCTGCGAAGACGAGCTGCTGCCCTTCGTGTTCGCCGACGCCGAGGACGAACGGGCCCAGTACACGATGCTCATCGGCCAGGTCGCGGCCCGGCTCCGCCGCGACGCCAAGCCCACCGGTAATGACGGCGCCGTCAGGATCACCGGCGTGGATCCGGCCAATGACAAGATCATCCGCTCCTTCGGCGACTTGGTCGGGCTGCTCGAGGCCGAGCTCGGCGACGACCAGCTCCGGGGCACATGGGTGGCCGGCAGCGCGGTCACCGGCAGCATCAACGCCTTGCTCCGCCGACTCCGCTCCGCGATGAAGCCGCTCACGGCCATCATCCGCGGTGACCTCACCCACCGCGGCGAGCGGTCGATCTCCACCTCCCGGGCTCAGGTGACGGTCGTCGACCTGCACAACCTCCCGGACCGGGCGCAGCGGTTCGTCGTCGGCGTCACCCTGCGCGGCGAGTTCGCCCGTAAGGAACGCCAGGGCACCGCACGGCCGCTGATGTTCGTGGTCCTGGACGAGCTGAATAAGTACGCGCCGCGCGAGGGCGACAGCCCGATCAAGCAGATCCTCCTGGACGTCGCCGAACGCGGACGATCACTCGGCGTTATCCTCATCGGCGCGCAGCAGACTGCCAGCGAGGTCGAGCGCCGCATCCTGGCCAACTGCGCCATCCGCGTCGCCGGGCGGCTCGACGCCGCCGAGGCCGAGCGTCCCGAGTACGGCTACCTGCCGCCCGCCCAGCGGGCCAGGGCGATGATCGCCAAGCCGGGCACCATGTTCATCGCGCAACCGGACATCCCCGTGCCGCTTGCCCCCGTTCTCATGGCACTAAGGTCGTTGGTTCGGTACTGCTCAGCGATTTCTCTCGGGA
>JBKQTJ010000272.1:0-2606 GCA_052143255.1 Streptosporangiaceae bacterium | reverse complement strand
CTGGACTACCACACCCGGCTCGGCGTGGTCGCCACCTCGACGCTGCGGCACGTGGTGAACACCGGCCGGCGGCTGACCCTGCTGAACCGGCACGCCGTCAGCGCCCGCCGCGGCCTGATCGTCTCCGGCGCGGCAGGCACCGGCAAGACCACCGCGATCACCCAGTTCGGCAAGACCCACGAGGCAATCGACCACCGGCGCCACCCCGGCAGCGAGCGGATCCCGGTCGTCTATGTCACCGTGCCGCCTGCCGCGACCCCGCGGATGCTGGCCGTGGAGTTCGCCCGGTTCCTCGGCATCCCGGTCATGGCGAGGGCGAACATCACCGATGTCATCGAGGCCGTCTGCGGGGTGATGACTGACGCGCGCACCACCGTGGTATGCGTCGATGAGATCCACAATCTCAAGCTCGCCACCCGCAACGGCGCCGAGGTATCCGACACGCTGAAGTACTTTTCCGAGCGCATCCCGGCCACCTTTGTCTACGCCGGGATCAACGTCGAGCGCGAGGGGCTGTTCTGCGGCACTCGCGGCCAGCAGATCGCCGGGCGCTTCACCATGATCCGCGCGGCCCCGTTCCCCTACGCCGCCGAATGGCAAGGCCTGGTCGCCACCCTCGAAGACACCCTGCGCCTGCACGAGCACCCGCCAGGCACGCTGACCGGCCTGGACCGGTATCTGCACCAGCGCACCGGGGGCATGATCGGCAGCCTGTCCCACCTGATCCGGGGCGCCGCGATCGAGTCCCTCCTGGACGGCAGCGAGAAGATCACCCGCAAGCTGCTCGATGCCGTCGACCTTGACCACGCCGCCCAGGCCCGGCCTGCTCTGCCCGCCCCTGCGGCATCGAAGAAGACCGCGTGATGAACCCCGCTGCCGGCCCGCACCGGCCGCTGCCGATCCGCCCGAGGCCGATGGCCGGCGAGAGCCCTGCCTCCTATCTGCGGCGGCTGGCACGCGCCAACCACCTGCGCCCCGGCTACCTGCGCCGCTACCTCCGCGAGCCAGGCAGCGCGGGAACGATCCGGCTCGACTGGCTCGCGATCCTGGCCGGCCGGCCCCTGCCGGTCCTCGAACGTGCGCTGACCGGCCAGGCTGGCAGCCGCGCACCCGCCAGGTACCCGACACGCCGCCCCGACAAGCCCAGCCTGGTCGCCGCCATCCGCCGCGACGCCCGCGACAGCGGACTGTCGATCAGGGCACTGGCCGACAGGCACGGGGTGCACCGGCGCACAGTCCGCCAGGCACTGGCCTCGCCGTGGCCTGCGCCGCGCAAAAGCTACGAACGCCGATCGAAGCTGGCCCCGTTCAAGGACACGATCGACGCGATGCTCCTGCCTGAGGCAAACGGATCAGGAAGCCCTCGGCGCGCGGTGAAGGAGATCTTCGATCGCCTCGTGGCCGAGCACATGATGACGAGCGTGTCCTACGCCACCGTCCGCGACTACGTCACCAGCCGCCGCCCGGTACAGAGCTCCGGATCATCGCACGCCGACAGCGATATCCGCGACGCCCAGATGGTGATCATGCACCTGAAAGGTCTGTTCGGCAGGATGACATCAGGCATCGCCGACGAGGCAGAACCGCATCTCAACGCCCTGGAACTGGTGATCAGGGAGGCCCAGGCGCCAGCGGACCTTCCCCGGGTAACTGAAAAATGGCTTGCGACGTGGCAAGCGGAATACGACAGGACTGGCTGCTGCGCGCATGGGGATAGCTGTTCATCCCAGGAGGAGTGATGGCCAGGCATGCTGGGCGGATCCGGGCGGCGCTGGTGGACGTCGGGGGCACATTGTGGCCCGATCAGTGGCCATCGCCCCCGGACGAGCTCGCCTGGCGCCGCGGTCGGCTGCGCACGGCGTTTCCCGGCCTGTCACCAGAAGATGCCATCGCCGTTCTCACCGCGCTAGAGCGGGCAGGCTCAGGGCTGGACGCGCAGGTTGCACAGGATCTGGGCGCATACGCCGGAGGCACGCTCAGGCGCTTTGGGCTGGGCGACGGTGCCGGTGAGATCGCGGCGGTACTCCGCGCGATGTGCGTCCCTGCCGTGCTCAGGACTGGCCTGTTCCCGGGCGCTCGCGAACTTCTGGAGTGCATCGAGAACCTGGGCTTGAAATGCGTGATCTGCAGCAACGCGGTGTGGCGAGACGCCGCAGCCTACTGGCGCGACTTCGAGGCGCTCGGCGTCGCCGGCCTGATCGACGCTGTTGTGTCCTCGGTCGATGCAGGCGTCCGCAAGCCGCACCCCGGGATGTTTGACAAAGCCGCGGCGGCCGCCGGGGTGCCGCTGGATGCCTGCATCGTCATAGGTAACTCCGAGGTACGCGACATCCGCCCGGCGCGATCCCTTGGCATTCGCTCACTCCGGGTCGCCATCGAGGAACCGCTGCCAGCCGTCAGCGCGGCCGATCACGTAACCGGGACCCTCTTCGAGGCGGCCGACGTGCTGCGGGCATGGTGCGGACACGACTCCGCCCCCTGCGGCCCGGTCACGCCCGCGGGATAAATACGTCGTGATCGATGAGACAGCCAGGCACGGCCAGGCTCATCCGAGTTGACGCACCGCAGGTCAGCTGTCTGCCCGCACGTCACATCAATTGAGACGG
>JBKQTJ010000271.1:0-15119 GCA_052143255.1 Streptosporangiaceae bacterium | reverse complement strand
GATCTGCCTCGGCGCGCAAGGCTTGGCACGGCAAGCCGCTAAGTCGCGCCCGACCGCGGGAGCGCTCGCGATAGCGCTGGCGGTCACGCTGGCCGCTTGCTCCTCGAGCGGGGGCCTCCAGCTCGGCCCGGATTAGTCCAAGGGTGTTGCCACCTATCCCGGCGTCAAAGAGGACGTCGCCCCGCACAACGCCGTGCCCGCGCAGTACCGCGGCGAGTTCCGCTCGCGGATGCAAAGGGCCTATGGGTGTGGGTAGTCTGCGACTATGACAGATCGCGCGCCCTTTGGCCGGACCGGGCATGAGAGCAGCCGTGTCATTTTCGGCGCGGCGGCGCTGGGGTCGATGCGGCAGGAGCGCGCCGACCAGATCCTGGCGACGCTGCTTGAGTTCGGCGTCAATCACATCGACACGGCGGCGTCCTATGGCGACTCAGAACTTCGGATCGCGCCGTGGATGGCAGCGCACAGGGGACGGTTCTTCCTCGCCACCAAGACGGAGGAGCGCTCGGGCGACAGCGCGCGCGCCAGTCTCGAGCTCTCGCTGACCCGCCTCGGCGTCGACTCCGTCGATCTCATCCAGCTCCACAACCTCGTCGAGCCAGACGAATGGGAGGTGGCCCACGGCCCGGGTGGCGCGGTCGAGGCCTTGTCCCGGGCCCGAGACGAGGGGCTCGCCAGGTTCATCGGGGTGACCGGGCACGGACTGCGGATTGCGGGCATGCACTTGCGGAGCCTGGAGCGGTTCGACTTCAGCTCGGTGCTCTTGCCTTACAACTACGCGGTGATGTCTGATGACCGGTACCGGGCTGACGTGGAAGCGCTGCTCGGGGTTTGCGAGCAGCGCGGCGTGGCGGTGCAGACGATCAAGTCGGTCGCGCGTCGGCGCTGGCTGGAATCAGCGGGGCCGCAGTTCAGCTGGTATGAGCCGCTGGCCGATGGCGACGCGCTGGTTCGGGCAGTGCGTTACGTCCTTGGCCGCCCGGGCCTGTTCCTCAACTCGTCGAGCGACGCCCGCCTCCTCAGGCCAACCCTCGAGGCAGCCGCCGGTGGGCCGGCTCCGACAGAGGAGGAGATGGCCGCCGACGTCGAGCGGCACGAGATCGAGCCGCTGTTCGACGGCGCGGGGCTGGAGCGGATCTAGGCGCTCGAGCCCCAGAGAAACGGCCAGTACGACGGCGAGAACTCGTTGAGCGGCCGCCGGCGGCGCGAGATCGTCGTTTCATGAACCGCGGTCATCGCGTTCGGGAACTGCCCGTCGGCGAGCGCGCGGGAACCGCGAAGCCGAACCCTCCACTGCGTTCCGGAGTTGGCTGCCCGCCAGGGTCATCAGCGCGTCACCTGCTGGGGGTCTCGCTAGAAGTGTGCTGTGTCGGTAACGAGGGAGCGGAGTTAGCGTGGGCCGGCAGTGTGTCACCCGCGTTCGGGACCCATTGGCGCGACGGGCGGTGGGCACGGTCAGGGGAGTTGTAGCGAAAAGTCAGCTTTCTCGCTAAGCGAATCGAACTCCGCAGAGTCGCTGCGCCGGTCATCTGTAGCCTCCGATCGCGATCATCGCGCTGGCCGGCGAGCTGGACTAGCGCACCGAGAAACCGGCGTCGACGGGCAGCGAGACGCCGGTGATCCACTTCGCCTGGTCGGAGACCAGGAACGCGATCGCGTCTGAGATGTCCTCCGGCTGCAGGATCTGGACCGGCATCGGTTCCCGAGCGGCGCCATGGCGCCGGCACCGGCCAACCGGAGCAGTAAGCTGACGGAGCTAGTCTGGATATTGACCAAAGCAGGCTATACTTCTGACTATGAGTATCGCTGCCACGCCAGTGCCGCTCTCCGAGGCCAAGGCCCGCCTGTCCGAACTGGCACGCCGGGTCCGCCTCCAGCACGAGCGGATCACGCTGACCCGCAACGGCGAGGCCGAGGCCGTGCTGCTGTCGGTCGACGACCTCGAAGGGCTGGAAATGACCCTGGACATCCTCGGCGACAGCGAGTCAGTCGCCCGCATCTCCGAGAGCCTGGCCGCACTGGGCCGCGGCGAGGCCGGCGCGGACCTCGCGACTGTCCGGCAGGACCTGGCCCGGCGCCGCACCGCCGGCAGGTGACCGCTCCGCCCGAAGGCGTCTACGACGTACGCTTCCAGCCCGCCGCCCGCCGGGCCATCGCCGACCGCCTGCCCGAGTCCGTCGCCGCTGCCGTGCTGGAATTCTGTGCAGCCGCGCTGGCCGTCAGTCCGCAACGTGCCGGCAAGCCCTTGTTCGGCCCGCTGGCCGGATGTCGCGGCGCCCGCCGCGGAACTTACCGCATCGTCTATCGCATTGACGAAGCCACCCGCACGGTCCATGTCCTCGAGGTCGTCCACCGCAGCGATATCTATCGCCAGCCGAAGACCTGACCGAGTGCCCGCCTCACGCCTGCTTTCTATGACGCGGTTGTCAAGTGGTGCGGGCCGGAGTTGCCTTTGATGGTGCGCGGTTGCTTCTCGGTGTCGGCGTCGTGCGTCCAGTGAGGCGCCCACGTCTGCCCCGCCGGCCGTGGGCTACGTGACCACACTCTGGGTGTACTGAGCGGCGTGCCGCAGCGCTCCCGCAGTCCGAGCATTCCATTCAGTCCAGCGCCGCTGCTCGAACAGGCAGTGCGGCCCTGGACCGCGGCATCCGCAGTTCGGCGCTTTGCCAGTCGCCTAGTCACGCCGGAGGCATGCGTGCGGGTCGGGCTGCGTTGCGGCGACCCGTCCGGAGGAGCGCGGCCGATCCTGCCGCTGCGCCCGTGCCAGGGAAGCCTGGCTAGGGGCTGCCCGAGGCTGGATGTGGCGCCAAGTGTGGCTCACCCAGGACTTCCTGGCCCGGCGTCGCCAGGCGCAGCCGAAGACCTGCCTGCGTTGGCTCTGCGGTCTGGCTTTGCCATTCCCCGGTCCGCGGCCTTTGACCTGAGCCATTCCGGAGGTTGGGCCGAGAACTAGGATGCCGCCGATGCCTCGGGCCGACCTACTGCACTGGGCCGCCACTTGGTTGGCATCTGGGCGCCCGCGAGTACGTCCTCGGCACGATGGCAAGCGACCTGGTGTCCGGGTGCGGCGTCCCTTAGCGGGGGGATTTCCGTCTTGCAGCGGTCGATCGCGAGCGGACAGCGGGGGTGGAAGACGCACCCGGCCGGCGGGTCCGCTGCGTCCGGTGGGTCGCCCGGCAGTACGATCCTTGATCGGCGCGCGGCTACCTCGACTTCGGGCACGGCCGAGCGCAGGGCGTGAGTGTACGGGTGCGCGGGCGCGCTGAGCAGGACATCAGTGCGGCCGATCTCGGCGATCTTGCCGAGGTAGAGCACGGCTGTCTGCTCGCAGAGTTCGCTGACAACACCGAAGTTGTGCGTGATCAAAAGGTAAGACAGTTTGCGCTCGGCCCGGAGCCTGGAGATCAGCTTCAGGATGTGCGCCTGGGTCCGGACGTCCAACGCGCTGGTCGGCTCGTCGAGGACCAGCAGCCGTGGCTGCACGCTGAGCGCCCTGGCGATCGCGACCCGCTGGCGCTGGCCGCCGGAGAGCTGGTGCGGGTACCGCTCGGCAAACGCCGGGTCTAGGCCCGCTTCGGCGAGCAACTCGGACACCCGCTCGCCGGTGCCCTGGCGCGGCACCACGTCGTGGGCACGCAGTACCTCACTGATCGTGGTGCCAATCCGCATGCGCGGATCGAGGCTGTTATCCGGATCCTGGAAGACGATCTGCGCATCGCGGCGGTACGCCTTCAGCGCGGCGCCGCGCAGCGAGCCGACGTCCTTGCCGTCGAAGGTGATGCTGCCGCGCGCAACCCGTACCAAACGCAGAATGGCCCGCCCGATGGTCGACTTGCCCGAGCCGCTCTCGCCTACCAGCCCGAGGCCGAACGGACCAGCCGGGACATCAAACGAGACGCCGTTCACGGCCAGGACCCGCGCGAACCGGACGGAGAGATCGGAGATCCGGAGCAGCGGCGGCGCGCTGGTGACGTTACGCTCGCCCGTTATCCCCGGCTCACCAGCCGTTCCGCAGTCCGCAGTCATATCACGCTCGGCAGTCATGTCGCGCTGGTCAGCTTCGGTACGGATGCCAGCAACTCGATCGTGTACGGATTGATTGGGGCCGACAGCACCTGGCCTGCCGGACCCTGTTCGACAATCAGGCCGTGGCGCATGACCGCGACACGGTCGCATAGCTCCGCGACGACAGCCAGATCGTGGCTGATGAACAAGATGGACATGCCGATGGACTCACGCAAGCTGCGTAGCAGGTCGAGCACCTCGGCCTGCACCGTGACGTCGAGTGCGCTGGTTGGTTCGTCAGCCAGCAGGATCTCAGCGCGCAACGCGACTGCCAGCGCGATCGCGACTCGCTGTAGCTGACCGCCGGACAGCTGAGACGGATACCGGCGCATCAAGTCAGGTGATAGCAGTACCTGTCGCACAGCCTCCGCAGCCCGATCCGACGCCTCGGACTTACTGGCGCCATGCAACCGCAGAGCTTTGATAAACACACTGCCGACCTTGTACACCGGACTGAATGCGGCCGACGGGCTCTGGAAGATCGCGGCAATCCGGCGGCCCCGGATCGCCCGGAGGTGCTCCGCGCTGAGCCCGGTCAGCTCCTGGCCGTCGAGCTTGATGCTGCCGGTGACGCTGGCGCCGACCGTGTGCGCAAGGCCGAGAATGGCAAGCGTGGTCATGGACTTGCCCGAACCGCTTTCACCGGCGAGGCCGACGATCTCGGCGTGGTCGAGCCGCAGCGCGTCGATCGCGGCGACCCGGCGGTCGCCGAAGCTCACCTCCAGGTTGGAGATGGCCAGCCCGATCGGCCCGCTGGGCTCTGTCGGCCCGCCTCGCCGCGTATCACCATTCAGCCCGGTCACGGAAGGAAGCTCTGCTTCGGATCGAGCACGTCCCGCACGCCGTCGCCGAGCAGGTTGAACGCGAACGCGGTCAGCAAGATGGCCAGGCCGGGGAACGTCACCAGCCACCAATCCGGAGTGAAGTAGCTCTGTCCTTCGGCGACCATCAGGCCCCAGTCCGGCGTCGGGTCCTGGGCGCCGAGTCCCAGGAACGAAAGCGCTGAGGCGGTCAGGATGACCCCGCCGACGTCCAGGGATACCTGCACGAGCAGCGGCGTGATCGAGTTCGGCAGGATATGGCGGAAGATGATGCGCACCGGGGAGATCCCCTGCGCCCGGCATGCCTCGACATATGGCCGGCCCGCCACGGAGGCAGCCTGTCCGCGGAGCAGCCTGACGTACCAGGGCCACCAGACGGCCGCGATCGCGAGCGTCAGGCTGGTCAGGCTTGCGGGCAGGACGGCGGCCAGCGCCAGCGCTAGCAGCAGCGGCGGGAACGCGAGGAAGATATCGGTCACCCGCATGATCAGCTCGTCGACCCAGCCGCCAAGAAAGCCCGCCGCGACGCCGAGCGGCACGCCGATGACGCACGCGATCAGCAGGACGATGACCGCGATGACCGGCGACACCCTGGTTCCGTAGATGACCCTGGACAAGATGTCCCGGCCAACCTGATCAGTGCCGAACCAGTGGGCGGCTGACGGCTCGCGCAACACATCGAATGGATGCGTCGCGGTAGCGGCGTCGCCGGGCAACGGGGCGAGCACAGGAGCGAAGATAGCGACGAGCACGATCAGCAGGACCAGCCCGCAGCCAACCGCCAGCAGCGGATTGGCCTTGAGGGCACGCCTCAGCAGCGCGCCGCGCGGCACCGCGGCATCGGCCGGTGTGATGGTCGGGGCTTCGATCATGACAGCCTGATCCTCGGGTCGATAGCGGCCTGCACGATGTCCACGAGCAGGTTCGCGACAACGTAGGCGATGGCCACGAACAACGTGACGCCGAGAATCGCTGGCGTGTCCAGAGTCGTGATGGATGCAGCCGCATAGCTTCCCAGTCCTGGCCAGTCGAAGATCGACTCCACCAGGAACGTGTTCACCAGCGAGTAGCCGAAGACGAGGGCTATTGCGGCCGCGACCGGGGGCCAGGCCAGCTTCATGGCGAAGCGGCCGAAGATCTGCCGTTCGCCGAATCCCAGCGCCCGGGCATTGAGTATGTGCGTCTCTCCTATCGTGTCGAGCACCTGGGCCCGCACCATCCGGGCGATCAGTCCGGCCGGATAAGCGGCGACCACGATCGCGGGCAGGATCAGGTGTCCCAGAGTGCTGCCAAGCATCGGCCAGTTGCCGCCGAGGATTGAGTCGATCACCGGGAAGCCGGTCCGCTTGACCAGGGGATGGCTGAACAGCAGGCCCGGTGAGTACTCCCCCGCGGCTGGTAGCAACTTGAGCTTCTGGGAGAAGATCAGCTGCAGGATCAATGCCATCCAGAAGATCGGCATCGACACGCCAAGGATCGACCCGGCGCGGATGGCCTGGTCGGCCGGCCGGCCAGGTCGCCTGGCCGACATCAGGCCGAGCGGGATCCCGACCGCGATGGCAATCAGCAGCGCTGTGATGACGAGCTCCAGCGAGGCCGGCGCTACTGTCAGGATGTCGGACAGCACTGAGCGGTGCGTGTGGATGGAGACGCCCCAGTTTCCCCTGACGATCCCGCCAAGGTAAGAGACCAGCTGCACGCCGAGCGGCCGGTCCAGGCCGAGGAACTTCCGCGCAGCTGCGATCTGGGCCGCGGAAGCATGCGGCCCGGCCCACGTCGCGGCCGGATCGCCCGGCACCAGGTGAGCGACCACGAAGGTCACTACGATCACGCCGACGACCACGACGACGGCGAGCGCGATCCGGCGCGCGACGAAGACCAGCATGAGGCCTACGACTTCGGCTGCAGGTCGTAAACGAAGATGACGTTCGGGTACGCCGGGTTCACCTGGAATCCGGAGAAGTTGCTCGTCATCGCGTACTGGTAGTTGGTGTTATACAGGAACACGATCGGCGCCTGCTTCAGGATCTCGACCTGCATCGCCCGGTATAGCGCGCTGCCGGCCGACGGGTTGGTCGCCACTAGCGACTCGACGCTGTTGATCTGCTTGTTCAGCGTCGGGTTGGAGTAGTACGACAAGTTGAAGTACGGCTGCTTCTCGCCAAGCAGCAGGTTCACGAACCACGAGTACGGGTCGGCGTAGTCCGGCCACCAGTACTCGATGAAAATGTTCTGGTGCGCCGACGCTGCCGACGACTTGGCCTTCGACCACTGGGTGTTCCACGCCAGCGGCTGCACGCTCAGGTTGACGTTGAGCTTGGCCAGGCTTGACTTCAGCAACGTCGCGACGACTTGCTCGTTGTTGTCGCCTGCGGTGTAAGTCAAGGTCAGGTTCAGCGGCTTCTTGCCGGGTCCGTAGCCAGCCGAGTTCAGCAGCTTGGCTGCCTTGGCCGGGTCGTAGGTGTAGCTCGGCAGGTTGGTGAAGTGGCCGAACAATCCGGCCGGGACGATGCCACTGGACGCCACGCTGGCGCCGCTGAGCGCGGCGGTGATGCCGGAGTAGTCGGTGGCATAGGAGATAGCCTGGCGCACCGGCAAGCTCAGCGACTGGCTGTTGAGCTGGGCCAGCAGGTTCTGCCAGGACGGCGAGCTGACCAGGCTGATCCCGGACACGCCTTTCAGCGACTGCCACAGCGTCGGGCTCATCTGCTCGACGAAGCTGACCTGGCCGGCGCGCAGAAGCTGCGCCGCTGTCGTGTCCTGCGGAACCACCCGGAAAACGACCTTCGTGTAGTGCGAGCCGCGCCAGCCGCCCCAGAACTTCGGGAAGGCCTTGAGTATGACCTCGAACTCCTGGCCGCTGTTCCACGTCTGCAACGTGTACGGACCCGTGCCCGCATCATGCGGGACGTTCAGCCACTTGGTCAGGTTGCCACCCGGGCCCGCCGCCTGCGTGTCGTAGATGTAGGCGGAGTAGTCGGCTGACGCCTCCAGCGCGAGCGGGGACGGATAGGACAGGTGGAACACCAGGGAGTACTGACTCGGCGTGTCGATCGACTTCACCGAGCCCCAGATGTAAGAGGCGCCGCCGTTGAGCTTCTGAGTGCGCAGGATGGCCGCTTTGGCGGCCTGCGCCGTCATCAGCCGGCCGGTGTGGAAGTAAACGCCGTGGCGGAGCTGGAATGTCCAGGTCAGGCCGTCAGACGAGTGCGTCCAGCTGGTCGCTAGCAGCGGATCGACCTGGTGCGTGACCGGGTTGTAGTGCGTGAGCGTCTGGTACATGTTGCTCATCGCGATGATGCCGTTGGAGTACTCGGTCGCGGGGTCCCATCCGTCCACCATCACCTGGGTGTAGGTGTCGTAGGTGAACACCTTGGAAGTTGCCGGCTTAGTGCCGGCGCTGTAACTGCTGCCGCCGCATGCCGCCAACAGCGTAAGGGCGACTCCGCAAGCAACGGAAACCGCTGCCCGGGCCCACTTCCTGTTCATATCCCACCTCTAATGCTGCCGTGCGTGACTTAGTGACTAGAGCGAATACCTGGCCGGCTGCGCCGCGTTCCGCCCGCCGGTGTTGTGGCCCGCGCGTCCGCGTGTGCTTCCGCGGGTCCGTAGAGCCCGCCTAGGGCACCGGCCGCCTTGGCCCGGATCCGGACCGCAGGCGAGGTGAGGTAGGCGAGCGGAATCTCCTCCAGCTCGACGATCTGAACGGTGGCAGGATCGGCGCCTGCGGCAATCGCGTGGTCTCTGGCCTCCGCGCTCGCCTCGTCTAGCGACGCCTTCCGGCCGCCCGGCCCGAAATGGAAGATCCGGTCGACCTGCCCGCTCACTGAGGCGATCGCGGCGCCGATCGCGTTCGCGGCGTCGAAGTGCTCAGGCCGGATCACCTCGCTAACCCCGGGGAGCTCCTCCGGGATCAGAATGCTGCCGCCGCCGACCGCGATCAGGGTCAGGTCGCCCTTGGCGGTCTTCACCCGGTCGATCGCGTCGGCCAGCTCCAGGTCTGCCGCCCGGGATGCCGCCTCGAGCAGCTCGAGCCGTGACCCGGTCCGGGAGCGATCCCCTAGGTGCGCTCGCCCGACCGCGACGGCGGCGTCGGTCAACGTTGGCGTCGATCCGCCGAAGATCAGTGCCTCAGCTGGCAGCCGGTATCCGACGCTTTCCGGCCCGAGCCGCACGCCGCGCCCGTCGTCGCCACCGGACAAGACGGTCCCGCCGCCTAGAGCGATCGTCACCAGATCCGGCATCCGGAAGTTGGTGCGGATGCCACCGATTTCGACGCCCTGTGAGGACTCTCTCGGGAAGCCGTTAACCAGCACACCGATGTCGGTGGACGTGCCGCCGATGTCGGCGACCAGTGCGTCGCTCCGGCCAGTGAGGAAGGCGGCGCCGCGGATGCTGTTGGCCGGCCCGCTGCCGATCGTCAGCACCGGATACCGCAGCGCGTGGTCCACGGCCATCAGGGTGCCGTCGTTCTGCGCAAAGAATGTCGCCGGAGACAACGAATGAGCTGCCAGAGCCTGCCCCAGGGCGCGGGCCACATCTCCCGCTACGCCCACCAAAGCGGCGTTGAGAATGGTGGCGTTCTCTCGCTCGAGCAGCCCGACGGAGCCGATCTCGTGGCTGAGCGAGACGTGGACCTCGCCGATCTCCCGCTTGACGATCTCCGCGGCAACTAGCTCATGCCGCGGCGAGACCGGCGCGAAGACGCTGGTAATCGCCACGCCGTCGCAGCGGCCAGCGACCGAAGACAGGAACCTGGCGATCGCATCTTCGTCAAGCGGCGACAGGTCGCGGCCGTCGAACTCGATTCCTCCGGCGACGACCACCGCGCCGGCCGATACCACCGCAGTCAGGTCCGCCGGCCACTCGAACATCGGCCGGACGCCGAGCGTGGCAGGCGCGCCAATCCGGATGACCGCCACCCGCTGCAGCTTACGGCGCTCGAGCACCGCGTTCGTGGCGTGCGTGCTGCCCAGCATCGCGTGCGTGATCCGGGCAGCATCGACCGCCGATGTTGAGATCACCGCGTCCAGCGCGGCCACGATGCCGCCGGTCACGTCAGGAGTCGTCGGCACCTTGGCCTTGGCGAGGACCTCATCGGAACGGTCGAGGATAACCGCGTCGGTGTTGGTCCCGCCGACGTCGATGCCAAGGCGGTAGTCAAGCGCGGGCACCGGCGAGCTCCTCGACGGGCACGTAGTCGAAGTCATAACCAAACGCGCGGGGCCCGGCCATCTCCAGCCCGAACGGAGATCGCCAGACCGGCGCGCACGGCATGGCGATCACGGTGACCCGCTGGCCGTACCGGACCCGCTCGGTCGGGATCGCGTCGGCGGTCTCGCTGTCCAGGACAGATATCAGGTCGGGCACCGAGGCGAGCACCCTGCCTTGCTCAAGTACGACCAGGTTCTCGTTCTGAATCTCAAGACGGAGCAGCCGCCCGGCATCATCACCGAGCCCCTCGATCACGATCGACCCGCGCACAAAGCCCTTCGTCGTCCGCCGCTCGACATCGGTCACCTTGCCGCTCATCACCGGGAAACCGCCGGTCACCGCGACGAGCGCCGCGATCGGGTCGCCGACAGCGGTAGTCAGTGCGTTACCGATCTCGATTGCCAGCGTGAAGGTGCCGCGGACCGTGGCGGCGCGCGCCTCCCCGACCGTCATCGTGTACTCGGTCGCCGCCCCGGCGCCACCGAACTCGACGGCCGCGGCGCGCTCGAGCCGCTCCATCCACGCGCCGGAGATTGCTCGGAAGACCAGCACGTTGCCGCGCTCGTCGGTCATGACGCCCGGGTTCGGGTCGATCCCGGCTAGGTGCATTGTGACCTGGGGAATCAGCGGAAACGCCCGGCCCATGCCGTCCGCGTCGACGACCGGCAGCCCCATCCGCCCCGCCCAGCACAGCGGAAGCAGTCCGTTCGATCCGCCGATCTCCGCGGGCATCAAGGCGGCGACCGTGCGGCCGGTGAGCCGCTCCAGATGCTCGCGCAAGACCGCGCCCTCGCCGCCATTCTCGATCTTCTCGATATGCACGGTCGGCGCGCCGACCATTCCGCACGGCATGATCAGCGCGTCGTCCGGGAGATCGTCGAGATCCACAAGCTCAGTCGGCCCGACCTCCTCGAGCGCCTGCAGTGCCAGCAGCAGTCCAATCCGCGGGTCGCCGCCGCCTCCAGTGCCGAGCACGGCGCACCCGCGGGCGAGCGACCGTAGCGCGGGCTCGTCAAGCAGCCGTTTCATGTGCGAACGCTACTCATGCGAGTGTTTCCTCCGCCATTGAATTCTATTTCGCTTTTGTTAAGATTATCCGGCACTACGTACCCGTAGTGCTGCGTCGCCTCAGCGGGGGTAACGAGCTCGTCCTGCAAGTCGGCGAGCAGGAGGCCGGTCTCCCGCTCGTGCGGATCGCCGTAACCGCCGCCGGTGCCGGTCACCAGCCGGACCACGTCTCCCCGTCGCAGCTGCATCCGGGAGACCTTGCCGAACGGCGGGCCCATCGGCTCGCCGTCGCGCAGCACTTCGACGTAGTTGGGTGAGCCGTCCCGCCCGCCGGCGGCTCCCCACGGCGGGAACAGGTGCCGGCCCCAGGCGACGGTGAGGAGCGCCTCGTCGCTGCAGATCCGGTACTCGCGCGCCAGCCCCCGGCCGCCTCTCCTGCGGCCTGCGCCAGCGCCAGGGACGATGTCGAGAGCGAACCGCTCGACCATCACGCCGTAACGCTGCTCGGCGACCTCAACCGGGATCGTGTAAGTCTCGCCGTCTCCGACGGAGACGAGGGCGTGCTGGCCATCGGCGTCGCGGGTAGCTCCCCAGCCTCCCGGCTGCGGCTCGACCAGCAGCGCCGCCTCGCCGGTGTCCGGGTGGTTGAGGGCCAGTGACGTGGAGCAGACCGAAACGTAGGTTCCCGCCGGCAGCCGATCGGGGAAGGCTGGTGCGAGCGCGTGCCAGACCAGGTCCGAGGCCATCTCGGTGGCCTCGAAGTAGGCTGCGACCGGTGCAGGACGCGTTCCGTTGAAGATGCAGCCGCGCGGCGCGATGATCGTCAACGGGCGGAACCAGCCGTCCGTGGCCGGCTCTGCTGGGTCGGTGATTGCCTTGAAGACGGTGCGCACGCCGGAGACCAGGCCGCTCCAGGTGCAGTTGATCGGGCCTGGAACCTGGCCGTGACTGCCGGTGAAATCGCAGGTCACTCGTTCCCCTGAGATCTCGACGCGGACCATGACGGGGAACGGGCCGTTGCCGAGGCCGTCGGTGTCGGTGAAGTCCTCGGCGGTGAAGACACCGTGCGGGAGCGTGGCCAGGACGTCCCTGCACAGTCGCTCGCTGCGGTCGAGCACGGCCCGCATCGCGTTGCGCACCGTGCTGGTGCCGTAGCGGGCGCACATCTCGAGCAGGCGGCGTTCTGCCACCTCCAGGCAAGCTGCCTGCGCGGTCAGGTCGCCGAGGACCATGTCGGGCAGGCGGCTGTTGGCGGCGAGTATGGCCCGGATGTCGGGCAGCGGCTTGCCGTCGCGGTAGGCGTAGACGAACGGGAGCTGCAGGCCCTCGGCGTAGACGTCCTGGGAATCCGCGGTCCACGATCCCGGGTCCTTGCCGCCGACCTCGGTCCAGTGGCCCTTAGCCGCAGCGAACCCGATCAGTTCTGTGCCGGACTGGGCCTCAGCGAAGATCGGGCGGATAAGCGCGACGTCGGACAGGTGGGTGCCGCCGCCTGCGTACGGGTCGTTTGCGATGATCACGTCGCCAGGACGCAGGTCCATGCGACGTGCGATGGTCTCCTTGACGGCATCGCCGAGCGGGCCGAGGAACCCGGCGATCCCGTTGCCCTGCGAGACGAGCTCGCCCGCGGCGTCGGTGATACCCACCCCGAAGTCGAGCACCTCGTAAATGATCGGGCTCTGCGACGTGCGCTGAAGCGAGACGAACATCTCGTCGCTGATCGCAGCGAAGCCTTCGCGGAGCACGTCCATGGTGAACCGATCGCCGACGAGCTCGTCGTCGCGTCTCACGGCCGCTCCTCGAGGATCAGGTTGCCAGCATCGTCATGCCGCGCAACCTGGCCTGGCAGGACCAGGGTCGTAGCGGCCGGCTCTTCGATCACGCACGGTCCGGCGACCCAGTGCTGGCCGGACTCGGGGGCCTGTCCGCCTGGCTCGGTTAGCCCGGCTGCCTCGGCTGGCCCGGCTAGCTCGGCGCGAAACAGAACCGGCACCTCCGTCGGAGCGCCGTAGGGGTCGAGGTCGACCAAGCGGGTGCGCGCAGTCGGCCGCGGCCCGGAGGCGCCGTGGTCGACCCAGCTGATCTCTGCGGTCGGGTCGGTCGCGCTGACCCTCAGTGAGACCACCTCGAGCGGGGCGTCGAGCCGGAACGAGTAGTTCTCCAGGCAGCGCTGCTCGAACGCGGCGCGGATGTCGGCGACTGCGGCCGGGTCGGGCACCGGAACTTCCAGCGTGTGCTCCTGCCCGGCGTACCGGAACTCGGCGTACCTGGCTATCTCGGGCATGCCGTGCTCGGTGTCGCGGCGCTCGCCGAGCTCGCCGAGCGCGGCTTCCTCGACCGAGGCGAACGCCGCTGCCAGGTCGGTGGTGTCCAGCGGTCCGACCATGGTGCGGACAGCCTCTCCGCGCAGCGGGCTGGCCAGCATGCCGAAGGCCGAGAAATGGCCAGGGCCCGGCGGGATGACAGTGCGGGAGATGCCGAGCTCGCGGGCCAGCAGTGCCGCGTGCAGCGGGCCGGCGCCACCGTACGCTACGAAGACGAAGTCACGCGGGTCATGACCGCGGCGCAGCGTCACCAGCCGAAGCGCGTGGCTCATCTGGGCTACCGCGTACCGCACGGCACCGCGCGCGATCGATTGCGCGTCCGTTCCGATCTGTGTGCCGAGCGCGGCCAGCGCCTTCTCCGCTGCGCCGCTGTCCACCGGCATAGTCCCGCCTAGGAAGTAGTCGGGGTCGAGTCGGCCGAGCAGCAAGTTCGCGTCGGTGAGGGTCGGCTCGATGCCGCCGCGGACGTAACAGGCGGGTCCCGGGTCGGCGCCCGCGCTACGGGGCCCGATGTGCAGGCCGCCCGCTGAGTCCGTCCACACGATGGACCCGCCGCCCGCACCGATCTCGATGATCTCCACGGTCGGGACCTGCACGGGGTAACCGGCGAACGACGGCGTCTTGCCAATATGGTGCAGCGTGTCGATTCGCACCTCGCCGTTGCGAACCGCTGACGTCTTGGCCGTCGTGCCGCCGATGTCGAGGGTGAGGACGTTGCTATTGCCGATCCGGCGGCCCAGCTCGGCGGCAGCCATCACGCCGGCTACGGGTCCCGATTCGAGCAGTGCGATAGGCGCTTGCGCTGCCCGGGTGAACGAGCTGATGCCACCGTTGGACCGCATGGCACGCATCGGAGCGGCAACGCCCCGGCTCCGCAACGCGGCTGCTAGTGACTCGAGGTAGCCCGCGACGACTGGCTGGACATAGGCAGACAGTACGGCGGTGCTGGTCCGCTCGTATTCCCGCCACTGGCCGCTGACCTCGTGCGAGGCGATGACGGCGACGCCTGGCAGCTTGGCGCGCAGCATGACGGCAAGGCGCTGCTCGTGCTCCGGGTTGGCCCATGCATGCAGCAAGCAGATCGCGACTGCGGACACCCCAGCGGACGTGATCTTCCCGGCGACATCCGCGACGTCATCGTCGCTGAGCGGCTGAGCCACCGTTCCGAGGTAGGTCATCCGCTCGGTGACCTCGAAGCGGAGGAACCTGGGCACGAAAGGCACTGGCTTGGCGTAAGTGAGGTTATACAGGTCGGGCCGGTTCGCCCTGCCGATCTCCAGCACGTCCCGGAAGCCGCGCGTGGTGACGACCGCCGCCGGTGCACCTCGTCGCTCGGTGATGGCGTTGATCACGACGGTCGTACCGTGAATGAAGGTCTCGATCGACTCGGCCGGGACGCCGGAAAGTGCCAGCGTCTTGAGCACGCCGTCGCTGAGCTGGCCCGGGGTGGTATCCGCCTTAGCTCGCACGACTTGCCCGCTGACAGTGTCGACTGCCACCAAATCGGTGAACGTGCCGCCGATATCCACCGCGAGCCTTACGGTCGCGCGATTCGGCGCTTCGTTGTCGGGCGGGAGGGACACCTCTGGATCGTCTCAGTCATCTAGCCAACGAGTAATGGACGGACTGCACAACAATCCTCCAGAATTTGTGCCAATCGCCTAACATCTTGATCCATGACCAGTAT
>JBKQTJ010000270.1:0-13271 GCA_052143255.1 Streptosporangiaceae bacterium | reverse complement strand
CGGCGGTGCGGTCCTCGCCGGTTATGTCGAAACGGTCGGCCCCCGATTCGTCATCGAGATCACGGTTGCCGGTGAAGGCGCACACCATCACCACCGACCCCTCGAGTTCAAGGGCCTGCCGGGCACTGAGGGCACGCTCCGGACGGCTGCGCCTAGGGCGGACCGCAAGGAAGCTTTCGCCGCCGCCGTCGCGGAGACCCTCGTTGACAGCGGCGCTAAGGCCAAGCCGAAGGGCAAGGCAGACGCCAAGCCGACCGAGGCCAAGGCGAGCGGGGCCAAGGTGAGCGGGGCCAAGGCGAGCGACGCCAAGGCGAGCGACGCCAAGGCCGGCTCGAAGGCCGGCGTCCGGGGCAAGAAGGCTGCCGGGAGCGCCGACGCGGCTCCCGCCGCCGCGGCTCCTGCCGCCGCGGCTCCTGCCGCCGCGGCTGCGCCCGTCGAGGCACCGCCTGCCGTCGAGGCTGCGCCCGTCGAGGCACCGCCTGCCGTCGCGGCTGCGCCCGCCGAGGCACCGCCTGCCGCCGAGGCTGCGCCCTCCGAGGCAGCACCTGCCGCCGAGGCTGCGCCCGCCGACGCTGCCGCCGCGGAAGCCGCGCCTGCCGCCGAGGCGGCGCCCGAGGTCACTGAGGCTGCACCGGCCGCCGAGACCACCTCGTCGGTAGACGGCGAGGCAGCACCGGAAGGCGACGGAGCCTGACATGCTCGAGGAGGCCCTGGAGCATCTGGTCAAGGGCATCGTCGAGCACCCCGACGAGGTCCAGGTCGGCAGTCGCGGGCTGCGCCGTGGCCGCGTGCTTGAAGTCCGCGTGCACCCGGACGACCTGGGCAAGGTCATCGGGCGCGGCGGCCGCACGGCCAGGGCCCTGCGGACGGTAATCGGCTCGCTGGCCGGCAACAACTACGTCCGGGTCGACCTGCTGGACGTCGACGAGGCACGCTAACTGCCATGCAGCTGGTGGTCGGCCGGATCTCCAGGCCGCACGGCATCCGCGGCGAGCTGACCGTGGATGTGCGGACCGACGATCCAGACATGCGGCTGGCTGCGGGCGCCGTCCTGGCCACCGAGCCGGCGGCAGCCGGCCCGCTGAAGGTGACCAGGTCACGATGGCATTCGGGCAGACTGCTAGTCACATTTGACGGCGTTTGCGACCGCGACCACGCGGATCAACTGCGCGGCACGTTGCTGCTGGTCGACTCCGCGGACCTGGAAGACCTCGCCGATCCAGACGAATTCCGTGATCATCAGCTGATCGGCCTGACGGTCGTCGATCCCGACGGCCAGCGTGTCGGCGAGGTGTCGCATGTCCTGCACTACGGGCAGGACATGCTGGTGGTCGCTGGTTGCGGGGACCGGGCGGGCCGTGAGCTCCTCATCCCGTTCGTGGCCGCGATCGTGCCTGAGGTGGACCTGGCGACCGGGCAGCTGCGGATAGACCCGCCGCCGGGACTGCTCGACCCCGAAACCCAAACCTGAAGTCCGGGGCGGAGGTAACGCGCTGCAGATCGACATCATCACGATCTTCCCCGAGTACTTCGGGCCGCTCGGCGTGTCGCTGATCGGGAAGGCAGCTGGCCGCGTGGATATCAGCTTCAGGATTCATGACCTGCGGCGCTGGACCCGTGACGTGCATCACACGGTGGATGATGCACCGTTTGGCGGCGGCCCTGGCATGGTGATGAAACCGGAGCCGTGGGGCGAAGCGCTGGACGAGATCGCAGGTCCTGGGCCGTTCACCGGGCCTGCCGGGGGTCCGCTTCTGGTCATTCCGACGCCTGCGGGCGTCCCGTTCAGCCAGCAGCGGGCTGCCCAGTTCGCGGCTGAGCCGTGGCTGATCTTCGCCTGCGGCCGGTACGAGGGAATCGACGGCCGGGTAGCTGAGGATGCCCGGTCCCGGATGCGGGTGGACGAGGTCAGCATCGGTGATTACGTGCTGGCCGGCGGAGAGCCCGCAGTGCTGGTCATGACCGAGGCCATCTGCCGGCTGCTGCCCGGCGTGCTCGGCAACGCCAAGTCCGCGGCGGACGACTCGTTCGGATACGGCGCCAGCGAGGCGGGCGGACAGATGGCCGGCCTGGTCGAGGGCCCGGCTTTCACCCGGCCGCGCGTGTGGCGAGGCCATGAGGTGCCGCCAGTGCTGCTTTCCGGCGATCATGCTGCGATCGCCAGGTGGCGCCGCGATACCGCCTTGCGGCGCACTGCTCAGAACCGGCCTGACCTGGTAGAACGTCTCCGTTCACGAGAAAATTCTGGTGCCAACACGCCGCCGGGTGCGGGCTCGAACAGCCTGGACGAACGGGATCGGGAGGTCCTGGCCGAGGCTGGCTTTCCGGTTAACGGCGAAGGTGTGGCACACTAAAAGACACTGCCCCGCCGTGACTTTGTTACCGGGGGGTTGTCGGGCGCCCGCCTGGAGCACTTCGACCGATGCAGCGCGTTCGCAGGCGTGCGCTGATGACTACTGAGGAAACCGCAGCGATGCACACCGCGATTGCCGAGCTTGAGCAGGCTCAGATCCGTTCCGACATCCCGGGCTTCCGGCCCGGCGACACCCTCAAGGTGCACGTCAAGGTCACCGAGGGCAACCGATCCAGGATCCAGGTTTTTCAAGGCGTGGTGATCCGTCGGCAGGGCGGCAGCTCGCGCGAGACTTTCACCGTCCGCAAGATCAGCTACGGGGTAGGCGTCGAGCGCACCTTCCCGGTTCATACGCCAGCGATCGAGAAGATCGAGGTCGTCACCCGCGGCCGGGTCCGTCGCGCGAAGCTGTACTACCTGCGCTCGCTGCGCGGCAAGGCGGCCAGGATCCGCGAGCGCCGCGAGATCACTCCGGCCAAGTAGCCGGTCTGCGGCCCCGTCAGCGTGGCGGAAGCAAGCCGGCGTGCCAGGTGGCTGCGAGGCCGGCCGGCAAGTGTGCCGGGCCCGATAGGTGCCGACCAAGACGGCGCTACAGTCCCGTTTGACACGCGGCGGCCCGGCGACCTCGACAGCTCGGGCCGGAGCGGCGGGCCAGGCAAGCACGGCAAGGCCGGGCCGGCCGCCGGCGGCTGGCTGCGGCGACGGCGCGCCGCTAGGGCGGAGCGGCCCCGTGGATCCTTGCTCAGGGAGCTGCCTGTTCTGGTGCTATTCGCGCTCGTGATCGCCATGGTGATCAAGACGTTCATGGTGCAGGCGTTCGTCATCCCGTCTGGCTCCATGGAGAACACCCTGGCTCTCTACGACAAGATTCTGGTCAACAAGCTCGTCTACGACTTCCGCGCCATCGAGCCGGGCGACATTGTCGTGTTCAACGGCGAGGGCAGCTGGAACGCGTCGGCGTCGTCCCCCTCGAGCTCCAACCCGCTGGCGCGGATCTTCGACGACACGATTCGCCGGGCCGTCGATTCGGTGGGCGGGCTGTTCGGCACCCCGGTCGGCCAGACTGACTACGTCAAGCGCGTTATCGGGGTGCCTGGTGATCACGTCGTCTGCTGCAACGCCCAGGGTCTGATCACGGTCAACGGCGTGCCGCTGCACGAGCAGTCCTACCTGTATCCGGGAGATAAGCCGAGTAGCGCGCCAGATGGTATACGGGGTCACTTCAGCGTGACGGTCCCGCCAGGCTATCTCTGGGTTCTCGGCGATCATCGCAGCGTGTCAGACGACTCGCGCGGACACAGGTTCGATCCCGGCAACGGCATGATCCCCGAGAACAAGGTCATAGGCAGGGCGTTCGTGATCGTGTGGCCGCCTAGCAAGTGGCGGATCCTGCCCATTCCGGCGACTTTTGACCAGCCGGGCGTGGCCGGGACAGCTGCCGCCCGGCCGCAGCAGACTGCCGTCGCGGCGTCGCTGGGCGGCGGTCAGCTGACGGCCACCGTCCGCCCGGCGGCACCGTACCTGCCTGCGGCGGCCGGCCTCGTCGGTGCCGTTCCGCTGACGTGGCTGGAACGCAGGACCCGGCGCTGGTTCCGGGATCGCATCCCGGGCCGCAGCAGAGGCCGCAGATGACAGCACTCCGGCTAGTGCGGCGCCTCGCACCGGCCGGAAGCGGGGCAGTTCGCGTATTTCGATCAGTTGGACACGGAACGGTCCCAGCTGGTCTGGCGGGGCCGTCAGGCGCGCTGAAGCGGCGATAGGCTCGGGGGCAAATGATGAGTGACGAGCACAGCACCCACGACCGGGTGACCGGTTCGCCTGGGTCACCAGATCTGACCAGCGGAGCAGATGGCGCACCTGGCTCGTCCGGCTTCCGCGGCGCGGCAGCAGGCGCGGCGGCCAGCGGATACCACTCGGCAACCGGCGAGACGCTCGCCGATCCCGCTCCGGGTCGCGGCGGCGAAGAGCCTGATACGGCGCCGCTGGGGTCTGGGCCGCCCGGATCAGGGCCGTTGGTATCGGGGCCGCCCGGATCAGGCCCGCCCGAGCCAGCCGAGCGCCCGGCGGCCAAGGCGCGGTCCCGGTCGACCTGGCGCGAACTGCCCATTCTGATCGTCGTCGCGCTCGCCATCGCGCTGGTGATCAAGACCTTCGTCGTCCAGCCTTTCTTCATCCCGTCGTCGTCGATGGAGAACACCCTGCTGATCGGCGACAAGGTGCTGGTCAACAAGGTCATCTATCACTTCCGGAGCATTGAGCCCGGCGACATCATCGTCTTCAACGGAGTCGGCTCGTGGAACCCGGCCCCGCCGCCCGCCAAGCCCGAGTCAAACCCGTTCGCGCGGGCCTACGATGCGACCCTGCGACCGCTGTTCCATTCAATCGCCGGGCTGTTCGGCACTCCAGTCGGGCAGACCGACTACATCAAACGGGTCATCGGCGTGCCCGGTGACCACGTGGTCTGCGATAACGCCTGCGCCAGGCACGGCGCCCCGGTTACGGTGAATGGCGTGCCGCTGCACGAATCTTCCTACTTGTTCCCGGGCGCGCAGCCGTCGTCGATCGCCTTCAACATCATCGTGCCGCCTGGCCGGCTCTGGGTGATGGGGGACAACAGGGCTATATCCGACGATTCCCGGTTGCGGCAAAGCGATCCTGGCCATGGCACGATCCCTGAGAGCGCGGTGATCGGCCGCGCATTCGTCATCGTCTGGCCGCCAAGCCGCTGGCGGATACTGCCAATCCCGTCGACCTTCAATCAGCCCCGCATCGACAAACCCGCCGCGGCCGGGCAGTCCAGGCTCGGCCAGGCGGCCGCGGATGAGCTGGTTTCGGGCGGCACCAAAGTGGTCCCGTCAGCTCCCTACCTGCCGCTGGCAGCCGGGCTGGTCGGCGCTGTTCCGGTTACCTGGCTGCAGCGGCGGGCCAGAAGGCGGCTGAGCCGCCGCGTCCGCAGGCCCGGAGGCGGACCAGCTGGCGGGCCGGGGGAGCGCGGAGCGCGGCGTAGGTGAGCGTCGGGCCGGTGGAGCGGCCGAGGGCGGTGGGCTACACCCCCCGCCGTAGCAACGGGCTCAGCGCCTACGAACGCGTGCTCGCAAGGGCCGGCTTGGCTCCCGTGGTCGGCGTCGATGAGGCCGGCCGTGGCGCGTGCGCAGGGCCGCTGGTGGTCGCCGCGGTCATGCTGAGGCCGTCGCGGCTGGGCCAGCTGACCGAGCTTGCGGATTCCAAGATTCTCACGGCCAAGGCCCGGAACGCCGCATATAAGCAGGTTATGGATGCCGCACTGGACTGGAGCGTCGTGACAATCCCAGCTCCCGACATCGACCGCCTGGGCCTGCATGTGTGCAACGTGGCCGGCATGCGGCGCGCAGTTGCTCTGCTGGCAGCCAAGCCCGGCTACGTGCTCACTGATGGCTTTCCGGTCCGCGGCCTGGGCGTGCCCGCGCTGGCGATGTGGAAGGGAGACGCGGTCGCGGCCTGCGTAGCGGCCGCATCAGTTGTCGCCAAGGTCACCAGAGACGCGATGATGTGCGAGCTGGAATCGAGGTTTCCTGGATATGGCTTCGCACGGCATAAGGGGTATTCCACTCGCAGCCACATGCATGCTCTTTCGGACCATGGCCCGTGCGCCGAGCACCGCAAATCCTTCGTGAACGTGCGCGGACGGATGCCGATTGTGCTGGAAGCCGATTCTGAGCTTGATCCGGATAACTCAGCGGAAGCCAACTCGTGCTACCAGCCTGGCAGTGGGCAGAATGGCCCTATCGTTGACGTCATCGAGGAGTATGGCTGGCCGACGGCAGGTCCCGCGGCGATGGCCCGCGGCGCCTGATCGGAGGGGAGAACATGAGCGCGGAGGATCTCGAAAAGTACGAGACCGAGATGGAGCTCCAGCTCTACCGCGAGTATCGCGACGTCGTCGGCCTGTTCAGCCACGTGGTCGAGACTGAGCGCCGGTTTTACCTCACCAACCAGGTCGATCTGAACGTGCGCACGGCCGACAACGGAGAGGTTTACTTCGAGGTCACGATGCAGGATGCCTGGGTGTGGGACATGTACCGGCCAGCCCGCTTTGTCAAGAACGTGCGTGTTGTGACTTTTAAGGACGTCAACGTCGAGGAACTGGCGAAAAGCGACCTGGAGATCCCGAATCCGAAGTGATCCCGGACGCCGCCTGAGCTTCAGGTCGGCCAGTTACCCGGCGCTGGACGTCGGTGCCGCAGGGACGCGGATTTAAGCACAGCCTGCTGACATTTCTGACGCAGTTTCCACCGCGCGCCGACGCGGCGGTCTGCCGTGCACAGGCCACGGTCGGGCCGATGCGGCCGTTGCTCGCTTCCGGCACTTTTGGGTGTCACGGAGGTGGTGCGCGATGAGGGCAAAGGACCTGCTCGGGCAGCAGGGCGAGGAACTGGCGGCGAGTTATCTCGCTGGGGCGGGCCTTCACATCCTGGCGCGGAACTGGCGTTGCAGGGACGGCGAGATCGATATTGTCGCGCTGGAGCAGCAGGTGCTGGTGATCTGTGAGGTCAAGACCAGGTCGGGCGTCAGGTTCGGCACCCCGCTTGAGGCGGTGACCAGGCAGAAGGCTCTCCGGCTCAGGCGCCTGGCCGTTCGGTGGATCAACGAGCGCGGTGTCATCTTCGAGCAGATCAGGATCGACGTCGTCGGCGTGCTGCGGACTGGTCCCAGCGAGTTCAGCATCGAGCACGTTCGCGGGGTGGCCTAAATGGCGCTCGCCCGCACGTATTCGATCGCGCTGGCCGGAGTTCAGGGCCACGTCGTGGAGATCGAGGCCGACATCGAGAACGGCCTGGTGGCCCTGCTACTCGTCGGCCTGCCTGACACCGCGCTGCGAGAGGCACGGGACCGGATCAGGTCGGCCATCATCAACAGCAATCAGCCCTGGCCACAGCGCCGTATCACGGTGGGCATGTCTCCAGCGAGCTTGCCGAAGCGGGGCAGTGGCTTCGACGTCGGCATCGCGATGGCGATCCTGTCAGCCGATGGCTCGTTCTGCGCGGACGAGCTGGCCGGCACCGTCTTCGTCGGCGAGCTTGGCCTGGACGGCAGGCTCAGGCCGGTTCCCGGCGTGCTGCCGTCGATAGCGGCCGCAGTGGCCGCTGGGTTCAGCCGGGCGGTAGTCCCGCCGGACAACGCGGCGGAGGCGGCGCTCGTGCCCGGCATCCAGGTAGTGTCTGCCGCCAGCCTGACGGCGCTGCTGGACTGGCTGAAGCTCACCGGGGCCGGGGTCCCGGTGGCAGCCGCAGCCCAGTCCACCGGCGTGCACGTGCTGGAACCAGGTGAAGGCCGCACCGCAGCCGAGCCGGCGCCACCGGCGGCTGGTCCGGCGCGCGACCTCGCCGACGTGGTGGGTCAGCCGGTGGCCAGGCGAGCCGCGGAGATCAGTGCGGCAGGCGGTCATCACATGCTGCTGCTCGGACCGCCCGGGGTCGGTAAGACGATGCTGGCGGAGCGGCTGCCGACGATCATGCCGGGGCTGGACTGGCCGGCTGCGCTTGAGGTGAGCGCGATTCATTCGGTGGCCGGGACGCTGCCGCGGGACCGGCCGCTGCTGGTCACGCCGCCGTTTTGCGCTCCGCATCATACGGCGACTAAGGCGGCGATCGTGGGTGGCGGTAGCGGCGTGATCAGGCCGGGCGCGGCGTCGCTGGCCCATCATGGCTGCCTGTTCCTGGATGAGGCGCCAGAGTTCGACCGCGATGTCCTGGATGCGCTGCGGCAGCCGCTGGAGTCCGGCCGGGTGGTGATCGCGCGGTCCGGCCTGACCGCCCAGTTCCCGGCCCGGTTCTCGCTGATCCTGGCGGCCAATCCGTGTCCGTGCGCGCGGATGGCCTCGACCGGCTCGGCGTGCACGTGCACGCCGCTGGCCCGGCGCCGGTACCTGGCCCGGCTGTCCGGGCCGCTGCTGGACCGGGTGGACGTCAAGGTGGAGCTGCTGCCGGTGGGCCGGGCGGAGCTGCTGTCGGACCGGAAGCTGGCCGAGCCGAGCGCGGTGGTGGCAGCCCGGGTCGCCGAGGCCCGGCAGCGGGCGGCGGCCCGGCTGGCCGGGACTCCGTGGCGGCTGAATGGCGAGATCCCGGGCAGTGAGCTGCGGCGCCGGTTCCGTCCGGCGGCCGGCGCGCTGGCGCCGCTGGAGCGGGCGATGGACCTGGGCCAGGTCAGCGCGCGGGGAGCGGACCGGATCATCCGGTTGTCGTGGACCCTGGCCGATCTGGCCGGCGCGGCCAAGCCCGGCGTCGAGGAGGTCGGCTGCGCCTTAGGGCTCTGGCTGGGAGTCGGGCAGTGAACGGCCGGGCCCCGTGGCTGAACGGCGAGCCTGAGCCGCTGGATGACATGGCGGTCCGGCTGGACGGCACGGCGGAGCGGCTGGATGACTTGGCGGTCCGGCTGGACGGCGGGGCAGAGCGGCCGGACACCGCGGCGGAACCGCCGGACGGCAGCGCGGAGGGGCTCGATGCCGGCGCCGAACGGCGGGCCCGCGTGGTGCTGAGCTTCCTCGCCTCGCCGGGAGACCCGGTGCTTGGCGCCGCGCTGCGGTCGACGCCGGCTTCGGACCTGCTCGCGGCCACGACCGGCGCCGGCAGCGACGGCCAGGCAGTGCTGTCGGGCGTCCCTGAGGCGCCGGCGCTGGCCAGGGCGCTGGGCCGGTGGCGGGACCGGCTTCCCCTGGTTCCCGGTGCGGCGACATTGGCGGCCTGGCAGGATGCCGGCCTGCGGCTGGTCCTGCCGGGCGACCCCGAATGGCCAACCCAGCTTGATGACCTCGGCGATGCCCGGCCGCTGCTGCTGTGGGTGCGCGGCGGCGCGGACCTGCGCTACTGCTGCATCAACTCGATCGCCATGGTGGGCGCGCGGGCGGCGACGGGTTACGGCAATCATGTGGCGCTGGAGATGGCCGCCGCCGTGACCGAGCGCGGACATGCGATCGTGTCCGGTGGCGCGTTCGGGATCGACGCGAGTTCGCACCGGGGCGCGCTGGCCGCCGGCGGCTTCACGGTGGCGGTGCTGGCGGGCGGCCTGAATTTCGGCTATCCGCGCGGCCACGCCGAGTTGTTCCGGGCGGTCGCGGCCCGCGGCGCGCTGGTCAGCGAGTGCCCGCCGGACCAGGGGCCGACCAGGCCCGGGTTCCTGATCCGCAACCGCATCATCGCGGCGCTGAGCCGCGGCACCGTCGTGGTCGAGGCCGCGCTGCGCAGCGGCGCGCTTAACACCGCCCGGCACGCCCGCGAGCTGTGCAGGCCGGTGATGGCCGTGCCCGGCCCGGTGACCTCCGAGCAGTCCGCCGGATGCCACGAGCTGATCAGGGAGTACGGCGCGATGTGCGTCACCTGCGCCCGCGACGTCATCGAGCATGTCGACCCATCGGCGGAAGGGCCAGCCATCGGGCCACGGCGCGGGCCGGCCGTGGCGCGCGACCGGCTGGACCCGGCCGCCCGGGCGGTACTTGAACAAGTCCCGGCCAGGGGCGGCCGCGGCCCGGCCAGTATCGCGGTGGCAGCCGGCGTCGACCTCGACACCGCCGTCCGCTGCCTCGGCACCCTGTCAGCAGCCGGCTTCATCCAGCGCTGCGACCACGGCTGGCGGCTCACCAAACACGACTGAGCCGAATCCGGCGGCCCCGACCGCAGCACCCTGCCGTACCGGTCGCGTCACGTTGGTGCGGTCCATGGCGACAGCGCCTATGACGATTGGGTAGCTCAACATGGGGGCTACGTCCTTACTGCGCCGCCCCGTGGCGGGGAATACATGCTCCACGACTCGAAGTGCTCTCACCTGGGCAGGGACAATGTCGCCCCGCGGTTGACCCGCAAGCCGAGGAGACGGGCCGGTCATCGAGAAACACTCATCGCACGGGGCCGAGCAGGCTGGCTCCTAACCGCTCCTCTGTCGGACGTGCGGGTAGTACCGTCGCGCCATCGGCCGGCGTCGTGATGCGCGGCTGATCGCAGCTGTCGTGCGTCCGGCCTGGCCGGGACGCCGTTACCGCTGGATCCCAGAGCCTGCGGGTTCTGGGCTCTGATCGTGGTCAGCCTTACTCGTCAGGCTCAGGATCTCCGTCGACACCGTCAAGCTCAGGCTCTACCCGCTTTCCCTGTGCCTTTGGGACGCGAAGCACCTCACGAATTGAGGCAGCCTCGCGTGCGTCGTCCAGGATGTCAGGCTCCTCGCTCGGTTCGCCCCTTCGCCGTACTGTCGGCGGGCAGATCCGTAAGTCCGCTCCGTGACGTGGCGCGCGCCCGGTGAGTCGTCGCGTATGCGACCTTGTCCTGTGGGGGGAGTGGCGCAGGCCGCATGCCGGCGGGGTGTGACTTGTATATCTGACGCCGGGAGCCGCGCCACAGGCACTCAGCATCTTCTAGCGCATCGGAGCCTATGCCAGGCGCGTCTGGGACGGCGCGAGTAGAGGCGGGCTCACAGCCAGCATGTTGAAATCCAAGACGATGCCTGGCAGCGACGATCATCCACGGAGGCAGCCTGACGCTCGGCAGACGGCCGGTAGCCCCATTCGCCGGTCACCGGGTCGGAGCGCAAGATCGGAGCCGCTCCGGAGTCAGCGACCCCGCCGGATGTGATGTCCGGTCGCGGAGCGGTCAGCTGGTCAGGTCGGCAAGGATGTCCGTCAGCCGGGTGATGGTTGCGGCGATCCAGGGGAGTGCGATGGCGCGGCCGCCTCACGTGATCGCGCTTAACGCCGCGTGCGCGGTCAGCGAATCGAAAAATGTCCCGCCCAGTGCAGCGCAATTTCCCGATTCGGCGAAGCCGAAGCCCTACGCCCAGGGCGCTCACACCGGACCAGGTGCCGTCGGCGGTCTTGCCGAACGCGGGCGATTACCAGGTAGCCAGCTCTGAGTCCCAGACCATAGGTCATCCCGTGGCTTCCTAAAGCCCATCGCCGCGCCTAAGGGACCAGCTGCTGTGGCTATGGCCCGTGGCGGGCATCGCCCTCTTTGGCCAGATCGCCGGGCCGGTCGGCGCAGTTCTTACCGCCCTGATCGCAGCGAGCGACTCGATCAGCAGCCGGTCGTCACCCTGGCGGCGAGGCGGTTCGGCGTAGGCCATGGCTACGTTAGGGTGCCCGCACTGCAGGGCAACGCCGGGGTCGACGCGCCGCCAGACCATCGTGTTCGCCGCGCTCGCGGTCAGCCGCTGGATCGAAAAGCAGACCGGCTGGTCAACGCAAGTCCGCCGCGCCGGCGGGTGAGGCCTGAGCCGCACCGCACCGCTTAGGGGTGTGACGACTAGCCGACCTGGGAGCTACCACCGACGCTACGGCTACTGAGATCTGTGGCGAGGGCCGGCTGCGGGCGTGCAAGTTGCACCGGGGCGAGGGTCTGGCTCTGCAGTTCCTTCAGCACCGAGATCATCAGCGCCGCCGAGTCGTCGGGCGACAGCGCCGCAACCTGCACGTGATTGAACATGTAGTTGTACCTGCCGACCTCGGCGATCTCCTCGATCCAGAGCATGCCAGTGGGGTAGCCGATGCAGACTACGTCGGAGTCAGCCGGGTCGGGGAAGGCCAGGATGAGGAACGGGAGGTCCATGGCTGCGAATGCACCGCTGGCGAACGGGATGACCTGAAGGGAGACGTTCGGCAGCGCGGCCAGCCCGATCAGGTGCTCGATCTGCGCGCGCATGACCACTGGTCCGCCGACCTGGCGCCGCAAGGCGGCCTCATCCAGGATTGCCCGCACCGTAGGCGGGCTGAGGTTGGCCTGGCGGCGCCGCTCGACTAGCACGGCGAGCTGCCGTTCATCGTCCGGAGGCGGGTTCCTGACCTTCCCGGTCGCGAGGAGCGCCCGCGTGTAGTCCTCAGTCTGCAGCAGGCCGGGAATGCGGTTGACTTTGTAGATTCTCATCTCGCAGGCGGAGCTCTCCAAGTCCAGGTACGTCGCCAGGTGCGGCTGCACGCTGTCGCCGTAGGGGTGCCACCAGCCCTTCTGCCGGGACTCGCGGGCCAGCTGGATCAGGCTGTCGCGCTGCTCCTCCGGCACGCCGTAGATGCCGAGCAGGTCCCGCACGTCGCGCGGTGAGACCAGCACCCGCCCGGTCTCGATCCGGCTGATCTTTGACGCCGAGCAGTCCAGCTGCGTGGCGACGTCCTCGCATGTCAGGCCTGCGGCCTCGCGCAGCCTGCGGAGCTCAAGGGCGACACGGCGACGGCGGACCACTGGCTTCTCCTACCCAGCTGGCGCTCACGGATGGTTTTCATTGGGAGTGCACAACAGTATGGCGGCGATGCTTCGCCTATGCGCGATCACCCAGAATCCAAATTGCACGTCTAGATCGGCCAGCGGGGAGTCCAAACCTGGCGCCGGGCATTTGCCCGGGGTTGCCCGCGCCGCAGGCTAATCAGGGCCTCAGAACTCGCATGCAGGACCTGCTGTCGCCGCGGCCACACGGCCCAGCTGGTGCACAAGACCAGCGCCGAGGCGATGGACTGCTTGCGGTGGCGAGCGCACAGTCGGAAAATGGGCCCGCCGCAGCGCGCGGGCCCACTCAGCCGTAGGGGAGTGTTGGGACGCGGGGCGGAGGGCTGCGGCGGGGATTGGGTTGTCTGCCCGAAACTGACTCCCGCGGGCCCGTGATGAATGGCGGACCAGCTCGCCCTCGGCCAGCTGGAGTCTCGCTCACGGGGCAGTCAGCGTGACTGGTGTCAGGCATGCGGAGGCAGGCGCCGTCTTCATGGTCGGCGCGCTGCTGGCGGCAGCCCTCGCGGTGATGACCGCGGCCGTGCCGACCGCTGCGGCCGGGACGGCTGGTTGCGCGCTAGGCGCCGACGGGAGCCGTCAGGTCGTCGGCGCGCTGAACGCGGTGGCAGCGGTCTCGGCGTCCAACGCGTGGGGGGGTGGCATGACCGATCGTTATCAAACGCTGATCGAGACGACCGGCGGCG
>JBKQTJ010000269.1:0-6980 GCA_052143255.1 Streptosporangiaceae bacterium | reverse complement strand
GACATCAGACAACGCTAGGCGATCAGATCCGCCTGCCTGGATCGCTCACAGAGGACTGACAATACATTCGAAAAATAGCTGTCGGGATGGCGGGATTCGAACCCGCGGCCTCCTGCTCCCAAATCAGATTCATTTGGTCGGCGGACGTAGCCGGGCGGCGCCCGGTGTGGCGTCCACCTGGGACGACGCTGGCTGGACGTCGCCTGACATCGCTCCGTGCCTGTGCATGTTGGCTCCCACTTTGGCTCCCAGATCCAGCGACGCACGGCGCATCTCTGCTATGCGCGGAACCTGAGGCTTGGGTCGCCGCTTCCAAAACGTGCCGGGTCGGAAGAACCAGGTTGGTGCGCCGCGCCGATGAGAACCTATCCAGCCGCAGGCGAACGTTACGCTTCACATGCTTGTGAGTGTGAAGCGCCACATGCGCAAGGACTGCTTGCCGTTCGTGGTCTAAACGCCGGGAAGGAGAGGTTTATGGCGCGCTGGCCTAATGGCGAGAAGACCGTCCAGTTCCTGGTAGACCGTGGTCGGCTGGAGTCCTTCGAGAGCGGCGATGTGACCGGGCTAGCCAGTGCCCAGGTTCACCGGGCGACGCTCCGGCTCACCGCCACTGCTGTCGCGGCTCTGGAAAACGGCGACGTCGATGGTGCGTATGCGGCGGCATACGATGCCTACCGGATGGCGGCCGAGGCTCTCTTAGCTCGCCAGGGACTGCGTGCGACCGGTGGCGATGGCTCGCATATGTCCGTCGAAGACGCCGTGTCAGCCCAGTTCGCCGCGGCGATAGAGGCTTTCGCCAAGCCGACTTTCGAACGGTTCCGGCGTACGCGTCACACGGCGCAGTATTTCGACCCCTCGGCCGCGCCGATCACCACACCGGACGCCGAATGGGCAATCGAGAAGGCGACGGCAGCGCTAGCCGGAGCGCAGGCACTGCTGTCAGCCACGCCGCCGGAGCGGTTCAGTTAATCAATGCCGAGCGCTAGCTTGAGCATCGGACGGCTAGTCACGGTCTCGTGGAAGGAACCAGATCCGGTGTTGAGCCAGCCGGACTCGCGGACTGTCGCCTGAACCTCCCGTCCCAGCCGCTGCTCGGCCGCGCTGATCGCCTCATAGAGCCGGTCCCTGTCGGGCTCCCCCAGCACCAGGACATCGACGTCGCCGACCGGCCGACGCCCCGGCTCGCCGCTATGACGCGCGGCCCAGGACCCGTAAACGTAGGCCTCATCGACACCACCCACGTCCCGGAGAGCATCGGCGAGCACAGCAGGGACGCCGAACGCTCTTGTCAGTACGTCGGCCAGCCCGGCGTAGTAGGGACTGCCGGTGTCGGCTCGCACGAGCCGGGTGTTGCCGACCTTCCTCGACGTGACCAGCCCGACTTGCTCGGCGCGCCGAACCTCCCGGTAAACCGACGGATGCGGCGCACCCGTCAGCTGCGAGATCTCAGTGAGGCTCAGCTCACGATCGGGATCGGCGAGCAGCAGCGCAAGGATCTCGCCCTGCTGCTGAGACCGCAGGATCGGCAGGAGTGACGGCGCTGGGCGTCTATCCACAAATTGAAGAATACTCTTCAGTTAGTGAGGGTTGCGGCCGGGCCACAGGAGCCTATGCCAGAGGCCCCAGTGGTGGAACCACGTCCGCGCTCTGCGGCAATTGCGGATGGCTGTCCGTGCCTCGCAGGCGACTGCCCGCCGGCCGGGTCAGTCCCAGCGTTGTGCGTTGCTGTCGTTGAGCGAGCCAGCCGGTTCTGGGATGACGCAGAACAGCAACCCGGCGGGATCGCTTAGTACCCACCAGGAATGGACTTGCTGTATCCGCTCGGCGCCAAGGTCCTCGAGCCGCGCAACTTCGGCGGCCAGGTTATCGGTGTGGATGTCGATGTGCACCCGCCCCGGCCCTTGGTCGAGTCGCTGGACGAGCAGCCAGAATTCCTGGCCATGCAGAGCGGTGCCGTGGTATTCGGGGTGTCGATCGAACCGTATCAGCGGCTGCCCGGCAGCTCTGCTCCAGAACGCCAGCTCGCGGTCGTGATCGAGAGGCGGGACATCAATCACAACCTTGGACAGCCTGCTGTAATGCGCCATGCCGCAAACCTATGCGAGATGGTCGCCAGGCAGAGAGCCCCCCATCGACCACCATCCATCAGTGTCGGCGCACCAGTTGCGGCAGATGTGCGCATTTAAATCCAGTGCCGACGATACATAGATATACGGACTGGTCGCCTGGCCGCTCGGCCGTGGCCAGAGGCGTTGACCGTAGGGGCTCTTGATTTCCGCGCGCCGAGCCGGCGTTCGGCACGGCAAGTGGTCCGTCCGGCCACGCAGCACTCGGGCCATGCCAGACTCCCAGCTGTTGCGGCAGGGATACGTCGTGACCATGGGCGAATGCGAGATGAGCGGGACGAGGATGGACGAGCAAGAGCGGCCCGAGCCGCCTCGCGACAGCGACGAGGCAGCGACGCTAGTCGGTTTCCTGGACTATCAGCGCGAGACGCTCCGGCGGAAGTGCCGCGGGCTGACCGATGAGCAGTTGCGGGTGACGCTGCCGCCTTCGCCCGTCACGCTCGGCGGGCTGCTGAAGCACCTGGCCTGCGTCGAGGACTCCTGGTTCACCGAGGTGGTCGCAGGCGAGCCGCTTCCCGAGCCGTGGGCGAGCGTCGACTTTGAAGCCGACGCACACTGGACCTGGCAGAGCGCAGCTGGTGATCCCGGTGACGTATTGCGGGCCCTGTGGGCCGAACGAGTCAGCCGGTCTCGCGCCATCACAACAGGTCAGCTCAGCGATAGTAGAGATGCGGCGCTGAGCGAGACTCACGCCGTCGTGTACTGGGGCGATCAGGAGCGCGTGTCGCTCCGGTGGGTGCTGACCCACATGATCGAGGAATACGCCCGGCACAACGGACACGCTGACCTGATCCGCGAGTCGATCGACGGTCAAACAGGCGACTGACTCTCCAGATCGACCTGGCGCAGCGGCCCGTGGCCAGGCACGACGCACCGCACCACGGCAGAAGCGGACGTGCGGGTTTGATCAAGCCCTGCTTGACCGAGCGCGCTCAGCCAGAGGCTTCAGCCGTCTAAGGTACTGGCCCCGGAAGCGACGCCGCGCGGCTTCGATCTGGACAAAGCTCGGATCCGCGGCGGCCTCATAGTACGAGTTCTCAGGATCGTCACGGCCGCCGTCAGCGTCGACGATGCGAGCAAGCCCGTCCTTCGCCGGCGGGCCAGGGGGCAAGCTGGCGACCCAATCAAGCTTGCCGACCTCGAACTCCTTCATAGGACCAAGTTTGAGCGGGCCGCGAGACAGCAGCTCTATACGCGGCATGACCTTATCCTTGGCTACCGCCACGTAAGCAGGATCAGTGGCTGTACCCAACCGGTGATCGCTTCAGCGCGAGCGATGGTTGCCGGCGCCGACTGCCGACCATCATCGGCCATGCGAATGTTCTCGATTGGCTCGTAAACGCTGAGCGGAACATCGGTCTCTAGACCAGAATCGTCTCCCTGTCGAGCGTCCACGCCCAGCACAACGTGCCCGGCGTCAGCCAAGGCGTTGACGGCCTCGCCAGCGACGTCGAGCGGCCACATCACCTCGCCGCCGTCGAGCCAGATTGCCGCTGAGCGGGCCGCGCGGCTCACTGGGCTGGCTGGGCCTGTTTGTGTCGGTTCTGGGTGGCGCTTCAGTCGGGGAGCAGGAGGCGGCACCAGGTTTCGGCGAGCCAGGTCTCGTAATGGTCAGCCGTCCACTTCCGTTCGGCGGTGAGCAGCACGTAGAGTTCCGGGCTGTTTGTCACCCAGATGGTGTCGGCCGCGTCGGCGATCGACAGGCCGGGCCGCAGCCCGCCGGCCTGGCGGAGGTCGTTGACCAGGTTGCGCATGTTGGTCGCCCGTCGGTCGCTGATCTGGCGCCAGACCTCGTGTGCGTCGGGTTCGGTGGTGGCGGCGTCGCGCAGGGCGAGGAACAGCGGCGCCATCCGGGCCATGACCTCGCGGATGGCGTGAGCGTAGATCCTGAGCTTCCGCGCCGGGTCCGGTTCGGCCTGCATAGCCCGGACGTAGTCGCGTTGCTCGGCGACCACGGCGTGGTCGGTGCCGGAGATGGACTGCTCGATCAGCTCGCGGAGGAGCACAGGCTTACGCCCGACCAGCTCGTACACCGTGTCGAGGTGCACCCCGGCTCTGCCGGCGATCTCGGAGATCGTGGTTGCCCGGTAGCCGCGCTCCAGCATTAGCGCTCGGGCGGCGCCGAGGATGCGCTGCCTGGTCTCCATGGACTTCGCCTGGCGGGTGGCATTGTCGTAGCCGCTCCGCTTGACCGGCTCTGTCATGATAGGCATAATAGCTTAATCCGAGACTAGTTCGGATCAATATCTGCGAGGTATGCATGACGTACGCGTTCACGCAAGACGTCCCCATCGATGCCGCTTTCTACAAGCGGATCACCGACGGCCTCGGTGACACCCCGCCGAAAGGCCTCATCGTCCACATCACCGCCGAGCGGCCTGAGGGCGGGCTGCGGTACTTCGACGTCTGGGAGTCCGAGCAGGACTGTGACCGGTTCACCGATGAGCGGTTGCACCCGGTTGTCCACCCCCTGCTCGCCGAGATCTTCGGCGACGACCTTCCGCCCGAGCCCGAGCGGTTGCCGATGCACGTCATCCACATCTGGCGTCCCTGATAACCAGGTAGAGCGGAAAGGCGGGAGCGATGGGGACGATCGTCGTCTGCGGCGGCGGAGTGATCGGGCTGGCGACCGCGATGATGCTGGCAAAGGACGGGCACCAGGTCACTGTGCCGGAGACCGACGCTGAGGCTGTCCCGGTGACGCCCGCTGCGGCGTGGGCGTCCTGGCGGCGACAGGGGGTCGGCCAGTTCCGCCAGCCGCACAACCTATTCGCCCGGTTCCGGCAGGTCTGCGACGAAGAGCTCCCCGGACTAACCGAACGGCTGCTGGCGGCCGGGTGCGTATGGGTCGATCCGCTGGAGTCTTTGCCGCCGGGTATCTCCGACCTCGCGCCCCGGCCGGGTGACGAGGCGCTGCGGTTTGTGACCGGCCGGCGGCCGGTGGTTGAATCTGTAATTGCCGCCGCGGCGCAGGAGCAGCCGGGCGTAGTGATCCGCCGGGGCGTGCGGGTCACTGAGCTGACTGGCGGCCCGACGGCGATGCCCGGCATTCCTCATGTCACCGGGGTACGCACATCGACTGGCGAGGAGCTGTCCGCCGACTTGGTGGTCGACGCGATGGGCAGGCGCTCGCCGAGCCCGAAGATGCTGGCCGCGTTCGGCGCGCGGGAGCCGTACGAGCACGCCGAGGACTCCGGATTCACCTACTACACGCGGTATTTCACGGGACCGTCCCGGCCAGCGGCGCGGGGCCCCTGGCTGATGCCGCTCGGCACGATCTCGCTGCTCACACTCGCAGGTGACAACGATACGTGGTCGGTCACCGTATTCACCTCTAGCGGAGACGCACCGGTCAAGGCGCTGCGCGATGCCGAATGCTTCACCCGAGTGGTCCGGGCCTGCCCGGTGCAAGCGCACTGGCTGGATGGACGGCCCATCACCGCCGTGCTGCCGATAGCCGGAGTGCTGGACCGCTACCGCCGGTTCGCCGTAAACGGCGCTCCCATCGTGACCGGGCTCGCCGCCGTCGGCGATGCGTGGGCCTGCACCAACCCGTCGGCGGGACGCGGGGTCAGCGTCGGAATAGTGCACGCGCAGCTGCTCCGCAAGACCGTCCGGGCTCACCTGGACGACCCGGCAGGCTTTGCCCGGGCCTGGGACGTGAGCACCGAGCAGCTCGTCGGCCCGTTCTACCAGAACCAGATCAAGGCCGACCGGGCAAGACTCGCAGCAATGTCTGCCCTCCGCGAGGGCCGTGAGTGGTCACCCCCGGCCTCGATCATGGCCCGGCTGACCGCAGCGGCGTCCAACGACGCCGACGTCTTCCGCGCCCTCACTGAGACCGTGCTCTGCCTGGCGCTGCCGGAGGAAGTAATCGAGCGTCCCCGCATAAGAGAACATATCGAGCAATCAGGCTGCCACGCCCCGCCGCCAGCCCCTGGCCCGGACCGCGCTGCGCTCCTTCAGCTGCTCACCACATGAGCCTCGTGCATGACAAGACGACGGGCCACACTCCTCACCCCTGCTCTGAGATCTCAGCCAGGGGTTGAGGCAGCGAGCGCGGCCGACCGGCGCAGGTCCGCCGGGCCGCAGCGCCTGGCCTGGATTGGCGGTTGTCAGGCCAGCAGAGACTCGTGGAAATGATCCGTGAACGCCTCGGCAGGCAGGCGGTCCGGGCATAGACGGATCCGCCAAGTGCCATTCGCACGTCGTCCCTGCGAGCTGGCGACGCCGTAGAAACGGCGACGGCGGGCGCGGCCGCCTGGAGTGAAGGTCGTCATCAAAGCCGCGTCCGTCCGGGACACGCGCCGCATCCGCCGAAGCCGTTCAGGCGGCGGGCACCGGCGCATCATCATGGTGGCATTGCCGGTGCGCAGGGTGGCCATCGGGCGGCCGGCGGCAAGTACGCGCCACCGCCGGCGGGTGTCACGGCACTGAACCGTTGAACGTCTTCGGTCGCGAGGACATGCGAGTCGACGCAGGATTATGCGCAGGGCAACACCCCCTATTCGCAGAGTCGCGCGTTAGGCGGTCCGCACAGCGCGCGCTCGGAACGTCACGATGCCAATTGCGGCGCGGACATCGTTCGGCAGGCGATGAGGACGAAGTTTGCGGGGATGGGCGAGTGGCTTGGTTCCCTGCGCTGGTGCATAGGCAGGAACTCAGTTCGAGAGCGGGATGGGGAGCCAATGTGCGCAGTCACTGAGCGACTGTGGGAGCCAAAGTGGGAGCCAAAGTGGGAGCCAACGTGCGCAGTCACCGAGCGATAGTGGGCGACATCAGACAACGCTAGGCGATCAGATCCGCCTGCCTGGATCGCTCACAGAGGACTGACAATACATTCGAAAAATAGCT
>JBKQTJ010000268.1:0-5684 GCA_052143255.1 Streptosporangiaceae bacterium | reverse complement strand
AGCTATTTTTCGAATGTATTGTCAGTCCTCTGTGAGCGATCCAGGCAGGCGGATCTGATCGCCTAGCGTTGTCTGATGTCGCCCACTATCGCTCGGTGACTGCGCACGTTGGCTCCCACTTTGGCTCTCACAGTCGCTCAGTGACTGCGCACATTGGCTCCCCATCCCGCTCTCGAACTGAGTTCCTGCCTAGGCACCAGCGCAGGGAACCGGCCGCTCGCCCATCCCCGGAAACTTCGTCCTCATCGCCTGCCGAACGATGTCCGCGCCGCAATTGGCATCGTGACGTTCCGAGCGCGTGCTGTGCGGACCGCCTAACGCGCGACTCTGCGTGCGTTGAAGGAGCGCATGGTCATGCGGTAGTTCGAATGTGTAATTCAGGGTCCAGAGCTGTAGTCGAAGTCAGTAGCGAAGGCTGCGTGGCGCCGTCCTCGCACTTCCCAGCGGAGTTCCGGGTCGGTCGACCGCAACCCTTCACCGTGAAGCTCCGTGCCGGGGTGGTCGAAACCTGGGATACCGCACCGGACGTCTCCGGGCGCGGAGGCAGAGCCTTCGGCCTCCACCGTCAGATACCCGACGACGCCGATGCGCTTGCGAGGCTCGGTATGCTCCAGCGTTATCCGAGCTGAGCGCACAACATGAACCTCACCAATCGCGGGACCGTACAGGCGCGCAACGGTTCCGCCCGCCCGACCGAGGAAGATGTCGGCTATCGCAGCCATCTGGTCGTCATCGGCGGCGCGGTCAACGTACAGCACGACCTCCCACGGGGTGCTCGGCTGTACCCGGTCGAAGTAACGGATCGACATGACGACCCGCAGGTCGGACAGCTCGATCCCGTCGGCGTGGCCCTGGTGGACGTGCCATGACAGCGCGCCAAAGCACTCGCCGAAACTGGATGGGCCGCCAGGGCGACCGCCCACGCTGCGGCACGGGCATATCGCCTCGCAGTTACATGCCTCGAAGTAGGAACCTTGGACCCGCCAGTCCATCGCGGTGCCCGATCCCCGTGTCGCCATCACATACCGCTCATCCCGCCTGGACCGCCGTGCCAGGCCATCCGCCCGCCTCCCTCACACCATCCGTAACATCATGCTGCCACGAAGGCATGTCCAGACGGCAGGGGAACGCATCCTGGCCCACGTGTCGTGAGAGTGAGTTCGACACTGGCGCCACTGCGGTCCTAGCAACGCGCTCATTTGCCGCGAATCGTGTGCGACCGACCATGGTTGCGTCAGGTCTGGAAGACTTGGTCGAGGTGCCATTCGAGGAACTGTCGGCTGGGCCGGTCGGTGTGGTGTTCGGGCAGTTCGATGACTTGCCCAGCCTTGGCGTAGAGCTCGTCGCCGTTGCTGAAGTCCGCTCGGAGCCTGGGGCTGACGCGCAGCCGGAACTGGGCATCGATACCCAGGTATCCGCGGTCAAAGAGCGTGTGAATGTCGGAGCGCAGCAGCAGTCCGTTGTCGAGCCGGTGCTCCCCGCCGGAGGTGACGGGACGGATGTGCGCAGCCTGCAGCACTGGCGGTATGTGGGTTCCGCTGATAGCACACCGGCGGTGGTAGGCATCCAGCACGACTGCTTTGAAGGAACTCTGGCCAAGACGGTAGGGCGCCAGCCGCGGGTCGCCGAACACCGGTCCTGGCCGGTGCCACGGCTGGCTGAGGTCCAACTCCACCTGGGCCCCGAGGGTCAGCCACAGCAAGTCGGCGAAGTAAGTGGCCGCTAAGGGCTCGGCCAGATCGTAGCTTTTGCCCTGGACGATATTGGGCGCGAACTGCGGAGGCGGTGCCACGCTCGCGTCGTCGGGGAAGAACCGCACGTCGCGCACGAACAGGCACCCGATGACCGGGTCTTCGCCCGCGCCGATCGGCGCGCGCCGGTAGCGCCCGACCCGCTCGCGCATCTGCTCCATACTGGCAGCGCCGTTGGCCTGCCCGAAGAACTCCCACGCCTCGGAGACTCTCAGCCGCGCCGAGTCGCTAAAAAACCCGCCGCCAACCACCTTGTTGTGCGGGTAGTGGGTCTTGAAGAAGAACGGCTCCCCCGGAGCCAGGACACGGAACTCACGGGCGCCGCTCGGTTGCCAGAAATTCACCTCAGTCACCTGCGGCCTGGCAGCCAGGAACTGATACCAGTTTTGGTCGGTCACCCCCACATACGCCCGCACGACCGACATTGTCCTCCCGCCAACGGTCGCAGTCCACGCTGACGGGACCGATCCGCTGTCCAGGGTCGAATCGGGCCCCGCGGTTGACGAGCATGCACTCATCTGCCGCAGGCCGCATACGCGTATCCAGTTGACCAGACCTTGCCGTTCACCCGTTCTCCGTCATTGTCACGGGTAAGCAGCGTGCGGATCCGCTCGAGGTCGGCCACTGACTGCAGGTGAAGCTCGATCCAGTCGCGCCGCGAAGGATCGCGGCAGACAGCTGGGTCATTGCTTAAGTCCGCGCTTACCCGCGACCACCCCGCTCGGGTGATCCGCAGGTCGATCACGTCCCGCGCTTCCAGATGGGCGATCTCACGGCGGCCTGTGAACAACGCAGGCTTGTCACTGTAACGCGAGGTCCGCTCCTGCACCCGGCCGACGGCAAGCATCATGGTGACGTACTGGTCCCACAGGACATCACCCTGATCATCGGCCATGTCAGGATCGTAGCCAGCCGCGCAGGAGAGACGATCACGCCGGCGGCTACTGACATGCCGCTTGCCGTCGAGACCGGCTCCATCCGCCACCTGTTCGCGCACGCGCTCTTCTGCCGCGGCGAGTGCGTCGCTGGTAGGCAGGGGTCGGGGCGCTATGCCGCGTGCAAGGGCCATTGCGTCGGCTGGCTGATGACCTCGGTTATGAGGTGCTAGCCGCGGTGGCCGTTACGCCGGGCGCGCGAGGCGGTACGGCCCGCCCAGCTGCTCCTGCAAGGCAAGACATCTGGCCTGACCACGTGGCGGCGCCGTCGAAGCCCGTCGATGAGATGCAGGATTGTTCAAGATGGCCCCGTCGAGGACGCGTAGCTTTGCGGGTGAGCGGGTTCGTGTCGGAAAGAGCAGGCATGCCGGAGACCTTTGCTGATCTGTCCACGCCGCTGGTTGCCGATGCCTGCATTCGCTGCGGGGTGCCGCTGCGCGTCGCGCCTGCCGGGATCGGTGCGGTCGTTCCGGGACACCGGATCGCGGGACGAGCGTTGCCGGCGCGCCACTGCGGCAGCGTTGATGTGTTCCTGGAGGCGTTCAGCCGCGCGGGGCGGGGGGATGTGCTGGTCGTCGACAACGGCGGGCGGACCGACGAGGCGTGCGTCGGCGACCTGGTGGTGCTGGAGGCCGAGGCGGCCGGACTGGCGGGCCTGGTGGTGTGGGGACTGCACCGCGACACCCCGGAACTGGCGGAGATCGGTCTTCCGGTGTTCAGTTACGGCAGCTGCCCAGCCGGGCCGGTGCGCCTGGATGAGCGGGAGCCAGCCGCGCGGGCCAGCGCGCGGTTCGGGTCGTGCGTTGTCACCGCTGCCGACGTCGTGTTTGGCGACGACGACGGGGTGTTGTTCGTCAGTGCCGGCAAGGCCGGGGAGGTGCTGGCGGCGGCGCGTCAGATCGGGCAGACCGAGCGGGAACAGGCCCGCCGGATCCGGGCCGGTGAGACACTGCGCCAGCAGACGGTCTTCGAGGACTACCTGGCGCGGCGGGCTGCCGAGTCGTCCTACACGTTCCGGCAGCATCTTCGCCGAATCGGGGGAGCGATCGAGGAGTGACCGCTCATGCCGCATGGTGTGTTTTCGGTCAGCGGTCTTCTCGGTGATGTGAGTTGCCTGCGAGTCGCCTTCCGGCTGCCTCGCATCGCAGGACTGACTGCTTGCCGGGTCGCTGATGTTGTCCTCGCCAGTTCGGGCGGTTGCCCGTCCTATCGGCGTCTCAGCTCGGCCCGCGGCCGCGTCGTCGTCTTCCGCGTAGCCGATCGCTGAGCTCGCGGGCAATTTCCCGGTCGGCGTCCCGCTGGGCGATTGCCTGCCGCTTGTCGAAGGACCGCCGGCCGCGAGCCAGGGCGATCTCCACCTTCGCCCAGCCGTTCTGGAAGTACAGCGACAGCGGCACGAGGGTGACGCCGGCCTCGCCCAGCCTCGCGATGATCTTGTCGATCTCGCTGCGGTGCATGAGCAGCTTGCGGGTCCGCCGGGGCTGGTCGAGGACGCGGGTGCCGTGGCGGCCGTACGCGTGCTCGGGGATGTGCAGGCCGTGGAGCATCAGCTCGCCGTCGTGCTCGTGAACGAATGCTCCGGCTAGCGACGCGTGGCCGGCGCGCAGGGACTTCACCTCGTTACCGACCAGGACTATCCCGGCCTCGTACGTCTTGAGAATCGTGTAGTCATGCCGGGCCCGCCTATTCGAGGCGATGGACCTGCGGCCTGTTTCCCTGGACGCGGTAACTGTGCCCTCCTCGTCAATCCCGGCTGTCCACTCGGTGGCGCCGGCACCCGCCGGCCTGACCGACATGGGAACGGTACCGGGCCAACGGCCCGGTGAGGTGCCGCGCCACGGTAATGATCTCGGCACTGCCGCGCCCGCAGGTCATTGCCCGGTAGTTGTAATTCTTCAGATAAGCAAAACGGGCATCTTCAAGCTGGCCTTGGAGAATGCGGGCAGGCCGGGCTTGGCAAGGTGCGCGAGTTCGGCTAGGGCGGCGACTCCGGTTAAGCGGCACGGGTTGAGGCTGCGCTTCGCGGCGAGTGTGCCTGGCGGCAACCTGACGTGACCGGGGAGCACGTGACGATCTTGGCGACCGGTAAATACGTTGCCGCCTGTCGGCGCACAGTCCTACAGTGGCCGCGCCGCGCGGCAAGAAATGTCCTCTGTATCAGGAAGGAGGTGCCCGCGATGTTCGCTCATCGTCAGACGCCTCCAAGGATCGCTCTCTAGCAATCCTGGAGACGCGTTGCGGGCACCCTCAGGAATCTGGCCTCAGCCAGTCCTGAGGGTGCCTTCTAACCAGCACTGAGGTGCCGCAGAAGCCCGGCTGAACAAGACCTAACTATACGTCGGCTCATGCCGCGAGCAGCGAGCAGCCGATGCCGGCGGGATGCTAAGGAAGTCCGAGTTCCTGCATTCGCGTATTGACTAGCTTGTTAACCAGGCCGGGTGGCAGTGGCTCGTCGATCGCAAAGTGCAGAGACCCTTTCGTGCTCTGATAGCTGGCAAGGTCACCACCTAGCTTCTCGAGTACGGATCCGCTGTGCGGCAAGTAGCTCAGGTGATTCTTGAATGCAGCGAAGCCGGCCACGGTCTTGCCCCGCACCTTGAACGCCGGCATCCCGTAACAAATGCACTGCTCGGCCTCAGGAATGACTGCCAGGATGGATCGCCGCAGCTCCTCCAACGTGGTGCGCTTGGGTTCGTCGATGGTGGCAAGGTAACTGTCGATGTCCCGCGGTGCCATGGGCGAAGTCTCTCACCATCCTGGATAACTCAGCGCCGGTGCACCGGAGAGCCAGGTCCCTCATCAGAAGCCCGCAGTAGCAGTCGTTGACTGATCTTGAGACTCATCCTCTTCTGCCGCCGACCGGAGTGGGCGGTGCGTGTCTTCATCGTGCAGATCGGCGACTCGGCGTGTTTCCGCCGACAACCTCCACGCAGTGGCCTGCGCCAGATAGACCAGTGCTGTTCTCTGTGACGCCGATCATCGCCCCAAGGGCGCATGC
>JBKQTJ010000267.1:0-15858 GCA_052143255.1 Streptosporangiaceae bacterium | reverse complement strand
CACGGCTGGCTGCGGCGAGGGAGCCGGTGACCGAGATATAGCCGTCAGGTACGTGGTTGCTAGCTGTCGTGACGCGCAGCCCAGACTGCCGCAGCCAGTCCACGAGCATGCCGATGCGGGTCGCGGACTGCCCGAACCGCGCGCGGATCTGGGCAGCCGACAGGAAGTGGCGGTACAGCGGATTGCCGGGCGTGGAGACGGCCGCGGCCACCGCCGCCAGGCCGGCCGGGTCCCGCGGTGCCAGATAGACCCGCGCCTGGACGCGCTCCGACGAAGGCGGCGCCAGGGCCACCCGGTTGGCGGCCACGGCCCACGCCGGGCGGGTGCCCGCGACGGGCACGCGATGTGCCGCTTGGCCCGAAGTTGCCTGGGCCGGCGCGGAAGCAGCCAGGCCCGCGAGCACAAGCGCCCCGGCGGCCAGCGCGCCGGTCATCGCGTACCGGCCGGGCACCCAGCGCGCGGGGGACATCCCGAGCGTGGTGAGCGTTGGCATAACGCAGTTCCCCTCCCGCATCGAGTGCTGGCCGGCCTGTCGCGCCGAGGCACGGTCTGGGACAGTGTCGTGCAGACAGACAGCTATCACAAGGCCCCGGCGTCCGCCTCGCGACAGGCCGGCCCGAGGGCGCGGCCTCGCCGGGTACCAGGCGCGATAGCGTGCAAGCATGCTCGCAGCGCTCGCCTCCGGCTACCACGGACCGCCGCAGCTGACTATCGGGCGGGCCATCACGTCCTGGACGTTCGACCCGTGCTCGGCGGCTGCCATCGTGCTGCTCGGCGGCTTGTACCTGCTCGGCGTGCAGCGGGTACGACGCAACGGTGACGGCTGGCCGGCCGCACGCATCGTCCTGTTCTGCGGTCTCGGCCTCGGCTGCGCCGTCCTGGCCACGATGTCGTCGGTCGGCGTCTATCAGCCTGTGCTGTTTTACGTGCGGTCAGTGCAAACGATCCTGCTGCTGCTTGTTGTGCCGCTGTTCCTGGCTCTCGGCCGTCCGCTGACGCTGGTGATCGCGGCGCTGCCCAGGTTCGGCCCGCGACTGGAGTCAGCGATCCGCGGCCGGGTCGCGAGGCTGGCCACGTTCCCTGCCATCACGACGCTGGTGCTGGTCCTGACGCCATTCGTGATCTACTTCACGCCGTGGTACCAGGCGGGTTTCAGCTCGGTGCTAGTCGCCCAGCTCACGCACATCGCGCTGATAGTGCCGGGCTTCGTGTTCTTCTGGACGCTGCTGCGCGTCGACCCGGTGCCGAAGGCGTATCCGTACATCGTCGCCCTGTGGATCACCGGCGCCGAGGTTATCGGCGATGCGGTGCTCGGTCTGGCGGTCATCGCCGACACCAGCCTGATCGCGGGCCATTATTACCATGCACTGGCCCGGCCGTGGGGACCGAGCCTGCCCACTACCCAGGTAATCGGCGGCGGCGTGCTGTGGATCCTGGGTGACATCGTCGGGCTGCCGTTCCTGGCCGCGCAGTTCATCCAGATGATCCGCGAGGATCAGGCAGAGGCCAAGGTGATTGACGCCGAGCTGGACGCACGCGACGCTGCCGCCGCGGCAACTGTGGCGACCGTGGCGAGTGGGTCGGCGACCGGCGCAACTGGAGTGGCAGCTGATGTCAGCGGGGGAGCCGGGACTGGAGCGGCTGCAGACTCTGAGGCCACTGCGCAGCTGCCCTGGTGGGAGAGCGACCGGCGGTTCTCCGACCGGTTCCGCGCGGTAGACGAAACGGACTAATGGCTCAGCAGGGGCGGACGTGCGCTTCGATACTCAGCCGCCAAGCAACATCATGACGGTTTGGGCAACTTTCCTGCCCGATTAATCCCTTTTGCGGTAGCGCAACTTGCAGGGTGTGCGAGGAAGGGGGCTTCCGCGTGTCGCGGCGGCGGCGGGCTCCAGTAGCGGCCCGGCGCAGGAGGTTACGCGGCGTCCCGGAGTACTGCGCCGGGCTGGGTCAGTAGCTGCGGCGGACCAGAAATGACCAGCCGACCGGCAGGTCGGAAGCGCCGACAAACTCCTGGGACTTCAGCGCGCACCAGGCCGGCAAGTCAGTCTTCGCAGCCGGATCGTCCGCCAGCACTTCGATGACCTCGCCAATGCGCACGTCGCGGATCCTGTCAGCCAGCATGATGATCGGCACCGGGCACTTCTTGCCTAGGGCGTCGAGCGTCAGCGCCGGGGCGTTGGTCTCGGTGACGTGCTGCCGGGGGGTCACGCGATTACCTCCACGGAAGGATCGGCCGGCGGTTCGTTGGCGCTGGCCGCCCTCATAGTGTCCCGTACGGCGGCCACGATCGGGGGTAGCACCTCAAGGAACTCGCGAACCGACCCGGCATCGGCATCTCGCGGAAGCGATACCCGGACGTTGCCGTGCGTAAGCGCGCCCATCGCGGCCAGCACATGGCTCGGCTGGCGGGTGTCAGCCACGCAGGCACTGCCGGATGACACCGAGAAGCCCGCCCGGTCCAGTTCGGTCACCAGCGCCTCGCCGTCTACGTACAAGCAGGAGAAGGTGACGATGTGGGGGAGCCTGGCCTCGGCATCGCCGTGCACGACCGAGTCCGGGACGAGCCTGGGCACCGCCTCGCGGATGCTCCCAGTCAGAGCACGCAGCGCGATGTCAGCAGGTCCCCGTTCCCTTGCCAGCGAGGTGAGCGCGGCCGCGGCGGCCATGATCGCGGGCACGTTGGGGAAGCCCGGCACCCGGCCGCTCTCCCGGTCGTCGGCCGGGAACGGCTCGCGCCAGCGGGTGCCCTTGCGCACCGCCAGCACGCCCACGCCGGCCGGACCGCCCCACTTGCGGGCGCTTGCCGTAAGCAGCGACCAGCCGGTCGGCACCCGCAGCCACCCGGCTGACGCGCCTGCGTCAACCAGTAGCGGAACCCGATGACGCTCGCACGCCTCGGCCGCTTCAGCGACCGGCTGCAGCGTTCCGACCTCGTGGTTCGCCGACTGCAGGCAGGCCAGCAGGGTACGGTCAGTGCGCGCCATAGCCGCAGCGAACTCGGCGGTGTCCGCCCGGCCCAGGCTGTCGACGCTGGTGACGCTGACCGCGGTGCCGGTAACGCGTTCGAGCCATTGCGCGGCGTTCAGCACGCTTGAGTGCTCGACGGCGCTGGCGATCAGGTGGCCAGGTCCGCGGCTGGGCGACTGCCTCGCCTGCACTGTGCCGAGCACGGCCAGGTGCACTGCCTGCGTGCCTGAGCTGGTGAAGGACAGCTCGTCAGGGCGACAGCCGAGCTCGGCGGCCACCTGCTCCCTGGCTCGGTCGAGCAGCAGCCGGGCGCGCCTGCCCTCGCGGTGCAGCCTGGCAGGGTCAGCCCAGCCCTCGTCGAGGGCCGCGAGCAGGGCCTCACGGGCGCTGCTGTGCAGCGGCTCGGCAGAGGCCGCATCGAAGTAGGCCACGCTCCTGACTGTAGGCAGTCATGGCTCGCCGGAGGCCGGGGGTCCCCGGTACTGCAGCTGGCCGGCGTTGTACTGTTTCCACGACAGGCTGTAGGACGTTGGACTTAACCGGCCGCTGACGCCGGGACTTGATTGCTGGGAAGGCCATCTGTGAGTCCCATCCGCAGTGCCTCAAAGCACTGGGCCCCGCGCCAGAGGGCTGGCGCGCGGCTGCTGCGGCGCTGGCTGCCACGCGCTGCCCTCGCGGTGGCCGTGGTCACGCTGACCGCGGGCTGCAACGCCACTGATGTCGAGCGGCTCGGGCTGCGCGCGCCACTGACCACGCAGGCCAAGCTGATCGTCTCGCTGTGGCAGGGAGCGTGGATCGCCGCGCTTGCCGTCGGCGCGACGGTGTGGGGCCTGATCCTGTGGGCCGTGGTCGTCTACCGCAAGCGCGGCGACCGGATCCCGCACCAGGTCCGGTACAACTTGCCTATCGAGATCATGTACACGGTGATCCCGTTCATCATGGTCGGCGTGCTGTTCTACTTCACCGCGCGCGACGAGAACAGGATCGACGCGCTGCCGCCCCACCCCGACGTCATAGTGGATGTGACCGGATTCCAGTGGAGCTGGGAGTTCCAGTACCCGCAATACCCGGTGAAGAACTCCGCGGACGGCGTCACCGAGCTTGGCTATCAGTGGAACGGCGAGCTTGGCAAGGCGGGCAACTACGGCAAGCTTCCGCTGCTGGAGATCCCCGACCACGAGAGCGTCCGGTTCAATCTCCGCTCGAACGATGTCATCCACTCATTCTGGATCCTGCCGTTCGACTTCAAGCGGGACGTCCTGCCGGGCCATCCGAACCACTTCGAAGTCACGCCGACCGGGACGCTCTACCGGGGGCCCGACACCGTCGGGCACTGCTCTGAGCTGTGCGGCCTGTACCACAGCCGGATGCTGTTCCGGATCAAGATCGTTACACCCGCCCAGTTCAGGACGTGGATCCTGGCGCAACAGAAGCTGCAGAACGCATCTGGGGGTGCTCAGTGACCGCGTACAACACGCCGGCGCCGGCCGGCGCGATGCCCTCGGCGTCGCCGCGCACCTACCGCAAGGGCTCGATCCTGGCGGACTGGCTGTCCTCGACCGACCACAAGGTCATCGGGCACTTGTACCTGATCACGTCGTTCTTCTTCTTCCTGGCCGGCGGGCTGATGGCGATGATCATGCGCGCCCAGCTCATGGGTCCGGACAACCACGTCGTGTCGGACCAGCAGTACAACGAGCTGTTCACGATGCACGGCACGATCATGCTGCTGCTGTTCGCCACCCCGCTTTTCGTCGGCTTCGCGAACGAGATCATGCCGCTGCAGATCGGCGCCCCGGACGTGGCGTTCCCGCGGCTGAACCTGCTCAGCTACTACATGTTCCTATTCGGCGGACTGATCCTGCTGGCCAGCTTCCTGACGCCCGGCGGTGCGGCCGCGTTCGGCTGGTACGCCTATTCGCCGCTGACCAGCGCTCAGTACTCGCCCGGCGTCGGCGGTGACATGTGGATCATGGGTCTGGTGCTCGCCGGACTCGGCACGATTCTCAGTGGCGTCAACTTCGTCACCACCATCCTGTGCATGCGCGCACCGGGCATGACCATGTTCCGGATGCCGATGTTCACCTGGAACATCCTGCTCACCTCGATGCTGGTGCTGCTAGCCTTCCCGGTGCTGGCCGCCGCGCTGCTGGTGCTGGAGATCGACCGAAAACTCGGCGCGCAGGTATTTTCCGCCAATAGCGGCGGGGCTATTTTGTGGCAGCACCTGTTCTGGTTCTTTGGCCATCCGGAAGTCTATATCGTGGCGTTGCCGTTCTTCGGCATCGCCACCGAAATCCTGCCGGTCTTCGCCCGCAAGCCGCTGTTCGGCTACAAGGGACTGGTTGCGGCCACGATCGCCATCGCGGGCCTGTCGATGACGGTCTGGGCGCACCACATGTTCACCACCGGTGCAGTGCTGCTGCCATTCTTCTCGTTCATGACATTCCTGATCGCGGTGCCCACCGGGGTGAAATTCTTCAACTGGGTCGGCACTATCTGGCGAGGTCAGATCACGTTCGAGTCTGCCATGCTGTTCATTCTCGGCTTCTTGGTTGTCTTCCTGTTCGGCGGTCTGACCGGAATCATCCTGGCCTCGCCGCCGCTGGACTTCGTGGTCAGTGACTCCTACTTCGTGGTCGCACACTTCCACTATGTGCTGTTCGGCACTGTCGTGTTCTGCATGTTCGGCGGGTTCTACTTCTGGTGGCCTAAGTTCACCGGGAAGATGCTCGACGAGCGGCTGGGCAGATGGCATTTCTGGGGCGTCTTCATCGGCTTCAACATGACATTCCTGGTTCAGCACTGGCTTGGCGTAATGGGAATGCCACGCCGTATCGCCAACTACCCGTTCCTGCCGCCCCTGGCGACGACCCTGAATGACATTTCCTCGATCGGCTCGTTCATCCTCGGCGCCTCCACGTTCATTTTCCTCTACAACGTCTACAAGACCTGGAAGACCGGCGAGCGCGTCACCGCCGACGACCCGTGGGGATTTGCGAACTCGCTGGAGTGGGCGACGTCCTGCCCGCCGCCGCGGCACAACTTCACCTCGATTCCCCGGATCAGGTCCGAGCGCCCCGCGTTCGACTTGCACTACCCGCACATCAGGTCGGGCCGGGATCGTGACGTTGATCATCAGCAGCCGATCGGAGCCGACTCATGAAGGTAGAGGCCTACCTGTTCCTGGGCTGCGCCGGATTTTTCGGCGGCAGCGACTTGGTCTACTGGTACTTCTCACATGATCCAACCGGCACGACCGCGCTGGCACTGGCGGTGTGCCTGGCTTTCCTGTCTGGCTTCTACCTGTTGTTCACCGGGCGACGGCTGCCGACCGTCCGGCCAGAGGACAACCCGCAGGGCGAGGTCGACGAGGGGGTCGGCGAGCTGGGCTTCTTCAGCCCGCACAGCTGGTGGCCGCTGTTCGTCGGCACTGCCGCCGCGGTCGCCGCGCTGGGCGTGGCTATCGGCTGGTGGCTGTTCCTGATCGGGGCGCTGGCGACCGTGCTGTCGATGGTGGGATTCGTGTTCGAGTACTACCGCGGCCACTACGCGCACTGACCTGTCATTGCTGTCGCACTGACGTCAGGTCTGCCACTTCAGATCTGAGCCGTGAATCCCTAGTATGCGAGGTATCGCAGGCATACGGGGAAGTGGTAGTGATGCGTTCTTTGGTGTCGCTTGGTGGGATAATCGCTGCTATGGCGGTGCTCGCCACCGCGCCCGGCATGGCAGCCACGGCCGCGGTGCCGCCCGTGGCAACTACGCGGCCCGTAGCCGTGCGCCTGACCGGGCTGAATCGCGCCGGTCACGTGGTGTCAGTGCCGCAGGCTGAGTTGCTTGAAGTGAATGGCTTTGCGACCATTTACCAGGGCGCGCCGGTCACTGTGAACCCCGGCCGGTACATCATCGCCGCCGAAGTACCGACCTACGCTGGCAGCACCGTGACCAGCCAGACCCTGGTCGTGCGCCTGGTGCGGATCCGCAAGAGCGAGACGATCCGGCTTGATGCGCGGACTGGCCGGCGGCTGCAAGTCGTGCTGACCGGGGCGCAGGCGCATAACCAGGACCTTGCCGCCCTCGCCTGCCTGACCAACTCGCCGGGATCATCCGACCAGGCCGCGCAGGGAGCATGGGGCGGCAACGGGGTAGCGGTTTACGCGGTCCCGAGCAAGTCCGCCTATGTCATTAACTTCGCCTACCTGAGCATCTTGCAGTCCACGGCCGGAGCGCACTACTACCTCGTGGGTTCGTCCCGGGGCACCGGTATACCTGCCCGGCTGAGCTACCGGCAGCGCGCGGCCCGCCTGGCAAAGATGACAATGGTGCTGCGCGGCGGCGCGTTCGGCTCGGCCTCACTGGTCTGGGGCATCACGTCGGGCAATGGCCAGTCGTTCTGCGGCAGCGGCCAGAATGCTCAGGTCATGCAGCCGCAAAGCTGGGTGAACTATCTCACCCCCGGCACCTGGACCACCGACGTGGAGACCTACGCACAGGGACGTAGCGGTGCCCTCAATCACGACGCGTCGTTCGAGAGCGTGCGGCGGTACCGAGCCGGTGCCAGCTACAGCGACGTGTTCGGGGCGGCAGTCGCTGGACCAAGCTCGGACTTCCCGGCCATGGCCGCCAATCAGTTTCAGTACGACCCGAGCTTGTTCGGCTCGCCGGGCGTCCACGGCGGAAGCATCTGTTGCTCGGTGACCGCGGTCACCTTGCGGCTGGGCAAGCATGTGGTCAAGAAGCAGACGCTCACCTCGTCGTGTCAGTCCTGCTTCGTGGCCACGCTGCACGTGGCTGGCTGGTACACGCTCACGGCTGCGGCTCGGCGGATGTTTCCTGGCGGTCGCACCCCCGGCGACCTGCTGTCCCCGGAAGTGGCGGTGAGCTTCCGGTTCCACGCTACGCCGACACCGCCGGGCAGCGGGAACTGGGAGAACTTCCCGCTGACTGATGTCGAATATCAGCCCCTGGGGTTGAACCTGGACAATCGGGCGCCAGCAGGCGGCACCACGATGCTGCATGTTCTGTTGCAGCGCCCAGGAAACGCGGGGACTCCGACGCCGGTGTACCGGCTCAAGAGCATCCGGCTGCAGGTTTCTGTCGATGGCGGGGCGACCTGGCAACCACTCAAGATCGTCCGCTCGGATGGCTCCTGGCGCGCTACGGTTCATGACCCGGTGACCGGGTTCGTATCGCTGCGCTCTGTGGTCACCGATGTGCACGGTGACCGGACAGAGCAGACCGTCTACCGCGCCTACGCCGTGATCTGACCGCCGCCGGTGGTGCGCGACCGTCGCTGGCGAGCCGGCAGCCAGGCATGCCCTCCAGATGGTCCGGGTGCAGGCGTCGTTCGACGGCGGCCGGACCTGGCGGACACTGCTAGCTTCGCGGCACCATGGATTCTGGCTCGCCACTGTTCATGACCCCGCTAGCGGTTACCTGGCGCTCCGCTCCGTGGTCACCGACGTGCACGGCGACCGCACGACGCAGACGATCTTCCGCGGGTACGCGATCCGCTGAGGCGCGCCCCGCAGGCACGGCCGCCCGCCGGTACACCGCAGGTCGCACGCGAGCGAGGCTCCGGCACATTATGCCGGGCGTGGTGGCCAGCACTGGCGCCCGCCGCCAGGCGATTCTCGTCAGCGGTCCGGCTCGCCGGTCTGGCTCGTGCCGGAGCCCTCGGACGCAGGGATGGCCGCGTGGTCGTGGCCGTTCTGCTCGACCGCGCGACCATTGCCGTGACCGTCGTGGCTGGATGCCAGCGGGATGCTCTCGGTAACGGCGTGATAGAGGCGCTCGCGGACCTTGCCGAGTGCGCCGCGCATGCCCGGAGGGGGCACGTCAGTCTCGGTCGGCTCGGCGGAGGGCAGCGCGGGAACATGCGGCCTGGCGGTGAGCACCGCCAGGCTCTCCTCATCGACGGGCCTGGTCTCCTCAATGAATTCACCGCCAGGCAGCTGCCTGATGATGCCGGTTTCCACACCATGCTCGATCAGGTGGTTGTCCTTGCGCTGCAGGCCAAGGCAGATCCGCTTGGTAATGATGTAAGCGAGCACCGGCACCACGAAGATGCCGACTCTGGCCGCCCAGGTAATCCAGTAGAGCGGGACATCCAGATGGTCGGCGAGCACGTCGTTGGCGCCTTCGGCCCAGAGCACGCCGTAGAAGGCGATAACCGCCATGCCGAGCGCGGTCCTGGCGGGCGCGTTTCGCGGCCGGTCAAGGATGTGGTGCTCGCGGCGGTCGCCGGTGATCCATTGCTCGATGAACGGCCAGAAGGCCGCGGCGCCGAAGATGAGGCCGAGCGGCAGCAGGCCAGGGACGAACACGTTGAATGCGAAGGTATGGCCGAAGACGACCCACTGCCAGGCGGGCATGATGCGCAGGGCGCCTTCAAGCGCGCCCATGTAGAAGTCTGGTTGCGAGCCGGCCGACATGGCGACCGGATTGAACGGGCCGTACAGCCAGATCGGGTTGATCTGGGTGAAGGTCGAGGCCAGCGTCAGCGCCGCGAAGGTGAAGAAGAAGAACGCCCCGGTCTTGGCCATGAAGTACGGGTACAGGGGCGCGCCAACGACGTTCTCGTTCGTCCGGCCCTTCCCGGGCATCTGGGTGTGCTTCTGGTAGAACATGATGAACAGGTGGGCCGTCACCAGCGCCAGGATCAGGGCGGGAATCAGCAGCACGTGCAGGATGTACAGCCGGGGAATGATCACATGCCCGGGGAACGGCCCGCCGAACAGGAAGAACGCCAGGTACGTGCCCACCAGCGGTAGCGACTGCAGCACGCCCTCGAGGATCCGCAGGCCGGCGCCGGACAGCAGGTCGTCTGGCAGCGAATAGCCGAACAGGCCCTCGACCAGGCCCAGCGTCAGCAGGGTGATGCCGATCAGCCAGTTGACCTCGCGCGGCTTGCGGTACGCGCCAGTGAAGAAGATCCGGATCATGTGCGCGAAGATGGCGGCCATGAACAGGTCGGCGGCCCAGTGGTGGATCTGCCGCATCAGCAGGCCGCCGCGCACGTCAAAGCTGATGTGCAGGGTCGAGGCGTAGGCCTCGCTCATCCGCACGCCGCGCAGCGGGATGTAAGAGCCGTGGTAAATAACGTCTGTCATGCTGGGCTGGAACCACAGCGTCAGGAACGTCCCGGTGAGCAGCAGGATGATGAACGAATAGAGAATGATCTCGCCGAGCAGGAACGACCAGTGGTCGGGGAAAATCTTCCTGAGGAAAACGCGCATGCCGCGGGCGCCGTGGAACCTGTCATCCAGCCAGACACCAACGCCTTCAAGCCCGCGCTCGACGCTCATGACCGCTCCCAGAAGCTCGGGCCTACGGGCTCGTTGAAGTCACTCAGTGCGATGAGATAGCCCTGCGAGTCGACGCCGATCGGCAGTTGCGGCAGCGGCCTGGTGGCTGGCCCGAAGATGACCTCGGCACCGCGGGTGGCGTCAAACGTCGACTGGTGGCAAGGACAGAGGATGTGGTGCGTCGTCTGCTCGTACAGCGCCGCCGGACAGCCCACGTGCGTGCAGATCTTCGAGTACGCCACGATGTTATCTACTGTCCAGTTCGGGACCACCGTCTTGGGCTGAGAGGCCGCGCCCGGCCGCGCGCTCGGCCCAAAGACCAGCTCGCCCGGCCGGAACTTGATGATGATGACCGCTGCCTTGGCCATGTCGTCATCGTTGTTCAGGTAACCCTCGGGTCCGACGCTGATGATGCCGCCAGGAGAGCTGAACTCCGCTGGCGTGATCGGCCTGCCGGTGCCGTAAATCAGCAGCCGCAGGCCTTTGCGCCAGACCGTGTAGTCCAGGCTGGTCCCCGGCAGCGGGCCTAGGTCGCGCAGCAAGAACAGGGGCGCGACGGCGAGCGGAACCGTGGCAGCGATCAGCGAGCGTCGGACCAGCGGCCGCTTAACGAACTGGCTGGCCTCCGCGCCTTCTTCGAAGGTCTCCTTGAAGGCGGCGCGGGCCGCGGGGTCAGATGCCAACGGGTGCCGCTGCTCGGTGAGCTCCACCGCCGGCATGAGGTGGCGGACCCAGACGACCGCGCCGATGCCCAGCAGCAGCATGGTAAGCGCCATTGTGCTGCCCAGGAACAGGTTCGAGTGCAGGACAGCGGTGAGGGAGCCCACGCCGATCAGCGCGTACGCGACCAGGAAGCCGAGGCCGGCCAGCGTCGCAAGCAGGAAGCAGGCGACGACGATACGCTCGGCCTTCTTCGCCCGCACCGGGTCATCTGGGTCCGGCGGCAGCTCGCGAGGGATAGCCTGGCCGCCATCGCCGCCCGGCGGCGGCAGCATCGTCCTGGCTGTAGCGGGCGGCGGCGTTCCGATGACGCGGTGCGGCACGCCGGGCAGCTCCGGCTCGTGCCCGGGCTGGCCGGCCGACGAACTCGCCGAGGCGGCGCCGGGGCCCTCGCTCGTCAGGTACTCCGGCCAGGAACTGTCACCGGAGTCGCCCGCACCGGGCAGTCCTGGGGAGTTGGTGTCACTCATGAGCCTTCCCGTGCTTCGCAGTGATCCAGAGTGCCGCAAACACCATGAACAACAGCAGACCGAGGAACGCCACCAGGCCCTCGGTGACAGGACCGATCCGGCCGAGGCTAAAGCCGCCGGGGTTGGGCTGAGAGCGGACGGTGGTGACGTAGGCGATGATGTCTCGCTTCTCTTGCGGCGTGATAGTGAGGTCATTGAAGACCGGCATCGCCTCTGGCCCGGTCAGCATGGCCTCGTAGATCTGTCTCGGCGTCGATGCGGTGAGCGCAGGCGCGTACTTGCCGTACGTCAGGGCGCCGCCCGCCCCGACGAAGTTGTGGCACGCGGCGCAGTCGGCGACGAAAAGCTGCTGGCCCAGGCCGATGTTCGCGCCGCTCGAGCTGACCTGCGCGGCCGACGGGATCGGCGGGCCGCCGCCCAGCGACTGAATGTAGGCAGCAACAGCCTTGGTCTGGCCCGGGTCCAGCTTCGGTGGCTTGCGCTCATTCTCGGCGGTCTGCACCTCGGCGGGCATCCGGCCGGTACTGACCTGGAAGTCGACCGCAGCGGCGCCAACGCCGATCAGGCTGGGCGCGACTCCGGCCTTGCCCTCAGCGAACATTCCGTGGCAGCTCGCACAGGTCACTGCGAAAATGTGCTCCCCCTCAACGATCTGTGCCGAGGGAGCCGCGCCAGCCGGTGACGCGGCAGCGGTGCCGTTTGTGACGACGGCATACGCCGTTCCTATCATCAGCAGCACGAACGCGACGATGGCGTAGCCGGCCGCCGGTTGTCGGCGCCTCGCGGTGATCCAGCTCACAGCTTCCCCAGGTCCCGTTACTTGATCAGGTAGATGGTGGTGAAGAGGCCGATCCAGACAACATCTACGAAGTGCCAGTAATAAGACACCACGATCGCGCTGGTCTGCTGCTCGAGCGTGAATCTCTTCGCCGCGAATGTCCTGCCGAGCAGGAAGATGAACGCGATGAGCCCGCCGCTGACGTGCAGTCCATGGAATCCGGTGGTGAGGAAGAACACAGACCCGTAGTTGGAGGATGACAGCGTCACGTGCTGCTTGCGGATCAGGTCCAGGTACTCATAACCCTGACCGCAGACGAAGTACAGGCCCATGAAAAACGTCAGCACGTACCACTCGCGCAGGCCCCAGCGCAGCGGGTTCCAGATCCTGCCGGTCCGCCTCAGCTGATGCCGCTCGATCGCGAACACGCCCGCCTGGCAGGTAACGCTGGACAGCAGGAGCACGATCGTGTTCGCCGTGGCCAGGGCCAGGTCGAGGTGCGCCTTGGGCCACGGCTGCCCCAGCCCTTTGTCGACCGACCGGATCGTGAAGTACATGGCGAACAGCGCCGCAAAGAACATCAGCTCCGAGGACAGCCAGATGATCGTGCCGACGCTGACGAGGTTCGGCCGGCTGGCAGTCGGGCGCGGGGCGACCTCTGTAGATGCTGAAACCACGTGGCCATTATTACGACACTGCGTAGGCGTGCGTAGCCCGACCCCCCGGGTCGGTAGCATCCTTTGCCATGAAGGTTGTCTTGTATAGCCATGATGCCGACACTCGGGCCAGGATCAGGCTCGCCATCGGCCGCCGCCCGGCTCCTGACGTGCCGGAGGCCGAGATCGTCGAGGTCGCCACCGAGCCCATGCTGTTCCGGCTCCTGGATGCCGGCGGGATCGACGTGATGGTGCTGGACGGCGAGGCTCAGCCGGCCGGCGGGATGGGCGTTTGCCGCCAGGCCAAGGACGAGATCCACAACTGCCCGCTGGTGCTGCTGGTCATCGGCCGGGCTGACGACGGCTGGCTGGCGACCTGGTCGCGCGCTGATGCTGTGATCAGTAACCCGATCGATCCGCTGGCGCTGGCCCGAGAGCTGGCCGGGCTGATGCGGCAGCGAGCGGCCGGCCCGGAGGCCGCGAGCAACCAGGTTGTCCAGGCCTGACATCGAGGCGGGAATGGCAGGGGCGGTCAACGGAGGGGTCGGCAAGCCAGGGGGTCGGCAAGACGGAGGTGGCCAACACAATGGATGCACGCACAACCTGGCCTGCCCTGATCGGCGCGCTTATCCGCGGTGAGCAGCTCTCGGCCGACGAGACAGCCTGGGCCATGAACGAGATCATGGACGGGGCCGCGACGCCAGCCCAGATCGCCGGCTTCGGTGTGGCTCTGCGAATGAAGGGCGAGACTCCTGGCGAGGTCACGGGGCTAGCACAGGCCATGCTCGACCACGCGGCGCCGATCTCGATCCCGGGCAGGATCACGGATCTGGTCGGGACCGGCGGGGACGGTGCCAGGACGGTCAACATCTCCACGATGGGTACTATCGCGGCAGCGGCAGCCGGGGCCAGGATGGTCAAGCACGGCAATCGCGCTGCCTCGTCGGCCTGCGGCACCGCCGACGTCCTGGAGGCCCTGGGCGTAGTGATCGACCTGCCACCCGCGGCGACAGAGCAGCTCGTGGACGAAGTCGGCGCGGGGTTCCTGTTCGCGCCCCTCTACCATCCAGCGCTCAGGCACGTCATCGTGCCACGGCGCGAGCTAGGCGTGCCGACGGTCTTCAACATCCTCGGCCCGGTGGCGAACCCGGCCCGCCCCGCGGCTCAGGCCCTCGGCGTGGCCGACGTCAGGATCGGGCCGATCCTGGCGGGAGTGCTGGCTGCCCGCGGTTGCTCGGGGCTGGTATTCCACGGCGACGACGGCCTTGATGAGCTCACTACCACCGGGCCGTCGACGGTCTGGGTGGTGCACGACGGCACTGTCAGCGAGGTCAGGTTCGACCCGGCCGATCTCGGTATCGCGAGGTCGGCGCCCGCCGACCTGCTCGGCGGCGACCCCGCGCACAACGCGGGCGTGGTCCGGGAGTTCCTGGGCGGGCGGCAGGGGCCTATCCGGGAGACCGCGGTTCTTAACGCGGCAGCCGCGCTGGCGGCCGAAGCCGGGGTAGCGGGCCCGGACGCGCTAGTTTCCGCACTGGCAGACGGCTACCGCAGGGCGGCAGCAGCAGTGGACTCCGGCGCGGCAGCGGCCCTGCTCGGCCGATGGATAACCGCCAGCCAGCAGCTGGCCGGAACCTAAGGCAGATCAGGACTCGGCGTAGCCGAGCGCGAACGCGGCCTCCAGGTCGTGCCGCGAGTACGTCCGGAAGGCGATGTGAGTCTCGGTGTGCGTGACGCCGGGCACCTTGTTGAGCGTGCCGGGAATCACGTCCCCGAGTTCCTCGTGCCCGCGGACCCGGACCATCGCTACCAGGTCGAACTCGCCGGTTACGGAGTAGACCTCGCTGACCGCCGGGATCTGCGCGATCGCCTCCGCGGTTTCCGGGATGCGCGCCACGTCGGTCTTGATCAGAACGATTGCGGTGACCACGGCAGTAGCGTACCGCCGGTTAGCTTGCCGCTCGCAGCAGACCACGATCGCCGCCTGCCCTCGACGCCGCCACCAGCCCGAGCAGGCCGGCCAGCACGTCCGCCGTAGCCTTCGCGTCGGCCAGGGCCCGGTGACATGGCGCGGTGCGCGCGCCGAAATACCTCGCCAGGGTCGCCAGCCGGCAATCGGGCACATCTTGCGGGCCGAGAAGTATACGGGCCAGCACGGCAGTGTCGATGACGGCAGCCGCCGGCCAGCGGATGCCATTCGCGGCGCATGATGCGGTGAGGAAGCTCAGGTCGAACGGGGCGTTGTGCGCAACTAGCACGCAGCCGCGGGTGAAGGCGAGGAAGGCGGGCAGTGCCGCGCCTGCCAGCGGCGCCCGGCTGACCATGTCGTCGGTGATGCCGGTCAGCGAGGTGATGTCCGGAGGAATCGAGGCGGCCGGCCGTACCAGGGTGGCAAACTCACCGGTGAGCTGCCAGCCGCTAAGCCGCACGCAGCCGATCTCAGTGAGCTCAGCTTGCTCGGGCAGCCATCCGGTGGTCTCGACGTCGACGACGGCGAGCTCGAGGTCGGCAAGGGCTGCGATCACAGCTTCACGCTAGGCCGGGGTGCCGACAGTCTGGTTCAGGCGCGCCGGGCGCGGCTACCTGCCAGCCGCGGCGGGCCAGGCACGTGGCCGATCGCTGGCACTGCGGTTGAATCGCCGAACAGTATGCCGGCTGCGCTTGCTGATGGGCATCAGCGTGACCACAGACACCTGACGCCGTTAGAGAAACACGCTGCGAGAGTGCGCGAAGCGGTTGAATCTACCCCCGGGCTTCACTAGGGTCGTGCAGCGAGCCGTATCGCTCATCAGTCGCCAGGCCGGCGGCGGCGGGCGGCTCCGCCGAATCTCCGGCGCTGGCCAGTCCGGCTCGCCGGCGAGGCCGGGACCCACCAGACGGTGTCGCGGGGGCCGGACCGCCCGGGGTGAATCGGGCCAGTCCGGGACAGGCTCGTAGGGCGCACTTCCACAGCC
>JBKQTJ010000266.1:0-23307 GCA_052143255.1 Streptosporangiaceae bacterium | reverse complement strand
AGTTCGGAGTGCTCCTGGTACAGCTGACCGACATCAACGACGAGGGCGGCCATCCCCGTCAGCACACCGCACCCGATCAGCACCGCAACCACTATCGCGATCGCGCCCCGCTCATCGCGTCGCAGCCGCTGCTGGATCAGGCGGGCCAGCGAGGCCATCAGGTCTCGCACGGCACGGTCCCCTGGGCGCTGAGAATGAACGGTGAACCTGGCCCGGAGCCGCCAAGCAGGGCGGCGATAGCCGCGATCGGGGTGATGAAAGTGAACGAGTAGCTCACGTTCACTACCGCGGACGCGGTTGGCCCGGCTCCGGGCGCACAGCCAGTGACGGTCACGCTTACCGGGCTCAGTCCGGTTGCATCCGACTGGGTCGTACTCGTAACCGTGCCGTTGGAATAACCCAAAGAAGCGAGCCTGGCTCCGGCGCTGGCGGCCTCGGTCAGCGTTATCTGCGCGTTCAGCGCGCGGCCAGCGTCAATGATCCCGAACAGGAGCAACAGCAGCAGCGGGAGCAGCAGGGCGAACTCCACAGCTGCGGCGCCCCGGTCCCGTGCTGTGCTGCGGCTGCTTTTTCGCTGCCGTTCCACCGTGATTGGCCTTTCTCCCGCCACCCATGGCGAGATGGCGGGCTCATCCGTCCCGCCCAGCGGCCAGGAAGGTTCGGCGTAGTCGCGCCGACTGCGCGCCAGGACGGAAAGCCGCTAGGGCGTTCCGGCCTGGTCTGCGCGCAGACGACGGCTGAGCCCTGGCCCAGGCATCTCGCCTGCGCCGTATCTCACAAACCAGCTCTGATCGTGTTAAACCAGCCCGCGATGGTCGTGCCAAGCGTGGCAACCACGGCGATGATCGCACCGGCGATCAGCGCCACGAGCAGGCCGTACTCCACCGCGGTAGCACCGCGGTCCCCGCTCAACCGGTCAGCGAGGAAGTTCTGCATGAACGAGAAGAACTTGAGCATCTGATTGCCCTCCAAGTTCGGCGAGGTGCGAACCAACTCGCCTCCGCCCGGACAGCACCATGCCGTCCGGTTTAGAGGACACCATGGGACAACACAAGCCAGCGGCACCATCGGGCGGAAGGCCAGATGTATCCGCCTGAACGGCCGACATGTCGGCCGGCCGGCCGACACGATGCACCGGGCGGCCGGCATGAGGCGCCGGCCGGCCGACATGAGGCGCCGATCGGCCGACAGCACACCGCCTGACCGGCTATTTCTCGGTCGAAAGTGCCCCGATTCGCCGCAGTGGACATACGGTAAACCGGTATGAACGTGATGTGGATGGCCGGGGGAGCCGTCCTGGGCTTGCTAGCCGGGGCAGCGCTCCGGGGCACGGTTTTCCGGCTGTCAGTCGCAGCCGGAGCTCCAGAACGGATCACCTGCCCGCGGTGCAGCGCCACGGCGAGCAGCTGGCTCGCGATCAGGTGCCGGAATTGCCGCCGGAGCCTCGGCGCCCCGCTTGCGCTGGAACTGGCGACTGCAGTGGTGCTGGCGCTGCTTCTGGGCCGGTTCGGCGGGCAGGCGGATGCGCTAGCTTTCGGCTTCCTTGGCGTGCTAGGCGTCGCACTCGCCGCGATCGACATCGCTGTGCAGCGGCTACCGGACCGGCTCACGCTGCCCGCCTATCCCATCCTGATCGCCTTGCTGGCCAGTGCTGCCATCGCCGGCCACGATGTGGCCTTGCTAGGGCGTGCGCTGCTGGGCGGTGCGGCGCTGGCAGCGGCATACCTGCTGCTCGCGCTGCTGCGCCCGGGTCAGCTCGGCGGTGGTGACATCAAGCTGGCCGGCATTGCCGGGCTCGCGCTGGGCTGGCTCGGCTGGCCAACCTTGATCGCCGGAGCTGCGCTTGGATTCGTGCTATCCGCGGTCGTGAGCCTGGCCCTGCTGGCCGCCCGGCGCGTCACGCTGCACAGCGCGATCTGCTTTGGCCCGTTCCTGCTGGGCGGTGCGCTGCTCGCAATGCTCACCAGCGGGCGATAACCCGCCCTGGCCTGACTTGAGATTACATTTCGATAACGATCACTGGAAACGGGCCATCTACACATTCACCAAGAGTCGACTGTGTTAGCTGAGCGTCATGGGCAAGTCTGATGCACTTTCGCCTGAGGCGCTCCAGTGGTGCTAGTTGCCCCTGGTGTGGCCAGGGGCAACGTTGATTTGAGGAGGGACAGGGGTGCTCCAAGTTGTCACCGGAGATCACCTCGTTCCGCCGCTTCTCGAGATCTTCGGTAGTAGATATTTGCGTAACTAGCTAAAGCGTTCGCATACATCCCTTGGGGGGGATCCCGCGATGCCTATACATCTCGCCGTAGCTGACGGGCAGACGCTCGTCCGTTATGGCTTGCGCGAGCTCGTTGCGCAGCACCCTGACATTGAGATCGTCGCCGAGTGCGACAGTGCGGCCGAGGTGCACCGCATGGTGGCTGCAGCTCAGCCGGACGTCGTCACCGTCGACGTCACCCTGCCAGGTGGCGACGGTCTACGGCTGGCCCGTGACCTCCGGGACCGTTATGCCGACCTCGGCATCGTCATCCTGACGTCGCAGCATGAGGACGACACTCTTTTCCGCGCTCTGGAGACCGGGGTTTCCGCTTTCGTGGCCAAGACGGCGCCGCTGGAGGAGGTGCTCGGCGCGATCCGCCATGCTGCCGTCGCCGCTTCTTCCTTTACCGCGTCAGGTCTGGCGCTGGCTGTCGCGCGGCGACGTACGATGCAAGACCGGCTGGCGCTCAGCCCGCGCGAAATGGAGGTGTTGCGCCGGCTGCACGACGGGCTATCTGTTCCCGCGATCGCGCTGGAGATGTTCATCAGCGTTTCCACGGCCAAGACGTACGTGGCACGGCTCTACGACAAGCTCGGGGCGGCGAACCGGGCCCAGGCACTGATGACAGCTCTGCACCACGGCCTGATCCAGTACCAGCCGGACGCATCCGCTCACGTCCGGCCGACCTGGTATGACCGGCGAGGCGCCGCCGACCAGCGCGCTGGCGCGACACCGCCGCTAGATCTGGTCAGGCAGGCCAAGGAGACTCGTCCCGGCTTGGCGGCGTCGGCAAAGTGACACGCCGTTGAGCAGTGACTGCCGACCGGTCGGGAGCCGTTGGCACGGCGGCCAGAAACGGATATAGGGCACTCCGCACGATGCACGCCGTAATCGTCCCACATCGTGACATTGGCCGTTTCGATTGTGTGGAAGTCCGTCGTGTGCTGCTCTGTTGTGTGGGAATGCGCCGACCGCGCGCGCATCCCAAAGGGGGTTTAGCCGCATGGCAGGTGACAGCCGCGTTCCGCCGCTGTCCCGGCGCGTGCCAGGCGCGACAAAGAGGTCAACCCCCGAGATCCTGATATCGGCACCGGTGCTGCCGAGTGATCTGCTGGAACGGTTGCGCGCGGAGATGGGTGATGCCCAGGCACGCGCGGAACCTGCAGGACAGTTGGCGGCTGAGCAGTCTGAGCAGCCAGCACCGGCGCCGCTGCGGGTATCTGGGAGCGATGACGGCCCGGCCCGGCGCGGGCGGTCGAAACGACGGGGCCTGCGCGACTCCAGGCTTAAGCGCCTACCCGACCTGACGGATGTGTCGCAGCAGATCCCGGCCAGCCTGAGAGCTGCAAGGGCCGAGGCGCCGCCTGCCAAGACCGTCAACGGCCGGCAACTCCGTCCCACGGCCGACGCCATGGATCCCCCGCAGCAGGCCGCGGATCGCCCGCGCGCGCCGACGCCGGCAGATCTGGCAAAGATGGCTGCCGCGCTGGTAGCTCCCACGCCGCATATAGAGGACATCACGCAGCCGATCCCGGTCATCCTTGAACCTGGGAGAGCCGCCTTGCCGGCTGCAGAGACTGCCCGCGCGAAGCCAGCCAGTTCCCCGGCCGACGCTGCGGATCTTCCCCGGCGGCATGCCACAAGGCGCCCGCTGGCGCCGACTCCAGCGGACCTGGCGAAGCTGGCAGCCTCCCTGGGACCGGCCGCTCCGCATATAGAGGACACCCAGCCGATCCCGGTCATCTTGGCGACGACGACAGCCCACGACATGGCGGCGGCCGCGCCCATCACCGCGCCCAAGCCAGACCTGCCGGCGGCCGCGCCCAGACCAGGCCTCGCGGCGGCCGATACCCTCAACGTGCCCAAGCAAGGCCTAGCGGCAGCCGATACCCTCAACGGGTCGAAACCAGACCTGGCGGCGCCCGCGCCCGTCACCGCGCCCAGACCAGACCTGGCGGCGGCCGACACCGTGAAGGTGCCCAAGCAAGACCTAGCGGCTACGGCTCCAGCAACCGTTGTCCTACCGCCGGCCAAGACCCGCAAAGCGGCTGACCGCAAGAGGCAGAACGCTCCGCAGACGCGAGCGGCGAGGCGGCGACGGCAGGGCCTGCGGCGACCTGCCGTTCCCCAGATGAGCCAAGGGCAGATGTTGCGACCTCTGTTCGCCGAGGCCGACCGCACCTCGCTCGAGGAGGTCGTCGCGAGCGTGCGCGTGCAAAGCGACGGGCGGAGGGCGCAAGCCGGTCGCTACCGCATGGCGGGAGTTTTTGTTTCTGTGCTGGTCATTACCATCGTGATGGTTCTGGTGGTAGTCAGGTAATTTGTCCAGCCGGATCTCGGGCCGCTGGGTACACGCCCGGCCAGGGCGGGCCTATCCGGCCGCGATCGCTGGCAGCCAGGGGCGACGGCTCATCTCGTAGGCAGCGATCGCGTCCTCGTGGCGCAGCGACAACGTGATGTCGTCCAGGCCCTCAAGCAACCGCCATCGGGCGAAATCCGCTAGTGCGAACGGCTCCTCCAGCCCCGCGGCAGGGATCGACACCGTCCTGGCGGCCACGTCGACGACGACTTCGGCCGTCGGGTCCGCGGCCATAGCCGCAAATAGCCGGGCCGAACCGTCGTCGCTCACCTGGGCGGGCACCAGGCCCGAGCTGATGGAGTTGTTGCGGAAGATGTCGGCGAAGCTCGGTGCCACGACCGCCTGGAATCCGTAGTCCTGAAGCGCCCAGACCGCGTGCTCACGGGATGAGCCACAGCCGAAGTTGGCACCCGTTACCAATATCTTTGCCTGATCCGCACCTGGCTCGTTGAGCACGAACGCCGGATCGCCGCGCCACGCCTCGAACAGCCCGGCCGCGAACCCGGACCGCTCCACCCGTTTCAGCCAGGCCGCCGGGATGATCTGGTCAGTATCGACGTCGCTGCGCTCGAGCGCGATCGCGCGCCCGCTAACCTGCTGAAGGCCGGCCATTACAGATCTCCTGGCGAGGTGAAGTGACCCGCCACCGCGGTAGCGGCAGCGACTGCTGGCGAGACGAGGTGGGTGCGCCCGCCGGGCCCCTGCCTGCCCTCGAAATTCCGGTTGCTAGTCGAGGCGCACCGCTCCCCCGGCGCGAGGATGTCGCCGTTCATGCCCAGGCACATCGAGCAGCCCGCCGAGCGCCACTCGAAGCCCGCCGCGATGAAGTGCCGGTCCAGGCCCTCGGCTTCGGCCTCCGCCTTCACCCTGGCCGAGCCGGGCACGACCAGCGCCCGGACGCCCGGATGCACTTTCCGTCCGCGCACTACGTCCGCGGCCGCGCGCAGGTCCTCCAGCCGCCCGTTCGTGCATGATCCGATGAAGACCGCATCCACAAAGATGTTGCGGATCGGCGTGCCCGGCAGCAAATCCATGTAGGTCAGCGCACGTTCGGCGGCCTCACGCGCGGCAAGCGTCCCCCACGAGTTCGGGTCGGGAACGACATCGTCGATGGATACCGACTGCGCCGGATTGGTTCCCCACGTCACGGCGGGCCGCAGCGCCGACGCGTCGACGCGTACCTCACGGTCGAACTCGGCGACGGGGTCAGTGGCCAGCGACCGCCAGTCATCCAGCGCCTGCTCCCAGAGCGCGCCGCGCGGGCTGTACTTGCGGCCCTCAAGGTAGGCGAATGTGGTGTCGTCCGGTGCGATCAGGCCGGCCCGGGCGCCGCCCTCAATAGACATGTTGCAGACCGTCATCCGGCCTTCCATCGACAGGGCGCGGATCGCGTCGCCGCGGTACTCGATCACCGAACCGGCGCCGCCGCCGGTGCCTAGCGCCCTGATGATGCCGAGCACGAGGTCCTTGGCGGTGCAGCCGGGCGGCAGGTCGCCCTCGACGTTGACCGCCATCGCGGCCGGCTTCACCTGGCGCATGCTCTGCGTCGCCAGCACGTGCTCGACCTCAGTCGTGCCGATGCCGAATGCCAGCGCGCCGAAAGCGCCGTGCGTCGAGGTGTGGCTGTCCCCGCAGACGACCGTCATGCCCGGCTGGGTCAGCCCCAGCTGCGGCCCGATCACGTGCACGACGCCCTGCTCGATGCTGCCGAGAGCGTGCAGCGTAATGCCGTGCTTTGCGCAGTTCTCCCGGAGCCTGGCCATCTGCTCGGCCGCCAGCGGGTCCGCGATCGGCTTATCGAGGTCGATGGTGGGAACGTCGTGGTCCATCGTCGCGAGGGTCAGATCGGGCCGCCTGACCTTGCGGCCGGCCAGATCAAGCCCCTCGAATGCCTGCGGCGAGGTGACCTCGTGTACCAGATGCAGGTCGATGTAGAGCAGCGGTGGCTCGCCGTCCGGGCTCGCCACCACGTGGCGGTCCCAGACCTTGTCAAATAGGCGTGCAGTCATAGTAGGCACCGATTCATCTCAGTCAACCTATCGCTGTCTCAAATAATGAGATAGCATGCTCAGAATATGGACAGCATACAGGAACCCGCGGCGAGCGGCAGCCGAATGACCGGAGTGGGCGTGCTCGATCGTTGCGTAGCGCTACTTGACCTGCTCGCCGACCGGCCCCAGGCACTCCGCGCGCTGGCCCAGACCAGCGGGCTCCCGCGGCCGACCGCGCACCGGCTGCTGATCGCTATGGAGGCACACCGCCTGGTAGCCAGGGATTCGGCCGGCTTGTTCCGGCTCGGCCCGCGGCTCACCGAGCTCGCCGCGGTCGCGGGCCCCGAGCTCGACCTGGCCAGCGCCGCCGGGCCGGTGCTGACCAGGCTGCACGAGGCTACCGGCGAGAGTGTCCAGCTGTACGTCCGGTCTGGCAGCCACCGGCTGTGCATCGCCGCGCGCGATGCTGGCGCGAGCACCGGTTTGCGCGACAGCGTGGCGGTCGGCGCGCTACTTCCGCTGTCCGCTGGCTCGGGTGGCAAGGTGTTGCTGGCCTGGTCGGCCGACGCCGCGGAGTTGCCGGCCAACCAGCAAGCAGAGCTGGCGACCGTGCGCAGCCGCGGCTGGGCCGCCAGCGTCGCCGAGCGCGAGCCGGGGGTGGCTAGCGTCAGCGCTCCGGTGCTGCGCGACGGCGTGCTGATAGCCGCCCTGTGCGTCTCCGGCCCGGTCAGCCGGCTAGGCCAGGCTCCCGGCCGCAAGCTCAGCGCCCAGGTCGTCGCGGCCGCCACCGAACTGGGCGCCGGCTTAACCGCCGCATAGGCGCGGCGGGCAGCTGACAACGCTCCTGGCGGTGATCAGCGTGACCACGCCGACCACCGCCAGGACGCTCAGGACCGCGGCGGCTGCGCCCTCCTAAGAGCCCTGCCGCCCGATCTTCCTACGGCACAACAGAGTTAACTGAGGTCCCCCAGTTTGCGTAGCCATCCCTGGTTCCGCCGCAGGTGCCCAGGGTCAGGGTAAAGTCCGACCCTGTGCAGTTCGGGTACTGGATGTAGTTAGTGGCGAAGTAGATATTGCCGCCGGACCAGGGCAGGAATATTGCGCTGCTGTAATCTCCCCAGCGCGGCCCGGTCGGACCTGGATATCCCTGGTACTCGGTAAAGCCGTCCTGGGGCGACTGGCCGAGATCCGCGATGTTGATAGTCGGCCCTGAGTTGCCGCCCTGCCCCCAGCTGCCGCCCGAACTCCAGCTGCCGCCGGAACTACTGCCTATTCGGAGGAAGGCAGTGCTGGGATAGAAGCCGCCGTTGTCAGCGCCGGTAGGCCCGCCGTCACCCGACAACGTGAAGGCCATGATGGCGCCGCCGTTCCCGCCGTCCTGCCACGCAGAGCCTTCCGCAGCCATTGTCGGGAATTCCAGGTCCTCGTGCTCAGGCGAAACATATCCCTGGCTGGTGAGGCTGAAAACGCCGTACTTGTCGAAACTGTTAGTGCCGATGACCCAGTAAGCGGCACCCTGGTGCACTTCAGGGCTGGCTTCCGAGGAGTACGTCTGGTCGACCTCCGTCGAGACGGCGCCCCAGAGCTGGCCGCCCGCTTGCGAGGCCTGCGTGAAGTTGTCGCCGTTGGTAGCGACGCCGCCTTCGGGGCAGGTCGCGGGCGGAGAGGTGCCGGTGCTCAGGCCGGCCGCTCCGCATTCGTCGCCGAGCGGTATCGGCCCGCTCTTTTGAGCGCCGGGCACGCCTTCGCCGTAGTAGAACTGCACTCCGGAGAGTAGCTGGCCACCGAACTGAATCCCGGCACAGCGTGAGCAGTTGGGACTGTTCAGGTTGCCGAGGCCGGTCCAGTCGAAGACGGCGACTCGGTTGTCGCCGTGGCCGTAGAAGTCGAGCGAGTCGAGCATGAATCCGGAGCCGCCGTGACTGTTGTCGAACTGGGATGGATCCGGTGGCATCGCCGGGATCACGGAGTACCAGCAGGTGATGCCAGGCTGATTGAACTGGTCATCTGATGCGCAGGTACCGTTGGGCGTCGGCAGCAGGCCCATGTTCTCGATGGCGACCGTGAAGTCCTTGTTTGGCTTCCCGTTGGGCTTAGTGACCGGGAGGCCGAGTTCAAGGGCATTCTTGTTGAACGCGAATTCTTGCGCTCCGTTGAAGAACCCGCCGCCGATGCCAGATCCGTTCAGCGGGAACTCGTCGTAGAACAGCAGGAATGCGTCTCTGGTGACCGCGATCTTCGCGAAGTCGTTGAGCAGGTAGGGATAGCCCGGCTCGGCGGGGTTGTAATCTGCGTTGACGAAGTAGACATTGTAGGGCCCGAATGGATTTGAGCCCTGAGTGACCGCGATCCCCTCATAGCAGGAGTTGGCTACGGCAGCAAAACATCCGGCGAACGGGCCACCAGCAGACTCGGGGCTGGCCGAGACAAACTCGGTAAAGAACCAGTGTCCGCCGTTGCTGTAGTCGTAGGCGCACGAGATGTCGCCGCCGCTGCTCCATCCTTTGGCCGTCAGGCCCATGACGGTGTCCAGCGGGATGACCGGTGATTCCCGGTGAAGTGATTTGTTGAAGATGAGAATCTGGCCGATGTTGTTGTCCTCGACCACGTAGCCGTTGCCGGCGCACAGGCCCTGGTCGGCGGGCTCGATGTCCTGCCCGAGCACGTTTGTGCTTTGCGTGGCGCTGTCGACGGCGTTCATGCCCTTCACGCCGGTGGCACCGCCCGACGAGGAGCTGACCTGGTTGCAGCCTGGACCCATGGGCTGGCAGCTGACACTTGGCGGGGTTGGATCGGCGCCGCTACGCGGCAGAACCGGTGACCGGAGCGCCTCGGGGACATCGGGGTCGGCGACTGGGTTGTCACCCGACCCCGGAGGCGAGGTCGCGGTGAGATTTGCCGTGGATGGCGTGGACGTCGGGCCGGTGAGCAAGGAGCAACCCGAGGGGCAGCCGGTAGCGGCTGGACCAGCGAAAGTTGGCGAATACTGGCCAAGGCTTGACGAGGTGACGCCGCCATTTCCGTTTGTCGCGGGAGCGGCGGCTGCTGTTCCGGACGCGACTAAGAGCGCGACCGGGATCGACAGGAGCCCGAGCAGTGCGACTAACCTACGTGCGACCTTCTTCTTGTGCTGCATTCCGTTCCTCCACCATTGGGGACGAATCTGCGCCCCGGAGGATGCGGCCACAGCTTGCCAGTCCCAGCACCCCGGGGCTGCGTGCCGGTCATGGTTTCAGGCTCGCACGCGGGCGTGCAAGCCAGCTCCGGTCTGAGTCGTACCAGAGATGTTGCCTGCGATGCTGCAGTGACATCGTCCAGCGGGCCAGTGTGCCCGTCAAGCTCATGTCGCGCTCAGGTCCACATGCGCGGTTGGGCCAGATCTGCGCGCAAGAGGCGCCCTTCCCGGGTGAGGAGCTGTAGCTACATTGCCGTGCTGCTCAGCAGAGCTGGTGCATCCAGCCGTAACGATCGGGACGGGTGCCGTCCTGGATGCCGACGAGCTCTTCCCTGAGCCGCGTCGTCACCGGCCCGGCGGTACCATCGCCGATGGTCCACTCCGTGCTGGTTCCACGGACAGCGCCTACAGCGGTTATCACGGCGGCGGTTCCGCAGGCGAATACCTCGGTGATCTCGCCGCTGGCGCAGCCGCGCTGCCATTCGGGCACCGAGATCCGGTCCTCGACGGCCGGGATACCCAGGTCCGGACCGAGCTTGAGCAGCGAGTCCCTGGTCATGCCGTGCAACATGGACCCGGTCGCGGCAGGCGTGGCGATGCGGGCGTCGGCGCCAGAGCCGAAGACGAAGAACAGGTTCATCCCGCCCATCTCCTCGACCCACTTCCGTTCCACTGCATCCAGCCAGACGACCTGATCGCAGCCATGGTCCAGCGCCTGCTGCTGACCCGCGAACGCCGCCGCGTAGTTGCCGCCGCACTTAGCCTCGCCGGTACCGCCGGGCGCGGCGCGCGTGTAGTCCTCCGACAGCCAGACAGTGACGGGCCGGACCTGGCCACTGAAATACCCTGCGACCGGCGATGCGATCACCGCGTATAGGTAGCTTGAGGACGGCCTGTTGACCCCGAGGCCGATCTGTGTGGCGATCATGAACGGGCGCAGGTAGAGGCTGTGCCCCTCAGTACGGGGAACCCATTCACGGTCCTGAGTGACTAGCAGCTCGAGCGACCGCACGAACGCCGATTCCGGCAGCTCCGGCATCGCGAGCCTGGCGGCCGACCGGTTGAACCTGGCTGCGTTCGCCTGCGGCCGGAACGCCGCGATGGTGCCATCGGAGTGCGCGTAGGCCTTCAGCCCCTCGAAGATCTCCTGGCCGTAATGGAAGACCTGGGCGGCCGGGTCGAGCGTTATCGGCCCGTAAGGCTCGATGCGCGCGTCGTGCCAGCCCCGGTCTTCGGTCCACCGGATGGTCGCCATGTGATCGGTGAATACGCCGCCGAACCCGGGAGCTACCAGCTGCCGCGCCCGCTCAGCCGCAGGGACCGCTGCGTCGCTGGCGCGGATGTCGAAGTTAAGCTCCTGGCTCGGTCTGACGGTCATTGCTGGCTTCCTCCGGTCTCTGCGTTACTGGCCGTGCCGCCCCCGCTGGCGCGTACGGCCGCCTGGTCAGTTGTCTGTTGCGGTTGCCGCGTCGCCGCCGTTGTCGCGCCGGTCTAGAGCCTCTTGCACGGCGTCCAGGGCGCGCCGGCGGGCGCGCTGCTGGGTCGGGGTTTCGCTGGCCTGCTCGTTCTTACTGGGCATTGCGGTTCTCTCCTCGCATGACTGGACTCTGCTTGTCAGGCGGGCCAGCTGAGGCGAACCGTTAGCCTTCAGGCGGTTAAATAAAGAGCGCGTATCGTCGGTGTCCGGCGAACGGTGACGACGATCGAGCGACCTGTAGGCAATACGGCCAGCGCCTCACCCCCGTAGCGGGTCGCCGGCCTGCCGTGATCAGGTCCCGCTACGGCTGCTAAGGATGAGTACGAAGCGCCGCATGATAGACGCATAGTAGCCGACGCTGGCAGCGCGTGTCAGGCCGCGGGGCCCAAATTGTTGGACGACCTACGATTGTGGCGCAGGCGATACATCGCGAGGTATTCTGCCCCCAGTGGCAGCGCACCGCCTGCCCGCTTCCGAGCCGTGATCTGGCCCGCGCCAGGTGCGGCGACGAGGACAAGGGTCTTCGACTCGCGGGATTACCTCTCATGTCACGGTCATTCACCTTGGCGAGCAGACGCGGGCAGACTCGCCGGGAAGCAGATGATCATGACTCGCGATAAAGCCTTCAAGCACGCAGTGCGTCAGCGCATGGCCGAAACGGGAGAGTCGTTCAGCGTCGCGAGGCGCGCGACGGCCGAAGGCGGTCCGGATGAGCCACAAGAGCAGCACACCGAGCTCCCGCCGACCGTAGTAAGGGCCCAGCGAGATGCTGACAAGGCCCACGAGGAAGTCGGCAAGGCGCGGGAGGCGGCACGCCAGGCTCACCGCCGGGCGGCCCAGGCGCAGCACGAAGCCGACCGGGCCCAGGCCGCAGCAGACCGTGCAGAGGAACGGGCCGACATGGCGGAGGAGGCGGCTGACCAGGCGCATGACCGGGCAGGCCGCGAGGAACAACAGAGAGTCCAGCAACTGGCCGATGAGGAGCGCGAGCGCGCTGACCGGGCGCAGGAGGAAGCGGACCGGGCCCAGGAACGCGCCGACCTCGCCCAGGAATATGCCGACCACGCGGAGGAGGTTGCGGACGAGCAGCAGGATCGGGCCGACGAACTTCAGGACCTAGCCGACGAGGCGCAGGACCTCGCCGACGAGGCTGAGGATCTCGGCCACATGGCCCCCGATATCCGCGGCGAGTCTCCTTTTCCTCGCGGCGCGCGCAGCGGCCATCACCGCAGCGAGTACTGGCATCCCGACGCCCGCGGCAGGTCGGGATCCGATCTGCAGTCGCGGATTGACCGAGTCCAGGAGCGGTTCGGCAAGATGCTCGAACGGCTGGAATGGGCGCGCGGCCGACTTGAGGAGGCCTTTGCGGCAGCCGCATCACCGGACGAAGAGCCGCGCGCGGCGAGCGAGCACCCTGACGAGGGCTGAGCCAACGCCAGGGCCGGCGTTGCTCCCGGGTCGGCCCTGGCACCGGTCCCGCGACCGGCCGCGAGCAGCCTGTTTATGCTGGCACGGTCGTCGGCTACGGTGGCCGGGTCGGCGCCTAACTGGAACCTGCGTGTGCTGCGCCAGGTGAGAACGGCATGGAGATCATGAATAACCCACAGCCGACGGTTGGCTACGACCCGGTGATCCTCGACGAGATCCAGCAGCGAGTGCTCTGGCTGGCCACCCGCATCGTGGACGCGGCCAACCATGACCGGGATACCGGCGACGGGGTCAAGGTTGGCGGCCATCAGGCTTCGAGCGCCAGCTTGGTCACCGTCATGACCGCGCTGTACTTCGCGCACCTAGACGCTCCCGACCGGGTCAGCGTGAAACCGCATGCCTCGCCGGTCTTCCATGCCATCCAGTACCTGCTGGGAAACCTGGACCGGGCTTACTTGCCGAGCCTGCGCGCGTTCGGCGGCCTGCAGTCCTACCCGAGCCGGACCAAGGATCCTGACGGGGTCGACTTCTCCACCGGCTCGGTGGGCCTGGGTGCCGCCGCCCCGCTGTTCGCGGCGGCGGTGCGGCGCTATGTCGACGCCCATTTCGGCCCGCGGCCACGCAGCCGGTTCATCGCCCTGATCGGTGATGCCGAGCTGGACGAGGGCAACATCTGGGAAGCCGTCGCCGATCCTGCCACCGACGGCCTCGGCGACGTGCTGTGGATCGTCGACGTCAACAGGCAGTCGCTGGACCGGGTCGTGCCCGGCGTCCGGATCGCCCAGTGGGAGCAGCAGTTCAGCGCAGCAGGCTGGCACGTGGTGGAGGCAAAGTACGGTCAGGCCCTGCAGAAGGCGTTCGCCCAGCCTGGTGGCGACAGCCTGCGGGACTGGATCGACGCGATGCCGAACGAGCATTACCAGTCGCTGTTCGGGTTGGACCCGGCGGCTGTACGCGAGCGCTTCCTGGACGGGGCACCGGCCGAGGTCGGGCAGTTCTGCGCCGGGCTTGACGATGCCGAACTGGCCACCCTGGTAACCGATCTGGCCGGGCATGACCTTGGCTCGCTGCTGGCAGCGTTCGCCGAGTGCGATGCCGAGAAGGACCGGCCGAGCGTACTGTTCGCCTACACGATCAAAGGCTGGGGCTTGCCGATCGCTGGCAACCCGCGCAACCATTCGGCGCTGCTCACCACGGCGCAGGTCGATCAGATGCGCGAGCGCCTCGGCCTGACCGGCGCGACCGAGTGGGACAGGCTGGACCCGATGACGCCGGCCGGGCAATGGGCCGCGGCCCGGCGCGAGCATCTGGCCAGGGCGCCGCGCATCGCGGACGCATTGCCCGTGCCGGTTCCAGATTCCACCAGGCTGCGTGCTGCCCGCCCGGTCTCCACGCAGGAGGCGTTCGGGCGGATCCTGGTCGATCTGTCGCGCGTAGAGACCGTCGCCCCTTATCTGGTAACGACGGCCCCTGATGTCGCGACGTCCACGAACCTCGCCGGGTTTATCAACCGGACTGGCGTGTTCAGCCCGGTTCCGCGCCGGGCGTGGAGCCAGGATCCGGTGCTGAAGTGGGCCGAGGGCCCTGACGGCCAGCACATCGAGCTCGGCATCAGCGAGATGAACCTGTTCCTGCTGCTCGGCCAGCTCGGACTCGCCTTCGATCTGTCGGATCAGCCGCTGCTGCCGGTAGGCACCGTGTATGACCCATTCGTGCTGCGCGGCCTGGACGCCTTTATCTACTCGGTGTACTCAGGCGCGCGGTTCATCGTGGCGGGCACGCCGTCCGGCGTGACCTTGGCGCCGGAAGGCGGCGCGCACCAGTCGACGATCACGGCCTCGGTCGGCATCGAACTGCCGAACGTCACCTTCATCGAGCCTGCCTACGCCGTCGCGCTCGACTGGTTGCTCTGCGGCGCGCTTCAGTCAGTAGCCGCCGCGGGCAGCAGACTGCCGGGCACCGAAGCAGCCGAGACAGGCTCCTATTACTTCCGGCTGACCACGCGCGGCATCGATCAGCAGCCGTTCCAGGCCGCCAGGGAGCGCCTGGGCGACGCCATCCTGCGCCGTCAGGTGCTGGCCGGCGGGTACCGGCTTATCGATGCGTCGGAAGCGGCGGCGGTCGGCGCTCCTCAGGTCTACCTGGTCGGCTGCGGTGCCGTGCTGCCAGAAGTCCTGACCGCCGCCGCGGAGCTGGCGGACGAGGGTATCGCCGCCACCGTCGTCGACATCACCTCAGCTGACCGGCTGTACCGGGCCTGGCAGCGGACCTTGCGGCAGGGCGTACGGACCGCGACCGCGCCATCCATAGCCGGGGCGCTGCGCAGCGCATTCCCGGACCGGGCGCCGCTGGTCACAGTCCACGACGCGGCCTCACACACGATGAGCTGGCTCGGCTCAGCACTCGGCGTCCCGGCTGTCAGCCTCGGCGTCGACAGCTTCGGCCAGTCCGGCACGGTCGCTGACCTGTACCGAGCGCACGACCTGGATCCCGGCTCGATCGTGAACGCCGCGCTTGCCGCCCTGTCGCTCCGCTAGTGGAGTTGAAGCAGGGCTTGCGAGCCGATCATCACTTCCCAGGACGAGCCGACGAGACAGGTCACTAACGGTGCATAGTCCGGCATCTAGTTTGGTTTTCCGCTTCTTCCCAACTACAGGGCGGAGCGGTAGCTTGTTCCCGACGTAAATGGGGCAAGTTCCTGTTTCCGGTTATTCGGGCGTGAGAGGCGGGGTCCGGGATGAAGAACCGCCGGAAGGTCAGCTCGGTATGGCTCGACATCTGCGCCCTGCCGTTTGCGGTGTTAGCACTCGCTTCGGGTTCGATTGCTGTAGCGGCCAGCGCCGCGGCCGCCAGCCCTGTCACGGCCGGCCATGCGATGCCTGTTCGTGCCGCGCCGCCAACCGGCGTCAGCGTCCTCGGTTGGGGGTTTAACGACCCCGATGGCATCGCTTCAGGCGAGCCGTCGGGAGTTTCGGGCGGCAATTTGGACCGGACTGACATCTGGGTAGCGAACTATGCTGCCAACACGGTCACCGAGCTTAGAGCCTCCACAGGAGCGGTGATCAAGACCTTCTCTGGAGCCAGCTTTCAGTTCGACAAGCCCGATGCAATCGCAGTACAAGGGCCCAACGTCTGGGTGGCGAACGCGGGCAACTCAGTCACCGAGTTCAGCACCACCACCAAGCTGATCAGGGTCATCTCGGGCCCGAGTTATATGTTCAGCTACCCCAGCGCGATCGCAGTCGGCAGAGGCGGGATCTGGGTAGCCAACGCGGGCGGATCAGTTACCGAGCTTTCGGCCAGCAACGGAAAGCTGGTCAGGAACATTTCAGGCCCCGCCTTCAAGTTCAGCGACCCCGATCACCTTGCCGTCGGCGTGAACGACATCTGGGTGGTGAACTCGGGCGGCGACTCGGTCACCGAGCTTCAAGCCGCCAATGGACGCCTAGCCGGGGTGATCTCGGGCACCAAATATGACTTCGACAACCCCAGCGGCATCGCTTTGAGCGGCCCCGATCTATGGGTCTCGAACGCGTACGGTGACTCGGTCACAGAGTTCAGCGCATCGACCGGAGCGCTCATTAGGGTCGTATCGAGTCCGCGCGACAAATTCCGGGACCCTGGCGCCGTCGCCGCAAACGGCAAGGACGTGTGGGTGGTGAACCAGACCGGCAATTCAGTCACCGAACTCGCCGCCAAGTCCGGTGCGTTTGCCAAGTTCCTCGCCGGCGCAGGATATAAGTTCAACGACCCTGATGCGGTCACCTTGTACGGGACCGCCATCTGGGTGGCGAACTCCGACGGCAACTCGGTCACCGAGTTCCAGGTCTCCACCGGGAAGCCGGTCAAGATCATCTCGGGCTGGTTCAACGGTCCTGGTGCGGTCATATCGAATGGAACTGATACCTGGGTAGTCGATACCGGCGGTAACTCGGTCACCGAGTTCAGCGCGACCACCGGGCTTCTGGTCAGGATCATCTCGGGACCGAAGTACAAGTTCAACCTCCCCGAAGCCATCACCATGGACCATGCCCGTGACGCCGACCTGTGGGTGGTGAATTCGGGTGGCGAATCGGTCACCGAGTTCAGCGCGTCCACCGGAGCGCTGGTCAGGGTCATCTCGGGCGCGAAATACCAGTTCGGTGACCCTGATGCCATCGCGACGGCCGGCACCTACGTCTTCGTGCTGAACTCAGACGGTAACTCGGTCACCGAGTTCAGCACTGCCACCGGACACCCGTTTAAGGTGATCTCGGGCACGGACTACGAGTTTGACGGTCCCGATGCGATCGTCACGTCCGGAATCCGCGCCTGGGTGGTGAATTTCTACGGCAACTCGGTGACCGAATTCCAGCCACCCCTTGGACATCTCTTCGGGGTCATCTCAGGCACGAAATATAAGTTCGGGAATCCCGATGGTATCGCCACGACAGCGGGCGATTACTGGGTCGCGAACAGCAACCCCAGCTCGATCACCGAATTCACGACGACCGGGCAGCTGGTCAGGGTTATCTCGAATGCGAAATATAAGTTCGGTGACCCTGGTCCCATGACCATCAGCGGGTCCACCGTGTGGGTGACGAGCCAGCCGCTAGATTCGGTCACCGAGTTCAGAACCTCCACGGGTGGCCTGCTCAGGGTCTTCTCGGGCGCGAACTATCAGTTCGACAGCCCCGACGGCATTGCCTCGGACGCCAAGTACGTGTGGGTGGCGAATTCCAGCAGCGAAACGGTGACTGAAATCCGGGCCGGTTAGGAGCAAGGAGAGTTATAGCCGCGCATAGTCCTGGATGTCATCCTCGAACTGGGCGGCCATCTCCTCGGTCAGCGTGCGCCTGGTCTGGGCGATGCCCTGCAGCACGTCCGCCGTAGTCGTGACGTCGTTCCCTTCCTCGATTAGCACTCGCTCGAACACCAGCTGCCCGGTCTTGCGCGCGGCGAATTCGATGTCGGCCGGCGTGAACAGCCTGGATCCCTCGACGACCGCCGCCATGTCGATGTCCGCGTGCGGTACCGCGGCCAGGTAGCGGTCCCAGATGGCCTGCCGGGCCTCCTCATCCGGCGGGCCGACCGGAATCACGTAGTCGAACCGGCCATGCCGCAGGAACGCGGTGTCCAGGTCGCGGATCGAATTCGTGGCGCAGATGAGCAGCCGGTGATCTTGTTCCCGGAACGGCGGGATCAGCTTGAGCATCTCGTTGGTGACGCCCTGGGTAGCAGAGGCGCTACGCGGCTGCCGGACCCCGGCGATCTCTTCCACCTCGTCGATGAAGACGACAACCTTGTCCAGCTCAGCGATCATGGCGAATGCCTCACGCAGCGCGGATGCCAGCCCGGCCGCCGAGTCTCCGGCCAGCCGCGACGGGAACAGCTCGACAAACGGCCAGCTCAGCCTGGCTGCGACGCCCTTGGCGAAGGTGGTCTTCCCGGTGCCTGGCGGGCCGAACAAGATGATTGCATGTGGCGGCACCAGACCAAGGTGGCCCGCCAGCTGGGACTCGGCCAGCGGCAGGATAACCCGCCGCTCGATTAGCTGCTTCTCCCTGGCCATCCCGCCGAGGCCGGACCAGGTGTCGGCGCGGATCATACGGCCGCCCAGCTGACCGAGTATCCCGACGTCGGCGGGCCCTACCGGCTCCAGCTTCTCGTACAGGCTGATGCCGCGGCGGACGGTGTACCCGCAGTGTTCCAGGGCCGCCGCGCCGACATCGTTGCCGTCCGTTAGCTGACAGCCGATTCGGTGCACCCCGGCCGCCACTAGCCGGCGCTCCAGCTCGGTGAGCATCGCGCTGCCGATGCCCCTTCGGCGCCAGCCAGGCGCGAGGCTAATGCGCAGCACCGAGGCCCGCGCGCCGCCGATGGCGGCAATTACCGCGCCGACAACCTCCGTGCCGACAACTGCCACCACAGCGGGCGCTTCGTCGCGCACCGCCGAGATGAGGTCGGACACGCCGAAAACCGGCAGCGTACTCCCGGCTGCCGGGTCATCCCACAGCCGGATCGCCGCGTCGAGGTCATCCTCGTGAAAGTCCCGGATGCGCCACGGCGTCATTCGCTCAGTGTGCCCGGCCACCGCCGGGCGATGCCCGATCGGGCTGAGCCGATCGCTGTCGCGCCCTCAGACCACCATGGTGATCAGGTCGGTGGCTATCTCGGCCGGGTCGGTTACCGAGTCGAACGACACCACCTTGACGTGACTTTTGCCGAACTTGTCCTGGGCCTCGTTCTTGCGGGCCGCCTCCTGGTAAGCCTTCAGCGTGGCGTCGTGCTTCGAGCCATGACCCACGATCGCCACCACGAAGACCCGTTTGGCAGTCGCCTTCTCCAGGACCGCCTCGAAATCCATCCAGTCGTCGGCCTCGCCGTCGGTGACGACGACGGTCTCCATCACTGGCTGCTCGTCCGGGTCCCGGTCGCCGAACTCCTCGTCGTAGTCGGCAAGCGCAGCTTTCCAGGCCGGCATGATGTAGGTCCGGCCGCCCCACTGGATGGAATTGAGCCTGCGCTCCAGGTTCGAGGTGTTGAGATCCCCGATCTCGACGTGGCCGTTGGCGAACCCGTGCGTCATCAGGCCGCCGCGCTCGTCGCTGCCGCCGGCCTGCTCCTCGGCCGCTTCGGTGTCCTCGTCCTCCAGCGCGCGCACGAGGCCGGAAAGAGCGCCGATGACGATAGCCCGGCGGCAGCCCTGGTCCGGCCAGTCCGGGCCCGCATCGTCGGACGCGCTCCAGTCCATGCTGGTCGACAGGTCAAGCAGGAGCACCGGCTCCTTCGTACGGTTCGCCGAAACGGCAGGGCCGATTTCGCTGCGCGGAGTCCGGTTCGGACCGCCGGTCTCCTGACGCTCACCGGCCGGCGCGTCTGCGCTGACCTCCTGCGGGAAGAACTGCTGCTCGCTCATGTTTCCTCCAAGCCGTCACGACTCACGTCGTCCGCCCGTTGCAGCCAGGGAAATATCGCTAGAAACGATATCAATAATGAGTAACTCCGCAAGACAGCGGGCAAACCAGTCCGGGAATTCTAGCAGTCAGAGGTGTTGCCTAACCCGGCCAACTGCAGAGCGCGGGCTCAGTCAGGCCGCCCGGCCCTAGACGGCGTGCCCGGTCGCCTTCTCGACCACCATCCGGATGACTACCCGGACCGCGCCAGGCTTATCCGGCTTCGGGTCCTTTCCGTCGTACTTCCAGGACAGCTGCGTATCGACGCGCCTGCCCACGTCCGGCGTCATCGACACCCGGCCGCGCAGCTCGACGTAATTCTCCGGATCCGACGAGTCGATGACCGTGAGGCTGACGCGCGGGTCGCGCACCATATTGCGGTGCTTAACGCGCCCTTCGATGGTTGAGAAGAACGGGTCGGCACCGTCACGGCCAACCCAGACGACAGAGGTCTGCGGACTGCCGTCGGGATTCACCGTGCCCAGTACCGCGTAGTTCTTCCCGTCGAGCAGCCGGAGTGTCGCCTCGTTGAACGCTATTGCCATAGCCGCACGGTAGCAGCGAACCCCGCCTGCCTCCTGCGTATAGTCGGCTGCCATGGCGGCCAACGGGGCTCCGTGGATTGACGTGCATGCTCATCCGGGTCGCTGCTTCCTGGCCGGCCTGGACCGCGCTGATCCCCTAGTCGGCCTGCTTGGCGAGCAAGACGTGGCGACCGCCTTGTCGGAGGCCCGTGCTGCCGGGCTGGCCGCGATCACGCTGTCGACCGTGGCCGATCTGCGGGTGCTGGTTCCTGACCCGGTGAGGGGGCTGCGTGCCAGCCGCCCGTTCCGGCCCGGCGAGGCGTACCACGACCACCGGCGCCAGCTCGACGGGATCGCGCGGATCGCCGAAGCTCGCGGCGCGGAGGTGGCGGTCACGGCGGCCGGCATCCGAACCGCCGATGCCGACGGCCGGACCGCGGTCCTGGTCAGCTGCGAAGGCGGCGACTTCCTGGAGGGCAGGCTGGAGCCGCTGGCCGAGGCGCAGGCCGCCGGCGCCTCGTCGCTGACTCTGGTGCACTACCGGGTTAACGAGATCGGCGACGTGCAGACCGAGGAACCTGTGCACGGCGGGCTTACCCGGTTCGGGCGCGAGGTTGTGGCCGAATGCAACCGCCTGGGCATGATCGTCGACTGTGCGCACGCGACCTTCGAGACGACCAGTGCCGTCCTGGCAGCATCACGTCATCCGGTAATGATCTCCCACAGCCATCTCGACCACGCCGGCCGCCACCATCCGCGGCTGCTCAGCCCTGACCACGCGCGCGCGGTGGCATCGGCCGGGGGGCTGATCGGAGCGTGGCCGTCCGGAGTCACGAGCGCATCGCTTGGCGATTTCGCCGACGAGGTCGTCCGGCTCGCCGACCTCGTCGGCATCGACCATGTCGGCATCGGAACGGACCTGGACGCCAACTACCGGCCCGTCCTTGATAGCTACGCCGACTTCGCATGGCTCCCGGAGCTACTGGCCGACCGCGGCGTCAGCGCCACCGAGACGGACAGGATTCTCGGCGCCAACTTCCTGGAATTGCTCGGAAAAGTGGCGGACAGCCGTGTCAGGCGTCCCAGCTGACCGGCAGCTCACGGAGGGTATGCAGCGCCATTCCCGGTTTGAACTGCAGGTCGCCGGCGGGCACGGCCAGCCGCAGGCCGGGCAGGCGGCCGAGCAAGCCGCGGAACGCTTCCTGAAGCTCGAGGCGGGCAAGCTGGGCGCCGAGGCAGTGATGAGTGCCGGCGCCGAAGGCCAGCTGATTGACGGGCGCGCGGGTAACGTCGAACCGGTCCGGGTCGCTGAACACCGCAGGATCGCGGTTGGCGGTGGCGAACAACGGCAGCACCGCGTCGCCTGCCGGGATCGTGACGCCACCGAGCTGCACATCCTCGGTAGTGACGCGGGCGGGCGGGAGGGCACCGCCACCGAGGCGGACATAGCGCATGAATTCCTCGACCGCACCGGGAATCAATTCCGGGTGCGCGCGCAGCTTGGCCAGCTCGGCGGGGTGATCAAGCAAGGTCAGCAATGACATGTTGATGTGGTTCGCGGTGGTCTCATGCCCACCGATCAGCAGCGAGCAGCCGAGGACGGTGAGTTCCTCCTCGGACAGGCGGTCAGCCTGGTCGCGCGCGGCGATGAGCGCGGTGATCAGATCGTCGGCAGGCTCGGCGCGCTTCACCTCGATCAGCCGGGCCATGTAGCCGTACAACTCGGCTAGTGCCGGCAAGATCTGATCGCTGTCCCGCTGCCAGTCGCCCAGGATGGTGTCGGACCAGGCATGGAACTGGTCCACGTCCTCAGCCGGCACGCCGAGCATCTCGCAGATGACCTGAACAGGCAGCGGCAGCGAGAAACGCGCGACTAGGTCGGCTGGCTGCGGCTCGCCACGGAACGCGTCGATCAGCTCCGCGACGATGCTGGCGACGCGCGGGCGCATCGCCTCAACCCGGCGCACGGTGAACGCGTTGGCGACGAGCTTGCGCAGCCTGGTGTGCTCGGGCGGGTCCAGCCCGTTGATGGAGCCCGCGGCGACTATCTCGGTGCCCTGGAGTGAGCGCCCGGGGGCCACTGCCAGTGCCCTGGAGAAGCGCTGGTCAACGAGCACCTGACGGACTTCCTCGTACCCGCCGACCAGCCAGCCTGAGCTGCCATCAGGCAGCTGGACCCGGGCTACCGGGCGGCCTCGCAGAAGCGCGCGGAAGTCGGGCCTGCGCTGTCCCGGCCGAAGCTCGGCCGCGGACCCTGTCGGGCTGTTTTCGACGGTCACTGGCGCATCATCCTCGCAGTCGATGCTAGCTATGGCCAGACCAGCTGGCTCCGTTCCAGCGAAGCGCTTGATCCCGGTCGGTTCGCTCTTCGGCACCCGGTCGCCGACGGCCGCCAGGCTCCCCCTGAAAGATCACCGGCCAACTCGGCTGTCAACCGGTCCTCGGGAATCGGCCCGATAAGTATTGACTCGATTGATAGCCCGATATAGACCGGTACAGACGCTCTATTTGGCCCGAAGCATGTGCAAACATTGCTGAACAGCAGTTACCGAGCAACAGCCAGACAAGGAAGGAGCCATCATGCATGAGGCCAGCCAGTCTGGATTGGCCCGAGGCCGGCCGCGGAGTGCGAGCCCGATCGTACGGAGCGCGAGCCAGATCATGTGGCTCGCCCGCCGCTCGCGACGCCGCGTGGCGCTCTTAGCCGCACTCGCACTCGCCGTCAGCGGGCTCGCCGTCATGTCGGCGGGCGCGGCCACCGCCGACGCCTCACCCTGCCCCGACGCGAATGTCGCAGCCTTCGGCGCCAACGTCTGCATCTTCAACGACACGATGAGCCAGGACGCCATCCAGGCTGACCTGAACACGATCTCGACCCAGCAGGTCCCCGTCGCCAGCCAATTCGACAGCCAGCGCTACGCCATCTTCTTCCAGCCGGGCACATACGGGTCGCCAGCAGACCCGCTCGTTTTTCAGGTCGGTTACTACACCGAGGTCGCCGGCCTTGGCTACATGCCGCAGGACACCGTCGTCAACGGCGCCATCGACGTGTTCAACAACCTGTGTACGCCCAACACCAGTAACTGCAACTCAGACGACAACTTCTGGCGCTCGCTGTCCAACCTGACGCTGAACGTGACCCTGCCCAGTTCGCCGCC
>JBKQTJ010000265.1:0-45065 GCA_052143255.1 Streptosporangiaceae bacterium | reverse complement strand
CTCGCGGCCCGGCCAGCACCCAGCCGGCGCAGCAGGTATGCACCGAGCAAGGCGCCGACCTGGTCACCGGTCAGCCGCCGCCAGTTCCTGCGAGCTTCATCCTCGGGGACGGCGACGGCCAGCCGATCGCCGTCCGGGTCGTTGGCGATCACCAGATCGGCGCTGGTGCGCCGGCCGAGTTCGATGGCCAGGTCTAGCGCTCCGGGCTCCTCGGGGTTAGGAAAGGCCACCGTCGGGAAGGCAGGGTCCGGCTCGGCCTGGGCGGCGACCATGTCCGGCGCCGGGAAGCCTGCTTGCCTGAAGGCGCGCAGGGCCAGCTCGGCGGCGACGCCGTGCAGCGGGGTGTAGACGAACCGCAGCCAGGCGGCACTCGCCGGCGCCGGGGAGATAGCGCAGACCGCGTCGAGATAGGCCTGGGCCACCGCATCACCATGGCGAATGATGAGCGGGCTGCCCGGCTCGGCGAGCGGGATCTCGCTGAGCGGGCCGAGCTGGCTGATCGCGGCCTGGATCTCGGCGTCTGCCGGCGGTACGATCTGGGCGCCGTCGCTCTGGTAGAGCTTGTAACCGTTGTCGGCCGGCGGATTGTGGCTGGCGGTGATCATGACCCCGGCGGCGGCCCGCAGGTGGCGGACGGCAAACGCGAGCAGTGGCGTCGGCTGCTGCGCCGGCAGCACATGCACCCGGATGCCCGCGCCGGCCAGCACCCGGGCAGCCTCGTCGGCGAACTCGTCGCTGCGGTGCCGGGCGTCGCACCCGACGACGACGCCGGCCTCGGCGCTCGCCTGAGCGTTGGCCGCGTCGGGGTTGCGGAGCCAGGCCGCCAGCGCCGCGGTCGTCGCCCGGACAATCGCACGGTTCATCCTGTTCGGGCCGGCGGCGACCGCGCCCCGCAGTCCGGCAGTGCCGAACTCCAGCCGTCCGGCGAACCGGTCGGCGAGATCGGCGGCGGCCTCGACGCTGTCCTCGGCTAGCAGCGCGGTCAGCTCCGCCCGGTCGGCCGCGTCCGGGTCGTCGGCGATCCACGCAGACACCCTGGCCCGCAGCTCCTCGCTCACCATCTCAGAGCAGCCTAGGCAGGATCTCGGCCAGCAAGGCTCCCATCCGCACCGCAGCGTGCTGCCCGGCGGCGACAACCTCGCCGTGGTCCAGCGGCTGATCGCTTAGCCCGGCAGCGACGTTGGTGACCAGGGACAGGCCGAGTACCTCGGCGCCAAGGTGGCGGGCGGCGATGGTTTCCAGGGCAGTGGACATGCCGACGAGGTCGGCACCGGCCGCGCTGAGCATCCGGATCTCGGCCGGGGTCTCGTAGTGCGGGCCGACGAGCGCGGCGTACACGCCCTCTTCCAGACTCGGGTCGGCCGCCCTGGCGACCGCGCGCAGCTTCGCGGAGTATGCCTGCGATAGGTCAGTGAACCGGGACGGGTAGCCGTTGGGGGGCGGCGGTCCGGCGACCGGCGACCGCCCGGTCAGGTTGATGTGATCGCTGATCAGGACCGGCTGGCCGGGCCGCAGCCCGCGCCTGATCCCGCCCGCTGCGTTGGTGAGCACGATGACGCGGCAGCCGGCTGCTATCGCGGTCCGCACTCCGTGCACGACAGTCGCGACCTGATGGCCCTCGTACAGGTGCGTGCGGCCGAGGAAGACCAGCACCCGCCGGCTGCCAGCCCGGACCGACCGCACCGCCGGCACGTGCCCGGGCACTGCCGGCTCGGCGAACCCGCCGAGGTCGGTCACCGGCACCACCGCGTCGGGCGGGCCGAGCGCATCGGCCGCCGGTGCCCAGCCGGAGCCGAGCACGACGGCGACGTCGTGGGAGTCGAAGCCGGTGAGCACTGCCAGCTGTTCGGCGCTGGCCGCGGCGGCCGCGTACGGATCGATCATGCCTTAGTGTTCTGCCTTCGATCGGTTGCCGGAGCCCGCACGAGCCCGACGTTACCGCAGGCGGCCCGCCAGGAAGTGGGCGGCGGACTGTGCTCGTGTCATCCGATCCGATCGAGCACCAGGCCAGCTGGCTCGGGCGGTTCCGGGCCTATCTCAATCGCGCCCGCGAGTGCCGCGCGGGCGCGGTCGAACCTGCCGGGGTCATCGCCGCGCAGTTCGAGCACCGGCTGGCCAGCCTCGACCGGATCGCCCGGCTTGGCCAGGCAGATGACCCCGGCCGCCGCGGACACCGGGTCCTCCTTCCTGGCCCGCCCGGCCCCGAGGCGCCAGGCCGCCACGCCCACGGCCCGCGCATCCAGGCCGACGAGCCAGCCGGCCGACTCGGCCCGGACGAGCGCGGCGTGCTCGGCGGTCGGCAGCTCGGCTCCCGGTTGCCCGCCTTGCGCTGCGATCATTGCGTTGTACCGGTCCAGGGCCCGGCCGTCGGTGAGCGCGGCCGCCGGGTCAGCGTCGATGGCCGCCAGCGCGAGCATCTCGGCCGCCAGCGCGAGCGTCACCTCGACCAGGTCGGCCGGGCCCGCGCCGCGCAGCGTCGCGACCGACTCCTCGACCTCCACCGCGTTGCCGACGGCACGGCCGAGCGGCGCGTCCATCCGGGTGAGCAGGGCGCTGGTACGCACGCCGTGCGCGTTGCCGAGCTCGACCATGGTCTGCGCGAGCTGGCGGGCCGAGGCGAGGTCGGGCATGAACGCACCGCTGCCGACCTTGACGTCGAGGACGAGCGACCCCGTTCCCTCCGCGATTTTCTTGGACATGATCGAGCTGGCGATCAGCGGGATCGATTCCACCGTGCCAGTGACGTCCCGGAGCGCGTAGAGCCGGCGATCGGCCGGTGCCAGGCCCTCGCCAGCGGCACAGATGACGCAGCCGGTCGCCGCGAGCATCGCCACGATCTCGGCGTTCGAGAGCGAGGCGCGCCAGCCCGGGATCGACTCCAGCTTGTCCAGCGTGCCGCCAGTGTGGCCGAGGCCGCGACCGGACAGCTGCGGCACGGCGGCACCGCAGCTGGCCACGAGCGGAGCCAGGATCAACGACACCTTGTCGCCGACTCCGCCGGTGGAGTGCTTGTCGACAGTCGGCACCACTAGGCCGCCAAGGTCGAGGCGCTCGCCGGAGTTGATCATGGCCTCGGTCCAGGCCATGAGCTCGCCCGCGTCAAGGCCGCGGAAGTAGATCGCCATCAGCAGCGCTGACATCTGCTCCTCGGCGACAGCACCTGCGGTGTAGGCGGCGATCAGCCAGCGGATGTCGGCGGCTGAGAGCCGGCCGCCGTCGCGCTTGGCCCGGATCAGGTCAACGGCGTCAGGCATGGTGGCCGCGCCGGCTCTTGAGGTCGGCGGCCGTGAACGCGCCGGGCAGCAGGTCGCCGAGGCGGCGCGGTCCGGGGTCGGCATCGAGCAGCAGCTCCGGGCCGCCGGCCTCCAGGAGCAGCTGACGGCAGCGGCCGCAGGGCACCAGCGATGCCCCATCACCCGCAACGACGCTCACGGCCACTAGCGGCCCGGCGCCGGCTGCGCGCTGGGCGCTGACGAGCCCGCACTCCGCGCACAGGGTAAGCCCGTACGACGCGTTCTCCACGTTGCAGCCCGTCACCATCAGCCCGTCGCGATCCAGCCCGGCGGCGCCGACCCGCAGCCCGGAGTACGGTGCGTGCGCGCGGCTGGCTACCGCTGTCGCGGCCTTGCGCAAGGCCGGCCAGTCAATGTCCATTACATCCACCTTATATATGATTCATCGTTATTGAGATGCCACGTCTGGCGATTAGATCAAGATCCTGAAGGCACGCCGTCAATCGTCTCAATTTGGCATCAGCATCACCAGAAGATCGGCTAGCTCCTTTCGCGCCTTTGCTGGTAGGGCTAGCCTTCGGGCAATCCCGTAGGGGGGAGTCATGTGGCCCCGGCCGGCTGGGGTTGCAAGCGAAGCCGGCGGCCGCTGCGGCAGCATTGCGCTGCCCTCGTCGAGGAGGTAGCTGTTGAGAAGATCGATTATCACCGTGGCGGTCGCCGGCGCTACTCTGCTGGCCGCCGGGTGTGGTTCAGCGAGTTCGCCATCATCATCATCGCCCAGTAGCTCGGGCAGCAGCACTGCCGCAACCACGGCGAGCAAGTTCCTTGGCTGCATGGTCACCGACACCGGCGGCATCAACGACAAGTCCTTCAACGCCTCAGCCTGGCAGGGCATGCAGGAAGCGGCGGCCGCCGATCCCAGCAAGATCACTGTGAAGTACGCGTCGTCCACCAGCGGTGCCGATTACGCGCCGAACATCAGCGCGTTCCTCGGTCAGAAGTGCGGGATCATCGTCACGGTCGGGTACCTGATGGCCACGGCGACGGGAACGGCGGCCACATCAAATCCGACGTCGAAGTTCGCAATCGTAGACTGCGCAATCGGCTCGGCCTCCTGTGCCATCAACGCGAACGGTAAGCCGTCGAAGCCGCCGGCAAACGTCGACTCTCTGGTGTACAACACCGCGCAGGACGGGTTCCTCGGCGGCTATCTGGCCGCGGGCATGACGAAGACCGGGAAGGTCGCGACGTACGGCGGCATCAAGATCCCGACGGTCACCATCTACATGGATGGGTTCTGGGACGGCGTCCAGTACTACAACAGCCAGCACCACACCCACGTGGCTGTCCTCGGCTGGAACGAGAAGACCCAGTCTGGGGAGTTCACCAACAGCTTCACCAACCTGACCCTCGGCCAGACGTTCGCGCAGCAGTTCATCTCCGAGGGCGCGGACATCATCTTCCCGGTGGCCGGCGGTGTGGGCCTCGGTTCCGCCAAGGCGGTGCAGGACGCCAACAACGCAGCGGGCAGCCAGAAGTACAACATGATGTGGGTGGACACCGACGGCTGCGTTAGCGTGCCCCAGTACTGCAAGTACTTCATCACCACGGTGGAAAAGGGCATCCAGGCATCGGTGAAGGCCGCGGTGCTATCGGCTGCAAACGGCACGTTCAAGGGCGGCACCTACGTGGGCGACCTCGCGAACGGCGGCGTCACGCTGTCCCCGTTCCACGACTTTGCCAGCAAGGTCCCCGCGGCACTGCAGGCGGAGCTGAACACGATTAAGGGCGAGATCATCAGCGGCAAGATCGTGCCGGCCACAAAGAGCCCGGTGTAAACCCTGCTCCTCGCGGCTGGGCCCGGCCACAGCGGTGGCCTGGCCCGCGAGTAAACGCTGGCAGCGGCGCCGCGGTCGCAGTCGTTTCGCCGCGCCGCCAGTCAGCAACTCAGGCGGGACCACCAGGCAGAGGAATCGTTGTGGAACTTGAGTTGCGCGGCATAACCAAGCGCTTCGGCAGCCTGGTCGCGAACGATCACATCGATCTAACCGCGGCTCCAGGCCAGATCCACGGCCTCCTCGGTGAGAACGGGGCGGGCAAGACCACGCTCATGAACGTCCTGTATGGCCTGATACAGCCGGACGAAGGCGAGATCCGCATCGACGGCAAGCGGGTCGCGATCCACTCGCCGCGAGACGCGATCAACGCGAAGATCGGCATGGTGCACCAGCATTTCATGCTGGTCCCGGTCTTCACCGTTGCGGAGAACGTCGCGCTCGGCGTGGAGCACCTGCGCAAGCTCAAGGTGCCGGGGCTGCCCGCCATCCCGACCGGGCTGCTTGACCGCAAGCACGCCAGGCGGCAAGTCCAGGAGCTGTCTGGGCGGTACGGGCTCCAGGTCAGCCCGGACGCGTTGATCGAAGATCTTCCCGTCGGCGTGCAGCAGCGAGTGGAGATCATCAAGGCGCTGCTGCGTCAGGCCAGCGTGCTGATCCTGGACGAGCCCACGGCCGTGCTCACCCCCGGCGAGACCGAGGACTTGTTCCGCGTCATGCGCGAGCTGCGGTCGGATGGCCGGTCGATTGTCTTCATCTCGCACAAGCTGAAGGAAGTCCAGGCGATCGCCGACACGATCACCGTTCTCCGGCGCGGGCAGGTGGTCGGCGAGCGGCCGCCGACCACGAGCGACGCCGAGCTGGCCGCGCTGATGGTCGGCAGGCCAGTGGAGCTGCGTGTTAGCAAACAGACTGCCCGTCCTGGCGAAGTGATCCTGCACGTCAGCGACCTCAGCGTCGCGGGCGACCTGGTGCCCCTGGAGACCGGGGAGACGGTCAGGGAGGCCGTCGACGGCGTCTCGTTCGAGGTTCGCGCGGGTGAGATCCTGGGCATCGCCGGGGTGCAGGGCAACGGCCAGACCGAGCTGTGCGAGGCCATCATGGGGCTGCGCCCGGCGGGCGGGACTGTCCAGCTGGACGGCCGGGATATCAGCCAGGCCACACCACGGGACCGGCTGCGGGCCGGCATCGCCTACATACCCGAGGACAGGCGGGAAGACGGGATCGTGGCTGACTTCTCGGTGGCGGACAACCTGGTGCTGGATACCTATGACCGCCCGCCGTTCGCGTCCGGGATAGCGATGGACCTGCCCGCCATCCGCGAGCGGGCCAGGAGCCTGGTGGCCGAGTTCGACGTCCGGACATCGTCGATCGACACTCGCGTCGGCACCCTGTCTGGCGGCAATCAGCAAAAGGTGATCCTGGCCAGGGAAGTGGGCAGGCGGGTCCGGCTGCTCCTGGCCGTCCAGCCCACCCGGGGCCTGGACGTCGGGTCGATTGAGTTCGTCCACCGCCGGATCGTGGCGGAACGGGACCAGGGAATCGCCGTGATCATCGTGTCCTCCGAGCTCGACGAGATCTACGCGCTCGCCGACCGGATAGCGGTCATGTACGAGGGCAAGATCACCGGCTTCCGGCCGCCGACCGTGCCGGTGACCGAGCTCGGCCTGCTGATGGCGGGCGCCGAGGATGAGCAGGCGGCTGGCGTCGGCAGCCCGGGCGAGGGTCAGCCGGACGGCGGATCATCGGCGGCCGGCGGGCCGCAGGGGTGAGCGGAGACGACATGACGGACAACGCCGCCGCCCCGCCGCAGGACCCTGGGCGCAATCCCGCTGCCGGCGACCAGTCTCCTGAGCTTGATCCGGCTAGTTCCAGTCCCGCCGCTGGCAGCGGCGCGGCCGGCGCTGCCGCGCCGGGGCCCAGTGCCGACACCGGCGGCGGGCCTACGCCGGGGCGCGGCCGGGACATAGAGCGCGCCATCATCGGCGCCATCGTTCAGGGCAGTCCGACCGTCGTTACCGTCCTGGCGATTTTCTCCGCTCTCGTGCTGGGCGGCCTGATCATTGCCTTCAGCGACACGACGGTCTTGCATGCCTGGAGCAGCTTCTTCGCCGCACCCGGCGCGGCGCTGTCAGCTACCTGGCAATCGGTAGCGGCGGCTTACTCTGCCTTGTTCGAGGGCGCAATCGTCAACCCGCACACGATAACGGCGGTCTTTCATGGCGGGTCGGTTGGCGCCATCTTCTACCCGCTCTCCCAGACCACATCCCAGGCAACGCCGCTGATTCTGACCGGGCTCGCGGTGGCGCTCGCCTTCCGGGCCGGCTTGTTCAACATCGGGGCGGCCAGCCAGTGGATCGGTGGCGCGATCGTCGTCACCTACCTGGGCTTCGCTGTCAGCCTGCCACCGGTCATCCACGTGATCGTGTGCCTGGCCGGCGGGTTCGCTGGCGGCGCCGTGATGGGCTGGCTGGTCGGCGACCTCAAGGCGCGGACCGGCGCGCATGAGGTGATCGTGACGATCATGCTCAACTACATCATGTACGACCTGCTGTCCTACGTGCTCGGCTCGCCGACGGCGCTGCAGCAGCCCGGCCAGGCCAACCTCATCAGCCCGACCATTGCCGCGGACGCGCAGCTGCCGCACGTCGGTGGCCCGCCGCCGCAGGTCGGACTTGGCTTCATCGTCGCGCTCGCGGCCGCAGCCGGTGTGTGGTGGCTGCTTGAGCGCAGCACGGTCGGATTCGAGTTCCGCGCCGTCGGGGCCAGCCCGCGCGCGGCCCGCACCGCCGGGATGAGCGTTCCGCGCACCTGGGTCCTGGCCATGCTGCTGGCCGGCGGGCTTGCGGGGCTCAGCGGCGCGGTGACCATCCAGGGCACGTTCTACAGCCTCAACTTCCAGAGCTACGGAACCTACGGCATTGTCGGCATCACCGTGGCCCTGCTCGGCCGGGCCAGGCCACTCGGCGTCGTGCTTGCCGCACTTCTTTTCGGCGCGTTCGAGTCTGGCGGCGCCGTCATGCAGGCCGCTACCTCAGTTCCCATTGACATCATCGAGGTCATCGAGGGCCTGATCGTGTTGTTCGTGGCCGCGCCACCGCTGATCAGGGTGGTGTACCGGCTGCGGCAGGCGCGTGCTGGCGGTGTTGAGGCCGTGGCGAAGGGGTGGAACGGATGACCGCGCTCGCCGCGAGCGTCCGCGCTCCGCTGACCGTCAACCGCAGATTTCTCGCGGCCGGAGCGCTGGTGGCATTCGGGCTCGTGGACGTTCTGCTTTTCGGGCTGTCCGGGCATAAGGGTGACGCCACGTTCGCCTTCTCGCTAATCGGCGCCAAGGTCGTCGTGCCCAGCATCCACGCCCCGGCCACCCCGGTGGCTTACATCCTCGGTGCCGCCTCGATCGTCATCGGCATCGCCCGCGCGACGGTGACAGAGTCCCCGGCTCTCAAGCGACTCAGCATTGGCGCCGTGCTGCTGTTCTTCGTCATCTCGATGCTGGTCTGGTCGGACACGGGTAGCTGGACGCACGGCATCCCGGTCAACGTCGTAGTCCTGTTGCAGAGCACGCTGGCTGCATCCATCCCGCTGATACTCGGCGCACTCGCAGGCTGCATGGGCGAGCGGTCCGGAGTGATAAATATCGCCATCGAGGGCCAGCTCCTGCTGGGCGCCTTCACTGCCGCAGTAGTGGCCAGCACCGTGGGCGTGCTATGGCTCGGCCTGATCGGCGGAGTGCTGGCGGGCGGACTTGTCGGCTTGGTGCTGGCGGCCTTCGCGATCCAGTACCTGGTTGACCAGATCATCCTGGGAGTCGTACTTAACCTGCTGATCAGCGGCATCACTGGCTACTTGTATGACCGCTTGCTGGTACCGGACTCGAACACGTGGAACATCGGAAACACATTCAGCCCGGTCAAGATCCCCGGGCTCGGCGATATCCCGGTCCTCGGCCCGATCTTCTTCGACTCTACGATCTTCCTCTACATCACCTACGCCGCGATCATCGTCGTCCAGATCGGCCTGTTCAGCACCCGCTGGGGGCTGCGGGTGCGGGCGGTGGGCGAGCACCCGACGGCGGCCGACACGGTAGGCATCAAGGTCCTTGGCATCAGGTACCGCAACCTGATCCTGGGCGGCATGCTCGCCGGAATCGGGGGTGCGTACCTGACGATCGGTTCGGTGGGCATCTTCAGCAAGGACATGTCCTCCGGGCTCGGCTATATCGCGCTGGCGGCAATGATCTTCGGCCGGTGGACCCCGCTGGGCGCGACTGCGGCGGCGCTGCTGTTCGGCTTCACCGAGGCCTTGGAGAGTTTCCTCGGCAGTATCACGGTGCCGATATCGCCGTTCATCCTCGGCATGGCGCCCTATGTCGCCACGATCATCGCCGTAGCGGGCCTGGTCGGCCGGGTGCGGGCGCCAGCCGCCGACGGGAAACCGTACCTACGGGCCTGAGGATCCCGCTGAGCTTGTGCTCGAGCGCGTCAGGTGACAATGGGCGTCATGTCATTGACCATCGAAGAGATCCGCCGCGCTCCGAAGGTTCTGCTGCACGATCACCTTGACGGCGGGCTGCGCCCGCAGACCATCGTCGAGCTGGCCAGCCGGCGGGGTTACGGGCCGCTGCCTGCCGACGATGCGGTCGGCCTGGCGGGATGGATGTCGGCCGCCGCGCAGCGCGGCAAGCTCGAGCTGTATTTGGAGGCATTCCAGCACACGGTGGGGGTGATGCAGACGCGCGACGCGCTGATCAGGGTCGCCGCCGAGTGTGCTGAAGACCTGGCCGCCGACGGGGTCGTGTATGCCGAGGTGCGGTTTGCTCCTGAGCTGCACCTCGAGGGGGACCTCAGCCTGGATCAGGTGGTGGAGGCGGTGCTGGAGGGATTCCGCCGCGGCAGCGCCGGCCGGAAGATCACCGTCTATGCCCTGCTGACCGCGATGCGCACGGCGGCCAGATCACTGGAGATCGCCGAGCTTGCCGTGCGGCACCGGGATGCCGGCGTGGTCGGGTTCGACATCGCTGGCGCTGAAGCCGGCAACAGGCCGAGCCGTCATGTGGACGCCTTTCAGTACGTAGAACGGGAGAACTTCCACATCACGATCCACGCAGGCGAAGGCTTTGGCCTGCCGTCGATCTGGGAGGCTCTGCAGTGGTGCGGCGCTGAGCGGCTGGGCCACGGGGTGCGGATCATCGATGACATCGAGGTGCCGGATCAAGGTGAGGGCCGCCCGTCGCTTGGCAGGCTGGCCGGCTACGTCCGGGACCGCAGGATCCCGCTGGAGATGTGCCCGACGTCAAACGTGCAGACCGGCGCGGCGGCATCGATCAAGGACCACCCGATCGGCCTGCTGCGAGAGATGCTGTTCCGGGTCACGGTCAACACCGACAACCGGCTGATGAGCGGCGTCAGCCTGTCTTCGGAGTTCCACGCGCTGAGCGAGGCGTTCGGCTATGGCTGGTCGGACGTCGAGTGGCTGACGATCAACGCGATGAAGAGTGCTTTCGCGCCGTTTGACGAACGACTCTGGATCATCAACACCATGATTAAGCCCGGCTTCGCCGAGCTGCGGGCTCGCCACATCAGCTAGCGCCGCGCGTCCCTGGGCGTGCAGCCAGGTAGCGTGTGAGCGTGGGGATTGAATCGATAACGCAGTCGGCGCCGGGTCGCTGGGCCTTCGATGTGGGCGATGTGGCCACCTCCGATGCGGCGTTGCGCCAGGTGCTGCACGGCCTGCCTGGCGTTGACGAAGTGGGCGCGGCGCAGCGAGCGGCCGGGCTTGCCACCCGCTCGATCAAGAAAGGCGCCAAGCTGCAAGCCCTGGACCTGGCCGTCAGGATGGTGGACCTTACAACGCTGGAGGGTGCCGATACGCCGGGCAAGGTCGCAGCCTTGTGCGTAAAGGCTCGCCAGCCCGATCCCTGCGACCTTTCAGTCCCGCCGGTGGCGGCCGTCTGCGTGTACCCGGACCTGGTGCGGGTCGCCAAACAAGCCCTGGCGGGCAGCCGCGTGGCGGTCGCGTCTGTTGCGACCGCGTTTCCGTCCGGCCGTGCGTCGCTGGCGGTGAAGCTCGCCGATGTTCAGGATGCAGTCAGCGCGGGCGCCGATGAGGTTGACATGGTCATCGACCGCGGCGCCTTCCTGGCCGGCCGCTACGGTCAGGTATATGCCGAGATCCGGGCGGTGCGCGAGGCGTGCGGCCCGGCGCACCTGAAGGTGATCTTGGAAACCGGTGAACTGGCCACGCTGGACAACGTCGCGCGCGCGTCCTGGCTGGCGATGATGGCGGGCGCGGATTTCATCAAGACCTCGACCGGAAAGGTAACGCCGGCCGCGACCCCGCCGACGGCACTAGTGATGCTCGCCGCCGTGCGGGATTTCGAGCAGTCCGCGGGCCGGCGGGTCGGCGTGAAGGTGGCGGGCGGCATCCGGACAGCCAAGGACGCGATCCGCTACCTCGTGCTGGTGAATGAGATAGCTGGCCCCGCCTGGCTCACTCCCCAGCTGTTCCGGATCGGTGCCTCGACGCTGCTAAACGACCTGCTCATGCAGCGCAGCAAGCAGCTCACCGGCCAGTACGCCGGCCCTGACTACTTCACGGTCGATTAGCAGACCTACAGGTCAGGGACCACGTCCCCGCACGCGTCGCAGCATCGGGGTGCACGGTTGCCGCCGTGCCAGAATGAGGCTTGAGCATGATTGGCGAGCGACGGGAACATCACTGATGAGTGGCGGAAAGCCCAGGTCGAGCGCTGGCCCGGGGCAGGGCCTGGCGGCAGCGGACCGGGGCGGCGCACCGGAGCAGAGGGCGAGCGGGCTGGCCGCTGAGCCTGGCGAGCCACTCTGGAAATACGCACCAGCACCGGAGTCACCCGACATCGTATCGATTGAGCCCGAGTACGGTCTCTTCGTGGCAGGCGCGTTCAGACCCGCTGCGGACGGCCGCACCTTTGCCACCATCAACCCGGCGACCGAGGAACCGCTGGCCCAGGTGGCGACCGCGGGCCCGGCAGACGTGGACGCCGCCGTCGCTGCGGCGCGCACCGCATATGAACAGGTGTGGGGACCGATGCCCGGCAGCGAGCGCGCGAAGTACCTGTACCGGATCGCGCGCCAGCTACAGGAGCGCGCGCGCGAGTTCGCGGTGCTGGAGAGTCTCGACAACGGCAAGCCGATCAAGGAGTCGCGCGACGTCGACATTCCGCTGGCCGCCGCGCATTTCTTCTATTACGCGGGCTGGGCCGACAAGCTGGAGTACGCCGGATTCGGTCCAGATCCCCGCCCGCTAGGCGTCGCCGGGCAAGTGATCCCGTGGAACTTCCCGCTGCTGATGGCCGCGTGGAAGCTGGCACCAGCACTGGCCGCCGGCAACACCTGCGTGCTCAAGCCAGCGGAGACAACGCCGCTGACGGCGCTGCTGCTTGCTCAGGTCTGCCAGCAGGCCGGGCTGCCACCGGGGGTACTGAACGTGCTGACCGGAGCCGGTGACGCCGGCGCGGCGCTCGTCGCCCATCCCGGCGTGAACAAGGTCGCCTTCACCGGCTCTACCGAGGTCGGCAAGGAAATCGCCCGCGCGGTCGCTGGCACGGGTAAGAAGCTGACGCTGGAGCTTGGTGGCAAGGCCGCGAACATCGTGTTCGATGACGCGCCAGTGGAGCAGGCTGTCGAGGGCATCGTCAACGGGATCTTCTTCAACCAGGGTCACGTGTGCTGCGCAGGATCGAGGCTGCTGGTGCAGGAGTCGGTAGCCGATGCCGTCGTAGAAAGGCTTCAGCGGCGGCTGGCCACGCTCCGGCTCGGTGACCCGCTGGACAAGAACACCGACATCGGCGCAATCAACTCGCGCGAGCAGCTAGCCAAGATCGGTGAGCTCACGCAGGTCGGCGAGGCGGAAGGGGCGCAGCGCTGGTCGCCCCCGTGCAAGTTGCCGAGTAAGGGCTATTGGTTCCCGCCGACGGTATTCACCGGCGTAAGCCAGTCGCACCGGATCGCCAGAGAAGAGATCTTCGGTCCGGTGCTGTCCGTGCTGACGTTCCGTACCCCCGATGAGGCGGTGGCGAAAGCCAACAACACGCCGTACGGGCTGTCGGCTGGGATCTGGACCGACAAGGGCAGCCGAATCCTCTGGACGGCGCAGAGGTTGCGCGCGGGGGTCGTATGGGCCAATACCTACAACCGGTTTGATCCGGCCAGCCCGTTCGGCGGCTACCAGGAGTCCGGATACGGGCGGGAGGGCGGCCGGCACGGTCTGGCCGCCTACCTCGATGCCTGACAGTAAGGCGGGCAAGCCCGCCCGCAAGACAGCAGCGACAGTTAAGGCACCCGCGGCCAGCTTGCCGCCGAAGGCCACGCCTGCAAAGGCCGTCACGATCGCGCCAGCACAACCGCTCTCGCGGCTCGAGGTGCGCAAGACCTACAAGCTGTTCATCGGCGGCGCTTTCCCGAGGTCAGAGTCTGGCCGGTCCTACCCCGTGCACGGCAAGGACGGAGCGCTGCTCGCCTACGCCGCGCAGGGCTCGCGCAAGGACGCACGCGACGCCGTAGTCGCGGCGCGCAAGGCGTTCGCGGGCTGGTCGGGCGCGACCGCCTACAACCGCGGCCAGATCTTGTACCGTGTGGCCGAGATGCTGGAAGGCCGGGCCGCCCAGTTCGCCGCCGAGGTCGCGGGGGCCGACGGCGTCCCGGCGGCGCACGCCGAGGCTGCGGTGGCCGCCGCCATCGACCGCTGGGTCTGGTATGCGGGCTGGAGCGACAAGGTGGCCCAAGTGGCCGGCGCCGCCAACCCGGTAGCCGGGCCTTACTTCAACTTCAGCGTGCCGGAGCCGACCGGCGTGGTCGCGATCGTTGCACCCGCCGAGTCCAGCCTGCTCGGGCTGATCAGTGTCGTTGCGCCGGTGATCGTGACCGGCAACACCGCGGTCGTGGTCGCGAGCGAAAGCCGCCCGCTGCCGGCGATCTCGCTGGCCGAGGTGCTCGCGACCGCAGACCTGCCGGCCGGGGTGGTCAATGTGCTGACTGGCCGGACCGCCGAGCTGGCCCCGGTGCTGGCCGGGCACATGGATGTCAACGCCATCGACCTGACGGGGGTCCACGCTGCAGCGCGCAGGCCACTCGAACAGCTAGCCGCTGGCAACGTCAAACGGGTCATGTACAGAAACGACGACTGGGCTGCGAAGCCGGGCACGCAACGGCTGACATCGTTCCTGGAAATCAAGACCGTGTGGCACCCGGCCGGGACCTGACAGCACCACGGGCATGGGCGCGAGCATGCCCGATCGCGAGGGATGTCCGTCCCGATGGTGACTTATGGCTTATCGGATCTCAACGGCTTACAAGCCATTAGCCCGGAATGATGACGACTTACTCGGGCGGTCCGACGGTCCGGTGCGAAGGGCCAGCCTGTGAGCAGCCGCCGGACCTGACGATCGCGCCAGCCCAGCCGAGTGCGCACATCAGCCGACCGCACGGACTACTCTTGCTGGCGCGACCCAGCACGGCCGAGCGAAAGGCTCCCATGTCTCACCCCGCGATGACCTACCCCGAGGCGATGGTGGTTGGTCTGATCCAGGGCGTATCAGAGCTCTTCCCTGTATCCAGCCTTGGCCACAACGTCCTGATTCCCGCGCTGGTCGGCGGAAGCTGGGCTCATGACCTCAACGTAGCCACGCCAGAGTCGCCTTACCTCGCCTTCATCGTCGGCCTGCACGTAGCCACGGCGATCGCACTGCTGATCTACTTCTGGCGCGACTGGGTCAGGATTATCCGCGGCTTCTTCACCTCTATCCGGGACCGGGACATCGTCACGAGCGATCAGAAGCTGGCCTGGATGATCATCGTGGCCACCATCCCGGTGGGACTAGTTGGGGTGGTGTTCGAGCACACCTTCCGGGTGCTGTTCAGCAAGCCCATCCTCGCTGCGGTGTTCCTGGTGGTGAACGGGCTGATCTTGTTCTCGGGAGAGAAGTTCAGGACCAGGAAGTCGCTGCAGGCTGACGCGGAGGCAGCCGCGGAGCGACGGGCCGCCGCCGCCGAGAGATCAGAAATCCGGCATGAGCGGGCCGCCGGGGTCGCGGCTGTCGAGCTGGCGGCAGCCGGCCACGGCAGCGCAACCGTGGTTCCGGCCCGCAGGCCAGGACACGGCAGCCATGCGGCCGCGAAGCCTGACCCGCGGGTCGAGCGATCTGAGGAGATAGCAGCCGCCGTCCGGGCGGACCAGCGGCTGTCAAAGCTGGACTACCTGCAGACGGTCATCATCGGCGGGGCTCAGATATTCGCCCTGCTGGCCGGCATCAGCCGGGACGGCGTAACCATGGTGACGGGCATGTTCCGCGGCCTGGCCCGCGAGGATGCGGCCCGGTTCGCGTTCCTGCTCGCCACCCCGGTCATCCTCGCGGCGGGTGCGCTCAAGATCGGCGACCTCATCCACCTGGGGCACGGGATCTATGGCCCGATCCTGGCCGGCAGCGTGCTCTCCGGCATCGGCGCGTACGTGTCGGTGCGGTTCCTGGTGCGCTACTTCAGGACCAGGACCCTGACGCCCTTTGCCGTCTACTGCGTGGTCTTCGGCTTGGGCAGCATCATCTACCTGAAGCTCAAGTAGGCACGGCGCGGCAGCAAGCAGCAGCGGCTGGTGCCGTCCGGCTCGGCTCACAAGTAGCGGAACGGCGCGTTAGCGACACGAACAGCCACCGAGCATCGCGGCTAGCCGGTATTATTGGTATATGTCACGCATTCCGGTGAGCTTGTCTGCCGCCGCCCTGCGGATCGCCGCGAAAGCCGGCCAGGCTGGGCTGGATCGGGTCGAAATCATGGGCCCAGCCGCCGTGGCCGTGCTTGACCAGCACCTCGCTACCGTCCGGGCCGAGATAGAGGCCTGCCGTCGTACCGCGCTTGAAACGCCGCTATATGCCGCCGCTGCCGCTGGTTACCGCGCGGCAGCTAACCGGCCTGCTAGCCGCTGGGATTCGCGGGCAAATGGCCCGGCTGTCGAGGTCGCGTGCCCGGATGTACCATTTGTTGCTAATGCGCTCGCGCCGCAAGCAGCGCTGCCGCTGCGACTCCTGCTGCATTACGCCAACGCGTTCGTCGAAGCGGCCGTGACCGCCGACTGGTGGCCCGCTAAGCCTGATTGGCACCCGGTGGACTGGGAGTCCATGCGGCTAGCTGCGGTGTGTCGGCTGATCAGTGAAGCCGAGGCAGCCGCCGAGATCCACCCGGACCTCAGCTCCTCGGCCTGACCTCGCCTCCAGATGGCCAGGCTGCTCGTCATATAACCGGGCCGTAATCAGCCGGAACCGCGGCCTCCGGGCCAGCGCTAGCCGTGTCCTACCGGGTCGGCGAACTGGTTTGCGCCCCTGGCAGTCACTCCACGCGAGAGCGGCGGCCCCGCTGGCGACCCCGTTCCCTTGCATCCAGGATCGTCTTGCGCATTCGCACAGCGGTCGGGGTCACCTCGACGCACTCGTCGTTGGCGCAGAATTCCAGCGCCTGCTCGAGGCTAAGCAGCCGCGGCGGGATAAGCCGCTCTAGTTCCTCGCCAGCGGACTGCCGAATGTTGGTGAGCTTCTTCTCCTTGGCGATGTTGACATCCATGTCGTCAGAGCGGGAATTCTCGCCGACGATCATGCCCTCATAGACTTCGGTGCCCGGCTCCACGAACAGGCTGCCGCGCTCTTGCAGCGAGAACATCGCGTATGCGGTCGCGGTTCCGGTGCGGTCGGCCACCAGGGAGCCGCTCGGCCTGGCGCGCATGTCACCGAACCACGGCTCGAAGCCCTCGAACACGTGGTGAGCAATTCCGGTGCCGCGGGTCTCGGTGAGAAAGTGAGTGCGGAAGCCGATCAGACCGCGGGCCGGCACCGTGAAGTCGAGCCTGATCCAGCCGGTGCCGTGGTTCGACATGTTCTCCATGCGGCCCCTGCGTACAGCCAGCAGAGCGGTAACGGTGCCCAGGTATTCCTCCGGGCAGTCGACAGTGAGCCGCTCGACCGGCTCATGCACCTTGCCGTCGACCACGCGGGTCACGACCTGCGGGCGGCCAACCGTCAGCTCATATCCCTCGCGCCGCATCTGCTCGACCAGCACAGCGAGGGCGAGCTCGCCGCGGCCCTGGACTTCCCAGGTGTCCGGGCGCTCGGTCGGCTGCACGATCAGCGACACGTTTCCGACGAGTTCGCGGTCTAGCCGGTCTTTCACCATCCGGGCGGTGACCTTCGAGCCCTTGGACTGACCTACCAGCGGCGCGGTGTTGACGCCGATCGTCATCGAGATGGCTGGCTCGTCCACCGTGATCAGCGGCAGCGGCCGCGGATCCTCCGGGTCGGCCAGCGTTTCGCCGATCATGATGTCGGCGATGCCGGCCACAGCGATGATGTCACCTGGTCCGGCAGATTGCGTCGGCACGCGGTCGAGTGCTTCGGTGCGGAACAACTCGGTGACCTTGACACGCTCGATCGAGCCGTCCCGACGGCACCACGCGACCTGCTGGCCCTTGCGGATCTCGCCGCTGAAGACCCGGCACAACGCGATGCGGCCCAGGTAGGAGGAGGCGTCGAGGTTGGTGACGTGAGCACGAAGCGGTGCGTCTGGGTCGTAGGCGGGTGCCGGTACGGTCTCGCGCAGCACCTGGAACAGCGGCTCAAGGTCGGGTGAGTCGGGCAGCGAGCCGTCCTCCGGCCTGTTCAGCGACGCGCGGCCGGCCCGCGCCGACGCATACACGATGGGGAACTCGATCTGGTCCTCGGTCGCGTCCAGGTCCATGAACAGCTCGTAGCAGGCATCGACGACTTCGGCGATCCGCGCATCAGGGCGGTCCACCTTGTTGATCACTACGATCACCGGCAGCTTCGCCTCGAGCGTCTTGCGCAGCACGAAGCGGGTCTGCGGCAGCGGCCCCTCGCTGGCGTCCACCAGCAGCACCACGCCGTCCACCATCGACAGGCCGCGCTCGACCTCGCCGCCGAAGTCCGCGTGCCCGGGCGTGTCGATGATGTTGATGGTCATCCCGCCGTGGCGGACCGCGGTGTTCTTGGCCAGGATCGTGATGCCCTTTTCCCGCTCTAGGTCGCCGGAGTCCATGACCCGCTCGGCCACCTGCGCGCCGACCCGGAAGGCCCCAGACTGCCAGAGCATGGCATCGACCAGCGTCGTCTTACCGTGGTCGACGTGCGCCACGATCGCGACGTTACGCAGGTCGTCACGGTGCGCGAGCGTGCCAGTGGCCCCGTCGGCAGGCGCGGAACGGGTGGACAGAGAGCCGGCTGGTGCTGGGCTGGCAGGCATGACGGAGAGGCTCCGGTAACTGTGGGAAGCGCCGGGATTACGGCTTGGCTCCATTCTAGTCGGTTGCCGGGGCTGCTCTCCTGCGCCGTCGGCGTCGTGCCGTGCTGCCCCGCGAGCCTCGTGGCAGAAGTAGGATATAGAAAACCTGTTCGAGTTGCGTTATGCTGTGTGTCGTGGCTGCCGCAGTAATCCCGACCGGCTGGCCCGACGGCGTGCATCCGCCGGGCAGCCCCGGCTTTGAGCAGACCGCGATCAACTGGCTGCTGGACGTGGTGCCACCCGACTACCGGCTGCATGGCGTCCTCGTCCGTCATCCGGTGGCTCTCGCGACGCTGGCGGGGCACCATCTGGCTGCCTGTGTCGAGGGAGCGCGAGCCGGCTATCGCAGCGCCCGCGCGGAACTCGGCAAGGACTTGCCGCCTGGTGGCCTGGCCGCCGTCCTCGCGGCCTACCAGACCGAGGGCCGCCGCCTGGTCGCGACCGCCCAGGCGGTGGAGCTCGTCACTCGCGCATTGCGCGGCGAGACGTTCGTGCCCCAGCTAGCCGGCGCCCGCAAGGCAGCGCACTAGCCCCCCCCGTCCGGCTCCCCCCGCGTCCGGCTCCCCTCCGCGCCCGGCTCCCGCATCGGGCCCGTCCGCGCCGGCTCCCCGCGTCGGCACCCCGCATCATTACCCGGAAGACTTTTCGATCGCCCCGCGCTAAAAGCTCTTCCGGATAATGCGCGGGGGATCGGGCGGGACTTCGAGACAGCTAATTGCTAGCGAGCCGGGGCGGCCCAGCCGCTGCCGGCCACGTACTCGCGTATCACCTTGGCCGGAACGCCGCCCACGACAGCGTGATCCGGCACTTTGCCGCGAACGACAGCACCGGCCGCGACGACCACGTTCCGGCCGATAACCGAGCCAGGCAGGATGACCGCGCCGGTACCCAGCCAGGTACCCGGCCCGATGCGGACGCTGCTGTTCACCGGCCACTGCCGGCCGACCGGCACCTCGATGTCGGCGTAACTGTGGTTCTGGTCGGTGATGTAGACGTACGGGCCGGTGAAGACGTCATCGCCGATCTCGATCGAGTGATGCGCCACGATGTGGCTGCCCCGGCCGATGACGCACCTGTCGCCAATGCGGAGCAGAGGATCAGGGCCGAGGTCTTGACCGGGTGCAATGCCAGCGCAGATCGTGACCAGTTCGGCGATCATGCACTGGTCGCCGACCTCGATCCAGCTCTCGCCGTAGACCGCGCCGGTCGGGAAGGCCATCATCGTGCCGGGCCCGAACGCCGCGAACCGGCGGCCGGCCGCCGTCTCGGCGGTCACGATCCCGGCTTGCTGCATGCGGCGCCACGCGCCCTGGACGGCCGCCGCCATCAGCAGCCTGCGCCGCCTGCTCAGCTCCTGCTTCCACATCATGGCCGTAAACGTACTCCGCGTGTCGAACCGGCGGGAAGATCGCGAGTCCAGCGGGCTGGCGTGGCCGACGCTGCCTCAGGCCGGACCAGTCGCGGCGGCCAGCTGGCCGCACGCCCCATCGATCTGCGTTCCCCGGGTGTCCCGGACCGTGACCGGGACGCCGCGCGAGGCGAGCCGGTCGAGGAACTCGGCGGCCACGGCCGGATCCGAGGCCGTCCATTTCGAGCCCGGCGTTGGGTTCAGCGGGATCAGGTTGACATGCGCCAGCCGGCCCGCGAGCAGGCTCGCCAGCAGGTCGGCACGCCACGCTTGGTCATTGATATCCCGGATCATGGCGTACTCGATGGATACGCGGCGCCCTGTCGCCTCGGCATAACCCCAGGCCGCGTCGAGGACCTCGGCCACCTTCCACCGCCGGTTCACCGGCACCAGCTCGTCGCGCAGCTCGTCATCGGGCGCGTGCAGTGAGACGGCGAGCCGCACCGACAGGCGCTCTGCCGCCAGCTTGTTGATGGCGGGAACCAGGCCCACCGTCGACACGGTCACTGACCGCTGAGAGATCCCGAGACCGCCCGGAGCGGGATCGGTGATCCGGCGCACGGCTGTCAGCACGCTCGGGTAGTTCGCAAGCGGCTCGCCCATGCCCATGAACACGACGTTCGACACCCGGCCACGGCCCCCCGGTACCGCACCGGACGCCATCACCCTGGCTCCGGCGAACACCTGGGTCACGATCTCCGCCGCTGACAGGTTCCTGGTCAGCCCGGCCTGCCCGGTCGCGCAGAACGGGCACGCCATGCCGCAGCCAGCCTGCGAGGACACGCACATCGTGACCCGGTCCGGATAACGCATCAGGACGGACTCGACCAACGCGCCGTCGAAGGCTCTCCAGAGCGTCTTGCGGGTCGTACCGCCGTCGCACTCCAGCTCGCGTTGCGCGCTGAGCAGCGGTGGCAGCAACGCCGCGGCCAGCTCACCACGAGCGGCACCTGGCAGGTCAGTCATCTGCGCCGGGTCGTCGGTCAGCCGGGCGAAATAGTGCCGCGACAGCTGGTCGGCGCGGAAGGCGGGCTGACCGAGCTCGGTAACGGCGGCCCGCCGGCCGGCCAGGTCCAGATCGGCCAGATGCCGCGGCGGGCGAGCACGCGATCCACGGCGTCCGGCCGTGTCGAGCGACGCCTCGTCGGCTTCAGCGTCCGCAAGCGGCTCGGCCTGAGCAAGCCCGGTGGGCAGCAGCCTGATCGCCTCAGCCATCAGCGCGCTCCCCTCCGTGCATCAACTCGCTACCGATCTTCCGCATGCACCCCAACTACCTGCGGAAAGTCGGTAGATTTCAGCACGTGCCGACGTTGCGCAGAGGGGCCGGTCAGGGCTCCAGGATATCTGCCAGCCCAGCCGGGCTGGCCGGGCCAGGCGGGCCCGTCGTGCTGCTCGACAGCGTCAGCCCGTACGGCAGCCGCCGGGTGGTAGTGGAGTACGACGGCGCGACGACGTCGGCGTACTTGCACGACAAGTCAGGCGCGATCGCGGCCACCTGGATCGCTAACCACCACGCGGCACCGGAGACCATCGACATGGCCAGGCTGCGTTCGGGTGCCGCGCCCGAAATGCCGGCCGAGCACACCAAGCATCCGGCCGGGCGACGGCTCATCGAGGCAGGCGCGCTGACGGCAGTCTGGCTGGAGGAAGGCGACGGGACCGCGATCCTGGAGGACGGGGAGCTGCTCGCTGTCATTCCGGGCTGGGCGGACCTGAGCAGGGGAATGCCCGGCTACAGCCGGGACGTCATCGGCCAGACACCCTTCGGCTGGTCACTCGACGACGCAATGGAGGGCCTCGGCGTCCGGGTAGCCCAGTCCGCGCAGTTCTGGCGCTGGCGGGCCAGCGCCGGTTCCTGGGCGCTGGCGCAGCAGTCGCTGCTCGGCCACCTGCTCACCAGGCTCGGCCCAGGCGGCGGCTACTGGGATGTCAGCGGCGGCAAGAGCCCGACAGTCGGCGCCTCTGAACGCCCGGCGGTAGCGAGGCGGCCCTACACCGTGCTGTCCACCGTGGGCATGAGCTGTCAGCGGATGCCGGTCGTGGAGCAGACCGGCGACGGGTTCGCCAGCCGGGCCAGGATCGAGCTGGCCCTGGCCACCACGATGCCGAGCGCCGCCGCGGCCCGAATCTTCCTCTGGCTCGCCCAGTTCCCGTGGCGGGAGGTCACCTGGCTGGGTTCCGGTCACAGCATCCCCTGGTACCACGAGGCGTCGACGTTCCCGCTAGGCGGCGGCAACGAGGCGGTTCTGCTGATTGACGACCCGTCCCGGCTACCCGGTCCGGAAGTCCCGAGGCTCGACGGCCTCCGATCCAGCAACGAGCCAGTCCGCTGGCTGTGGCTCATCCCCATCAACGATCGCGAGCGGCGGCTCGCCAGAGAACGCAGCTCGGCAAGCCTGGTCACGCAGCTGGCCGCGCAGCGTCGCAGCTGGGTGTACGAGCCGCCATCATAAATTCCTCCGGGGAACGGGGCCCTGCGCGGACTCGGTGATCCGCCCGCTCGCGGCCATCGGGCGGATCGTCAGGCCGCGTGACCGTTGGGCACGAACACCGCCAGCAGCAGCCAAATAACGGGGGCCATGACCAGCAGCGAGTCGATCCGGTCCAGGATGCCGCCATGTCCGGGCAGCAGGTGTCCCATGTCCTTGATCTGCAGGTCACGCTTGATCATCGACTCGCTCAGGTCGCCCAGCGTGGCGGCGCCGACACCAGCGAGGCCGAGTAGCAAGCCCTGCCACACATGGCCGTGCAACAGCTCCGGCACCATGATCGCGCCAGCGGCTAGACAGGCGACGATCGAGCCGCTCAGGCCCTCCCAGGTCTTCTTGGGGCTTATGGACGGCGCCATCGGGTGCTTGCCGATCAGGATTCCAGCCAGGTAGGCACCGGTGTCGCTGCACACCGTGAGTACCAAGAAGATCAGCGCGCGCCGGGCGCCGTCCGGCTCGGCCAGCATCAGCGCCACGAAAGCCGCCATCAGCGGCAGGTACAGCAGTGCGAAGAAACCCGCGGTCACGTCCCGCACGTATCCGGATGCTGTGCCCCTCAGCCGGAAGGCCAGCACGCCGATGGCCGATACGCCGAGAGCCCCGACCGACCATTTCGTGGCGGTCCAGTAGGCGAGCGTGACCATTGCGACGCCGCCGACCGCGACCGGTATCAGCGGCAGGTGAATGTCCCGGGTGGAGAGCGCGTGGTTAAGTTCCCACAGCGCGGCGCCAACGATGAGCCCCACGTAGAGCAGGAACGTCGCCTTAACGGTGAACAGGGTCAGCAGCGCGAGGCCGCCCAGGATCAGGCCGACGCCCACCGCCGCAGGCAAATTCCGGCCGGCCCGGCCAGGCTTGGGCTCGGTCACCTCCCCGGCCTCGCCTTCCGCCGTCGCCGCGCCGGCGCCTTTTACCTACAGTGGGGGGGCTTGGCCCCCCGACTGCCTGCCCGGAGTCCCGTCTGGCTGATTCTCGACCCGCAAGCTATACCTCTAGGAGCTCGGCTTCCTTGTGCTTCAGCAGCTCATCGACCTGCCCGGTGTAGACGTGCGTCAGGTCGTCAAGCTCCCGTTCGGCTCGCCTGCCATCGTCCTCGCCTGCCTCGCCGTTCTTCACCAGCTTGTCGATCGCGTCCTTGGCGTGCCTGCGGATGTTGCGGATTGATACTCGGCTGTCCTCCGCCTTATTCCTGGCTATCTTGATGTACTCCTTGCGGCGCTCCTCCGATAGCTCCGGAAACACCACGCGGATGATGATCCCGTCATTGGTCGGGTTCACTCCCAGGTCGGAGTTCCTGATCGCCTTCTCGATGGCGGCTAGCGAGCCCTTGTCATAGGGCTGCACTATCACCATCCGCGGCTCGGGCAGGTGGAAGGACGCAAGCTGGTTCACCGGCGTCTGGGTACCGTAATACTCGGCGGTGATCTTGTTGAACATGGACGGGTGCGCCCGCCCGGTGCGGATGCCGGCGAACTCGTCCTTGGCAACCGCGACTGCCTTCTCCATCTTCTCCTCGGCCTCGAGGAGGCTATCGTCAATCACTGCGGCTCCTGTGCGTTCGTAGGCGTCCAGTCTCGCTCGTCACCGGCGCTGTTGGAAGCGGGCTGCGGCCTGCCTGGACCGGCCATCAGCGGCCGGACCGGCTGACCAGCGTGCCGATGTGCTCACCGCGGACCGCTTTGACGACATTACCCTCGCCCATCAGGTCAAAGACGACAATGGGCAGGTCATTGTCCATGCAGAGGCTGACGGCAGTGGCGTCCATGACCCGCAGCTCGCGGCGCAGCACCTCGGTGTAGTCGAGGTGGTGGAACAGGACGGCACCGACGTGCTGCCGGGGATCGGCGTCGTAGACGCCGTCGACCTGGGTGCCCTTCAGGACGGCCTCAGCACCGATCTCGAGCGCGCGCTGAGCGGCGCAGGTGTCGGTGGAGAAGAACGGGGCGCCGAGCCCGGCCCCGAAGATCACGATCCGGCCCTTCTCCAGGTGCCGGATCGCGCGCCGCGGTATATAGGGCTCGGCTACCTGCCCCATCGTGATCGCGGTCTGGACTCGGGTCTCCATGCCGAGCTTCTCCAGTACGTCCTGCAGGGCCAGGCAGTTGATCACCGTGCCGAGCATGCCCATGTAGTCGGCCCGTGATCGGTCGATACCGCGCTCGGAGAGCGCGGCACCGCGAAACATGTTGCCACCGCCGACCACCACGGCGATCTGGAAGCCTTCCGTGGCCGCCGCGGTGATCTCCTTGGCGAGATGGATCACCACGTCCGGGGAGATACCGAGCGGCTCGCCGCCGGCGAACGCCTGGCCGGACAGCTTCAGCACCACCCGCCGCCAGTTCGGCCTGCCGTCGGCCGGGGCAGGACTCGGCCCGCGCCCGGACTCCGGGCTTGCCGGCGGGCTCAGTGCCACCCCTACACCACCTTCCGGCAGCGTCAACCTGCCTGGCCGATCTGGAACCGCGCGAACTCGCGAACGCTGGCTCCGTGCTCGGCCAGCATCTGCTTGACCGACTTCTTCTGGTCCCGCACAGACGCCTGCTCGACCAGCACGATGTCCTTGAGGAACGCATTGAGGCGCCCCTCCACGATCTTGGGGATAGCCTGCTCGGGCTTGCCCTCATCCCTGGTGACCTGCTCGGCGATGCGGCGCTCGGTGGCGATCAGGTCGTCGGGCACCTGGTCGCGGGTGACATACTGCGGCCGCATCGCGCCGACCTGGAAGGCGATTTCCCGCGCGATTTCGGGGTCGGCCTCGTCCATCTGCACCAGCACGCCAATAGTGGGCGGCAGGCCTGGGTCGGACTTGTGCAGGTAGCTCGCTATGAAGCCGCCGTCGAATCGGGCATAACGACCGAGTTCCAGCTTCTCCTTGAGCGTCGCGCCTGCTTCTTCGATCAGCTCCTGGGTCGTCTGACCAGGCCGAACCTCGAGACCGAGGACCGCGAGCCGGTCAGTTGCGCCTGCCGCAAGCGCCGCTGCGGCGACGTCGCCCGCGACGTGTTGGAACAGGTCCGTCTTGGCCACGAAGTCAGTCTCGCAGTTCAGCTCGAGCAGCACGCCCGCGCTCGAGCCGGACAGCTGGGCCGTGACCAGGCCCTGGGCGGCAGTGCGCTGGGCCCGCTTGCCCGCGTCCTTAACACCCTTCTTTCGCAGCTCCTCGACCGCGGCTTCGAAGTCGCCGTCGGTTGCGACCAGGGCATTCTTGCAGTCCATCATGCCGGCCCCGGTCTGCTCGCGCAGCCTCTTCACGTCGGCGGCGGTGTAGTTCGCCATGTCCCCATCTTTCGTTGTCGTGGTACCGGTGGCGGTAGACCAGCGGCCGGGCCGGCACCCCGGCCTGCCTGCCGCGAGATCAGGCTGTCGGCGCCTCGGCGTCCGCGGCGGGCACGTCCTCGTCGGAGCCGTCCGCAATCGAGTCCGTCCCCGCCTCGGTGGCCTCCGCGGCCTGGGCGACGTCAGCGGCCGGCGCCACGTCAGCGACCCGCGCGTCCGCAGCCAGCACCTCGGCAGCCCTGGCCGGCGCTTCGCCAGACGCGGCGTCCGCCCTGCCTTCAAGCAGCTCGCGCTCCCATTCCGCCAGCGGCTCAGCAGCGCCAAGCACGCCCTCGTCGCCACTGGCAGCGGGCTTTTCGTCGGTCGTGGCGGCGCCGGCCCGTGCGATGAGCCCGTCGGCCACCGCGTCAGCGATCACCCTGGTCAGCAAGGCGACGCTGCGGATCGCGTCGTCGTTACCAGGGATGGGGTACTGCACTTCGTCTGGGTCACAGTTGGTGTCCAGGATCGCTATCACCGGGATGCCCAGCTTCTTTGCCTCGCTGACCGCGATGTGCTCCTTCTTGGTGTCGACGACCCACAGCGCGCTGGGCACCCTGGACATGTCCCTGATGCCGCCGAGGGAGCGCTCGAGCTTGTCCCGCTCGCGCCGGAGCTGCAGTAGCTCCTTCTTGGTCAGGTTCGAGCCGGCCACGTCGTCGAAGTCGATCTCCTCAAGCTCCTTGAGCCGCTGGAGGCGCTTGTAGACAGTGCCGAAGTTGGTGAGCATGCCGCCCAGCCAGCGCTGGTTGACGAACGGCATGCCGACGCGGCGAGCCTGCTCGGCGATGGCCTCCTGCGCCTGCTTCTTGGTGCCCACGTACATGATCGAGCCGCCGTGCGCCACGGTCTCCTTGATGAAGTCGTAGGCGCGGTCGATGAAGTCGAGCGACTGCTGTAGATCAATGATGTAAATGCCGTTGCGCTCGGTGAAGATGAAGCGCTTCATCTTCGGGTTCCAGCGCCTGGTCTGATGCCCGAAATGAACGCCGCTCTCCAGCAGCTGGCGCATGGTGACGACCGGAGCCATGCCGGTGTCCCCTTCCTGTTTACGGCGCCGGGCCCATGCCAGGGCAGGCGCCTGCCGGTTGATTCCTGGCGACCGTGCGCCCTTCGCCGTGGGAGATTGACCCCCCGCGGACCGGTGAAAGGCGCCTGAGCGGAGCCAGTGCGGGGACTCCCGAGTGCCGGGATCCTCGCGCGGGCGGACCGCGCAGCGAGCGGACGCGCGAATTCGGCCGCCGGGACTGCGCACGCTCACGCAGGCCAGCTAGCAGGCCGTGACGTTAGTCTACATGCCCAGCATGCGCCGCGATGTCCCGGCGGGATAGGCCGGAATCCGGACGGTCCTGGCACCGAACCGACCTTGCACCGGCCGGCCTTCACGCGCGGCCGGACAGGCCACGGACTGGGGCCAGATCAGGCCCGCGGATGCGCCTGGTGGTAGACCGAGATCAGCCTGTCGATGGTGACGTGGGTGTAGATCTGCGTCGTCGCTAGCGAGGCATGGCCGAGTATCTCCTGGACGCTGCGCAGGTCAGCGCCACCTTCGAGCAGATGGGTGGCGGCGGTATGCCGCAGCCCGTGCGGACCTGTGTCGGGCACCGAACCGGCCGCGGCGATCCTGGCGTGCACGACCCGGCGGACGGTGCGCGGGTCGATGCGGCCGCCACGTGCGCCCAGGAACATGGCTGCCGCTGGGCTGCGGGCAAGCACCGGCCGTCCGTGCGCAAGCCAGGCGCCGACCGCGCGGAGGGCGGGAATGCCTATCGGTACGGTCCGCTCCTTGCTTCGCTTGCCAAGGACCCGGATCGTACGGCGGTCGGCATCTAGATCGGGCAGGTCCAGCCCGCATAGCTCGCTGACCCGGATCCCCGCCGCGTACAGAAGTTCCATCATCGCCGTGTCCCGGACGCGGACAGCGGCCTGTATCGCCGCGGCGTCCCCGCCCCCCGGCCGACGGCCAACCCGGACTTGACCGTCCTCGGGCTGGCTCGCCGCCAGCACCGCGACCATCTGGTCCTGCGCCAGCACCTGCGGCAGGTTCCTGTGCACCTTCGGTGTGCCGAGCTGCCCGCCGGGGTCGGCTGCCAGCCACCCGCTGCGGTGCGCGAACGCGGTGAACGCCCTGGCCGACGCGGCCCGCCTGGCGACGGTCGCTCGCGCCTGGCCGGACCTGTGCAACTCGCCGAGCCAGGAGCGCAGCTCGGCGATACCGAGGTCGCCTGTGTCTTGGCAGTGCTCTCGATGCGCGTGCCTGAGCAGCGACTCGATGTCACTGAGGTACGCCCGCACGGTGTGCCCCGAAAGCCCGCGCTCCAGGGCAAGGTGCCGGCCGAACGAAGCGAGTGCGGCGGCCATCGGCTCCGGCAGCGGCCCGCTCTCACGGTGCCCGCTGGGAGCTGGCTCGGTGCTCGCTTCGCGGCCCACGTGCCCAGTCTGCGGCATGAGCGACCAGATGACCGCGAACCAGGCCGGGACCTCGCCTACTCCACCGTGACGCTCTTGGCCAGATTCCGCGGCCGGTCGACATCGTTCCCCAGCTGAACCGCAGCGTGGTAGGCCAGCAGCTGGAGCGGGACCGACAGCAGGATCGGGTCGAGTTCCGGCTCATTCTTCGGCACCGCGAGCACGTTGTCGGCAAGCTGCCCGTCCGGCGCGGAATGACCGACCAGCAGCACCCGGCCCTGACGGGCCTTGATCTCGCCGAGCGTGGCCAGGTTCTTGTCGACCAGCTCATCGTCCGGGACGATCGCGACGGTCGGCAGGTCAGGCCCGACCAGGGCGAGCGGACCGTGCTTCAGCTCGCTCGCCGGATAGGCCTCGGCGTGCAGGTAGGAGACTTCCTTGAGTTTCTGCGCGCCCTCCCGCGCTACCGGCCAGCCACGCACCCGGCCGACGAAGAACATGCCCTGGTAACCGGCGAGATCCTTGGCCAGCGCGGCGATCTCGGCCTCCATCGCCAGGATCTGCTCGATCTGCCCGGGCAGCTTGCGGAGGCCGGTGGCGATCCGCCTCCCATCGGCCGGTGACAGGTCGTGGATGCGAGCCAGGTGCAGCGCCAGCAGCGCGAACACCGTGGCGGTAGCGGTGAAGGTCTTCGTGGAGGTGACCGAGACCTCAGGACCAGCGTGGAGGTAGACCCCGCCCGCACATTCCCTGGCAATCGTGCTGCCGACCGTGTTGACGACACCCAGGACCCGGCCGCCCTTGCGCTTGACCTCTTGCACCGCGGCGAGTGTGTCGTAGGTCTCCCCGGACTGACTGACCCCGATGTACAGGGTCCCTTCCTCGATTACCGGTCCGCGGTAGCGGAACTCCGAGGCCGGCTCGGCGTCGGCAGGCACCCTCGCTAGTTCCTCGATCAGCTGGGCGCCGAGAACGCCGGAGTAATAGGCGGAGCCGCAGCCCAGGATCTTCACGCGCTTGATGCCGCGGGCCTCGCGCGGGTCAAGGTTGAGCCCGCCCAGGTGCGCGGTGTTGAACCTGTCGTCCAGGCGGCCGCGGAGTACTCGCTCTACCACGCCTGGCTGCTCGTGGATCTCCTTGTGCATGAAGTGGGCATGTCCGTCAGCGTCGTAGCTGGCCGCGTCTGCGTCGACCACCGCGGCGGTCTTGGTGGTCCGCCTAGCGTCCAGCGTGGACGTCCGGAACCCGTCCGCCTGGATAGTGGCGATCTCGCCATCGTCCAGGTGCACCACCTGCCGGGTGTAGCGGACCAGCGCCGCCACGTCCGATGCCGCGAACATCTCCTTGTCGCCGATGCCGAGCAGAACAGGGCTGCCATTGCGGGCCACCACCAGCCGGTCGGGCCTGCGCGCGTCGAGCACTGCCAGGCCGTAAGTGCCGACCACCGACTTCAGCGCCCGGCGGACTGCTTCCTCGAGGTCAGCGGGCTCTCCAGCCGGATCGGTTAGTGCCGGGCTCGCGCCCGCCTGGGCGGCGATGAGGTGCGCGAAGATCTCGCTGTCGGTCTGCGACGCGAACTCGGCTCCGTCGGCAATTAGCTTCGCCCGGAGTTCTTCGGCGTTCTCGATGATGCCGTTGTGCACGATCGCGATCGGACCGCAGAGGTGCGGATGTGCGTTGACGTCACTCGGCTCACCATGCGTGGCCCAGCGGGTGTGCCCGATGCCCGGACTGCCCTTGAGCCTGGCGGGCACGTCTGCCGCCAGTTCCGCCACTCGTCCCTTGGCCTTGCGTACGCGCAGGTCGCCGCTCCGGCCAACGACCGCTATCCCGGCCGAGTCATAACCGCGGTACTCGAGCCTGGCTAGCCCTTCCAGCAAGATCGGGACACTGTCTTTGCCGCCGATATACGCGACGATTCCGCACAAAACGCCTGCTCCTCCGCTAAAAGATCTTGCCTACCCGTACACGATCCTGCGCAGCTGCCGTAGCGAGAACTCCGGCGGTGCGTAGCGCCGCTGCGGCATCTCAGCCGCGATCAGCTCGAAGGCCGCGTCATTGCCTAGCCCGCGCGCCTTCAGCTCCCGGTGGCGCCGCCGGACGTATTCCGCTGGCGCCTCGGAGAAGTAGCCCAGCACGTCGGCCACAACCCGCGTGGCCTCGGCCGGGCTAAGCGGACAGGTCCTAATCAGGTACTCGACGAGATCCCCATGAGCGTCCTGTCCTGTCACCCGCACAATAATGCGTGTCAGGCGGTCACGATGGCAAGAATCCTGCCCGATTTCGGGCAGGATCTTTGAAGTCCGGTGGTGAATCCAGCTTCGTGAAACGTCGAGACGTCAGCTGCCGATCCCAGTGGCGTCAACTAGTTAGTGATGACCGCAGCATCCGCGTGATGATCGCAGCATCCGCGCGTCGAGGCATGGCGCGGAAATGCCGATACCGCGCCCGAGCGCCGAACCCCAGGACCGAGCCTTGCGCGCCCTAGCGAGCCGCGGCAACCGCTGCCTCGATGGCCCGCGGTTCCGGCGCGACGCGCGCGCCATCAACGAGCACCGTCGGGGTGGCGCTTACCCCAAGCGCCTCAGCGCGAGCGGTCACGTACGACGGCCAGCCCAGATACGGCCCACTGGCCACGCAGGCCCTGAAGGAGGCAGCCAGCCCAGTGGCAATCCCCAGGCCAGCCAGTTCATCATCGCTCAGGCCGGGGCCGCCCTCGGGCGGCTGATTGATGAACAACGCGTGCGCGTAATCCGCAAAGCGTTCCTCATCCGCGGCGCAGCCCGACGCCGCGGCAGATCGCGTCGAGTAATTCGTCGTTGACGCCCCATCGAGGAAGTTCATGGGGTGGTAGGCCAGGCTGACCATGCCGTCAGATACCAGGGCAGCCAGCGCTGGTCCAGCGGACAACTCGAAACGCCGGCAGAACGGGCACAGGAAATCGATGAACGCGTCGACCCGGACTGGACCGAGGCCCAGCACGATTCCATCACCCGCTGTGGTCGCGCCGACCGGAACGCGGCTCGGAGCCGTGGACTCCGCCATGTAACTCCCCCCGTGGCGTCCATGGCAAGCGGTCATGTGACAGGTCCCAGCGCTGGGAGTGACGCCGATTAAGCATCACATAGCCGGCGGTGCGGCAGCCGGCCGCCCCGGCAGGAGCGCGCAGGGACCGTCCGAGCCGGTGACGTGATGCCTGGTGACGCCGTTGCCGTCCCGGCAGTTCTGCGGACCGGCATGAGGCGCCAGCGCCAGCAGGCGTGACGGCGTCGCCCGGGAGGCGGGCGAGCCTGCTGTGGCGCCGGACGCGCCGGCCGGGATCAGCGACGCGGCGCCGGCTAGGGCACCAGCGCCGATCAGTCGCCGGTGAGCGATATTTGGAGCGTTGCATGGCACGGATCCGCTTGAGCCGGCGGTACCGGGTCTTCGCCGTACTGGCCGTTATCGGCGCTTGGTCACCGGGTGGGCCGCAGGGCCGCTATGTAGATGGCCGCGGGGTTGCCCGGCGGCCAGCCCGGGAGCGGATCGATGGTGTCGACCTGGACGAAGCCCCTGTGCTCCCAGAACGCCCGGGTGGCCTCGTAGGGCTGGTAGCCCGCCGAGCGGTCCAGCGTCTTGGCTTCGACCACGCTGACACCGTCGGTGGCTAGCTCGCCCAGCACCCGGTCCACGAGCACCGTGCCCAGCCCATGGCCGCGCCGGGCCCGATCAACCGCCAGCCACAAGATCTCCGCCCCGCCCGGTGACCTGCGGGCCACCACAGCGAATCCGGCCACCTCACCGGAGTCGGTGACCGCCCAGCCGTCATGGTCCCCAGCATCCCGCTCCACCTGGCCAGGGACATCGCTCGTGAAGTAGTCCGGCAGGCCCCTGACGATGCGCGTGACCGCAGGAACATCTGCGGCAGCCAAGCGGCGGACGGCGAGCACGACATCATTGTCCGGGCTCGTGGGCCCCGCCGCCACGCCATTTCCGCTGGACTCCCGGCGGTGAGACTGTGACGGCCCGCCTGCCACCCTGCGCATCTCATCGTGCTGCGCGCCTCCCGGCACCTTCCAGGCCGCTGACGTCGCGGACCAGCAAACGGCCCCCGGCCGCTCGGTTGTTGGCGCTCCCAGCGCCGTCAGGTATCGTTGGCAGAGACAGATCAGAGAAGAGATTGCAGAGAAGACAATCAGGAGACGCCGATGACGACCATGACCGTCTCCGGTCACACCTACGACTTGGATCCGCAGCGGGTCGAGAAGGCTCTGCACGGGGAACTACCGGAGCCGATCTATGAACATTTCGTCGTGATAAACGGGCGCCGCTGGCCGCCCAAGCAGGTGCTGGCCCTGGTGACCGGCCTCGATCGGGCGGACTTCACCACTCACCAGGCGCGCCGGGCACTGACTCGTCTCGGATTCACTGCCGCCAGGGCGGCTCACCGGAGAAGCCGCTACCCGGGCGACTCCGCAGCCGCTCAACCGGAGCCTGCTGGTGCCAGAACTGCGGCGCCACTGGAGTCGCCAGCAGAGGCACTACGGCCGTTCATAGGACAGTGGGTCGCCGTGCGCGGCGACGAAGTACTGGTCGCCGCGGACTCGCCGAGGGACATCGTGTCCTGGCTTGCCCGCCACCAACAGAAAGCTCAGTCCGTCTTCCGTGTTCCGGAATCCGAGCAACTCATTGGCGGAGCGGCGCCGCAATGAGATTCCCGTTCAGAGCCTTGCCGGCTGCCACCGGCGGAGTCCTCACGCCGCGACCGGTCGTCGACATAGCGCTGGAGGGACTTGAGGCGGCGCCAATGGGGTGCCTGCTGGACTCCGGTGCGCTCCGGACCCGTATGAGCGCGGAACTCGCTCCACTAGCAGGAATCGAACTCACCGGGACGCTGACCGAGCAGTTCTACTTGGGCGGGCTCGAAACCGTTGGCAGCCTTACGCGCGTGAACCTCACGGTGACTGACGGAACCGAAGAGTTCACGTGGGATGCGCCAGTCTGGTTCTGTGATCCCTGGCCGCACCCTTTCGGCCTCGCTGGGCTGGAGGGCTTCTTGCATCATTTCATCGTTACGGTCCGGGCCTACGACGGATATCTCGACGTTGAACCACACCCCGAGGCGCAGAATACATAACGGCCTCATCTGGTCGTCTGCACACTCCGGCGCGCGGCGGCGACTTGGTCGCTCATATCGCCGCCGATATGGTCGAGCGCGTGGAAGCGGAACGGGCTTCCGCTGGACAGCCAGACGGAATGTTCTGAGCCGGGATGGCAGCGGCTGACTGCACAGAACCTCCCGGCGATTGCCTCGGGGCAGGCTTGGCGGTGACGCCGGCGCTCAGGTCGCCCACCCAGCGGGCGCTCTAGCCGTGGTCGCCCCAAAGCTTGGCCGTCCACGTCGCACCGCGCCCGTCGGGGACAGGTGCACTTCGACCGGGCGTCACGGCGAGGTGATCAGCTCGGCGGCCAGGCGGCCGTTGCCGACGGCGGTGCGGTCCTCGACGGGGTCAACCACGAGCGGACGCTACCGCCCGTACCGTCCGGTCCCCGGCGCTGGTTGCCGGTCGGCTCCTGTCAGTCGGTTTCCCCGAAGGTGACCTTGGCCAGCGGGCTGCGGTCCGCCCATTCATCGAGGACGGCCTCCGGCCATGGACTGTCCGGGCCGTGACGGCGGCTGAATTCCTCGACGAAGACGGCGAGGACGCGTCGGCGCTCCGCCGGGTCGACGATGACCGTGGCCGTCGCCGGCAGGTCGGCGACGACGCCGTGCTTGAGGTGGAAGGTGAACTGCGGTTGGGCCGCCAGGTTGGCGAGCCAGTTGCGGGTCTTTGGTCCAGGGATTCCGCTCAGGTAAATGTCGTCGCCCAACCGATAGAAGGCGATCTCGATCCGCCGCGGCTCGCCGGATCGCCGGCCGGTGGTGGTGATGTCGATCGTGCGATCCTCGATCGTCGAGGAGGTATCGATGGCCAGCGCCTGGCGGACGTCCTCCCTCATCGGACGCCCCCGCCCGTCCTGGCATGCGCCGTCATCGATCTCCGCCGCACTGAGCCGGTGGCGGGAGTGCTGTTGGTGGACATCGCCTCATCCTCTCCATCGCAGGTCACGTTGCGCTGCCGCTCGAAGCTAGCCACCCTCTCCCTCAACTTGCTGAGGCGGTCGGGATTGGTCGAGTGTGATCACTTGAGGAAGGAAGGCCGCTCGCCGCCAATAACCTGCCTCGGAATTACGCCTGGCGGTAATAGTGGTCCTGCTCGAGGTCCTCGACCAGGCTGGGTCCGGTCGGCTCCCATCCGAGCAGCTCCCGGGTAAAAGCGGCGGTGGCGGGGCAGTCCACGGCGACGAAGTGGCCCAGGTGGGCGAAGTGCTCTACAGCGTCGGCCGCGGCTACCGACGCCGTAGGGATGCCGAGGTGACGTCCCATCGCCTCGGCGATCTCGCGGAACGGGACGCCCTCGTCAGCGACCGCGTGCAAAACCGAGCCGGCGGGGGCGGCCTCGACGGCCAGGCGGGCCAGGCGGGCGGCGTCGGACCGGTGCACGGCGGGCCACCTGTTGGCACCGTCACCCATGTATCCGGCCACGGCCCGCTGGCGGGCGATTCCGACGAGGGTGGCCACGAACCCGTGGTCGCCGTCGCCGTGGACCGTCGGAGGAAAGCGGACCACCGACGAGCGGACGCCCGTGCCGGCCAAGGACAGAGCGAGCAGCGCGGTGGCTGCCCGGCGCCCGGCGAGGTTGGCCCGGACCTCTGCACTGGGCACCAGCCCGTCGTCCTCGGTGGCCACCCGACCGGCCTTCAGCCCGAGCATGCCTGAGGCGAGCACCAGGGGCCGGTCGGAGTCGGCCAGGGCTGCGCCCATTGCCTCTACCGCCCGCCGGTCGGCGGCCGCGGCGGCGGCGAAGTTGCCGCTCCAGGCCACCTGGTGCTGAAATGCCAGGTGGATTACCCCGTCGGAGTCGGCGGCCGCCTTGGCCAGGCCGTCGGGGTCATCGACGTCGCCGTGCTGAACCAAGGCTCCGGCAGCCTCCAGCGCTTGCGCCGAGACCTCGGAGCGGGCCAGGCCAACCACGTCGTGGCCGGCGCTGAGCAGCTCGGGAACGACCGCCGACCCGATCCAGCCCGATGCGCCAGTGACAAAGATTCTCATGATCGATACCTCCGGAGAGCTGATGTCAGTCAGTGCCATCACTATATTAGTGGATGTCAGTCACTGTCAACACTACGATTGAGGTCGTGGGTCGATAGCAGCCGGACAGCCGCGGGCGGCTGCAGGACCAGGCTCGCTGGTTTGATCTCACGGTCCCGGGCAGGGCCGGGCAGTCGTCGGCCGGCGCGGGCTCGCGGGCGAGGCGTTCAGCGTCCCTGGCGGGTCAGAACTTGACGTGCAGCAACCGCTTCGCCGTGGTCCACCTGAAGATGACGTCGGTCGGGGCGTGGCCGCAGACGCCGACCAGCAGCTCGGTCTCGCTGTCGCCGTACTGCTTGCCCGAGCCGGTGTAGCCCGCTCCCATCACAAGGCCGGGCGCGCTGCCGCCGCACCGCGTGCGGCTGGCGTAGCGGCCAAGGATGTTGTCACGGTGGCCCCAGCCCGGGCCATCGTCGTACATCCACGCGTAGTTCGAGCCGAGCGGGCTGCGCCAGCCGCCGGCCCAGTTGCCGCCCGCGGAGATCCAGCGGCCGCCGCCGGGAAGCCGGCTCGGTAGCTGGTTGAGCGGCGGATCGCCGTCATTGCGGGCACCGGTCTGCGCGATCGCATCCAGGGACCTGGTCAGCACGGCAGCCGGGTCAAGCCCGCGGGCCACGCGCTCCAGGTCGACGGTCACGAACAGCTGCTTGACGTGGCTGAGCTTACGGTAGGCAGCGAGCGAGAACGACATCCCGTGCATGTGCTCGAGGATGCTGCGGGCCCGGCGCGTGGCGCGCAGGACTTCCCGGTCGCAGCGGGTCCCGTCCCTGGCGGTGGAGCACGCGGGCACGGCGAGGAAGTCAGGACTCGGCGGCAGGCTCCGGCCCGGGTTGTGCGGCGGGAGGATGCCGACCCGGGCAACGGCCGCCCCACCCAGCACGGTCGGAGAAACCGGGGCCGCGAGCGCGGCGGACGAGCCGAGCACCAATGCCACGACAGCGGCAGCGGCGCCCGTTCTGACGACCAGCCGGTGAATTATTGGCATGAACGCTCCTCCCTCTTGCCAGCAGAAGCTAGCGGGCCGGCGGAACCATATTCCGGCAAAACCCGAAAATCAGATCGAGTGCGTCCAAACGGCCGAGCGCCGTGCTGTGTATAGTCGTCGCGCATCGCCGCCGGAACCGGCGGTCGGCGACCCGGCGACGTCCCCCTGCAAAGTCTCACGGTCCGTTGCTGACACCGGCAGCCACACGGGCGAGCGCTCGGTAGTAGCGCATAGTTGTGCGCCGGTCGGCATGGCGGGCGGCGATCTGCCGCGTTATGCCCGAACAGCACCTCGGCACCGGGACTCCACCACGTAATGGTCTCGTCCGCATCGGTCACCACGCACGCCTGCCGGTGGCCCTGGCATCGCTGTAGAACCCGGCCGCCGCGCAGTCGCCCGCCAGCACGACACCGCCAGCACCTGAGCGTCGCCGCCCGCGTTCAGCGCCTCGGTGCCGGGCACCTCCTCCGCCCGGCCCCGGTGCAACCGCATCGTCCCGGCAGCCCCCACGCTCGTCGCGGCCACGGCCGCGCCGCTTCCGTCAGCACACAGTCCGCTGCCAACGCCAGCGCCAGCAGAGTAGCCGCGGTTGGTGTGCACCGCTTGGACGGAGAAGGTCTGTCGCCCGACATGATGCGTCATCGGCGCCTTCCTGACGGCGGGTGCCGGTAGCGTGGGAACATGACCGCGCAGCATGCCAGCTTCCCGGATCCCGCCGAGCCTTACCAGGTGATCCAGCTGGGCGGCCAGGCGGCGGCGATAGTGCCCGTAGCGGACCTGCGGCGGCTTCAGGCGGTCGAGCGCCGTGCTCCGGCCGAGGTGGTCGAGCAAGCAGAGATCGAGATCACGCTGGCAGAGCACCGGGACTGGGTCGCGGCGGGCAGGCCCGGCGCCCTTTCGCACGAACAGGCGATGGCTGAGCTGCTCGCAGAACAGTGAGGATCGAATGGTCTCCCCCGGCACGCGCTTCTGCGCGCCGGTACATGGCTGACCAGCCGGGGATGCGCGCAATCGGTGCTGCCGTAGCCGCGCTGGCCGACGATCCGTTACCCGAGCAAGGCTTCCACGCAGGTGAGTATCACCGCCTGCGCGTCGGGGCCTACCGCGTTGTGTACGTGGTTGAGGCTGACCTCATCACGGTCAGCCGGGTCGACCTGGCGCCGGCTTGACTGCTCGATGCCCTGTTCGGCAGATCGCAGACCGCCGCTTACGGGTGCCAGTGCCCTGGCCATCGGCGAGCCCACCGCCAGGCGACGGTCAGTGACCTGCATGTCTTCGAACCGCAGCCCGAGCACCTCGCACCGGCGCAGCCCGGCCAGCAGCATCGCCCGGTCCCGGTCCGTGCGCAGCCCGCCGAGCAGTCGGTCTGTCTCCGCGGGCGCCAGGATCTTCGGCAGCGTGCGCGGCACCCGCACCGACAACACCCGAAGGCCAGCGCTCCAGCGTCAATCTAGACGACGGTCTCACGAAGGCAGCGCAACCGACGTCGACGGACAGCATGCACGCAACCATTCTCATCCCCCGGAAGCGGCCCGCAAGGGCCCATCGATGTCTAAACACGGCAGGCGCGTCGGCGCGTACCTACTCGACGGCAAGTACTTCGAATGCCGGATGCCTGGGCGCGATGGCGCGGATCCGGTCATCGCCGGATTCTGGCCCGGTGCCCTCGAAGAAGATCCCGACCTCCGCCTTCCACCTCTTGAGGTAGGCGCGCAGCACCGGCACTTTCTCATCGTCAGCGAGCTCCCGGCCGCGAAAGCGCTCGGCGCGCCTGCCCAGACGCAGCTCGCCCGTGCCGACGGCGCGCAGGTTACGCACCCACTGAGTCTCGCCGCGGGGCGCGACGAGGTAGCGGCGCCCGTCGTAGATGAGCAGGTTCACCGGGGTGGTCCGCCACTGCCCACTCGTCCGGCCCTTCACCACAAGGACCCTCGACCCGAGAACGCTGATGCCCTGCCGGGTCAGGAACGCCACCAGCTGGTTGAAGACATTGCGCGTGAACCAGCCGGGCGCGCGGTACTGATCGGACACGCTGGCCAGCCTAACTAGAGGGCACTCGGTTAATCCGGCCCGGGCGGCGCATAAGCATGCCGCTAGCCGACGACGTTAGCCGCGCTGCCGGGACCTGCTCCAGTACCGCGCGGGCGGCCGGGTCCAGCAGGTCGCGGGCCACGGCCGGGCCGCGCCGGGGGCCGCTGGCCGGCCCGGCGGCCGATGGGTCGAGGTGCTCGATGACGTCGCGGGCGCAGGTGACGCACATGGCGCCGTACTCCCGGATGAGCTCGTGGCAGCCGGCCGACTGCTCGGAGGTGACCGGGCCGGGCACGGCCATGACTGGCCTGCAGAGCTCTCTGGCGTGCCGGGCGGTATTGAGGGCGCCGTTGCGCAGCGCGGCCTCGACCACGACAGTGCCGCGGCTCAGCCCGGCGATGATGCGGTTGCGGATCAGGAACCCTGGCCTGTCGGCGCCTGGTCTGGCGGGCACTCGCTGACCAGCGCGCCCCGGGCTGCCACTGCCCGGAACAGCTCGGCATGCCCGTGCGGGTAGCCGTAACGCAGGCCGCCTGCCAGCACCGCCACCGTCAGCCCGCCGGCGGTCAGCGCGCTCCGGTGCGCGCTGACGTCGATCCCGAACGCGCCAACGAAGCCACCGGTTTGCGCCACAGCGCGCAGCCTGGATCTGTCCGTAGCCGCCGGCCTCGTTGGGCAGCTTCGACCCGCGCCATAACGGCGGCTTGGCGCTCGGCTCGGACGACAGCAGACGTCGCGTCGCTCAGCGTGCCGTGCTAGGTCCAGCGAAGAGCGCTCTCAGGGGTGGCCTCGGCGAGCTTCCGGACTGCGTCCACGGGTGGGTGCTCGCTGGCGCAGGACAGCATTCCAGAATCCAGGCTGAGCACGAAGTCGTCACGACAGTGTGCCGGCCTGACGTGCCATAGGTAGTCAGTAGCACCGCTGAGTGCGCTGGTCGTCAAGGAGCCAGTCCTGCAGCCCTCCCGAGCATGAACACCACGCACACGCTCACGCCGACGAGCAGCCGCCCGGCGATCACCGCCCGCTCACCAGGTGGTCGGGCCCCGCCGATGCTTATGAGCGCACGGATGACTCCACCGGGTTGGTCTTGGTTCACGCCGAAGGTTCAGCCTGTCCTGTCCTGTCCAGTCAAGAACCTCGGCACGGAGCCGCGCCAACAGCCGCCACGCGCGGGTCGTCGGTGCAGTAACCAGCCAGGGGGCGGGTGACAAAGCGCAGCGCGGCGTGCTTCGGGATGCGGAAGTAGCTGCGGAACCCGGTTTCGAACCAGTGTTTGCTCTGCACGGCCGTGAACTCGAAATCACGAGCATCTGTCGGATATACCAGCAGGGGAGCCGGGTAGACGACGATGTGGCGGTCGCCGGCCGCTAGCTGTTTCAGCACCAGGGCATCCCTGTAGTCCATCATGCGCGCCCGCATCGACTCAGCCGACGCGATGGCGGCCTGGCCTGGCATCGCTGTCATGACGCCGATTGCCGTGCAGGCGGCGACAACGGCGCCGATGCCCGATGCATTGAGGCGTTGTTCTGCTCCCGGCTTGCGCTGTCGTAGGAGCAGGGCGACGGCTGAACCGACCAGGAGCACCGTCCCCCAGCAAAACGATGCCGAGGCCAGTGTGTAGGTGCGCCACGGCGCCCAGTGCAGCGCATAGAAGGAAACGAACGCGCACAGGGCTGGCACGGCGACGAGCAGGACGCCTCCCGCCGCGAGCATCATCAGCAGCGCGCCGGGTGAGCTTCGCCGGGCGAGAAGCACTGCCAGAGCGACGCCGAGCGCGCCGGCAAGGAGCCACGCGGCGAGCCGCGTCGCCTGCCACAGTTGCAGCTGCGCGTAGACGGCGCCCAGCGACGCCACCAGCACGTTGCCTGCGCCGGAAGCGTGTGCCCGGAAGCGTGTGCCCGGAGGCGCTCGCCTGGGGCGAAGTACATCGCGGCCAAACCGGCGAACGCGGCACTGGCTACCAGCACGCCAGCGGGCACGTTTGCCCGGTCACGGCGGACCGCGAGTACCACCACGAAGATCACGGCCGCGGCGACGGTAAGCACTGAGCTTGCCTCGTAGAAACCCTGAGCGATAACCACAAGCGCTATCGCGAGCGCGGCGAAGACCGCACGCGTGCCGCCTGTGCGCCTTCGGACGGCGGCCCGGAGCGCCAGGCAGGCGGACATGAGCACCCCTATCGCCGGCACGTAGACGGTGCTCGAAGTGAGCCACAGGTAGGAGTCGACCACGCTCGGCGCCGCGGTGACTGCCAGCGCAGGTGCCGCAAAGCCGACTGCCAGCGCGGTGGAGCGGGGCAGTGCCTGGAAGGCCGGCACGAATGCGCGCACTGTCGCCGTGGTCGTCGCGACCAGGAATGCGAGCAGCACGACGGGCATCCACTGCACGCTCGCGACGCCCCAAACGCGATAGGCAATCCAGACCACAAGACCCTGTGAATATCGCCCCGACTCGGTGTCGAGGTGATGCACGAGGAAAGCCAGCACGTCGAGCCGCCGGATGACAGCGAAGTACCGGTAGTCGTCGGCAATCGGGCGTGCGAGCATCGACTCGGCGAGGAAGGCCGCAGAAAGAGCCGCCGCGCCAAGGCCAAGTATCACGGTAATGCAAGTCGTCATCCGCTTCTGTGAGGACGTAGCCGCCTGTCCTGCGTGCGGCCTTACCGCGTACTCAGCCGATTGGCGCTGCTGCCGGACGCCCCCGCCAGGCGCGACGGCGGCCTGCACGGGTGGGGTGACCAGCACTGCTCGTCCGAGCGGGATGATCGTCACCACAACGACTGAAATGGCCGCCAGCGCCGCCGCCATCGACCACACGGTCGGTTCGACGACGGTAAGCATGCTGCCCCGCACCTGCACAGTAATCGCGGGCGCCGTGGTCGTCAGAAGGGCCGCCACGAGCGCTGCAGCGGTCAGCGCACATCCCGCGGCTACCAGACACAGCCTCGTGATCCCGCCGGCCGGCCGATGACGCGCGTGCGCCACTGGACTGCGCTGCAGCGACTGCGACAACGTCGTAGCCAGGCCTGCCGCTGCCCGGTCGGCCGCCCGGCGTATTGGTGCAGCCATCGCGACAGCTCCGGCTGCCCAGGCCAGCACGCTGACAGCCAGCCCGATCCCCAGCGCTAGTACCAGGGCATAGGCAGACGGCAGCACCTCTCCCCACAGACGGATGCGCCTGTCGTGATAGGACACCCACCAGAACCGCAGCCTCGCGCTCCGCGCGCAGCCACTCAGGCCACGTAATCGCGACGGCGACCGCTTGCGCAGCAACTCCAGCCGCGGGTCCCAGTACCAGCACCGTTCCCGGTGCCATCCGCGTCAGGCGCATCGCGTCGCGCACAAGATCGTACGAGCGGCAGCCGATCCGGCCTGTGTCCGGCTCCTTGGCTCGCACCAAGGTGAACATGCCGCAAAGATAGAGCGAATTATCACTCTAGGTACGTACTATGCATCAGATGGTCGCCGCGAGCATGACCAGCAGAACCAGTTCGGCCTGCGCAGCCGCCTTGGCCGGATCGGGGCGAACGTGCCGGGAAAGTCGGCAGCGGCACTGGCCAGCGGCATGCCGTGGCTGGAGTCGTACTCGGCGACCAGCGGCTCAGGGTCCGCGCCCGCTGCCCGGCGATCGCGCGGACGTGGCCGCATGCGTAGAAGTCGCAGCCGCAGGCGGAGAAGTTGACCCGGTCGATCCCGCGGATGATCGTCTCCCCGGATGAGGTCCGCTGACTGACCTGCGTCGCACTCAGGCCAGCCTGCCGCCGTGCCGCTACCGGGGACTCGCCGATGCTCATGCGGCACCTCGGCTGCCTGATCGCGCGGTCCTCGAACACCGCGACCTGCTCGGCTTGCTGGCGGTACGCGGCCAGCTCCAGGGCGATGTCGGCCTGGGTGGCGAAGGTCGGTCGCGTGCGGCATCAACGGCATGGAGCCCGACGGCGGCCGGCTGTGAGCACCCCCGGACGTTACCTGCGGCTCCTAGCGGCTCGGCGATCGCCGGCCCGAGATTCATGTGCTGCGGTGAGACGGCCGCTACCCGTTGGTCATGCCGGAAGTCGTCCGGGCTCATTCGCTTGCCGCTAGCTAGCACGTGGCCGAAAGCCGAGCCATGAACCGGCAGCACCAGGCCGAGCGCCTCGTCAGCGCCCTTCCCCCGCGGTGTGCTCGATCAGCAAGCGGCCCTGGTCTCAGCCCGGTCCGGCAGCTCGCCCATCCCGTTGGCGCCCCGCCGTGCCTGCCCGCTCACCGCCCGCTGCCGCCGGCGGGAGCGGCGATGACCTGAGCGTCGATCACCTCGGCGGCCTTGCGGTAGTGCGCGGCGAACCAGTCATCAGCCATGGCGAAGGTGTCCGAGTTGACTCGATCGAAGCGTGCCCGGCGTGGGCCTGCAGCGCTTCCAGCGCCATCCCCGCTCCTCACGATGCCCGCTGTGGCGTCGACGAGCAGGTGGGTCAGCTCGACCTCGGCCAGCTCGTACCGCCACGAGTCGCCTGAGACGTCCAGCTCGGCCGCGCCCGGCGATGCGTAGCGGGTTCCTTTGTCATCTGCCGCCGCCCGACCGTGTCATGATGGCGTAAGCGTGGATGCGCGCGAGTGCTCATAGGGGTAGTGGAAATGCGTCTGGGTCGGCTTGTCTCCGCATCACTAGGGTCGGGATTGTTGGTCGCCCTTGGCACGTCGTTGCCGGCACAGGCTGCGTTTCCCGGTTCAAACGGCCGCCTGGCCTTTCAGCGCGAGTCGCCTGCCGGCAACCATACCCAGACCGATATCTACACGATCAGGCCTGACGGCTCGGGCCTTACACAGTTGACCGACACCCCGAACCAGAACGAGTTCGGCCCGGCGTGGAACGCGGCAGGTACCCGCATTGCGTTCTGGCGTACCCGCGCTCCGTTCGGTCCGGGCTCGATATGGGTGATGGATGCCCACGGCCACCATCAGAAGCAGCTCACCCACGGCTTCGACGCCAGGGATCCGGCGTGGAATCCCGCCGGCACCCGGATCGTCTTCACCCGGGCGGGGAAAGGGAACTCCGATCTGTGGACGATGCGGGCCTCCGACGGAGGCGGCCTGCGGCGGCTCACCTCGGGTCCCGCCCTGGACTTCGAGCCAGCCTGGTCACCAGACGGCACACAGATCGCCTTCACGCGAGGGTTCCAGGAGGGCGACGTCGGCGATATCTACATCCTGAACCTGAAGACAGGCCGACTTACCCATGTGACCCGGTCGCCCGCCTACGACCACCAGGTTGCCTGGGCGCCTTCTGGAAAGCGGCTCGTCTTCGAACGTGACGTCGGCGCCTCGTCGTCGATCTTCGCAGTGAACGCCGACGGGTCCCACTTGGCGCGCCTGACCAGAGGACCGTTCTTCGATACCGGCCCGGCATTCTCACCCGACGGCCGGTACATAGCCTTCGGCAGCGACCGCGCCGGCGCAGTCCTTGACGACCTCTGGGTCATGAAGGCCAACGGCAGCAACCTTCACCGTGTCCGGCATCTGCCCTTCAGCGAAGGGTTCCCTGACTGGCAGCCCCTGCCACGCTGATGCTGCGCGGGGGAGACCGGCGTGTATAACAGACATCACCAGGCGGGTTCGGCAGCGCGCAGTACCAAATCGATGGCGCGATCTCATCAGCGGTTCGGGTTCGAGGCCAATCTGCCACCCGCCCTGCACCGGTCCGGATCCGGTCGCCCGAGGCGACCCATCCCGCGGTCCGGATTGCCACGTTGCGGTCGGGCGCGGCTGGGTTGGTGGCCTCGTACTTCGGTCGGAAACTCACACGGCGCGTCTGGCCTGACCCGGCCAGCATGGAGCGCGTATCGAGCGGGCACGCGCAGATCTCGCAGCGGCGAAGTTGCGCCTGCACCTGAGTGAGATTCACTCGCACCTAACCCAGAGCGGCACTACCAGCAGGCACACCGCGACGTTCTGCGCGGTCAGAAACTCGTGGAACTGTCGCGCGCGCTCATCGTGAGAATGGCTGGAAGGGCATCATCCGCGTCAATCGGTTTGTTGAGCCGCCAGCCGTGGTCGCACCGCCGGATGAATCCTCCGGCGGCTAACTCGCCGAGACATCGCACTGCGGTGTCCAGGTCCACGCCGGCGGCCACCGCGATGCCTGCCGGTCCCCGGTCGATCGGGGCTGGAACCGGCTCCAGTACCGCGCGGGCGGCCGGTTCCAGCAGGTTCCGCGGGACGGCCGGGCCGCGCCGCGGGCCGATGTCCGGCCTGGCTGCGGACGGCGACCAGGCGGGCCGACAGCTACTGGCACTGTCCGGATTCCGGCTAACGTTCGTCACATTCGACAGGCCGCAGCCGTCCGGGGCAGCAGCGTGACATCTGCTGCCCCGGCGTCGCCGTGCTGTTAGTGCCGGAGCGCTTAGCCGCGGTAGGCGATGGTGGCGTAGTCGGTGCCGGTCGTCTTGCTCCAGCTGGTCCCGGTCACGAACACAGTGGTCGCGGTGGGGCTGACGGCCATTGAAGAGGCTTCGTTGATGTTGCGCGGGCCGTTGTAGCGCCGGACCCACAGCTGCCTGCCGGTGGCGGCCCTGTAGGCGACCGTGGCGTAGGCGCAGTCGCCGGAGGAGGGCCCCTTGTCGGCGCTGCTCCCGGTCACGAACACCCTCGTGCCGTCCCGGCTGACCATCACCGATGCGGGGATGTCGAAGCCGCTGTCAGGCCCGCTGTGCCGCCGGACCCACAGCTGCCTGCCGGTGGCGGCGCGGTAGGCGACGGTGGCGTAGTCGCCGCCGGTCGTCTCGATCAGCGTTTGATAACGATCGGTCATGCCACCCCCCCACGCGTTGGACGCCGAGACCGCTGCCACCGCGTTCAGCGCGCCGACGACCTGACGGCTCCCGTCGGCGCCTAG
>JBKQTJ010000264.1:0-9921 GCA_052143255.1 Streptosporangiaceae bacterium | reverse complement strand
CCCACCCCGGCCTCATCGAGGACATCGAACAGGGCCACTACTTCACCTGACCAGCCCCAGACGCGGTTCCGGGGATAAGGATGCGGCGTCAGGCCCGTGATCCGGCACGGGCCCGGCGGCCACTTCGGTTTCGGGCGGCGCGGTATTGCACACGGACGCAGAGCGGCCGGCGGGCGGCCCGGCCCGCGATCACCATGGTCACTCGCCGCCACCCGCGCCGCCAGCTTGGCGATCGTGAGGCGAACATCATGGCCAAAGGCCCATGGATACGAGCACGACCACTTCACGATCACTCGCAACGGACGCGCCGATGTCATGCTGATCTCTGTCGTTTGCGCAGGTCGCAAGGGTGCCTAAGTGCCTGATCAAAGAAAGGGAGTGGGCTGTAAGACCGTCGGCTCAGCCTACGTTGGTTCGAACCCAACACCTGCCACCACCTGTGGAAATGCCCTCTGAACTGAGCAGATGTTGCTCAGCACTGATCTCGGCGTGAGCGGCTGGCTGCGGCTCCGGGTGCCCGTGTGCGGGTCTCTGTGCCCAATACGTGCCCAAGTTTTGGGCGCGTGCCTGTTCTTGATCGTCTACTCGTCGCCGCTCGGACGCGTGGCCACTTCGATGCGCCGCTTTGCCTCGTGCTGCTGGCCGGAGATGCACTTGGCGTAGACCCGCAGCAGGACGTCGACGCTGTGGCCAGCCCAGTCAGCGACCTGCGCGGCGGGCACGCCCGCGTTGAGCCAGGTGGAGACCGCCGCGTGACGGAGATCGTAGGGGCGCCTGGCCAGCAGTGATGCCGACTCGCTCGGCGTGAAGGCGGCCGCACGTGCCTTGTGGAAGATCGCAAGGTAAGCCCGGTCGTTGAAGATGCCGCCGCGAGGGCCAGTGAAGATGCGCCCGTCCGGGCCCGGCGGGTACTTCTTGAGGTGCTGGCTCAGAAGTGCGACCAGCTCGGGATGTATGGGCACTGGCCGAGTTTCGCCGCGCGGACGGTGCTTGAGTTCGCGGCGCTGCCGGGCGGAGCCGCTGTCGGTCCACCACGTGCCGCTGCGGGGTTCGGACCCGGTCAGGATCAATTCGCCCCAGCCGTGGTCGGGCAGGCTAGCGAGGTTCTCGGGGCGCAGTTCGACGGCTTCTTCGGGCCGCAGTGCCGCGTAGTACATGCAGCCGAAGAAGGCGATCATCCGCTCACCGCGTTCTCCTTGCTGGCCGACTGCGGCGAGTAGCCGCCGCGCTTGGGCGCTGTTGACCACGGTCCGCGGTTCCACGGTCTTGAGCGTGCGGGGACGGGTCCACTTGATTGCCTTGAGCGGGTTGGCCGACAGCACTCCCATCTCGACGGCGTATTGCATCAGGTTGTTCAGAACCGCCCTTTTGCGGTTGGCGGTGTTGGCGGCGGCGGCGGTCCCGTCCTGCTTGCGGCTGATCCGCTCGAGCAGCGCTCGGCAGCTGGCAGCGCCAGCCTCCGGGCGGGCGAGCTCGGACACCGGGATGGTGGCGGTCTTAAGCCAGGTCACGATGGCCGCCAGGTCCTCGGGCAGCTCTGTAGCCCCGCGAAGCCGATCGCTGAATGCCCAGGTTCGCAGCGCCCGGCGTATGTCCTCGATCGGGTACTGCGGCGGGTCGCTGGCGAGCAGTGCTTCGGTGCCGTCGGTGAGCGCTTCGGCTATCGACTTGCGATGATTGGGGGCGACGAAAGGCCACTTGGCAGCGGTATAACCGAGGGCCAGGTCGTACCAGGTAAGGGCGGATTCGGTGCGCTGCCACGACACGGGCTGGCCGGTGGTGAGGCTGAACGCCTCGCCCTTGCGCGCCGCGGTCAGTAAGGAACTGCGGAAGCTGTCGGCGAGCGCGGCGTTGCGGAACCCTTCTTTCCACAGCCGGTGAGCCGTCTTCCAGCGGACCTTATAGGTCGTGACCTTAGCGCCCTTGTACACCTCGGTCCGATAGACCCGGACGTCGTAGGTCGCGCGGTCGTGCATCAGGCGGCTTCCTCGCGCGACGCCAGCCAGCGCTGGTATTCGGACCGGCGAATGCGCAAACTGCCATTCGGCAACGTGATGCACCTGGGTGCCCTGTTCTTCATCCGCCATTCGTAGAACGTCCGGCGGCTGATACCGAGATCGGCGCACACATCCGCGATGGTCAGCTTGTCTCGCTCGCGGAGGTCCCGGATCTTGTCAGCGGCGGGCACGACGATGCTTCGCGACCGTCGTGCCGCGAGGATCGTCCGGCTCAGGCCGAACCGACCAGCACAGTGGCGTATCCATGGTGACTCCTTCCGGAAGTGGGCTTTGAACGACGCAGGATTCCTCGCGGGATCCGGTCGCGCGCGTCCGCAGGCTCGCTGGAGAGGCTGGCGAGCCCTTGACCCATGCCTGCTCGGAGGCGCACGGAAAGCGGCCAGGCCGCTTGGTTACGGCGATTGGGCGAAATGCTGGGGACAGCCCGTCGGTGAGGCCCAGTGCCTGGTTCGACGCCGGAACGGGCGTCGTTGATCTTGCCGGTGCCCATGGGCATTCAGCCCGGCACCTTCGGCAGCGTCTGGTCGGCTCCTGCCTCCACTGTGCAGGCAACTGCGGTCGGACGCAGACACCCGCCACAGGTATCGCAGCGGCTCGCGGCGTACGTAAACGACCGCAAGCGTCCGTCATCGTCCGCCAGCGACCGCCAGTCCACGGAAAAGCGGCTACATCACGATTCGGATACGATTCTTCCCCTCCCGCCGTGCTGGTGCCTCACGGCCGCGCTTGGTCGGCCATCCACCTGGGCCGTACTCTGGAGATGTGACCGAGCTGCCGATCGATGACGCTGCTGGGCTGGCCAGCGCGGCCCACGACGCTGCCGAACGCGGGCAGGTCGTTTACCTGACCGACCCGCAGGGCCGAAGGATTGCCGCCATCGTTCCGGCGAGCGTCGCCGCCGCGGGGACGGCTGCCATCGAGGCACTTGAGGACGCGGCCGACGTCGCCGTGGCACAGGATGCACTAGCCGAGTGGGACGCCGACGACCGGCGCACCTACCGGCTTGCCGAGGTTGACGCTGAGCTCCCTGAGAGCTGACATCGGGTGGCCGCGTACGAGGTCGAACTGACCGGGCGTGCCCGCAAGCAATACACAGCCCTCGACACAGTCATCCGCGACCGCATTCGCGTGGCGCTCCACGATCTCCCCGACGATCCAACACCTGCCCAGGTCAAGGCCCTGACCGGTGGCGGCAGGTTGCTCCGGGTACGAGTCGGCGACTGGAGGGTCATTTACCGCGTGGAGCACGACCAGTCCCGCGTCGTGATCGTAGATATCGGCCACCGCAGCACTGTGTACCGCCGCCGATGACCAGGCTGTCGCACCCGAGCCGCATGCTGGATCCGTGAGCAAGTCGAAGCGCAGGCCGGGACCGCGGGTAAAGCCTGAGCAGCCCAAGCGGCGCCAGGCAACAGCCGAACCGACGAGAGCAGCGCAACGCCTTGCCCGGCTGTCTGCAGCGCAGCTGCTTGAACGAATCGAACGTGCCCGGCTTGCGCGGGACGGCGCAGAGGCGGAACTTGCAGTGCTAGTCGATCACGCGGTCGGCCTGGGCATCGGGTGGCCAGACATTGCCAATCGGCTTGGAGTTACCAGGCAGGCAGCCCGGCAGCAGTACCAGCGTCGGCACCGCGACGGCGCTCACCGCCGGGATGACATCGCTTAACTCATGCTGCCGAGACGGCCGACGTAAAGCATCGACTGCATTTGTAAACAAGCGTCGACGGTCACGTGATCGCAGACGACAAGCATCGGACGCCTGACCAGCGGAAACCCGGCGTGCCGCACATCGGACAACAGCTGTTGTCCGATGTGGTGATCACTTTCTTTACGTCTTTAAAGGCGCGCGAGCGCGCCGAGCACCGGTTGACAGCCGACGTTAGACCCGCGCGACGCGACAGAGCTGACTGATACGCGGCGCACCTTCATGGCGGCAGTCGGTCGGCGCTAACCCCCACGATCCTGTCTCGCGCCGTGCGCCTCCTGCCGCTCTTAGGCCCCCCGGGCCACGGCGGCGTTGGCGCGGACCAGGGCGAGGGAACCGACCGCGCCGCTAGTCGCGGAGACACGTCAGCGCCAGCGCGCGCAATTTGGACGAGGCAGCCATCCTCCCGGCGCTCCAGTCTTGAGCCGAGCAAGATCACGCTCAAGGGCGCGCTCCGCGCGTCACGCGTGATGCCCTGCGGGCACCCTTGACCGTGATCTTCCCCGGTTCAGGTTCGCGCCTATCAGAAGGATGACCGGGTCTGGATCATGGCCGGCTACCTGACGAAGATGCAGAAGATGTGTCCGGCAGGGTCTGCCAGTGCGTACAGCGGCTCCTCCGCGTCGTCCGTCCGGTCCAGCCGCAGTTCCGCGCCGAGGGCGAGGGCCCGGTAACGCTGCCGGTCCAGCGCCCCGCGATCGGGAACGGTCATGTCCAGGTGGAGCTGCTGCGGCACGTCGTGGCGCGGCCAAGTGGTATGGGGCAGCTCGTCGACTTGCTGGAAAGCTAGCTTACGGACCCCGGCATGATCTGTCAGGACCAGCCAGTCGGCATCGTCGGTCATGCCGTCGGGAGGCGGGTCGTCGCCGGGACGGTAGACCAGCCCGAGCAAGTGCCGGTAGAACTCGGCCAGGCACCGAACATTGGTGGTGTCCAGCACGGTGTGCAGCAGCTCGGGATGTTCCTCGGCACCGTGGTCCTCCATCGCGCGCTCCTTCGATTAGTCGAGTACCAGCGCTTCACAGTCGCGCGTTTCGCCCTCGGGATGCTAGGTCAAGCTTGGGTACGCGGTCTCCTTTGCAGCGAATGCCATCCACCGCGACAGCACGGCCTGGCCAGGGCCGGGGCGCGGGCAGGCGTTCTCAAGAAAGCGCAACCTGGCTTCGGGACGAAGATGCCGCGACTTCGGGAAGCGGCTCGTCAGGCGACAGAAGGCTGGCCGGGCGAGAGAGCGTCGAGGATCGTGGCGAGTGCACCTGCTTGGGCGGGCCACCATGGCGGCCATGGGGCCCCGCCGGTGTACTCGCTGCGCTTGCTGTGAGGGTGAACATTACGCCGTATACGAGGATCTGCCTGGTGGGGTCGGCTGGGAGCCAGGGTGCATCGCCGTAGGTCTGCTGGACCTGGCTGACCGCTTCGACGCCGAAGCGCAAGTCACCGGGCAGGACGGCCGAGTGCAGTATGCGACCGAAGTCGTAGAGCGGGTCACCGCAGCTCGCGTCACTCCAGTCGATGATCCCGGTGATGCGGCCGTTGTCTGCGTAGACGTGCCGGGGGTGGAAGTCGCCGTGCAGCAGGCGACCGGGTTCTGGGCCGCTGAGCATCTGGGCATTGTCTTTGACGGCCGCGATTGCGCGGGCGAGCAGAGCGGGCTCGACGAGACCGGCCTCGGCGATCGGCTTGAGGCCCGTCAGACGATCGGCAACAACATCCTGCCATGTGGCGCTCTTGCCGTGCAGGCCAGCAGGGTCGGAGGTCAGAGAGCCGTATCTGTTGAGGCTGATGTCGTGAACTTGCCGGAGGATTTTTCCGGCGGCAGCGAACTCGCGCGATTCGTGGCTCAGCGGTTTGCCGCCGACGTGCCCGATAAGGACGCACGGGATGCCTGTCTGAGTGCCGTCGGGGTCTGCTGCTACGATGACCGGCACTGCGACGCCACGATTGGCAAGGAGCTGGAGGACAGCCACTTCCGGCTTGATGGAAACAGCGCCAGCGACCTTGAGGAACGCGACCACACCATCGGAGCGCTGGACCTGGAAGACCTGATGCTCGGCGGATGCGGGAACCTCCGTGGCGCTGCCGACTGGCAAACCGAGCAGAGCAGCAGCCAGATCCGCTGCCAGGCGGTCAGTCAACGTGTCAGTAATGGAGCGACCTTCCACTGGGTAAGAGGCAAGACGATTATTTGCTCCGAAGGATTCCGTGGCCCAAGGGGCTCGTACAGCACGAAAGTACAGCAGCGACGTTCCTTTAGGCTGACTAGTAACGACCAGTACTGAACTGCCAGCTGGGCTATTATCTGTCAACGACCGCGCCGCCAGTAGTTTGCAAACAGTTGATCAAGCGGCGTGCGGGTCTTTCTCAGCGATTATCCCGATGTTCCGCGGAAGCACAACACCTCCGGATGAGAACTCCTGCACAGTACGGATGTGCAGGCCGGAGTCTGTTATAGCGTTCATGAAACTGGCGAGTGCCTTGTGATGGAACCCGACGCGCGGCCCGACGCCGGAACCGTCTCCCGAAGCACGGCTAGCCCAGCCAATACTTCCGTATCCCGGCAGAAAGCGCAGATTTTGCTCCACAGATTCGGCTGTCCGGCTAACAAACGGACCGATAAAGCACGGATGCAGGCCAGCGTAGATGAAGCGGCCACCAGGACGAAGACACCGAGCGACCTGGCCAGCCACGGCCGCGAAGTCCTCCAGGTCGGTATGAAAGAACATCCCGACCATCACCACTATGGACTCGTCGCGTACCGGAAGGTTGCAGGCATCTGCCCGGGCAACGTTGGTCATCCTGTGGCGAGCAAACCGGAGTTGGTCCGCTGAAATGTCGAAGCCCACCGCCTGGTAGCCGGCATCTGCGATCGGCTGGGCCCACAGGCCAGTGCCGCAGGCAAGGTCAATGCAGGCCTCGCCGCCGCCAGTGCCCAGAGCCTGCTTGAGGAAAGCCAGCTCCTCCTTGGGCGGGTGGAACGCAGAGAAGGTCTCGTCGTACCACTCGGCGTTGCCGTCGTAGCGCGCCGCCTGGGAACTCATAGCGACAAGCTAACCCGGCATCTCGGTGAAGGCCACTTGAAGCGGCGGGGCCAGCTGCCACTCTGTTCAGTTCTCAAGTAGCTCGCGCTGCTAGGCTCACGGTTGCGATCGGCCGGCCTGCTAACGCAGTGCTAACGACGACCCTGGACCTATGTGGCTGGGCCTGGATCCCGAACTTGGGTCAGCGCTTGGCTTCCCTGATCATCTGGGCTGCGACGGACACCGTTGGACCAGCACAGCCTCCTGAAAATCGGACGTTCGGGCCAGTCAGACCGTTGAACGGATCCGGAGCGGGCGACGTTAGTGGACTTTGAAAGTGTTCGCCGCGGCCTGGATCTGAGCGACATAGTCCTGCCAGCCGGGCTCGGTGAGAATCTGGTCGTGGTCGGCGCTGGCTGTGCCGTCGATGAGTTCCCGGATGATGTCGGCGTGGCCCGCGTGCTGCGCGGTCTCCCAGACCATCAGGATGACTATCGCGCCGAGCGTGGTCTGGCGCTCGCCTTGCGCCCAGTGGGCGACCGACCCTGGCGCGTCCAGTTCGAGTTCGGCGATGGTCAGATCGGCGTGCGCGGAAGCCCGCTGGTACAGGCTGATTATGGACTCGCTGGATTCCTCGGGCCGAGCCCACATCTCGGCGTTGGGATCGGACTCGTCCCAGGGCAGTAGCGTCTCTGGCGCCGGGCGGCCGAATGACGCGCCCAGGTAGCTGTACTCCGGGCCGGCCAGGTGCTTGACCAGGCCGAGGAGGTTCGTGCCGGTGGGTGTCATGGGACGGCGAAGGTCGTACTCGCCTAGGCCTTCGAGCCGGGACAGCAGCGCCCGCCGGGTGGCCTGAAGGCTGTGGTGCAGTTCCGCTTTAAGACCGGGCACGCTTCCTCCTGTCTGACAGTCACGAGTTGCCCAGGAGCTTGTGATGCCGCAAACCATACCTAGATGGAGGATATGGGTTCACGGCTTGCCTGTCCTGGCGCGTAGGCCTTGCTTCGGTGGATCTCCCGGCCACTGGTGCGGGACACGGTGGCGACGGTTTCACCGTCGATGTCGAGATGGAAGCTGTCGTCGCTGGCAGTGACCGTGGCGATCTTGCGGGCGTGGATCATGCCGACGTGGATGCGCTGGGTGGCGACCATGATGGAGCCGCGCTGGGATACCCGCCGCTGCACGAGGACCGGCCCGGCTGCGGGAGGTGTGCTTGTGGCGCCGCGCCGCCGTCCTGGTGCCGGTGGCGGTCCGGGTGCTGGCGCTGTGGTTCACGGTAATGGTCCTGGGCCGCGTAATGGGCTGGCCCAGGATCTTGTGTCGCGGTCATACTTGGGCCGGTGAAAGAGGTCACGCCTGCTGAATTGCTGGGGCAGCTTCGGGAGGAGATCGAGCTGGTCGCGGCGGGGCCCCCGGATCAGGAACGCTGGCTCATCGAGCACCGGCTGCCCGTGGATGAGATCGCGTTGCAGCTCAACGACAGTGTGCTGACGTTCTTGCCCCGGCTGCGCCGGGAAGGCCTGATGCCAGCCAGGCTGGAAGCTGCGCTGCGAGAGCTTGACGATCATTTCGGCAGCTTCAGTGGCCGCGAGAACGCGGCCCGGTGGTCAGACGAGGCGCTGTCTGGCGATCCGATGTGGGCGCAGGCCCGCCGCCAGGCCCAGGCGATTCTGGGGCTCATTGATGCCGTGACCGGCTCATCGTGACCGCCATTGCCCGATGCCTGACGCTAGTTGACTTGGGACGGATCGGGTCTGCCTGATCGTGAGGCCCCGTGGGATTCTTAAGATCACCATGTTCAGCTAGCTGGGTCGGCAGGGTCGCCGGTCAGGTGAACCCGCGCAAAGCGGGTGGCTTGCGACACGTCAATGAAGGCCTGGCCTTGCTCGTTGTCGGCCGCGAACATCCGCTGTGGGCTGAGCTTGATGATCAGCAGCGGATGGTCATCAAGGGTGGCAGAAATGCCGCCGTAAAGCGTGTCGCTCCAGGCATCGAGGTTGCGGCTGAACCAAGCCGGAAGGCTGCACGGTCCGGCGAGCTCGTCCCAAAGCTGGCCGGTGATTCGATCAGGCGGTCGCGCAGGTCGACGACGAGCGGTTGGCCGTCTTGTCGGCCGAGGCGGGTCATAGTGCCGTTGTGATCGTCGCCAAGGCTGGTTGGTCCGCCGGACAAGATCACAGTCAAGGCCGCTCGCTCCGCTCGCGTCGGAGATGGTCGGAGACGGCGCTGCGCGCCAGCCTTGAGTGTGATCTTCCCCGGCAAAGTCCCGGCGCCTATCAGGAGGACGGGCAGAGCCGACGACAGGGGCCGACAACAGATGAAAAGCCAGATTCGTACCTTCTGGCTACAATTACTGGCCGGGAGGCACACATGCGAGACGATCACTTCAGCCAGTCGCTTGAGATGCTCGATAGCGGCTGCCTTCCTGATTCGGCTGCCGACGCCGAGGACTTCCTGTTGACCTTGGCTCAGCGCTACGCGTATGTCTTTCCCAGTGATTCCATGCTGGCGATGCTTGCCGGACTAGGACCCCTCGTTGAGGTGGGCGCTGGCACGGGATACTGGGCGCACAGGCTGCGCTCGATAGGCGCGGATATTGTCGCCTTCGACCAGGCGCCCCTCGACGGGGAGCGTGCAAACAGGTACCACTCGCGTACCAGGCCATGGACACGCGTCGAGCAGGGCGATCAGGCCGTGTTGTCCGGTTACCCTGACCGTGGCCTGTTTCTGTGCTGGCCGCCGTTGTTCTCGTCGCTGGGTGACTGCCTGACGTACTACTGCGGGGACACCGTCGCATGCATCGGGGACGGAGGTTATCGCACGGCCAGGCTGGACCACCTGCACGAAGCCTTCACCAAGGTTGCCGCGGCGCCTGTCAGGGCACTCGATCCCTACCCTGGGGTCCGGCCCCAGCTCACGATCTGGAAGCGAACGCCCGGATGAATGTGACCAATTCAGTTCCGCGACCAGCTGAAGGCTCGGCGACGCAACGCGTCGCAGCCTGCACCAGTCATGTGCATGCCCGAAGCGCAGCGCCGACGCCCATCTTGACCTTGATCATGCCCAATGCGTGCCTAAGTCGCTGCTCGCCATCAGCACCGCCGCAGGTCGAAGCCGGTTCGCCGAAGGTCTGTAAAACCGTCGGCTCAGCCTACGTTGGTTCGAACCCAACACCTGCCAC
>JBKQTJ010000263.1:0-9735 GCA_052143255.1 Streptosporangiaceae bacterium | reverse complement strand
CCGCCCAGGTACAGGAACGTCCACTTGCACTGCGGCTGGGTGGGCTTGCACGGCACGGTGTCGCCGAGCAGCGTGTCGAACGTCTCACCGGTGGCGGCGAGCTGGATGCCCGCCTGCAAAAAGCCGGACTTGAGGATGTCGACCTGGTCCGCCTGGGTGGAAACGCCCGAGGTGTACAGCATTGCGAACTTAGCCTGCAGGCCCTTCGCAATGCCAGCACCACAGTTGGACGCACCGCTGCCGGCGCTCTCGCAGGTCAGCACGCCGCCGACCTTCTTCCAGCCGTGTGCGGCCAGCAGCGCCTCGCCCTTGGACGGGTCGTACGGGTAGGGGCCCTGCCCGCCGTTCGCCGTCATGGCCGGGGTGACCCACTGGCTGCGCGGATAGGGCGGCACGCCATTGGTAGTCGGGTAAGCGTAGCCACGCCCGACCGAGCTGGCCATGCCCTTCTGGTTGTTCAGGTACATCATGGCCTGCCGGAAGTACAGCTGCTTGAAGACCGAGCCGTACGTCGGGTTGTTGAAGTTGATGTACGCGTACCCGATGCCGAAGGAGTAGGCAGCCGACAGGGTGTACCCGCCATTCGGAGTCGACGCCAGCGGGTTGCTCGGCGGCACGAAGCCCGGGCCGGCCGGCGCGAGGTCGGTCGACGGCACGCTGGCATTCGGACCGGACGAGCTGTAGGCGCCGGTCTTCAGGCCCGTGTAGACGGCCGTGTCGCTAGTGGCCTCCACGAACTTCAGGTCGACCTTTGCCTTCTGCGGGCCCGAGTACTTCGTGTTCGGCACGAAGCTCATGTCGCCGTCCACGTTGTAAGAGGTCAGCTTGTACGGGCCGTTGATCACCTGCCACAGCGGGTTGGTCGCGTAGGTCGAGGTGATCTTGTTCTGCGCGTTCATGAAGGTGTAGACGGCCTTGCACTTGGCCCAGCCGTCGGCCGCGCTGTCGGTCAGGCAGCCACCGCTGCCGGGAGCGCCGCCAGCCTTGCTGACATCCCATGCCAGCGGCATCGGGGTCAGGATCGCGAGCTGGTTGTAGGTGAACCAGATGCTCGAGTAGGCCTGCTTGAGCTGCAGTGTCACCTGCTCCGGCCCGGTGGCCTTGTAGGACACCATGTTGTCCGGCAGCAGGCCGGGCGTATAGCCGGCATAGCCGGCCTTCTCGGCCTCGAGCATGTTCAGGTTAAGCATGAGGTCCTGGGCGGTGACGGTCGTGCCGTTGGACCACTTCCAGGGCTTGAGGTTGATCACGACGGTCTTGCCGCCGTTGCTGTAAATCGGCGCGGCGGCCGGCGACAGGGCGTAGTTCACCGAGATCGAGGTGTTGCTTGGCCCGCCGAACATGTAGAGCGGCAGCACCATCTGGTACTCGAAGTCCTCGTAGTTAGCGACGCTGTAGCACTGGGTCGTGGTGAAGGGGTAAATGCAGTTGGCACCCGTGCCACTGATGATGGGCAGAGTCGCGGTTGCGCCCGACACCGACGTCGTGCTGGGCGGGGTAGTGGTGGTTCCGCTGGAACCGCAACCTGCGGCCAGCAGTGCGGTCGCGGCTACAGCCGCAACTCCCGCGACGCGTATTTTGCGTCTGCGATCGAACATGTGTACTCCTTCGTTGCGGCGCGAATCCACGCCCGAGCCGGTTCAAGTAGTCCGGGCGCCGAAATGAGCTGTAGTGCGCGGGAATCCGCCCGCACCCGCCAAGAGTAACTAAAGTACCGGAGTAGTCAGGTACTTCCGCTTAGCGTGGTTACGGCCAGTTCTCGGCCTCCACCTCATAGAGACTGCCCGGAACCGGGGCCAGGCGCGAGTCTGGCCAAGGTCGCCCTTAGTCAGGCTAGCCGCCTTCCCGGCTACGGTTCGTTGCGAGCGTAGTTGCAGGCCGGTGTCGAAGCGATGCACGATATGTCACAAGTTCCTATCGATGTAGGCGCCAACTCAGCGCCGCGACACGAGCCAAGGGCAGCGCTATCGGCTGCCAAAACGTGACATCAGCGCCTTACCCCGGGCCAACTGGGACCGATCAAAACGGGATAAGCCGGCCAGCCATGCGAGCCTTGGTCCGGTGGGCCGACGACGGCCTGAGAGCGCTAGCCGTCTGCTCCTCGTTCTGAGGCCTGCCCGCCCGCTTCGAGCCCGGCAGGAGAAAGTGTCCGCCAGGCCAGCCAGGTAAGGTCAGACATCATGCTGCGAAGGCGCCGTCTCCCGGCTCGCGCGCACCGCCGCGCGCGAACGGTGGCGCGCGGGCGCACCCGACAGGGCACCGGCGCCCCGCCGCACCGGACGGTGTGGCAACCCGGAGCCTGCGCGGCAGCCGTTGCCGGCGTCGCACTGATGGTCACCGGTTGCGGGGCGGCTCCCCGGACCGGACCGGTCATCCAGCTCAGCTCGGCTCAGGTAACCGAGCCGAGCGCGAACGGTACGACCGAGGCCTATGTCGACGTGGTGAACAACGGTCCTGCCGACAAGATCGTTTCCGCGAGTCTCAGCGTCGGTGGGCGAGTCATGCTTCGCTCGCCGGATCATCCCGGCGTGGTGGTGATGCGAACCGTGCCGTCCATCGCGATCCCGGCGCAGTCGTCGGTGGGCTTGGATCCGAACGGCTCGCATCTGCTCATCATTGGTGCCGGGCGGATGAAGGCGGGCACCGAAATCACCCTGACCCTGGTCTTCGCGCACGCCGGCTCGATCTCGGTGCCAGCGCTCGTGACTAATCCGCAAACCGGCGGCAGCAGCTACTTCCTCAACTAGCGGCGGTTGCCACCAGCAGCCTCGCGATATATCGTTTCATCATCTAGCGGAGCCCAGTGCACGGAGGGCAGATGGCGACGCAACCTAGCTTGCGTATCGGCGACAGGGAGCGCGACGCGGTCGCTGCCGAACTCCAGGAGCACTACGCTCACGGCCGGCTGAGCCTGGAGGAGTTCAACCAGCGAGTGGACGCCGTGTTCGCCGCAAAGACCCAGAGCGATCTCAGCCGGATCACCGTTGACCTGCCCCATGTCCGGTCAACCGGTACGCCGCTGCCCGCACCCCGGTCGGGCCGCGCGCCGCGGCCCATAACCGGCCCGAGCGGCGGTTGGAGCGGTCAGGACCAGGGCCAGAGCCGCGGCGGCCGGGTGCGGGGCAGCCTGGCGCTGTTCAGCACGCTGATCGCGGTGCTGGCCAGCTGGCTGATCGTGGCTGACTTCCTGCCCGGCCTGCGCTTCTTCCCGAGCCGGCTCGGGATCCTGCTGGCGATCTTCGCTGTCCTGCGGGGCCTGCTGCGGCGCGTCTTCGGCGGCGGCCGCGGCATGCGGTGCTGCGGACGCGGACGCAGGCCCTGGTGACGGCTGCGCCTGATCAGCCAGCGACCGGTGCCCGCAGCGGCACCACCAGGTAACGGAACGGCATCGCCACAGCTGCCCGGCCTTGTGTCCGCTCGGGCTGCCCGGGCGGATCATCGACTGCGCGGTGCCCGCCGGCCCCGTTCCCCCCTGAATCGTCGGTACCGGAGTCGGGCCCGTCGGCGCCTGCCATCGCATCGCCGTCGATCCACGTGATCAAGGCCGGCTTGGCCGGGCTGGTGAAGTCCAGCCGGATCCGGCCGGCGCCAGGAATCTGCTGACCAGCTCCGACGCCAGCCGCCTGGCCGCAGCTAGCCGCCGCGATCAGGCCATCCAGCAGGTACTGCGGATTGAAGGAGATCACCTGGTCAGCACCGGTGAAGCGGGCTGGTACTGTCTCCACGCCGCGGGCGCGGCCATCGGACTGCGCCTCGATCACCACCGTGTCCCGGCGGAAGGCAAGCTGCACCGGGGTCGCCCGGTCGGCGACCAGCGACACCCGGCGGACTGCCTCGGTGAACGGCCCGGCAGCCAGCTCGGCTCGCGCCTCGAAGCTAGCCGGGAACCGTGACTCGTACCTGATGAAGTCCGTGCCGATAAGCCGGGCCGTCAGCCGGCGTCCGCCGCCTTCGAAGCTGATGATCCCGTCGCCCGGCCGGGCGCCATCACTGGCCGGCTGGCTGAACGCGATCGTCACTTGCTGGCCCGGTGCCATCGTCCTGGCCACATCGGCCAGTGTCCGAGCCGGGACCAGTGCGGCCGCGCGGACCTCGGGGTCGGCAGGTTCCCACGGCAAGGTCCGGACGGCCAGCCGGTACCTGTCGGTGGCGGCCAGTGTCAGCTCGCGCCCGTCGAAGTCGAGGTTGACGCCCGTCAGCATCGGCAAGGTGTCGTCGCGGCTCGAGGCCGGCACGACCTGAGACGCTGCCGCTGCCAGCGCGCCCCCGTCCACGGCGCCTGCCACGGCAGGCAATTCGGGCAGCTTCGGGTACTCATCCAGCGGCAGCGAGACGAGCGCGAACTCAGCGCTGCCGCAGGTGACGATGACTAATCCGGGTACCGAGGTGACCTCGACGTCGGCCGCCGGCAAGCTGCGGGTGATCTCGGCTAACAGCCTGCCCGGCACCAGCGCGGTGCCGGATTCACCAACCTCGGCCGGCAACTGCACCCTCGCCGAGATTTCGTAGTCAAAGCAGGACAGCGTCAGCGCGTCAGTGCCGGCCTGCACGAGCAGTCCGGACAGCACCGGAACCACGGGTCTGGTGGGCAGCTCGCGCCCGATCCACGCCACTGCCTCGCCCAGCACATCACGATCGACCCTGAACTTCACCGAACGTCCTCCCGCCCGACCCGCGGTATTTATCAGATCGTGGCACGCCCTGCTGACAGCGCAAGCCCTCGCGGCAAGCCGAGCCGGAACTGCATCCCGGCCGGCGAGGTCAGGCGGGCCGCGGGGGAGCAGAGCCCGGCCGGTCCCCGATCAGGAAACCAGCGCAGGCGGTACCGCGGTGAGCGCTGCCTCAATCGCCGCGGCCAGTGCGCGCGCTGACTGAGCGCTCAGTTCCACCGCCACCCGGGCAGCCGGGCCCTGCGCCGGGTTGAGGAAGTCGATGTTGAGCGTGTGCTCGGCCATCGCGTGCACGGGGTGGTCAAAGTAGACGGTGGCGTCGGTCACCGCGAACCAGCCGCGCGCGCCCTTGCCGCTGCCGGTGACCTCGATCTTCTCGGTGTTGTAGGTGCACATGCGAGCTCCTCAGCTTCCGTCAGCTTGGTCAGCTTGCCAGGTGGCGGCCGTAGAAATCCCAGATCTTCTGCCACCCGTCGTTGGCCGCCTCCGGCCGGTACGCAGGCCTGTTCACGGAGAAGAATGCGTGCCCGGCGCCATCGTAGGTGTGGAATTCGTGCGGCTTGCCAGCCTCGTCCAGCGCCTTGGACAGCGCTGCGGTCTCGTCCGGCGTTGGGTACTGGTCGTCTGCGCCGAACAGGCCGAGTAGCGGGCAGGACAGGTCTGCGGCCAGGCCTACAAGCGGTGTCGCCTTGAGCGGCATGCCATCGGGCGGCGTGTTCACGATGAATGCGCCGTAGCAGTCAACGGCGGCGTCCAGTGGCAGGCTGCAGGCAGCGAGGAAAGACTGGCGGCCGCCGGAGCAGTACCCGATCACGCCGACTTTGCCGTTGGCGCCGTCAAGGCCGCGCAGGTACTCGGCCGCTCCCCCGACGTCGCCGACGAGGCGCTCATCGGGTACGCCGCCCTTTGCTCGCGCGGTCGCGGCGGCATCGTCCGGGCTCGCGCCCGGCGCGTCGCGGTAGTAGAGGTTCGGCATCAGCGCGGCGTAGCCATGGGCCGCAAACTTCCTGACGATCTCCTTTGTCGGTGAGTCGTAGCCCGGCATGTGATGAATCACGACCACGCTGCCGCGCGGGCCCGGGCCGTCGTCCGGCACCGCCAGGTATGCCTCGATCTCATCGCCGCCGTGTCCGGCGATGCTGATGGTTTTGGCAGTCAACGCCTCGCTCATCCCGGTGCTCTCCCCTTCGCGATTTGACCGTGCATGTTTGCTTGTGCATGCACACGTTCCGCGCCGGGTCCATCCTGCCAGCGCCGGGCACCGGCGTTTCCGCTGGAGTCAGGATTGGTGATGGGAGATCATTGCCGCAGGTAGTCGCCCGCTTGGAGAAGAGACTGGCGCATGAGTGAGGTAGCGATCGTAGTAGTGATCGTCTTCCTTGCCGTGGGCCTGGTGCTCGGCTGGTACAGCAACAAGACATCGCAGGCGCACGGCGATGTGAAGGTGGCGAAAACCAGGCTGCGCGGTGGCCGCCGGACCAGGTGGAGGAGCGCCGTCGTAGTCGTGATACTCGGCCTGATTACGCTTCTTGCTGTGAAGGATGTGCTGCACCCGCGGTAACGGCTGCCGCAGCTGATCGGAGGCGCTGTCGATGTCTAGTGCCAGCTTGCTCGTGGATGGCTTCGGCCGCATTCGCGAGGTAGTGCACGAGGTGCTCGACGGCCTCGACGACGCCGACCTCGACTACCAGCCGGATAGCGAGGCGAATTCGATCTGCTGGCTGATCTGGCACCTGACCAGGGTCCAGGACGACCACGTGGCCGGAGTCAGCCGCCTCGAGCAGGTCTGGTTCTCGGGCTGGGAAGAGCAGTTCGACCTGCCCCTCGATCCTGACGACATCGGGTACGGCCACGATGCCGACCAGGTCGCAGCCGTCCACGCCACGCGCGAACTGCTGGCCGGCTATCACGATGAGACGTGTGCCCAGACAATCGCCTTCGTCAGTGGTCTGACCGACGCGGACCTGGCCAGGGTTGTCGACGAGCACTGGGATCCACCGGTGACAATGGCCGTGCGGCTGATGAGCGTGCTGTCCGACGACCTCCAGCACGCCGGGCAGGCGGCCTACCTGAAGGGCCTGATCGAGCGCGGTTAGGCCGGCGCATCGCCTGCCCTCCTGGGTGCGGAACAGTTGAGCCGCTAAATGATTGACAGGCTCAACTGAGCGCAGTAACGTTTGAGATGCTCAACTATTCAGCAGCTCAAGCTATGAAGGCAGACCAGCCGTGACCGATCAGTCCCGCCCGACTCAGCAAGACTGGGACCTCGCTAACGGCTGCTTCGAGCTGATCGGGAACATCGTCGGCCAAGCCGAGGGTCTGGCTCAGCGGCTGGGCGTGCCGGTGCCGTTCGTCAAGGCGCTGCACACGCTCGACTGCCCGATGGCAATGAAGGAATTGGGCAAGCGCATGCACTGCGACCCGTCCTTCGTCACGCTGGTGGCCGACATGCTGGAGAAGCGGGGCCTGGCCCGCCGCGAGCCGCACCCGGCGGACCGCAGGGTCAAGAACCTCGTGCTCACCGACGACGGCCTGGCCCTCAAGCGCAAGGTCGAGGAGGAGCTTAGTTCCCGGATGCCCTGGAACCGAGCTCTCAACCAGCAAGAGCGGGCGCGGCTGCTTGCCTTGATCCGCAAGATGCTCAGCGCTGACACCAGCGACACCTGGGCAGACGCAGGCACCTCCGGCGCCGGGGGCTCCGGGCCGGACGCCGCCGGGGCATCCGGCCTTAGCGATGTGGCAAGCCTGCTGCTTGCCGCTAGCCTGCAGGAGCAGTCGCCTGATACGACCAAAAGCCGTCCCCCGGCTTCGACGGGGGAGGTGAATAGCGTCGTGAGCGAGACAGCAACGACGAGCTGACTTCAGCCAGACCGTCCGCCGCTCACGTAAATATTCACCAGCGCGCCGAACTCCCGTAGTGCAGGAACCAGGCTCCGCCCTGGGTGTTTCACGGCCTGAAACAGGTCGCCAATCCCACAGCAACGCCGTACTGATCAGCTGTGATCAACCGCGCCCGTGCCAGACACGGACTGTAATGAAGGAGTCACACTCAGATGCCTGCCAAGTCACCGGGACTGGCACAGCAGCCGGGCAGCGCCGCCGTCCTCAACGGCTCGCCCGCTGGCACCACCGCCCCGGCTCACCGCAACCTCGGCCTAGCGCTCGTGGTCATTGCCGCAGCCCAGCTGATGGTCGTGCTCGACGCCACCATCGTCAACGTTGCCCTGCCGCACATTCAGAGCGCGCTCGGCTTCTCCGGCTCTGGCCTGGAGTGGGTCGTCAACGCCTACGCGCTGACCTTCGGCGGCTTCCTGCTGCTCGGCGGGCGGGCGGGCGACATTCTCGGCCGGCGCAGGGTATTCCTCGCCGGTATCATCCTGTTCGCGTTCGCCTCGCTGGCAGGCGGCCTCGCCACCAGCCAGGCCTGGCTGCTGACGGCCAGGGGGATCCAGGGACTTGGCGCCGCCGTGGTCGCGCCGACCGCGCTCTCGCTGATCGCGACGACGTTCCCAGAAGGTCCCCGGCGCAACCGGGCAATGGGCGTCTACGCCGCCATGAGCATTGGCGGAGCCGCTATCGGCCTGCTGCTCGGCGGCGTACTCACGTCCTATGTCTCGTGGCGGTGGGTCTTCTTCGTGAACGTGCCGATCGCCCTCGTTGTCTTTCTCATGGCCCCGCGAGTGCTGACCGAGTCCGAGCGGCACACCGGCCGGTTCGACCTGCCCGGCGCGATCACTGGCACTGCGGGCCTGGCCTCCCTCGTCTACGGCTTGTCGAGCGCGGCGACGACCGCGAACGGCGTCTCGCACTGGGGCGACACCAAGGTTCTCGCCTCACTCGCGGCTGCGGTCGTACTGCTGGTCTCGTTCGTCTTCATCGAGTCGCGCAGCAAGCACGCGCTGCTTCCGCTGCGGATCTTCCGTGACCGTAACCGGTCCGGGGCGAACCTGATCCTGCTGTGCGTCGGGACCGCGCTGTTCGGGATGTTCTTCTTCCTGACGATCTTCGTGCAGACGGTGTGGGGTTACAGTCCCGTCAAGACCGGCGTGGCCTACCTGCCGATGGTCGGCACGATCATGCTCATGGCGGGCGTCAGCTCGCAGCTTGTCGGGCGGATCGGGGCCCGGCCGCTGCTGATCGCGGGGTCGTCGTTCGCGGCGGGCGGGATGTTCTGGCTATCGCGCATCACCGAGCACAGCTCCTATGCGGGCGGCTTGCTCGGTCCCATGATCGTGACGGCGGCCGGCCTGGGAATGCTATTCATGCCGCTCACCCTGGTCGCCCTGAACAAGGTCCAGGAGCGTGACGCGGGCGTGGCCTCCAGCCTGGTCAACACTGGCCAGCAGGTCGGCGGCTCCATCGGCCTGGCCATCCTGGGCACGGTTGCATGGACCGTGGTGGCTAACACTGCCCGCAACTCGGCCGCCGCGGCGCACGCCGCCGCAGCCAAGGCGGCCGCCGCGGGGCACGTCATTAAGCTGACGGCGACACAGCTGGCGGTGGTGAGGAAGGCCATCGAGGACCACTCGCTGGCTGTCGGGTTCTCCCGTGGCTTCGAGGTGTCGGCTGGCGTCGCGCTGCTCGCCCTGATCATCACCCTCGTGATGATCAGGGTGACTCGCCAGGACCTGGAAGGCGTCGCGCCGCCGATGATGGGTTAGATAGCGGGAACGGGGCCGTCATATACCCGCGGCCGTCCGATCACAACCAGTGGCCTGGCCGGGAACCATCCCCGCCAGGCCACCGTTGTCTGACCTTGTGCCCGCGGAGCCACTGTCTGACCTTGTCTCCCGGGCCGCCAGAGTTCACCCGGACAGCTCGTCGCAAGTATTGAAATATGGCGTTGTCTGGAATTGGATTGACTTCGGATGGAATAGCGCGGTGTCTGCGGGGGTGACCGCACGTGGCTAATCCCAAGTTCGGCTGGCGCGCCCTCGTGGCCGCGGCAGCCAGCGGGCTCATCGCGCTGACCCTGATCGGTGCGGTGCCTGCGGGTGCGGCATCAGCCGGCCGCGGGCCCGGCGTGACGGCCGAGGCGCAGTGGCGGCTAAGCCGAGGTTGCCGT
>JBKQTJ010000262.1:0-100183 GCA_052143255.1 Streptosporangiaceae bacterium | reverse complement strand
GTCACCCGGCCAGCCGGATGGAGGAGTTCATTGGCGCCGTCCGGGCCATCTGGGCGAGCTGGGCGACCGGCGAAAGGCTGGCCTTCCGGGGCAAGTTCTACCAGCACACGCTGATGACGGAGTTCTTCAACCCGGGCCCCAACCCGGACGGCAACCCGCCGATCATGCTGGCGGCCGTCGGCGAGCTGATGACGGGCGTGGCCGGCCGGGTCGCCGACGGCATGCTGTGCCACAGTTTCACCACCCAAGGCTATCTACGGGAGCGGACTATCCCGGCGCTGCTAGCAGCGCGCGGGCAGCTAGACGGGTTCGTGCTGTGCCTTCCGGCGTTCGTGGCGCTCGGCAACGACGAGCGAACTCTGGCCGAGGCCGAGGCGGGCGTCCGGGCGCAGATTGCCTTTTACGGATCGACGCCGGCCTACCGCCCGGTACTAGACCTGCATGGCTGGGGTGACCTGCACGAACGGCTCAACGCGTTGTCCCGGCAGCACGCCTGGGCTGAGATGGGCGCGCTGATCACTGACGACGTCCTCGACGCATTCGCGGTAGCTGGCACCCCGAGCCAGGTAGCTGCGGGCCTCACGGCCAGGTTCGGAGACGTGATCAACCGCATCTCGGTGTATGCGCCATATGAGGCGGACCGAGCCGACCTGACCGCGGTGGCTGCCGCCTTGCGCGCATCGAGCTGATCCGGCTCAAACCGCGTCGCCGTTTACACGACCGGGCAGTTCGCGATCGTCGCCGTGATCGGCAGCGGCGAACTGAACGCTGGCATGCTGCAGTTCCAGACGCGCGACATCCTGCAGCGAATCGCCGGGTACGGGACCGGATTCGAAACCTGGTCCGGCAGCGCCGGCGCCGCTGCACAGCCCCTGACCGTCGCACGTCAGGCCGCCGAATCCGGCCCGGCCAGGCCCGGCATGCTGCCGAGGCGGCGTCCGGCGGCGCCATAGCCGGGGCGATCGGCGGGGCGGCTGGCCGCAAGTGATTGGCGCGTGCCGATAGCAAAGCCGGCAGCCGCCGCTTACGGGCCCGGGCCGTCCAGCCCGCTGCGGCCGGTCGCATGTCCTGAGTTTTTGCCGACTTAAGGACCGCGCACTGCGGCCCTCCGGCCCTGCTTCGGTCGCCGGCACCGGCAGACAATGAAATTGCCGGGCAGCCCCGGTAAGAAGTCCCGGAAGCGGGCGAGCAGGAAAGAGGGCGAGACTGATGCCGACGCTCATCATTCTTACGAGCGTCATCTCATCATGGACGCCGTTCTGGGCGATCCTGGCCAGTGGGATTGTTGCAGTTATCGCCATCTCCGCGCTGCTTGCCGCGGTCACCAGTCCCCGACGGCATCGCAGGCGCCGTACCGGCGCAGCGGAATCGCCGCGCCGCGACCAGACCCCCGCTGACGTGGACACGGCGAGGCAGCATGCGCTGGTGTGATGCCCGCAACCCACGGCCCGGAGCGCGCAACTCCGGGCCGTTTCCATCGCTGAAAGAGGCCTAAAGGCCCTGCCGGTCATCGCCGGGTCCGGGTCAGAGTTGTAACCAGGAAAGGACTGTCGCCAACTCGCAGTCCGGAGAGTGAGGGTCAGATGTCCGGAATCGTCGTAGGCATTGACGGGTCACACAATGCCAGCCACGCCCTTGAGTGGGCGATGACAGAAGCCGCCTTGCGGAAGGCTCCGCTGACGGTCATCACGGTCAATTCGGTTTCGGCAAGCTACTGGACGGGCAATCCCGTCACAGTCCCGGCTGACGAAGAGCGGATTGTTAGTGTGCGCAAGCTCGCCGAGGATGCAGTAGCCGAAGTGGCCGCCAAGCTCGGCACCGGACAGCCAGCCTCAGTGACGATTACCGCAGTACACGGCTTCCCGGCCAAGTCGCTGCTAGACGCATCGGAGGACTGTGACCTGCTCGTGGTCGGCACCCGCGGCGGCGGCGGCTTCGGCTCGCTCATCCTGGGCTCGGTCAGCAGCCAGGTCGTACACCACGCGAAGTGCCCCGTCGTGGTTGTGCCCGCCGGCGAGTAGCCGTGACCGAGACAGGCTCGGCTCGGGCGGTTCCTTACTCAGCCCGAGCCGGGACGCTGACCGAGGATCGCCAGAGTCTCAGATAGGAGAGTTGGCAGTGGCTACCCGTATTGGCATCAACGGATTCGGCCGGATCGGCCGCGCCTTCGTCCGGCGCTGCCTAGAGCGTGACGACCTCGAGGTCGTCGCAGTGAACGACGTCACCGATGCCGCCACTCTGGCTCATTTGCTCGAGTTCGACTCCACGTATGGCCGGCTGCCGGCGACCGTCAGCCATGACGGCCCCTCGATTGTCGTGAATGGCAAGGTTATCGGTGCGCTCAGCATCCGAGAGCCTGCCTCGATCGGCTGGGCCGACCTCGGCGTGCAGGTAGTGATTGAGTCGACGGGCAAATTCCGGGCCCGCGACGACGCCGCGCTGCACCTGAAGTCCGGCGCGCGCAAGGTCCTGATCTCGGCGCCGGGAAAGGGAGCTGACCTTACGGTGGTCATGGGAGTCAACGACTCCAGCTACGACCCGACCAGCCACGACATTATCTCGTGCGCCTCGTGCACGACTAACTGCGTCGCGCCCATGGCGAAAGTGCTCCACGACGCCTTCGGGCTCACCCAGGGCCTGATGACCACCGTGCACGCCTACACCGGCGACCAGATGCTGCTGGATGGCCCGCACAAGGACCTGCGCCGAGCGCGCAGCGCGGCCGTCAGCATCGTGCCGACCAGCACCGGTGCAGCGCGCACAACCGGCCTGGTCATTCCGGAGTTGGCCGGGCGGCTGGACGGAGTAGCGGTCCGCGTTCCGGTTGAGGACGGGTCACTGACCGATCTCACCGCCGTGCTCGGCCAGGAGGTCACGGTCGACGAGGTCAACGAGGCGTTCCGGCTGGCAGCGGACGGCCAGCTAACCGGAGTCCTGCGCTACAGCACCGACCCACTGGTGTCGCGCGACATCATCGGCGACCCGGCCTCCTGCATCTTCGACTCCGGCCTGACCCAGGCCGCGGGCTCGCTGGTCAAGATATTCGGCTGGTACGACAATGAGTGGGGCTACGCCTGCAGGCTCGCCGACCTGGCGGGCCTAGTCGGCGCTGGCCTCATGGACGCTGCCGCCCGGTGAACTCAGCACCGTAGCAGCGATAGATATGGCCGCCAGACTAGATCCTGGCGGCCAGCTACTGCCCGGCCTTGGGTAAGGCAAGTGACGGCCTCAAACGCGGTGCATGGCACGGACTTTTCGCCAAGCAGGCCGGGACTTTGCGCCCTAGTCGCTACGCCCACGCCCGGTGTGGCATCAGCACTATGACGACTATCCTGAACACCTCTCCGGCGGCAGGACACCAGGATGTACTCCCGTCAGCCCGGCGCTGGCTCGCGCTGGCGGTGCTGTGCATCTCGCTACTAATCGTGACGCTTGATAACACCGTGCTCAATGTGGTGCTGCCGACCCTAGTCCGCGACCTGAATGCCACCTCAACGCAGCTGCAATGGATCGTCGACGCCTACGTGATGGTCTTCGCCGGGCTACTGCTGGCGGCCGGCAGCGTGGCTGACCGGATCGGCAGGAAGCGAACGTTCCTGGCCGGCCTTGTGCTCTTCGCGGCGGGCTCGACCTGGGCAGCATTCTCCGGTTCGGTCGGGATGCTGATAGCCGCGCGAGCCGGCATGGGCATTGGTGGCGCGCTCATCATGCCGTCAACGTTGTCGATCATTACCCAGATGTTCGCCGAGCCCGGCGAGCGGCAGCGAGCGATCGGATTCTGGGCTGGCACCAGCGGGCTTGGCATCGCGCTCGGGCCGATCATCGGTGGCCTGCTCCTGGCTCATTTCTGGTGGGGATCGGTGTTCCTGATCAACGTGCCGATCGCCGTTGCCGGGCTCGCCCTCGCCATCCCGCTAGTGCCAGACTCGAAGAACCCGGCTGCCTCGGCGCCGGACGTGACCGGCACGCTGCTGTCTGTCCTAGGCCTCGGGCTGCTGCTGTGGTCCATCATCGAGGCGCCAGTGCGCGGGTGGACGTCAGCGATCGTCATCGGGGCCGGCGTGGGCGGCCTGGTGGTAATCGCCGCGTTCACGGCCTGGGAGCGCCACAGCTCGCACCCGATGCTCAATATGCAATTCTTCCGGCAGCGCTCGTTCTCAGCCGCGATGTCGTCGGTCGGCCTGGCAACTATGGGCTTGTTCGGCGCGCTGTTCGTATTGACGCAGTTCCTGCAATTCGACCTGGGCTACAGCCCGCTGGAGGCGGGCCTGCGAGTGCTACCAGCCGCGGGTGCCATCGCCGTAGTAGCGCCCCTCTCCGCACTGCTGCTGCGCGCCATCGGCACAAAGCTCACTGCGGCGGTCGGCCTGTTCATCATCGGGGCCGGGCTATGGCAGATCTCCATGGCCACGACGAGTTCCACCTACTTGAGCACGGTGGCCGGGATGGTGTTGCTCGGCGTGGGTGCCGGCCTGGTCATCCCCGCCTCGACGGCCTCCGTCATGGGCTCCGTACCGACCGAGAACACCGGGGTCGGATCGGCAACCAACGGAGCGGTGCTGCAGGTGGGCGGAGCCTTGGGAGTTGCGATCATCGGCAGCCTCCTGGCAACCAGGTACTCCGGCCGGATGACGACGGCCCTGGCCCCGTATCACGTACCCGTTCCCGTTCTGCACACGATCCTCGGTTCGGTGGGCGGAGCGCTTGAGGTGGCGGCCCGGGTTGGCGGCATCGAGGGCGCTGCGCTGGCACAGGCTGCCCGGTCGGCCTTCATCAGCGGCATGGATCTTGGCCTGACAACGGCAGCGGCCATCGCCGTGGCCGGCGGCGTGCTCGCGTTGTTGGCCCTCCCCGGCAGGCCGGCCGGAGTTGGCGGGTCCGAGTTGGCTGGCCCCGAGCTGACAGGCACTGACTGACGGGCTGCCATTCCGGCCTGAGGGCGCTCTGCGACGATGGAGCATGGGCAGCGCCAGGGGACCATCGGCCCTAGCCGGGCCGTGTCCGGCGCCGGTTCGATGAGTCGAGGATGTCCGCGGCCTGATGCCGGGACGACAGCGAAGCGAGGCAGTCAGATGGCTGGTAGTGAACCGCTCGTCGTGGTGGGCGTGGATGGCTCGCCTGAGTCAGTCGGGGCGCTCAAGTGGGCAGCGGAGTACGCCGCTGCCGTTGGTGCCACGATCAAGGCTGTCCTTTCCTGGCACTATCCGGCAGCGGCAGGGCCTGCCCCGGTCGGGGTCGCCCCGCAAACCATCTCCGACGAGGTTCGCGCGAATATGCAGCTAGCCCTCGATAATGCAGTCGCGGAGGTGTACGGGCCTACCCCCCCCAAGAACGTGCAGACCGAGGTCGCCTACGGCCATCCATCCCAGGTCCTGGTCGAGGAGTCGCAAAGCGCAGACCTCCTGGTGGTCGGCAATCGCGGGCACGGCTCCTTCACCGGCATGCTGGTCGGCTCTGTCAGCATCCACTGCGTGACGAACGCCGCGTGCCCGGTGGTCGTCGTCCGCGGCCGCTAGAACGCGTGCGGCCCGCAATCAAGCGCCGCGTAGCCAACCAGACCCGAGCCAGCGAGCCAGGGAGCGCAATGACGACGGTAACCGAGCGGGATGCGCTGACTAGCGACGAAGCCGCGGCACTTGACCGGTACTGGCGGGCAGCGAATTACCTGGCCGCTGGGCAGATCTACCTGATGGCCAACCCGCTGCTGACCGAGCCGCTGCGCGCTGAGCACATCAAGCCGCGGCTGCTCGGCCACTGGGGCACTACGCCTGGCCTGAACTTCATCTGGGCGCACCTCAGCCGGGCCATCACGGTCCGCGACGCGAACATGATGATCATCGTTGGCCCTGGCCATGGCGGGCCGGCCGGGCTGGCCAACACCTGGCTCGAGGGCAGCTACAGCGAGATATACCCGAGCGTGCCGCGGAATGCCGACGGCATGCGCCAGCTGTTTCGGCAGTTCTCTTTTCCCGGCGGCGTGCCGAGCCATATGGCGCCGGAGGTGCCCGGCTCCATCCACGAGGGCGGTGAGCTTGGTTACTCACTCTCGCACGCGCATGGCGCGGCGTTCGACAATCCCGACCTGATCGTTGCGTGCGTGGTCGGCGACGGCGAGGCTGAAACCGGCCCGCTGGCCGCCGGCTGGCATTCGCACCGGTTCCTCAACCCAGCCAGTGACGGCGCCGTGCTGCCGATCCTGCACCTGAATGGCTACAAGATCGCCAACCCGGCCGTGCTGGCCCGCATCGGCGATGAGGAGCTGGACGCGCTGTTCCGGGGCTACGGCTACGAGCCGCTCTACGTATCCGGTCATGAGCCCGCATTCATGCACAGGACGATGGCCGCCACGCTCGACACGGCTATCAGCCAGATCCGGTCCATCCAGGACGCTGCCCGGTCCGGCTCACCGGAGCCCGGCGCCCGCTGGCCGATGATCGTGCTGCGTTCCCCGAAGGGCTGGACCGGCCCGGCCGTGGTAGACGGGCTGCCGGTGGAAGGGACCTGGCGGGCGCACCAGGTGCCGCTGGCCGAAGTGCGGACTAACCCGGCTCACCTGCGGCAACTGGAGGAATGGCTGCGTTCGTACCGGCCGGAGGAACTGTTCTCATCCGAAGGCAGCCCGCTGCCGGACCTGCTCACGATGGTGCCACCGGGCGACCGGCGGCTCGGCGCGACGCCGCACGCCAACGGCGGCCTGCTGCTGCGGGACCTGGACCTGCCCGACTTCCGCGACTACGCGGTGCCGGTGAGCTCACCGGGCGCCCGAACCTCCGAACCCACCAGGGTCCTGGGCGACTTCCTGCGCGACGTGTTCAAGCGCAATGATGCCGCGCGCAACTTCCGCATCGTCGGCCCGGATGAGACCGAGTCGAACCGGCTCGGCGCGGTGCTGGAAGTGACAGGCAAGACCTGGGAAGAAGCGACCTTGGCGGTCGACGTAAACCTGAGCTCGGACGGCCGGGTGATGGAGATCCTGTCCGAGCACACCTGTCAGGGCTGGCTCGAGGGCTACCTGCTCACCGGCCGGCACGGCCTGTTCTCCTGCTATGAGGCGTTCATCCACATCGTGGACTCCATGTTCAACCAGCACGCGAAGTGGCTCAAGGTGTCCCGGCACCTGCCCTGGCGCCGCCCGGTCGCGTCCCTGAACATCTTGCTGACCTCACATGTCTGGCGGCAGGACCATAACGGCTTCTCGCACCAGGATCCGGGCTTCATCGACCACGTGATGAACAAGAAGGCCGAGGTCATCCGGGTCTACCTGCCGCCGGACGCGAACACCCTGTTGTCGGTCGCCGACCACTGCCTGCGCAGCCGTGATTACGTGAACGTGGTAGTGGCCGGCAAGCAGCCAGAAGCGGACTGGCTCGACATGGACGCGGCGATCTTGCATTGCACTCGCGGGGTCGGAATCTGGGAGTGGGCCAGCAGCGACGGCGACGGCAGCAAGCCCGATGTCGTGCTGGGCTGCGCGGGCGATGTGCCGACGCTTGAAGTGCTTGCGGCCACCGACATCCTCCGTCGCGAACTGCCTGAGTTGAAGGTGCGCGTCGTGAACGTGGTCGACTTGATGCGGCTGCAGCCGGCCGCAGAGCACCCGCACGGCATGAGCGACGCGGAGTTCGACGCCCTCTTTACCGCGGACCGGCCGGTGATTTTCGCCTATCACGGCTACCCGTGGCTGATCCACCGGCTCACCTACCGGCGTACCGGGCACGACAACTTCCACGTCCGCGGCTACAAGGAGGAGGGCACCACCACGACTCCGTTCGACATGGTCGTCATGAACGATATGGACAGGTTCCACCTGGTCATGGACGTGATCGATCGTGTGCCAGCACTTGGCGAGCGGGCCGCGCAACTGCGCCAGCGGATGGTCGACACCCGGGCCAGGCACCACACCTGGACCCGTGAGCACGGCGAGGACCTGCCCGAAGTCAGGGACTGGGCCTGGCCGAATGAGCCCCAGTGACCCTCGGAAGCTCAGCGACCGGCAGCAGCCCAACCGGAAGCCCAGTGACGGAAGCCAAGTGACGGAAGCCCAGTGACGACGGGAAACGCCGGGACGGTCGTCGTGGTCAATGCCGGGTCGAGCAGCCTGAAGGTGAGCGTGCTTAGCCCGGCGGACACAGTCGACGCGCAGTTCGACCTCGATCGCTGGGACGGCAGTGCCGACCATCCAGAACTAGCGCGATTCCTGGCCGGGGTGCACGACGCAGCCGTCGTCGGGCATCGCGTCGTGCATGGCGGCGCCAGGTTCCGCCAGGCGGCACTGCTCGACGACGGCGTCATCGCAGCGATAGCTAACCTGACCGACCTGGCCCCGCTGCACCAGCCGCGAGCTTTGGCCGGGATCGAGGCGGCGCGGCGCGCACTGCCCGGCGTGCCCGGCGTAGCGTGCTTCGACACGGCGTTCCACGCAACATTGCCGGACGCCGCCGCGCTCTACGCGCTCCCCCGCGACTGGACCGAGCGTTTCGGATTGCGCAGGTTCGGCTTTCATGGCCTCTCGCATGGGTATGCGGTCCGGCGCGCCGCGGCCCTGCTCGGCCGCGACATCGCCGCGCTGCGCATAGTGAGCTGCCATCTGGGCGCGGGCGCGTCACTGGCAGCAGTCCGGGCAGGCCGGTGCATCGACACCACGATGGGCTTTACCCCGCTGGAAGGGCTGGTCATGGCGACCAGGAGCGGCAGCGTCGACCCTGGCCTGATCATCTGGTTGCTGCAGTACGGCGGGCTCGGCCTCGATGACGTAGCTGCCAGCCTGGAGCAGCGGTCCGGCCTGGCCGGGCTGGCCGGCCTGCCGGGAGGTTCTGGCGACATGCGCGACGTCCAGCGCGCTGCGGCGGTCGGTGAACCGGCCGCGCGGCTGGCCATCGAGGTGTACTTGCACCGCCTCCGCCGCGAGACAGCGGCGATGGCCGCCGCCATGAACGGCCTCGACGCGCTGGTCTTCACCGGTGGCGTCGGCGAGCACGATCCTGCCATTCGCGCGGCCGCGGTGGCCGGCCTGGCCTTCCTCGGGGTCAGCATCGAATCCGGCCGGGGCGACGCTAGCGCGGACGCGGTCATCAGCGGCGACTCTGCGGCCGCCGCTGTGCTGGTGATCACGGCGAGGGAGGACATCGAGATCGCACGGCAGGCCCGCGCCGTGCTGGCAGGACGCTCGTCATGACCGGGAACGACTTTCGGCCCTACCCGCCCCGGCACCAGCCGTGGTGCGGTGGCCGGGAGGCAAAGGAGGCTGACCGATGAGCACCCGGACAGCAACGTCGAGCCAAGACCTTGCGGACTGGGCCGGATCACCGCTATCAACGGTGCACCACCTGGCCGCGCAGGCGAAGCCGATCCCCGTCGAGCAGTACCCGGACGGATCGTGCTACGTCTTCAGGCTGGAGGTTCCCGGGGTCGATCCGGCTCAAGACCTGGCAGTGTCGGTGGAAGCAGGGACGCTGAGCGTCCGCGCGGAACGCCGTAACCTCGGACCGGCGGGCACCCAATCTGAATTCCGGTACGGGACCTTCGCCCGGCACATCGTTCTGCCGCCAGGATCTGACCCGCAGGATGTGTCCGCTTCGTATCACAACGGGATAGTGACGGTCCGGATCGGCATCAAAGCCGAGCACCAGCAGGCACCACGCCGGATCGACGTCTCTATAGAGCCATAGCACCGGACCTGGCGACCGGCGAGCGGGCGGGAGGACCGCATGAGTACAACGAGGCAACCAGCGATCGTGGTGGGCGTGAGCGGCTCACCAGCGTCGGTCACAGCCTTGCGCTGGGCAGCCGCGGAGGCGGTACGACTGCGCGCGCGGTTGCATGCCGTGCTGGTCTGGACTGTGCCGCCCTACGCGCCATACGCGCCGCAGCCGCCGGTAAACGAGGAAGAGCGCCGCCAGCGCGCTCACGGTGACCTGGCCGCGGCCGTCCGTGCAGTTTTCGGCGCGGTTCTACCCGACTACCTCGTCACAGAGGTGGTCCAGGGCCAGCCGGAACTCGCACTAGCAGACCGGTCGGCAGCTGCGGACCTGCTGGTCCTCGGCTCGGCGTGGTCTCACGACGCGGTAGCGCGGTCGCTAGGCCCGGTCCTGCGGACATGCCTGAGCCGCGCGCATTGCCCGGTGGTGGTGGTCGGGCCAGAAGGCCCGGCGGGCGGCACGCGCGCCGACCCGCCCGGTTCCGAGCGTCAGTTCGCGCACGCCAACGGCTAGTGCACGAGCAGAAACACGCCCGGCAGGTCGTCAACCCGAAGGTGCGGACCTTTGACCCTGGCCATGACAGGTCCAGATCGGTAGGCAAGTAACGTCGGGAACTGCGGTCCGCGGACCGCAGGAGCCGGATTTCGGGAGGCATTGTGACTCGCGAGGACAAGCATCTGGATGCAATGCTGCGCCACCTTGGCGCCGCTTACTACGACTCGTTGCACGGCCGGGCAGCGGCAGGTGATGTCAGCCGGGCGCTCGATCAGGTGGCTGGCCACATCGGCGAGACGCCCCATGCCCTAATGCAGCCACCACGCTCGCCTGCAGGTGAGGCAGCCCATGAACGGCTACACAAGCATCACGGCCAGTTCCACAGCCGGGTCCGGGATGTCATGACAACTGAGGTAGTCACCATTGACCGGATCACACCGTTCAAGGACATCGCCCGCCTGCTCGTCGAGCACCACATCAGCGGGGTGCCTGTGCTCATCATGGGCCGTCACGTGGCCGGAGTAGTCACCGAGGGCGATCTGATCGCAGCGAGGGATAAGTCCGCCGGAACCAGGAGGAGCTGGACCGGACTGTTGCACCACAGCACCGACGTCGACAGGCACCACCGGCTGATGGCCGAGCACCTCATGAGCGCCCCGGCCATCACGATCCACCCGGACGCGACAATAGCCGCAGCCGCAGACTCCATGAGCCGGCACCACATCAAGCGGCTCCCGGTGGTCGATTCCGATGGCACGCTCATCGGCCTCGTCAGCCGCCGCGACCTGCTCCGAGTCTTCCTGGTCCCGGACGAGGAGATCGTGCGCCAGGTGCGCGAACTGCTGGCCGATGTGCTGCCCGGCGAGTCAGCAAATGTCACAGTTACCGCCCACGGCGGCATCGTCACCCTCACTGGTTCGCAACCGGCGAGCATCCCGCATGGCCCGCTGGCCGCCGCCATCGACCTCACCTGGGACATCGACGGCGTCGTGGATGTGATCGATCACATCTCGGCCGCCCAGCCAGCCTGACGAGCCAGCGCGAAGATCTCGAGGAGACAGCAGGAACGGGCCATGAAGACGATTGATGAGCTGGATCTAGCGGGTCGGTGCGTGCTCGTACGGCTCGATCTCAACGTGCCCCTCGACGGCCCCTCAATCGTCGACGACGCCAAGATCCGGGCCTGCCTTCCAACCCTGTCCGCGCTGCTCAACCGGCGCGCGGCAGTCATCGCCTGCTCGCACCTCGGACGGCCGGGCGGCGTCGCCGACATGCGGTACACCCTTGCCCCCGTCGCGGGCCGCCTAGCCGCGCTGTTGCGTCGGCCGGTGACATTCGCGGCCGACTGCGTCGGCCCGGCGGCGACGTCGCCGGCCGCTGCAATGCGTCCCGGTGAGCTCGTTCTGCTGGAGAACCTCCGCTTCCACCGGGCCGAGACCAGCAAGGATGACGCGGAACGAGGCGCGTTCGCGGACCGGCTTGCGCAGCTGGCTGACCTGTATGTCGGGGACGGCTTCGGTGCCGTGCATCGGCGCCACGCGAGCGTCTATGACGTGGCCTTCCGGCTGCCGCATGCGGCCGGTTACCTGATTCAGGCCGAGACAGCCGCGCTCCGAAAGCTGACCAGCGATGTGGCAAGGCCGTACGTGATCGTGCTCGGCGGCGCAAAGGCAGCAGACAAGCTGCCGGTTGTCCAAGCCCTCCTTGGCGTTGCTGACCGCATCCTGATAGGCGGAGCGATGGCGACAACTTTCCTGGCGGCTCAAGGCCATCCGGCTGGCGCGTCCCTGCTCGCTGGCGATCAGGACTCGGCCCGGGAGTGCTTGGCCCAAGCCGCTGCCGGCGGAGTCGAGCTAGTACTGCCTGCTGATCTGGTTGTCGCAACGGAGCGCTCGCCGGACGCGCCGCGGCAGGTGGTGGACGCCGCGTCGATCCCGCCCGGCCAGATGGCGCTTGACGTCGGGCCGGAGACCGCCGCAAGGTTTGCAGACGAGCTGGCCGATGCCCGCACAATCTTCTGGAACGGCCCGATGGGCGTGTTCGAGATCCCGCAATTCGCGGCAGGTACGCTCGCGGTAGCCAGGACTATCGCGGCGAGCAATGGATTCACCGTAGTCGGCGGCGGCGACACGACTGCAGCGGTGCGCTACCTCGGCTTCGCCGAGAACGAGTTCGGACACATGTCGACAGGTGGCGGCGCGAGCCTGGAGTTCTTGGCCGGCCGTGAGCTACCTGGCCTGGCCGCACTGGAGGCTCGCGACCCGGAGCTGGAGGACGCCGTCGCAGTTCCCGCTTCCGTGCCAGCCTAAAGTGGAGTCCATGCCGGCTACCCGCCTCGTTACCCCTGGCCGCCGGGCGTGATCAGGCATCCGGCCTTTCCGGTAGAGCCATGGTGCTTGCGGGAGACGCACCTCGACATGAGGTTGCTTGCGGAGGCCGAGTCGCTGTTCGCGCTGTCCAACGGGCACCTCGGCTGGCGCGGCAACCTGGACGAGGGTGATCCGCACGGTTTGCCCGGCTCGTACCTGAACGGCTGCTTCGAGCGTCGTCCGCTGCCCTATGCGGAGGAGTCCTATGGCTTGCCCGAGTCGGGCCAGACCATCGTCAACGTCACGAACGGCAAGCTCCTGCGGCTGCTTGTCGACGACGAGCCATTCGATGTCCGGTACGGCCGCCTGGTCTCCCACGAGCGTGTCCTTGACTTCCGCGCTGGCACGCTGCATCGTCGCGCCGAGTGGGTCTCGCCGGCCGGCCGCACGGTCAGGATCACCTCGACCAGGCTCGTGTCGCTCACCCAGCGATCCATTGCCGCCATCAACTACACGGTCGAGCCTATCGATGGTCCCGCCGGCATCGTCGTTGGGTCTGAGCTCGTTGCGAACGAGCCGCTGCCGCCGGCCAGGCACGACCCGCGGGCGACAACGAATCTCGCCTCACCCCTGAAGGGCGAGAGCCATGCGGCCCATGGTGGCCACGCGATCCTGGTGCATCGCACCAAGCGGAGCAGGCTGCGGGTCGCGGCTGCCATGCAGCACCTCGTCGAGGCTCCGGACGGGTACAGGCAGGTGACGCAGAGCGCGCCTGATATCGCCCGGCTGGCCGTGTCGGTGCCACTCGAGCCAGGCCAGCAGCTACGGCTGGTGAAGTTCGTGGCCTACGGCTGGTCCGCGGTGCGCACGCTGGCAGCGCTGAGAGATCAGGTGCAGGGCGCGCTGGACAAAGCTGAGCAGACCGGCTGGGACGGCCTGCTGGCGCAGCAAGCCGAGTATCTTGCCGACTTCTGGGACCGGGCTGATGTGGTGCTGGACGGCGACACGGCGGTCCAGCAGGCGATCAGGTTCGGCTTGTTTCATGTCTTGCAAGCTGGGGCCAGGGCCGAGGTCAAACCGATACCCGCTAAGGGCTTGACCGGCACTGGCTATGACGGGCACGCGTTCTGGGACACCGAGATGTACGTACTTCCGATGCTCACCAATGCCAGCCCGGCCGCCGCCGCGAATGCGCTGCGGTGGCGGCACAGCACCTTGCCGCAGGCGACCGCCAGGGCGAGTCAGCTGGGCTTGCGGGGTGCCGCGTTCCCGTGGCGAACGATCGACGGCGCCGAGTGCTCGGGCTACTGGCCGGCCGGAACCGCGGCGTTCCATGTCAATGCCGATATCGCCCACGCTGTGATCCGTTACCTCGATGTCACCGGGGACGTGGACTTCGCTGCCGGGCCGGGCCTGGAGCTGCTGGTGCAGACCGCGCGGCTCTGGCGGTCGCTTGGTCATTTCGGCAGCCCCGGCCAGTTCCGCATCGACGGCGTCACCGGACCGGATGAATACGGCGCGCTTGCCGACAATAACGTCTACACCAATCTGATGGCGCAGCAGAACCTGCGCGCGGCGGCGGACGCAGTCGACAGACACCCCGTCAAGGCCAGCGCGCTAGCCGTCACCGGAGCCGAAGTTGCGGACTGGCGGCAGGCGGCCGATGCCATGGTCATCCCGTACGACAGCCAACTCGGCGTGCACCCGCAGGCCGAGGGCTATACCCGGCATGAGGTGTGGGACTTCGCCAAGACCAGCAAGTCGCACTACCCGCTGCTGCAGCATTTCCCGTACTTCGACTTGTACCGCAAGCAGGTCGTGAAGCAGGCCGATCTGGTGCTCGCGATGCAGGTCCATCCCGACGCGTTCAGCGCCGAGGAGAAAGCCCGGAACTTTGCCTACTACGAGCGGCTGACAGTTCGCGACTCGTCGTTGTCGGCCGCCACCCAGGCCGTGGTAGCGGCCGAGGTCGGACATCTTCAGCTTGCCCACGATTACCTGGGCGAGACCGCGCTGCTCGATCTTGACGACACTGAACACAATGTCCGCGACGGGCTGCACCTGGCCGCGCTCGCCGGCGCCTGGACCGCAGCGGTCGCGGGCCTTGGCGGCATGCGCGGCCGGTCCGGCATGCTGGCGTTCGCGCCCAGGCTGCCGCCTGCTATTACCCGGCTGGCGTTCACGGTCGTTCGGCGGGGCCAGGCCGTAAGGGCCGACATATCCGGCGGGACGGCTACTTACCTGCTGGTTGATGGCCCGCCGATTCAGATCAGCCACCACGGCGACCCCGTTACCCTCATCGCGGGGCGGCCGAATACGATGCCCGTGCCGCCGGCCCCGGTGGTCAGCCCGGTGAGCCAGCCACACGGCCGGGCCCCGGCCAGGCGCACCCGGGGACGCTTAGGTGCCTAGCCGCGCGGCCCTCAGTTGTGCAGCACCGCCGCGCCGCTGAACCGGCCGTGCGCGAGGTCAGCAAGTGCCGCTGGCGCCTTCTCCATCGGGTAGGCCACGGTCGTCGGCCGGATCCCGAACCGGGCCGCCAGGGCCAAGAACTCCTCACCGTCCTGGCGGGTATTGGCGGTAACGCTGCGCACTTGGCGTTCCTCGAACAGCTCATCGGCGTATCTGATTGCGGGAATGTCCGAAAGCCAGATCCCGGCGATGGCCAGCGTGCCGCCTCGGTCCAGCGCCCGCAGTGCGACTGGCACCAGCTCCCCGGCCGGCGCGAAGAGTATCGCGCCATCGAGCGGCTCCGGCGGCGCGTCGGCAGCGTCGCCGACCGAGTCAGCCCCAAGTTCTGCGGCCAGCCTTCGGTTGCCCTCGCCGCGGGTCAGCACATGCACGCGCAGGCCCTGATGCAACGCGACCTGCGCGATGATATGCGCGCTCCCGCCGAAGCCGTAGATGCCAAGCCGTCCTCCCGGCGGCACCTCCGCGCGCCGCAACGCGCGGTAGCCGATGATGCCGGCGCAGAGCAACGGCGCGGCGTGCTCGTCGTCGAGCTGCTCAGGCAGCCGGTACGCATAGCTCTCGGCCGTCACGCAGGAATCCGCGTAACCGCCGTCCACGTCCCAGCCGGTGAACCGAGGCGCCAGGCAGAGGTTCTCCGCGCCCCGGCGGCAGAACGAGCACGTCCCGTCGGTGCTGGCTAGCCATGGCACGCCGACCCTGTCACCAACAGCGAACCTGCTGGCCCCGGCGCCGAGCGCGTCAACCCGTCCGACGATCTCGTGTCCGGGCGTCACGCCTGGCCGACGGGGCGGCAGGTCGCCCTCGGCCAGGTGCAGGTCAGTCCGGCAGACGCCGCAGCAGCTGATCCGTACCCGGACTTCGCCCGGGCCTGGCTCAGGTTCGTCCCGCTCAGCCCGGGCCAGCGGCCCGTCATCGACAGGAGCGGTCCGCTGCACTACCCACGATTTCATTAGCCCTCCAGCCAGGGCCGGCCCGCTCAGCCGGCATCACCTACCGGAGGTGCGACCATTTCGGCCCTACCGCTCGCCAAGCACTCTCCCAGCCGGCCATCCGGCGACGGCTGAGTACTACCCGGACCGCGACGGCGATCAGCAGCTCTAGCGCCGCGACGCCAACGATGGCTATCAGTACCGCCAATGTGATCCGGTCCCGCAGGTCGGCGCCAGTTAGCGGCGGATGCGTCGCGTCTCCTTCGGGCGTTACCCAGACGTGGACGACCTCACCCATGCGCGCGTTCAACGGCGCCGCTAGCCGGCCAGTCCGGTAGCCGCCAGCCGGCACTGGCCAGCGCGCCTTCACCCAGGCGGTATCCCAGGCGCCGTCCGCCCCGATCACGCCAGCGCTGGCGCTCTGCAGCAATCGCGCAGATTCTGGCTTCCACGCCTGCTCGGCGCGCTGCTCGCGCAGGCCCTGGGTATCGGCCAGCCGCCCCGCGTAGATCGATGCCAGCGGTGCCGCCGCGAAGAACGCCACGACGAGGCTGGCCATTATGGCCGTCTCGATCCGGTCGACCTGGCGCAGCAGAGGATTGTGCTCGCGGTCTAGCACCATCCGGGCGACCAGCCTCAGTCGTTCCTTCACCGGACGCACCTCCGATCCAGGTTCATCCGCCGCAACTCATCTGGCCAATCTGCACGATCGGCTGCCGGGGCATTGAGAGCCGATGAGCCTGTATTGGGCAGACTAAAGGCCTATCCCGGCTGATCGTTAGTCATCAGTTCAGCTTGTGGCCGGCGAGCCGTCGCCAGCGCGGTGTTAGCACGGCCGAATTGCAGGAGCATCTGCGGATATCCGGACAAGCTCAGCCGGTCTGCGACCATCGCGCGGTAGCGCGTCGACTCCAGCGGCTGAGATTGAAGGCCCGCGAATACCCATCGAGTTGCCGCGCGCAGCAGCAGCCGGTGCAGCGCCTGCCCGGCCCGCGCCCAGTCGGCCGCACTGTCGCCGACCGTGACCAGGACGGCCGTGGCCGACGGCGGCTCGCCGCCGCCTCGCTCTGTTCCCGGCAGTCCGAAGTCACGCTGCGGCAGCCGGTCAGGTTCTTCCGCTTCTCCTGCCGCGCCGGTGGCTGCTGCCCCGGCTGCTGCGCCCTCGGATGCCAGGTCGCTGGATGCCATCTCGCGAGCCCGCTCTCCATGCCGCCGCTGTCGGCGCGCCCGCTCCCCGCGCGGCTGCTCGCCGTGTGCTTGCTCGGCTGGCACGTCGCTGCTAGGCGGCTGAAGCTCGAGCCTGGCGCTAGCCGGCACGCCCTCGCGCGCCTGGCTGCCCGGCGGCTGCACCCACCGAGCTAGTTCGGCGGTAATCTCCGCATTTGAGCGCTGCTCGGCGGCGGCCGCGGACACCGCTGCGGCCAGGTCAGCCACCTGGGCAGGGTCCTCTACCAGCAGCAATTCGGCGCCCTCGGCCGCAGCGTCAAGCCGGAGCGCGGTGAGCAGCCGGGCCGGGATCTCCCCGGGCGCGAACGGGCCGCGGTGAGTGTGCCGGTGCGGCAGAGCGGCAATCAGCTCTGCCTCCTCCCGGCTCATCGGTGCGCGGCCGTCGGGCTGAACCCGGGCTACGAGCCAGGGTTGCGCAGGATCGGGCAGCAACTCGGCAGCTGCGAGGTAACCGAGCTTGCGCAGCCCGAGCCGCAGCCCGAACAAGGCAGCCCCGCAACTGATCGTCAGCTCGCGGCCGACCGGGTCCACCCGACGCAGCTGCCGGTCAGGGTCGGCGAACAGTTCGATGACATTGCCGCTAACACGGAACTTCCATGGCTGAGTGTTGTGCACCGATGGTGCCCTGGCTGCGGTGGCGACCAGGAACGCGATGTCGTCATTGGTGAGGTTCGGCCAGGCCGCGGTCCGCTGAGCGGGCACCGCGTCCGTCGCAGCATCGCGGGGCCGTTCGCGGGCAATTACACCATGCACGAGCAGCCCGCCCTGATCGGTCACGACCGCAGGCCGGGTGCCATCAGGCTGGGCGGGCCCTAGCTCCAAACGGGCTGTCAGTGTCATGATGCATCACCCCTTCGCAGCATCAGCACGCCCGGCTGCCACGGGTAGGGTCGAATGACCCGTCCGGCATGGACCACTGGCCCTGCGCCGGAATTGCCTCGCACGTAGAGTTGGCGACATGGGCATCGATGCCGATACCGGCGGCACTGACCTGGGCAGGCGCATCAAGGAGCAGCGCGACCGGGCCGGGCTGAGCCGGGACCAGGCGGCCGAGCTGGCCGGAATGTCACCTGAGTACCTGGCCTACCTTGAGTCCAGCCCGATGCCTAATCCGACGCATGCGTCGCTGACCAGGCTCGCCGGCGCGCTGAAGGTAGATCCGGCCACGTTGTCAGGCGCCGGCATGAACCTGCCGCCCGGACAGCGCGGCGCAGCCAAGAACCCGGTCCTGGAAAACCTGACCGTCGAACAGTGCATAGCCCACGTGGCCCGCGGCGGCATCGGCCGGTTCCTGTTCGATGAGCCCGGCCGAGGCCCGATCGCCATCCCGGTGAACTACAAGATGGATGGCGATAACGTGATCTTCCGGACGAGCGGCACGAGCGGATTCGGCGCGGAGATGCGGGTGAACGCGGCGCTCGGCCAGCAGGTGTCTTTCGACGTCGATCACCTGGATGACGCGCTCGGCGAGGGCTGGAGCGTCCTGCTGAGCGGCGCTGCGCACATCATCACCGATCCGGCCGAACTCGACCGCGCAAAGGCCCTCGGCATCGAGCCGTGGGCGGGCGGCGATCGCGACCTCTACGTGCGGCTGACGCCCGCGGAGATCACCGGCCGACGCATCCGGGTTACCGGGTAAAGCCTGCCAACGGCACCCGGGCCCACCAAATGGGCTTCTCGCCGCATCCGGGTCGCCGCGTACACCCGGCCCACTGGGCAGCCGCGGCTAATCGGTGTCAAAGCTCAGCCGGTTCCGCACGCTGACCACGCCCTCTGCGTGGCGAATGCGTCCGACGAGGTCCGTCGCGGTCCGCCGGAGTTCGACCAGGCCCTCGACGGTGACCACACCGGACTGGACGGTTACTTCGAAGTCCGCTGGTTCGAGGCCGAATTCGGTACCAATGATGATCTTTGTAACCTCGGCGCAGATGTCCTCATCCGGCCGTTCGAAGATCGCAAGCACATCGGACCGCGTGATGATGCCGATCAGCTGACCGTCGTTGTCCACGACCGGCAGCCGCTTGATGCGCCGGTCCTGCATGAGCCTGGCCGCGTCCACAACCGCCACGCCTGGGCGGATGGTGATGGCCGGTGAGGTCATCAGCTGGCCAGCTGTCACGGCCTTGGACTTGTACTCCTCGTCTAGCCGCCACTGGAATCGCAGCAGCGCCGGCGGCCGGTCCGGCTCGGTCTCCTTATAGAGCAGGTCGGCCTCGGAGACGACGCCAAGCACACGGTCACGGTCGTCGATGACAGGGCACGCGCTGACCCGGTAGCGACGTAGCACCGACACGATTTCCTTGAAGTCGGCGGTCTTCCGCAGCGCGATGACCTCAGTTGTCATCACATCCCTGACGGTGGCGGTCATAGGACTCTCCTCCTCGTGCCGCTCAGCGTTGCCTGGTCCCCCGGATGATGACCAGCGGGCACGGGGCGTGGTGCGCGCAGTGCTGGCTCACCGAGCCCAGCAGCGCGCCGGCGAAACCGCCGTGGCCGCGACTGCCCACCACGAGCAGGTCGGCTCCGTCGGCGGCCTCTAGCAGGACCTGCGCGGCGTTACCTTCCCGCACCGTGGTGCTGATCTTCACCGGGCTGTCCGGGCCAACGGTCTGGCTGATCGCGTTGTTCAGTTCCGTCGCCGCGATCGCGGCGAAATCGGCCCACTCATCGAGTACCGACACCGGTGCCCATGCGTAGCCGCCGACCATGACCGGGTAATGCCAGGCAGTAACCGCGTCGATAGAGGCACCGGTCAGCTCCGCCTGCCGGACCGCCCACCCCAGGGCAGCCCGAGACGACGGCGACCCGTCCACGCCGACAACGATTCGATGCCCTGGCGCCTGCTGCTCGCTCATCACCGGTCCCTGCCTTCATGATTCCTACTTGCAGCATTGCGCGCTCGGGCAGGCCCAGGCAGAGCCGTCTTACCCAGGGAGTGCAGGACCTTTGGCCCGCCGGTGCAGTAGCAGGCGAGGCCTCACCGCAGCTGACGCAGGAACGGGTCCCGCGGCGTGGCCGGGGCCAGCCGGATCCGCACATCGACCGCGTGGGCGCCGTCTGCGGTCGCGATCACCGGATTGAGGTCAAGTTCGGCAACCTCCGGCAGATCATCGGCCAGTCGGGAAACCCGCAGCAGTACCTGCGCCAGCGCCTCGGTGTCCACTGCGGCCGAGCCCCGGTGCCCGAACAGCAGCGGGGCGGCGTGCACGCTTCTGATCATCTCGCTGGCATCGTCGCTGGTAAGCGGCGCGAGCCGGGCTGCGCGGTCGCCGAGCACATCGGTTGCGACACCGCCGAGGCCGAACACCACGAGCGGTCCGAACACCGGTTCCTGGACCACTCCGACCAGTGTCTCTACCCCGCCTGCCAGCATCGGTTGCACCAGTACCCGGCGCAGGCGCTGGCCGAACGTCTTCGCGAGCTCGCTGTATGCCTCGGCGACCTCCGCCGCGGTGCGCAGGTCGAGCTTGACAGCGCCGGCGTCGGTCTTGTGCACCAGGCCATCAACTTCCGCCTTCAGCACGACGTGACCACCTAGCTCCTCGGCCGCTACCAGCGCGCCGTCCACGGACGTCACCGTCCGGGTGGCCACGATCGGGATCCGGTAGCCAGCCAGCAACTGCACAGCGTCGCTGGCGGCCAGCCAGCCGCCGTCAGGAGTATCGGCCAGGAACGCCGACACCAGCGTCCGGGCCGAGGCCACGTCCACGTCGTCGAGTTCGGGGATCAGGCCCTGGTGGGAATCGCGCCATTCGCAGTACCTGGCCGCATGGCCAAGTGCCCGTGCCGCGCCTTCGGGATAGCTGTAGACCGGCACGCACGGCCGCAGGCCGAGACCGGTGCCGGTGCGGCTAGCCGGACTGTTGGGGCCTGCGTCGGGGCCTGCTGCCACGCCAGGGTCGGGGCCTGCTGCCACGCCAGGTTCGGGGCGGGCGTGGCCCAGCAAGCTGACCGACTCCGGCCGGTCCAGCAGGACGGCCGCCATCGGCTTGGCCACTTTGGCGGTAACGATGGCCGCGCTCAAGTCGGCGACCGCAGTGGGCACCCCGATCGCCAGCACCGAATCGACGCCTTCGTCCGACGCGACGTGCTCGAGGCAGGAACGGAACGCGCTGATCCCGACCGTGGCGGTGGTGTCGACCGGCCCGGATACCGCGGCTCCGGGTGGCAGCAGACGCGCCAGCTTGCGCTGGGTGACGGCGTTCAGCACGGCCACCGTGAGCCCCGAGTCACCGCAAGCGTCGGCGGCAAGTACGCCTGCGCCGCCAGCGTTGGAGACGATTGCCACCCGTCGGCCGGCCGGCAGCTGCTGGCAGGAGAGAAGTGCGATCGCCTCGACCAGCTCACCAAGGCTGCGGGTGGCGATGACGCCCGCCTGGCCGAACAGCGCTTCCTGGGTGACAAGCGGTGTTGCCGCCGCCGCGGTATGCGACGCCGCGGCGCGCTGGCCCGCAGCCGACCGGCCGCCGATGACAGTAAGAACCGGGATCTTCTTGGCGACTCGGCGCGCGGTGCGCGCGAAGCCGCGCGGGTTACCGAACGACTCCACGTACAGCAGCGCGAGCTTGGTCTGCTGGTCGTGCTCCCACCAGGTCAGCATGTCGTTGCTGGAGACGTCGTACTTATCGCCCACCGAGGCGAATGATGACATGCCAAGACCCAACCTGCGGATGTGCTCGAGCAGCGCAATGCCGACGCCGCCGGACTGCACCACGAGTCCGGCGGCGCCCGGCGCCGGGACATTGGCAGCGAACGTCGCGTTCAGCCGCACCGCCGACGACGCCAGACCGAAGCAGTTCGGCCCGACCAGGCGCATGCCGTAACGGCGGCAGATCGCAAGCAGGTCAGCGGCGCCGCCGCCGAGGCTCGCAGTGATCACCACGAGCGAGCGCACTCCGCGGCGGCCGCACTGCGCGGCCACGGTGGGGACTTGCTGGGGCGGCACGGCTACCACCGCGAGGTCAACGCCCTCCGGCAGGTCAGCGGCGGAGGCCAGGCAGGCCAGGCCCTCCATCGAGTGCGCGCGGGGGTTCACCGGGTAGACCGGGCCGGTGAATCCCCCGGCGACGATGTTGTGCAGGATCTCCCGGCCGACCGAGCCGCGGTGACGGCCGGCCCCGACGACCGCGACCGAGGCCGGCTCCAGCAGGTGGTGCAGACTGGCCACGTCGGCCCGGCTGGCCCGGTCGGCTACCGCGTCCAGGTAGGTGTCAAGTTCCTCGCCCTCGCTGCCCGGCAGCGGCATCAGCAGCTCGATCACGCCATCGGCGAAGTGCCGCTCGACGTGCAGGCCGGCGTCGGCGAACACTCGCTGCATAGGGTAGTTCTCCGGCAGCGTCTCGGCCGAGAACGCGCTCAGATGGCGCTGCCGGGCCAGCGAGACCAGATGCTCAAGCAACAGCGTGGCAATGCCGTGGCCGTGCATATCGTCGGAGACTGCGAACGCGATCTCGGCGACTCCGGGCCGGGTCGTCGGCTCGTAGCTCGCAACGCCGACGAGCTCGCCAGCCAGCCGGGCAAGCAGGGCAGCATGATCACCACTTTCCGGCCGGCAAACCCGCGCAGCCTCGCGTTCGGATGCCTTCGGGCTGAAGCTGAAGAAGCGGAAGTAGGCGTTATCGGGTGACAACTGCTCGTGCATCCGCCGAACGTCGTCGATATCCTCCGGTCGCGCGCGCCTGATTTCCACCGTCCGGCCGTCAGAGAGCAGCGCGAACTTTCCGGATGATGCCGGATCTGTCATTGCTTCACCGCCATCGGTGCGTGTTCGGCCCGGTCGGTTCATGCGCCGACTCGCCACAGGGCGCCTCCCATCAGCATCCCCCGGCCAGGTTCCCGGACGCAGGGGCTAACGGGCCTGCGCGGGCGGACCTTCGGCCCTGGCAGCGGCGAGGGAGACACGCGGTCCTGGTTCGCGCCCGTCATGCGGCCTTTGCGAGGATCGAGCCGAGCGACCAGACGGTGATCTCGTTATTGATCGCGATTTTCCGCCTAGCGATTATCGCGGAAAAGTGCGATCAATGACCCTGGCGCCCCGCCGCCGCCGGAGGAAGACGCCGCGCGGTCAGTCTGGTGGCTGCTGCCGGGTCATGCTCTGGTACACAGCCAGCAGCGCCGCCTTCTGCGTATCGTCGAGGCTGGCGTCGGTCCTGATCGCGTGCTCGACGGCGGCCGGCTCGGCGCGGGCCTCGCCCTCATTGCCGGCGACAGCGTCGAATAGTCCGGCCTCGGCGAGCAGCATCTCGGCCGACACGTTGAGCGCGTCGGACAGTTGCTTGAGCACGCGGACCGACGGCTGATGCATGCCGCGCTCTAGTTCGCTCAGGTACGGGTTCGACAGGCTCGTCAGCTCGGCGAGCTGGCGCAGGGTGAGATTGGCCAGCTTTCGCTGGCTGCGAATGAAGGCCCCGAACGCCTCCATCTGCGCGTCCCACTGGCTTGCCATGTCTCTCCCCGTCAGCGTCAGCACCGCTGTGTCGTCGGCCCCTGCAATGTCGCTGGCCGTTGCTGCGTCGCCGGCCGTTGCTGCGTGGCCGGCCGTTGCTGCGTCGCCGACCCGCATCCAGCGCCGACCAGGTTATTGTCGGGCCCGGTCAGCGCACCAGTATCACAGGCGCGGGGTCCGGGCAGACGCGGGCGCGCGGCGGAGCAGGGCTCGCCGCGCGCGGGTGCGTGGTTAGTTCGCAGTTAGCTCAGGAAGCCTTGGCGGCCTTCTCGGCCTTCTCGGCCTTCTTCGGGGTGCTCGTGCCAGTCGACAGCAGCGGCGCGGTCGCCTTGAGCAGCTCCTCGGCGAACTTCCGCTGGCCCGCCAGCAACTGCTCGGCGAAGTCGTACGCACTCGCCACAACCTCCTGCGGAGTCGGTAGCTTGTCGGCGAACGGCAGGTTCACGTCAGGCAGGTCGGGCTTGATCGACTGGACCGCGCTGGCCCAGGTCTCGATCGCGTCAATAACGGCGGCCTGGCTCTTGCTGATGGTGTTCAGGACCTCGTTGGTGAGTTCCTGGGCCACATTGGACTCGGCCATTTCATCCTCCTAGGACTTTGCTTGCTGGCCATACCATGATTCTCTTAGCATCATGCTCAGTATAGCTAGCAAATATTCGCTCTGTCAAGCGCTTGCTCACTATAGCTAGCCGCGCACGTAGTCGCCCGGCGCATCGCCTAGCAGCGGGTACTGCTCGCTGCCCGTCGGCGGCGGCGGAGCAAGTCGCCCGGCCCGCGGCCCTGCCCAGTCTGTCCAGTCCTGCCACCACGAGCCGGCCTGGCGGACAGCCGCGGCCCGCCACTCCGAGGCCTCGGCCGGATACGACTCAGCTACCTCGTGCCAGGCCTTCGGCCCTGGCGGGTTCACGATGCCGGCCACGTGACCGCCGCTTGACAGCACGTACCGGACTTCGCCGCCGAGCAGCCTGGTCGCCTGATAGGAGGCAGGCCACGGCACGATGTGATCGTTCACTGCGCCCACGACGTAGCTGTCGCTCTTCACATCTGCCAGCGACAGGCGCTGCCCGGCAAGCTCCATCTCGCCGCGGGCGAGCTCGTTGCCGATATACAGGCAGCGAAGGTAGAAGGAGTGCATGGCGGCCGGCATCCGGGTGCTGTCGGCGTTCCAGGCCAGGAGGTCGAAGACGGGCGGATCCTGGCCCATCAGCCAGCCGGACACGACGTAACTGAAGATGAGGTCGTTCGCCCTGATCACGTCGAAGGCTGTGGCCATCTGGCTGCCATCCAGGTAGCCAGGCCCGGCCATCTGCCGTTCGAGCCTGGCGACCGTGCGCTTGTCGGTGAAGGCTCCGAGTATGCCGGGCCGCGAGTAGTCCAGCATCGTGTTGAGCAGGGTGACCGAGCCGAGCCGGTCGTCTCCGGTGCAGGCCAGGTAGGAGGCCAGCATCCCGGTAAGCGCGCCGCCAAGGCACAGCCCGACGATATCGATCTTTGGCGAGCCAGTGATGTCGGCGATGACGTCGAGCGCCTGCCTGGGCCCGTGGATCAGGTAGTCGTCGAGCGTCACGCCGCGCATCGATGCGTCCGGATTGCGGTAGGAGATGGCGAAGACGGTCCGCTCGTGGTTGACGGCCCACTCCAAGAAGCTGCGGCCAGGCGCCAGGTCCATGATGTAGTACTTGTTGATCCATGGCGGGCTGGCTAGCAGCGGCACCGAGTGCACCTTGGCGGTCTGCGGCGCGTACTGGATCAGCTCCATCAGCTCGTTCCGGAACACCACTTTTCCCGGGGTCGCCGCCAGGTTCTCGCCAAGGCGGAACGAGCTGGCGTCCACTTGCCGTGGCATGCCGCCGTTGCTGATCAGGTCCGATAGGAAGTTCCGGGCGCCAGCCAGCGCGCTCAGCCCGCCGGTATCTAGCGCGCGCTTGATCGCGGCCGGGTTCGTCGCCAGGAAGTTGGTCGGCGCGAGCGCATCGACCAGGAACCCGGCTGCCAGCTCGGCCTTGGCGTCGGCAACCGGATCACCCGAGCCGGCCGCCAATACGTCCGCCGAGAGCTGGCGGGCAGCCAGGTAGCCCTGCAAAATCGCGAAGAACAACGGATTACCAGACCAGGCAGGATCAGCGAACCTGCGGTCGTCCGGCACCGGCACCGGCGGCTCGACCGTAGAGCCGAGCCAGAGCGCGGCCGCCGCCGGGCCGATCCTGGCCATGCTCGCCCAGAACTGGCCCACTGCGGCGATCAGCTCGCCGCGCCGTTGCAGCGCCCGCCCCGCGACGCTGAACAGGGACTGGCCGAAACCCGCCGGGTCGAAGCTGCCGAATATCGCTGCCTCGGGTGCCACCGCGGCAGCGATCTCCTCGGCATCCGGTTTCCCGTTATCCTGCATACTCAACTGTGACTCCCACGGGTCGACTTTGCCCAGCCCCGAATCCGGTTCAGCACCGCTCGAAGATCGCGGCGATGCCCCTGCTCTTGTTTGTCATCGCCACAGCCCTCACATGTCCAGTCCGCCATTGACGGCCCAGATCTGGCCGGTGATGTAAGCGGATTCGTCGGCTGCCAGGAACGCGACCACGCGCGCGATCTCCTCAGGCGTGCCGAGGCGGCCTACCGGGATCTGGCTGCGGATCCGGTCCAGCACCTTGTCCGGGATGGTGGCGAGCATGTCGGTCGCGATAAAGCCGGGCGTAACGGCATTCACCGTCAGGCCCATGCCGTCGCCGACGGGGCGCTGGGCCCGGGCCAGCTGGAAGACCGCTTCCTTGGCCAGCGACTTGGTCAGCCCGAACAGGCCGGACTTGGACGCGGCGTAGTTCACCTGGCCGATATTTCCGGTCTCGCCGATGACCGAGGAAACGTTGATGATCCGGCCCGTGCCCCGCTCCAGCATGTGCTCAAGCGCGGCCTGCGCCATGAAGAACGCGCCGGACAGGTTCACAGCGATGACCCGGTGCCAGTCGTCGTCGGTCATCTTGGCCACGATCTTGTCGATGGTGATGCCCGCGTTGTTGACCAGGACGTCGAGTCGGCCGTGCTGGTCGATGACCTCGCGCAGCACGCGCCGGCAGTCGGCCGGCTCCCCGATGTTGCCCTCGTGTACGGTCGCCAGCTGATCTGGATAATCGGCCGCGAGCGCAGCCTGCAGCTTCTGCGCGCCGTCGGCGCCGCGCCAGTACCCGGCCGCGACATCTGCGCCGTGGGCAGCCAGGCACCGGCTGATAGCCGCGCCGATTCCTCGCGTCCCGCCGGTCACCAGGGCCACCCGGCCGTGCAGGGACTCAGTCGCTCGTTGCCGTGGCTCGCTTGTTGTCGTGGCCATTCTTCACTCCTTCGCGTGTCACTCGATGCTCACCTCGATTGGCCAGTAGCGAAAGTGACGAACGTCCTGGCCCGAGGGGGCGCCGGGCCCTCCTGCGAGCTCACCCGGACGTGGTTGGCTCCCATCAGGTATCTGCGCACGATCCAGCCCGGGCAGGCACGTTGATTGGTGACACCAGACGGAATGCCGGGCACATGCCGCCGGGCGGGGGCTGTCAGCGGATGTGGCACGCTAGCGGAACGGCTTCGGAGAGGACCGCAACGTGACCTGCACCCTGCACGTCGCCTGGGATGAAAAGCTGACCGAGTACGACTTCGGGCCGGCCCATCCGCTGGCGCCCATCAGGATCAAGCTCACGATGGAGCTAGCCCAGGCCTTCGGCGTGCTGGCTCTCCCGGACGTCACAGTGGCCCCTGCCACGCCCGCCTCCGACGCTGAGCTCCAGCTCGTCCACGATCCGCGCTACATCGCGGTGGTCAAGGCGGCAGGCGCACTCGCCGCCGGGACTGACGCTGCCGTCCGGCCCGACGCTGGAACCCTGCTTGCCCACGGCCTCGGCACCGAAGATGACCCGATCTTCGCGCGTATGCACGACGCCTCGGCGCTGGTGGCGGGGGCGACGCTGGCGGCTGCGCGAGCGGTCTGGTCCGGGTCGGCCGCACACGGCGCGAGCATCGCCGGCGGCCTCCATCACGCCATGCGCGGTAACGCTGCCGGGTTCTGCATTTACAACGACCCGGCGATCGCCATTGCCTGGCTGCTCGAGCAAGGGGCGGAACGGATCGCCTACGTGGACATTGACGTGCATCACGGCGATGGCGTGCAGGCGGCATTCTGGAACGACCCGCGCGTGCTCACCATCAGCATGCACCAGCACCCGGCCACGCTCTTCCCGGGCACTGGCAGGCCTACCGAGACAGGCGGTCCGGATGCGGACGGGTCGGCCGTGAACATCGCGCTGCCGGCCGGCACCAGGGACGCCGGCTGGCTGCGCGCGTTCGACGCGGTCGTGCCGCCGCTGCTGCGCCAGTTCCGTCCGCAGTTGCTGGTTAGCCAGCACGGCTGCGACACGCATTGGAGCGATCCGCTGGCCAACCTCGAGGTCAGCGTCGATGGCCAGCGCGTGGCACACGCAGCATTGCACCGGCTCGCGCATGAGGTCGCTGGTGGCCGCTGGCTGCTGACCGGCGGCGGCGGTTACCAACTCGTGCAGGTGGTGCCGAGGACCTGGACGCACCTGCTGGCCGAGGCCGCCGGTCATCCCATCGATCCGGACTCGCCGACCCCGCAGCTGTGGCGCGAGTACGTCGAGTGGGCAGCCACCGAGCCGGCGCCTGAACTGATGACCGAGGGCGGAAGTGGCGCGTTCCCCAGCTTCGAGGCCGGCTTCGACCCTGGTGACCCGGTCGACCAGGCCATCATGGCGACCAGGAACGCGGTCTTCCCGCTGCACGGACTTATGCCGTAACGGCGGCGCCGTCTTAGCGGCTGATCACGACCTTCAGCGCGCCGGTGTCGGCGGCATGGGAGAACGCGAGATACGCCTTGTCGAACTCGTCGAAACCGAACCTGTGCGTGACAAATTTGCGCGTGTCCAGCTGATGGCTGGCAAGCAGCCGCATCAGCATCGGCGTCGAGTAGGTATCCACCTGGCCGGTCGTCACGGTTATGTCCCGGGTCCACTGCTCCTCCAGGTGCAGCGCGGCGGGCCTGCCGTGCACGCCGATGTTGGCGATCCGGGCGCCTGGCCGGGTGAGCCGGACGGCAAGCTCGAAGGTCTCCGGCTCGCCTACCGCCTCTATGGTCACATCGGCTCCAAGGCCGTCGGTGACGGACTTGACCGCCTCAAGCGGATCCGCGACCGAGTCATTGACCAGCACGTCTGCGCCGAATTCCTTGGCCGCCTCCAGCCGCCGGTCGGCTACGTCAATGGCGATAATGTGGCTCGGGCTGAACAATCTCGCACTCATGATCGCCGCCAGGCCAACCGGGCCGGCGCCAACCACGGCGACAACGTCGCCTGGCTGCACGGCCGCCTTCAGCACGCCGACCTCGTATCCGGTCGGCATGATGTCGGCGAGCATCAGGGCTTCCTCGTCGGCGACGCCCGCCGGGATGTGATAGGTCGAAGTGTCGGCGAACGGCACCCGGACGTACTCGGCCTGAGTCCCGTCGTAGCTATGGCCGAGCAGCCAGCCGCCACCGCCCTGGCACTGGCCGTAGTGGCCTTCGCGGCAGAACCGGCAGCCACCGCAGGCAGAGATGCACGACACGAGGATGCGGTCGCCCGGGCTGATGGTATGCACCGCGCTGCCGACCTCTGCCACCGTCCCGACAGCCTCGTGCCCGAGGATCCGCCCTGGCCGCACCGACGGCACATCGCCGGCCAGTATGTGCAGGTCAGTCCCGCAGATAGTAGTCGCGTCGACCCGCACGATCGCGTCGGCTTCATCGGTAATCTCCGGATCCGGCACGTCCAGGAGGGCTTGGCGGCCCGGTCCCTGGAAGACTATCGCTCGCATTCGCCGCTCCTGCTTTCGTCGGTGCCCTTACCCGCCGACCGGTGAACCACCGGCCGGGCCGCGCCTGAGCCGCCGGCCAGTGATCCGGGCCGGGGTTATCCCGATGAAATGCTCCCGTTGCCCGCCTGGCCAGGGCTCGATTCCTGCCACGTCGGCTTCAGCGCGCTCCTCTTCGGAGTCCAAATGATGGGCCGGGCCCTGGACAAGGACGCTCCAGCCCTCGCGTGTGCCGTAGTCGAAGTCATCAACCTCGAACGCGACGCGATACTCGGCGTGCGCGATACCGGTGCGCAGATCCTCGTCGGTCGCGCCGTCCTGGGCGGTCCTGAACAGGATCGCGCCGTTGTGAATCTTGTAATTGACCGGCAATACGGTTAGGTCGTACCTGCCCGCGTACACAAGCCGGCCGATGCCGCCTGGCGCGATCAGCCGCAGGCACTCGTCTTCGTCAAGGCTCTCGAGTACCACGTCCGCCACTGCGCTCTCCCATCTCGCCTGCCGTTCCCTTGCCCCGCGGATAGTTCAGCCGGTCGCGCACCGCGACGACCCCGTCCACTTCCCGGATCGCGGCCAGCAGGCTCAAAGCGACGGGCTCCCGGTCAACTGGCCCCGCCATCGTCACCACGCCTGCAGTTACCGTCACCGTGAACGCAAGGCTATCCAGCAGGAAACCGGTCTCGATGACCTGCTTGAGGATCTCTGTCCTTATCTCCGAATCGGGCCGGTCATACACGCCAAGCAGGTCCACCCTGCTGACGATGCCGACCAGCCTGCCATCGTCGTTGACCACTGGCAGCCGCTTCACATGCTTGGCGTGCATGAGCCGGGCCGCCTCGGCCACGGTAGCCTCGGGGCCGATCGTGATGGCCGGGCTCGTCATGAGCTCCGCTGCGGTGAGAGCCGCTGCCTTCGCCTTGTCGCCGCGCCGGGCCAGGAACCCCGGCCTTCCTTCGGCTCCCTGGTAGCTCTCCTTCACCAGGAGATCATCCTCGGATACCACGCCGATGACCTTGTCGGCGGTATCCAGTACCGGAAACGCGCTGAAGTGCCGATTGCGCATGACCTGGACGATGTCCTTGAACTGCGCATGCTTGCGAACCGACACGACGTTACGGGTCATCATTTCACCGACATGCGAACTCATGGCCGGTCATCTCCTCGTCAGCGCACTGTTTATTGAGGCTGCCAGGACCGGCGCAGTCCGGCCAGGGTCTAAAGGCCCGGCGCGGCCGGACGCACGCCCTCATCGGCGCCTAGGCTCCTGGCCATGGCCCTCGGACTGCCGGACACCATCCGCGCCTGCCTGTTCGACCTGGACGGCGTCCTGACGCCGACGGCGAAAGTGCACGCCACGGCGTGGAAACAGGTGTTCGACGACTTCCTCCGCGAGCGAGCAGCATCTGGAATCAGGCCCTTCACGCCTTTTGATGAGGTTGATGACTACGACCGCTACGTCGACGGCCGCTCACGCGCGGACGGCGTCCGGACCTTCCTTGCGGCCAGGGGCATCGAAGTGCCCGAAGGACATGACAGCGACACCGCCGAGGCCTGCACCATCCTAGGGTTGGCCCGGACGAAGAACGAGATCCTGCTCAGCCTGCTGGCGGCCGAAGGAGTACAGGCTTATCCCGGATCGGTCCGCTACCTGCGCGCTGTCCGCGACGCCGGGCTAGCCACCGCGGTGGTCTCAGCGAGCGCCAATTGCCATCAAGTGCTGGCCGCCGCACGCCTGTACGGGCACTTCGACGCTGTCGTCGATGGCGTCGTCGCCCAGGAACATGAGCTGGCCGGCAAGCCGGCCCCGGACACTTACCTGGCCGCCGCCGACACACTCAAGGTTCCGCCGGTGGCCGCGGCCGTGTTCGAGGACGCGCTAGCCGGGGTGCAGGCAGGTCGGGCCGGCCGGTTCGGCTGGGTTGTCGGCGTGGATCGCGTAGGCCAGGCCCCTGAGCTGCGCGAGGCGGGCGCCGACGTAGTTGTTACCGACCTGGCCGACCTGCTGGATTAACCCGGGCGCTGTCGGCATAGCTTGAGCGGGAGGGACCTCGCCCGTTTCTCGCGGATCAGATTTCGCGGTGTACCGGTTTGCTCGAGCCGGTAGCTCCGTGACCCTTGGCGTTCGGTCCCTCCCGCCACACCAACAACACCGCGGACACCGCCGGATCGATAGGGTCTGAAGGCCTGCTTTCTCCGGGACCTTCTGCCCAACGTCAAGCGGCCGCCACCCGCAGAACCAGCACGCGGGCCGTTGGACCCTATCGATCCGGCGGTGTCCGCCACGATGATGATCTGATCGCAGCTGAAGAGCACCGAGAGAGAGCTATGGCTAGCGAAGTAACCAAGCAACCCGAGGCCTGGCAGCTGGAGGCATCTGGCCTTGCGGACCTGCACAGCGTCCTGAAATCAGACGGCTACCAGGTCATCGGCCCGCGGGTAACCGGGGACGCGATCGTCCTCGGCGAGCTTGAGAGCGCCGCCGAGCTGCCATTCGGCTGGGGCGTGACGCTGTCCCCGGGCGGCTATCGGCTGCGCCAGCGCGCCGATAGCGCCGCCTTCGCGCACTCCGCCGGGCCGCAGTCCTGGAAGGAGTTCCTGCACCCGCCGCGCGAGAAATTGTGGTCCGCCCGAAGGAACGGTGAAGGCTTCACGCCAGATCAGGCGGCCCCCGCGTCGCCCAGGATGGCCTTCGTCGGCGTTCGCCCGTGCGACCTGCGGGCCATCCAGATCCAGGACCGGGTGCTGGGCGCCGCCAGCCACCCCGACTCCGCCTACGCCGCCCGCCGGGCCGGCGTATTCATCGTCGCCGTCAACTGCACCGAGCCAGGCGAAGCGTGCTTCTGCACGTCAATGGGCACCGGCCCGCAGGCCGGCCCGGGCTACGACCTGCTGCTGACCGAACTGGTCACGCCGGATGCGCACACTTTCATTGTGGGAACGGGTTCGCCCGCCGGCACAGCAGTGCTTGGCCGGCTGCCAGTCCGGCGGGCCGAACCGGCCGCGCTGGGCAGCGCCCACGATGCAGTGCAGGACGCTGCCGGGCAGATGGGCCGGGCCATGGAGGCCGACGGGCTGCGCGAGCTGCTGGCGGCCAGCCACGGTGCAGCCCGCTGGGATGAGGTGGCATCGCGATGCCTCACCTGCGGCAACTGCACGATGGCCTGCCCGACCTGCTTTTGCACCACGGTCGAGGACGTCACCGACCTCAGCGGCGAGCACGCGGAACGGTGGCAAAGCTGGGCGTCGTGTTACGACCTGGACTTCTCGTACCTGCATGGCGGCCCGGTCCGGTCCTCGGATGTCAGCCGGTACCGGCAGTGGCTGACGCACAAGCTCGGCACCTGGCACGACCAGTTCGGGTCATCGGGCTGCGTGGGCTGCGGCCGGTGCATCGTCTGGTGCCCCGTCGGCATTGACCTGACCGAGGAAGTGGCAGCGCTACGAGCCGAGCGCGACGCACGGCCGTCACCAGATCCCGGCGATCGGACATGAGCGGCGTCCAGCCAGCCGACCTCGGTCAGCACGCCTTCGCCCGAGGGCTGCACCCAGCGCAACTCGGCCGGCTCGCGTTGCTGGCGTCCAGCGTCGAGATGCCGGCCGGCCAGCGGATCTTCGAGGAAGGAGAGCACGCTTCCCGGCTGTGGCTGATCCGGACCGGGCGGGTGGTCCTGGACCTGCGGGTGCCGGGCCGTCACCGGCTGATCGTGGAGACGCTCGGCCCTGGTGATGAGCTCGGACTGTCATGGCTCTCGGCAGCGCTGCAGTGGCAATTCGGCGCCTGCGCACAGCTGCCGGTGTCTGCGTTCGAGCTGCCGAGCGGGGGGCTCGTTCAGCTGTGTGAATCCGACTCTGAGCTCGGATACCAGCTGACCAGGCGCCTGCTCAGCACCGCGATCTCCCGGCTGCAGGCGGCCAGGATCCGCATCCTGGATCTCTACGGCGCGCCAGTCTCCGCGGCCGGCCTTGGCGAGTCGCCATGACCAGCGCCATGCTTCCGGCTGCTTACCGGGTGACCGCGCGCGGCGCCGAGACCCACGACACCGTCTCGCTGACCCTGGAGCCGGCCGCCGAGCCGATCGGCGCGTTCCGTCCTGGCCAGTTCACGATGCTGTATGCGTTCGGCGTCGGCGAGATCCCGATCTCAGTCAGCGGCCCAGCCGGGCAGCCGGTGCTCATCCAGACGATCCGCGCGGTCGGCGCGGTAAGCCGGGCCTTGTGCGCGGCCGGACCGGGCGATCTGGTGGGGGTCCGCGGCCCGTTCGGCACCAGCTGGGACCAAGGTGACGCGACAGGGCAGGATCTGCTGCTCGTGGCTGGCGGGATCGGCCTGGCTCCGCTGCGTCCTGCCTTGCTTGCTGCGCTGGCAGATCGGCCCCGTTACCGTCGGATTATCGTCCTTGCTGGCGCGCGGTCTCCGGCCGAGCTGCTGTTCGATGGTGAGCTGCCGGACTGGCGAGACCAAGGCGCCGAGGTGAGCGTCATCGTCGATAAAGCCGACGCGCGCTGGACCGGGAACGTCGGCGTGGTCACCCAGCTCATCGGCCAGGCCGCCCTCGATCCGCCGCATACGACCGCGCTGATCTGCGGGCCCGAGGTGATGATGCGACTGACTGCGCGGTCGCTGCTGGCGGCAGGGCTGATAGCGGCCCGCATCCGGCTGTCGCTTGAGCGGAACATGCAGTGCGGGGTGGCCGTGTGCGGGCACTGCCAGCTCGGCCCGCTCTTGCTGTGCCGTGACGGCCCGGTGGTCAGCTATCCAGTCGCTGAGTCGCTGCTCGCGGTGAGGGAGCTGTAAATGGCTGCGCGGAACCCACGGCCCAAGCTGGCCGTCTGGAAACTGGCCTCCTGCGACGGCTGCCAGCTCACCGTGCTGGATCTGCAGGATGAGCTGCTGGCGCTGGCCGCCGAGGTAGACGTCGCCCATTTCACCGAGGCAACCTCCGCCGACCCGGGCGGCCCGTATGACGTGTCCCTGGTCGAAGGTTCGGTAACCACGCTGGAAGACGCGGACCGGATCCGGGCGATCCGCGCGCAGTCCGGGCTGCTGGTCACCATCGGCGCCTGTGCGACGGCCGGCGGCATCCAGGCACTGCGGAACTTCGCCGACGTCACCGAGTTCACCGCGGCCGTCTATGCCAGGCCGGATTACATCGCCACGCTGGCGACCTCTACTGCGGTGGCCGAGCATGTCCCGGTGGACTTCGAACTGCGCGGCTGCCCCATTGACAAAAGGCAGCTCCTTGAGCTGCTGTCAGCGCTGCTCGCCGGGCGGGCGCCGCGCATCCCGGCGCACAGCGTCTGCCAGGAATGCAAGCTGCGCGGCACCGCGTGCGTCATGGTCGCCCGCGGCATACCGTGCCTTGGCCCGGTCACCCAGGCAGGCTGCGGCGCCATCTGCCCGGCATTCGGGCGCGGCTGTTATGGCTGCTTCGGGCCGATGGAGACGCCCAACACCAGGGCACTCATGCCGCAGCTCCGCCAGCTAGGCATGACCGATACCGAAGTGCACCGGGTCTTCCGCACGTTCAACGCTGCGGCCGAGGAGTTCCTGACCGCAGCCGAGCAGGCCGGCAGCGCAACTCAGCAAGCCTGACCGGGCGCCCCGGGCGCCGGGCTCGAGCTGGGCCTACGAGGTCCCGTTCCCCGCCGTTGCATGCCATCCAGCCGGCGGGTCCTCGCCGACCAGCCCGTCCACTGCCTCGCGCAGCAGGTCGGCGTGTCCGGTGTGGCGGCCATACTCCTCGACCAGGTCGAACAGGAGGCGGCGCAGACTGGCGTGGCGGCCGTCAGGCCCGGACGCGTGGACCAGCTGGTCGAGTCCGCCAGCGGCAAGTGCCGCCTCGAGCCGCGCGCGGGACCTCTCAACTGCGCCGTCCCATAGCGCGTAAAGCTGCTCTGGTGTGTCATTGGCGGCGGATGCGAACTCCCAGTCGTTGCTGCCGTCCCAGCCGGTCGCGTCCCACGGCTCCCCCATCGGCTCCCCGTGCAGCTTGGTGGTGAACATATAGTCCTCCGCCGCGGCCATGTGCTTGAGCAGGCCGCCGAGGGTCATCTCGGACACAGCTGGGCGGGTCTGCAGGCCCGCTGCATCGAGGCCATCGGCCTTCCAGCGGAAGGTCGTGCGCAGCCGGTCGAGCGCACCCACGAGATGCTCGGCCTCGGTCCCGGCCAGGGGTGGTTCCCACGGGTAGTCACTGTCGGTCATGGCGCCAAGGTAGCTTCCTCTGCGGACGTTCTACGTCCTGATTGGCTATCGCCCCGACGCCGGTTCGTAATCAGTCCAGGGTGATCGTTACCTCGGGCGGCTGCCGGAGCGTATTGTGCACCGTGCAGTGGGACGCGACGGCCAGCAGAGCCTGGCGGCGGTCCACCGGAACGCCACTCGGCACGCAGATCGCAATATGGACATCGCTGATCCGGGCGGGCCGGTCGCTCGCCATGCCGAAATCGGCTCGCACCCCGAAGCCGACCGGGTCGAGGTCATGCCTGCGCAGGTAACGACCGACATAGAAGGCGATGCAGGACGCAATCGAGCCGACCATCAGCTCAGTGGGCGTCGGCGCCAGATCCTGACCGCCGTTCGCGACGGGCTGGTCAGTCAGCAGGTCGTGGCCGCGCGCAGCAATCCGGTAGCTCTCGCCGCCCGACCAGGTCACGTCGACGCGGCCGCTCCCGTCCGGCTGGGGACCGGGAACCTCGGCGTCGGCAGCCTGCGCGAGCAGGGCATGACCAAGCCGCCGTGCCTCGCCCGGCGTCAGCGCAGCCCACGAACCGTCGCCGCACTGCGGGCATTGGCCGACGCGCATGGTGACCCGGCTAGCCGGGCGGTGCTCGTCGCCTAGCTTCATGACCCCTACATCCAGCGTCCGGCCGCAACTCGTGCGCACCCGCAGCTGATCGGTCCGCAGCTGGCCGACCGGGAGAACCTGGGTCTCAGTCATCGCGTTCCCCCTCACGGCAGGTCCCGGCGAAGTTGCCGCCGAGGACCAGCACCTTCCCCCTGCTCATGGCATCCCTCCCGAGCCGCAGGCGGCATGGAACCACCAGCTATGCGGTTTCAGGCCAACCGGCTAGCAGGAATGCGGCTAGGGGCCAAGAGCAGCAGCTCGCGGGACGTTCGTCCCGGTGGCTAGGAGCCCGACTCTCCGTCGGCGGACGGATCTTGCGCAGAGGGCGGCACGGGCGGCAACGGCGGCAGCGCGCCCTCGTTGGTTGGCGCCATGAGGCTGGGGTCGACCTTGTTACCGGCCATCTGCTTCAGCATGAAGTCGTGGTTGAGGTCAAGGATCGCCCGGGTTTCCGCCGCCACGACCGCGTTGCGGCTGAGGCTCAGCTCGTTGTCTTGCTGCTGCTCACCCGACAGAGACCAGTTCGTGGAGCCCTTCACCGTATAGACGCCGTCGACTATGACGATCTTCAAGTGCGAGATGGCGTTATGGACTGAGCTGGTGCCGATGGCGATGCTGTTGCCGAAGGCGTTGTTGCCCCAGGTGGCCAGGATCTGCTTCTCGTGCGCTCCCGTCGACTGGCTGCGGTCCAGGCTCATCTGCACATACACGTTCGCGTCCGCCAGCTTGGTCTGAATGATCTTGTTCAGCTCGTCGTCGTCATAGCCGAACATGTTGACCACGATGGAATGCTGCGCGCTACTCAGCAGCGCCACGAGCAAGCCGTGGACGTCATCGCGGGGGGAAAAGAACGTTCGCTGGTCGTCCGGATAGCCGTCGAGGAATCGCTTCTCCAGCTTAAACTGCGCGAGGTCATCCCAGATGAATTGCCCGGCCGGCATTCCTGATTGCCCATCGGCTATTCCTGGTTGCCCGCTGGCCGCAGCTGGTTGCCCTGTAGCCGTTGCTGGTTGCCCGCTAGCCGCAGCTGGTTGCCCGCCGGCCACAACTGGTTGCCCGTTAGCCATTCCTGGCTCCTCCCGCTCTCGTTTAGGCCACAATGCCGGTGATATCGCGTGGCGTCTATCCCGGCGCGCCTTTTTTACGCTTTCGCACAGCCGAACGCCGGGACAGCGCGGTTATGAGGCCGCCAGCGCAACATCCGCGAGGATCGCCTCGGCGAGATCGCCGATGGCGGCCGCGACGGGCTCACTGAGGCCATGGCGCTGGCTGAAGTCAGCACCCTGGATGCCGTGCACGATCAGCAAGGCCGGCAGCCGGCCGAGGGCGATCGCCAGGCCGATGGCTGTCTCCAGGCCAAGGCCGTGCGAACTGGAGACGGCCGCGTCGCGGTCGGTTAGACCAGCGACGGTTGCGGCCGCGTCGAGCACCAGTCGGCGCAAGGTCCCGGCCGGGGCCGCCCCGCCAGCGACGGCATCGGCCACGATGGCTACCGCCGTCCCGCTCCAGGCCTCAAGCAGGCTAGCTGGCTCGCCGTCGGTCAGCATCAGGCGGACGCCCGAAGGCACCCGTCCGCGCAGGCGCGCCACCACTTCCGGCCCCGCGCCGTCGTCGCCGCGGAACTCGTTGCCCACGCCGATGACGACGACCCCGGCCGGGTCACTCACGACCGGTCGACTCGCATCGTGAGGAAGTGCGTGGCGCAGGAGATGCACGGGTCGTAGTTGCGGATGGCCTGCTCGCACTGCGCGGTCAGCTGCTCATCGGTCAGGTCGAGCCGCGCTTGCACGAACCGGCGCAGGTCACGCTCGATCGCCGCCTGGTTCTGGGAGGTGGGCGGTATGATCCGGGCGCTCCTGACGGTCCCGTTACCCTCCAGCTCATACCGCTGGTAAAGCACGCCGCGCGGTGCCTCGGAGACCCCGTGGCCGGTACCTGCCCGCGGTCGCACGTCAACGTGCGCGACCGCGGGCGGCTGGTATCCCTCGATCAGCCTGATGGCCTCCTCGATCGCGCAAACGATCTCGACGGCCCGCACGATAATCGATCGGAACGGGTTCCTGCAGGTGTCCCCCAGTCCTGCCGCTGCGGCGGCGGCAGCGGCGAGCGGCGGCAGCCAGCGGGAGTTCAGCGTGTACCGAGCCAGCGGGCCGGTGAGGTAAGTGCCGTCCTCGCCTGCCAGCCGGGCGTGCAGAGCGGTCGAGTACGGCACCTGTGCCTCGACCACGTGCTGCTCAAACTCTGCTGCCGCGAACTCCCGGCCGCCCGAGGTCACGACACTGCCGCGCTCGATCGGGTAACTGCCTGGCGCGCTCAGCGCCAGCAGCTCATGGTCCACGGTTAGATCGGGGAACTCGAAACCGGCCACCCAGCGCACCGTCTCCAGCGCCGGTTCGAGAACCGCACGCAGCTGGTCGGCGAGCTTGTCAAGGTCACGCCGGGCGGGGACCGAGTAGAACCCGCCGACCTGCACGTTCACCGGGTGGATTGCCCGGCCTCCGATGGCCTCCATGATGGCGTTGCCGGCTCGCCGTAGCGTCAGGCCCCGCTCGACGATCTCCCGGTGATCGCGGGCCAGCTCGATGGCACCTGGGTAACCGAGGAAATCGGGCGCGTGCAGCATGTAGATATGCAGCGCGTGGCTGGCTATCCACTCACCGCAGTACAACAGCCGTCGCAGGTCAGCGATCGGGCCGTGGACGTGCACGCCGCAAGCCGCCTCGATGGCCAGGAAGGCGCTGGTCTGGTACGCGACCGGGCAGATCCCGCACACCCGCGCGGTGATGTCGGGCGGCTCCCGGTATCCGCGCCCCCGCAGGAACGCCTCGAAGAACCGCGGTGGCTCGTAGATGTCCAGCCGGACCGTTTCCACCTGGTCGCCGAGCACGCGGACGTGCAGCGACCCTTCGCCCTCGACCCGCGCGAGGCCGGTCGCTGCCAGAGTGCGCTCATGCCGGTGCGTCATCGCGGTCACATCTTGTCACGGTGCCGCAGCGGGCACGCAGTCAGCTGGCCGTGCCGTCAGGTGGCTACGGCGTCCGCTGGCACGACGCGCTCCGTGGCGGCTGCCTGCTCAGGCACGTGCCCGGCTGAATGCATCGGCACGATGAGCACCGGCAGCGACGCCAGGTGCAGCAGCCTGCTCGACACGCTGCCGAACGGCATCCGGGGCAGGTCGGTACGGCTGCTCGAGCCGAGCACGAGGATCCTGGCACCAACGTCTTGCGCGGCGGCCAGAATCCTGCGCGCCACGTGCCCGTAGTCCGCTTCCCTGATCGCGCCCTCGGTCTTGATCCCGGCCGCGGCGAGACTCGCGACGACCTCGGCGACCAGCTTCTCGCCGTCGCCTTCCGCGCAATCAATTTGGATCCTGCCGAATCTGCCGATGGCGAACTCGTGCACGTGCAGCACGACTACGGTGTCGCCGGTTCCGGCTAGTTCCTTCACCATCTCTGCGGCAGCGCTCACATGCTCACCCGCCTCGGGGCGCGCCGTGTCGACGGCCAGCACGATTGTCTTGCTCATGGCGTCCTCCTGTTGCCACGCCGCTCGCTCCGAGGAGCGGCTTGCCAGTCCGGAAGGTAGCGGCCGGGCGCTGGCCACGGCAGGGCCAAAGGTCCGCTTGCACAGCTGGTGACCGAAGTCCTGTGAGGTCGTGACTCCCGGCCCTGCGCGGCAACACCGCGCCAACCAGATGCTTTGCGCAGCTAAGCAAGTCCGCTGGCCCGAGCCCACCGCCCGGGAAGACGCAAGGAGGCAAACAAAATGCGCAGGAGGACTTTTGACGCGCTGGCGACAGTGGGTGGCCTGATCCTTACCGCTGTACTAGTCGTCGCAGGCGTGCTGCTGGTGTGGGGTCACTCGTACGCCAACAACCAGGTGACCAGCCAGCTGTCCGCACAGAAGATCGTTTTCCCGACGACGAGCAACCCCGAGTTTAAGATCCTGCCGGCGGCCAACCGCGCAGCGATGGCTCCTTACGCCGGGCAGCTTATGACCAACGGCGCGCAGGCCGAGACCTACGCCAACTACTTCATCGGCCGCCACCTGTTCCTGATCGGCGGCGGGAAGACCTATTCGCAGCTGTCCGGCGCGGCACTGGCCAACCCGAAGAACACCGCGCTGGCTGCTCAGGTAGAGACAGTGTTCAAGGGCACGACGCTGCGCAGCATGCTGCTGGAGGCGTACGGGTTCTGGCAGTTTGGCCAGATCGCGCTGATCGCCGCCTGGGCCGCATTCGCGGGCGCAGCCCTGATGCTGCTCCTGTCCTTGCTCGGCCTGTTCCACCTGCGGCGCACGCCGCCTGAGGCCGAGATCCTGCCGAAGGTCGCAGCCCGCGTCGACGCCAGCGCAAGCTGACCTCAGCGCGCTCGGGCCAGTTAGCCCGCACAGCAGCCGCCTCCCGTCCGCACGGACGGGAGGCGGTTGCTTGATCTATCGGGACAGCCGGCTGTTGACGTATCGGAATAGCCGGGCTGTTAACGTATCCGGACAGCCCAGGACGGTTGACGTATCGGTACAGCCTGGGACCAAAGTCCCGCCGATCAATGACCGTCATCCCTGACGGCCTGGCCGGGACCGGGACGAGAGTCTCCCTGCGGCTGTCCGCAGCCGGCTAACCACTTCCGCAAGGAGCTAGCAGAGATGAGCCCTCACACTCTGGTCGCGGCGTCAGCCATCGACCTGAACCACCCGGGTCACTACCTGAGCTGGTCGTTCATAGATATCTCGGTGGCCAACCTCGTGGTCATCGCGGTCATGGTCGTCATCTTCGGTCTGGCCCTGCTGGTCCCGTTCCCGCAGCGGCACGCCGCACAGGCGGACCTCGGTGCCGGCACGCTTGCCGGTGACATCCCGGACGCGACCGAGGCTGCCGCGGACGATCCCGATGCCGGCATGTGGACCAACCGGGTGAGGCGGTTCGCGCTGCGGGTGCTGCCGCCCGGCAAGCTGCTCCCGGACCGGCAGCCAGCCTACGTCTCGTCCTGGATTTACGTGTTCGGCGTGGCGACATTGGCCACCCTCGGGCTGGCGATCGCGTCCGGCTTCGCCCTCGCGCTGGGCGGTCCCGATTGGTACCACTACAACTCGGTCGGTCACTTCTTCAACAGCACGCACCTGTGGAGCGTCGAGCTGTTCATGGCGTTCCTGGTGATCCACCTGTGGGGCAAGTTCTGGATGGCGGCCTGGCGCGGCCGCCGGGCGATGACCTGGATCACCGGTGTGATCGCGTTCATCGTCTCGGTGGTGGAATGCTTCACCGGCTACCTGTCGCAGTCGAACTTCGACTCGCAGTGGATCGCCACCAACGGCAAGGACGCCTTCAATGCGGTGGGCGTCGGCTCCTTCTGGAACGTGATGAACTTCGGCCAGATGCTGATGTGGCACATCGTGCTGATCCCGATCATCCTGGTCGCCATCGTCGGCGCGCACGTGCTGATGGTCCGGGTCCGCGGCGTCAGCCACCCGCTGCCGGCACGCTCCCCCATCTGGCGTGACCGCAAGGCGCGCAAGGCCGCAGCCGCGGCCGACGCGGCACCGTGGCGCGGTCCTACCCGTCGCTACGACATCCTGAAGGAGGGGACCGTCGCCGCCGTGGTCGCGAGCGCCCTGGTGCTGCTCATGGCCGGACTGCTGTCCTCCCCGGACCTGCCGCCGCTCAGCATCAAGACCTGGGCACGCATCGACCAGGTGGGCTTCGTCAACACCACCGCTACCGAGCTGGACGGCACGAGCGAGACGGCTACCTACGGACCGCCTTACAACAACGGATCGGGGCAGGTGCAGCAAGTCGGCCCCGTTAACTGGCAGACGCTGGCAGGGATCACCCAGCCGATCAACGCCAAGCAGCTTTTCGTGCTCAGCCCGCTGACCGCGCTCGCCAAGACCACGCCGCCGCTGGCCGCCGCACTCAGCACGTTTACCAGCGCGCCGGCCGCACAGCAGGAGAAGTGGGCTTCCGCTTATGACAAGGCAACCGCGCCAGGTGCCAAGAAGGTGCCGTTCAACGGCGGCAACCTGAACCTGCCTGCCGCCGGCCCTGTGCCGGTCATGATGAGCTATGAACTGGGCATGGGCAAGAGCGGCGCCCTCGATTCCGACCTGCTGGCCCAGCGGCAGTTCTACGGCACGGACTTCACCAAGCCGCTGCTGTTCATCGCCGACGGCGCCTACTACAACAACCTCGCCTCGAACCTGCACCTGACCGGAGATCAATGGGGCGTCATGAACGAGACCGGCAGCTACCCCGGCCAGCCATGGCTGTGGCTATACCAGATGTGGTATCACGTGGCCCCGTTCAACAACTCGGCCAGCGTCGACATCTGGGCGATCTACCTGACCGGAATTGCAACGCTACTGCTGCTGCTCATCCCGTTCATTCCGGGCCTGCGCGACATCCCGCGGCTGATCCCGCTGCACCGGCTGATCTGGCGCGGCGGCCCCTGGACCACGAGCGGCACGCCAGCCGGGTCTGCCGCCGAGATCGCCCAGACCGCGCCCGGCACTGCGCAAGCCGCCCCCGGCGGGACGCAGACCACGGCCGATGCCGAGCAGAAGCCCACGCCATAAGGTCGGCAACCGTAACGCCGGCAGTGCGGCCCGCTCGCGGGCCGCACTGCCGGCGCCTCCGGTTCACCCGCACGGGCGCGGCCACGAGCGGGCAACCCGGTGCCCAAAGTCCCGGCCCGGCAGGCCGAATGCCCGCTGCCTTCGCATGGGCGGCCGGGCAGGGTGGATAACGCACGGTAAGGCAGAGGCAATTGCGAAGGGGGCAGCCACTATGTACGCGCACGTTGGCGACCGGCTCGTCATAGACGGCGACCCAGCCCGCACTGGCCTCATTATCGAAGTCCCGCACGACGACGGCTCGCCGCCTTATGTGATCAAGTGGCTGGCAACCGGCCACATCGCGCTGGTCTCGCCTGGCCAGTTCGCGCGCCTCATCCCGGCCGGTCACCCGGCGGGCACGGGCCGCCTGCCGCTATCTGGCGCGGGCTGACTTGCGGTCCAGCAACGTTGCCACGTAGTCCGGCACGAAGGTCTGAGACTCGCGCGGCGCCCGCACGTACCCAGTCGACTTAGGCCGTGGCGGTAGTTCCAGCAGCCGCATTTGCACGTCGTGGTAAGGAACGCTGCCGAGCAGGTGCGCGATCATGTTGAGCCGGGCCCGGCGCTTGTCCGCGCTGTCCACCACGTTCCACTGGGCCTCCGGGATGTCGGTGTGCACGAACATCTCGTCCTTGGCCCGGGAGTAGTCCTCCCACCTCGTGATCGAGTCCAGGTCCATGGTCGACAGCTTCCACCGGCGCATCGGGTCGTCCAGCCGGGACCTGAACCTGTGCTCCTGCTCGGAGTCGCTCACCGAGAACCAGTACTTGCGCAGCAGGACGCCATCCTCGACCAGCAGCCGTTCGAAGATGGGACACTGATGCAGGAACCGGCTGTACTCCTCCTTGGTGCAAAATCCCATGACCCGTTCGACGCCAGCCCGGTTGTACCAGCTCCGGTCGAACAGCACGATCTCACCGGCCGCCGGCAGATGCTCGATGTAGCGCTGGAAGTACCACTGGGTCCGCTCCCGGCCGCTGGGGGCAGGTAGCGCGGCGATCCGGGCCACGCGCGGGTTCAGGTATTCCGAGACCCGCTTGATCGTGCTGCCCTTGCCGGCCGCATCGCGACCTTCGAACACGACGACCAGGCGCGCTCCCTCGGCGCGCACCCATTCCTGCAGCTTCACCAGCTCGGCCTGCAGCCTGAGCAGCTCCGACCGGTAGAGCTTGCGCGGCACCCGCCCGGCGTCCGCGTCCGGCGCGGCCGCCTGGCCGGGGGGCTTGCCGCTGGCCGACTTCCCGTCGGCGGACTTCCCGTGCGCTGCCACCGGAGCCCCCTTCCCTGCGTGCCTCACCCCTGGTGAAGCAAATGTAGAACGGCCGGCAAGGCAGCCGGATAGCCGCGGCGCCGGAAGGAACGAAGGTCCCGCCCATGAGGAACTTTCAGCCCTTCCATCGGTCCTGCCCACGGACTGGTGTTAACAGTGTAAGCAGGAACGAGAGGAGGCGTGGCGATGAGCACGCTGACACGAAGGGATTACCGAGGCCCGTTCGGCGACGTGGTCGACTGGCTGGAGGCCCCGTGGACAGTCCTGCGCCCGATCACCGGCCACCCGATCCGGGTGGAGAACTACGTCGAAGACGGCAAGTACGTCGTCAAGGCGGAGCTGCCCGGTGTGGATCCAGATAAGGACCTCGAGGTGACAGTCTCAGGCGGCATCTTGACCATCAAGGCCGAGCGCCGCGAGGAGAGCAACGGCAAGCACCACTCCGAGTTCCACTACGGCACCTTCAGCCGCAGCATGGCGCTCCCGGCCGGCGCCGATGAGGACCACATCGAGGCCCTCTATGGCCACGGCATCCTGGAAGTGACCGTCAAGCTGGCGGCGAAGGGCGCGGACAAGTCAGGCCGGAAGATCCCGGTCCGGCAGGATCAGCACATCAAGCCGGCCTAATGCCCCGACCGCCCGGCCCGTGAGGGCAGGCCGGGCACCCAGGGACGGTCCCGGAGCGCCAGTCCGGGACCGTCCCGTCACGTTCTCCGGCCGCCGGAAATAAGCAAAGGCCGATGGTCCCAACATCGCGGGCCACAGGCCTCATGCCGGGCCGATGGCGGCGCTGGCAATATCGGGAACGATACCGCCGTCCGTGCTGTACTAGCGGCCGGACCGCAGCCAGCAGGAGGGAACGCCGCTGATGTTCGAGATCCGCATCCACGGCCGGGGGGGCCAGGGCGTGGTAACGGCAGCCGAGCTGCTGTCAGCTGCCGCGTTCGCTGAGGGTAAGCACGCCCAGGCATTCCCGAGCTTCGGCTCCGAGCGGACCGGCGCGCCCGTTGTCTCGTTCTGCCGGATCGACGACAAGCCCATCAGGGTGCGAGAGCCGGTCATGCACCCAGACGTGCTGATCGTCCAGGATCCCACGCTGCTGCATCAGGTTAACGTGTTCGAAGGCGCCGGCGACCAGGTCGTGCTGCTGATCAACTCCAGCCGCCCGGCGGCTGAGCTTGGCATCGGCGAGTTCACCGGCAAGCTCGAGCCCGGCGCAGTGCTGGCCGTCCCGGCCACCGAGCTGGCACAGCAGCACGTCGGGCGCCCAGTGCCGAATGCGGCCCTGCTGGGCGGGTTCGCCGCGCTGACCGGCGCTATCTCCATCGACGCCGTCGTTGCGGCCATCACTGACCGTTTCCCCGGCGCCATCGGCGAGGGCAACGCTGCGGCTGCCAGGGCGGCCTACGATAGCGCGCTCGAGCAGCTCGCCGCGGCCGGATGCCCGCCGCGGCGACAGGGGGCAGCACCCGCCAGCGGACCTACCGCCACCAGTGGCCAGGCCACGACAAGCACCACGGCGCACCTTACTGGCACTGTCCGTCAGCTGGAGGGATCGCGCGGGGTCGCCGAATCTGTCGCGCTGTGCCGCCCGGAAGTCATCTGCGCCTACCCGATCTCGCCGCAGACCCACATCGTCGAGGCGCTCGCCGGACTGGTGAAGTCAGGCGAGCTCGCGCCGTGCGAGTTCGTCAACGTCGAGTCGGAGTTCGCCGCCATGTCGGTGGCGATCGGCGCATCGGCGGCCGGCGCGCGCGCGTACACCGCGACCGCGAGCCAGGGCCTGCTGTACATGGCCGAGGCACTCTACAACGCCTCGGGGCTCGGCCTGCCAATCGTCATGACGGTCGCCAACCGGGCCATCGGCGCGCCCATCAACATCTGGAACGACCACAGCGACGCCATGTCGCAGCGTGACTGCGGCTGGATCCAGCTCTACGCCGAGACCAACCAGGAAGCACTCGACCTGCAAATCCAGGCCTTCCGGATCGCCGAGGAGGTGTCCCTGCCGGTCATGGTGTGCATGGACGGCTTCATCCTCACACACGCGCATGAGCGGCTCGAGATGCCGTCACAGGAACAGGTCGACAGCTTCCTGCCAGCCTACGAACCGAGGCAGGTGCTAGACCCAGACGACCCGGTGTCCATTGGCGCGATGGTGGGCCCGGAGGCCTTTACCGAGGTGCGCTACCTCGCGCACGCCCGGCAGAACCAGGCGCTCCGGCTCATCCCCGAAGTCGCCGCAGCCTTCGCCGGCAAGTTCGGCCGCGACTCTGGCGGTCTGGTTCGGCATTACCGGACCCAGGAGGCGGACACCATCGTGGTGGCGCTCGGCTCGGTGCTGGGCACGATCAAGGACACTGTCGACGAGCTCCGGGACGGCGGGATGAAGATCGGCGTGCTCGGCATCACCTCGTTCCGCCCGTTCCCGCTCGAGATGGTGCGCGCGGCCCTGAAGAGCGCACGCCGGGTCGTCGTACTGGAAAAGGCCCTGGCCGTCGGCATCGGCGGCATCGTGTCGGCGAACGTGCGGATGGCGCTGTCGGGCATCCAGCTGCACGGCTACACAGTCATCGCCGGGCTCGGCGGGCGCGTTATCACCAAGGCTTCGCTGCGCGACCTGTTCACCAGGGCCGCGGCTGACGAGCTGGCGCCGCTCACCTTCCTTGACCTCAATACCCAGCTAGTGGAACGGGAACTCGACCGGGCGGCGGCCGCCCGGCGATCCGGCCCCGCCGCCGAGAACATCCTGCGTGACCTTGGCGCCGTCGCCACGAAGATCTGATAGGGAGTCAGACGATGCCAGTGCAGCCGGTCAAGTTCTACCAAGTCGGCAGCTTCGCGGTCGGGAACCGGCTGCTTGGCGACGACGAGCGCTCGGTACAATCCGAGCCAGACCGCACGAACTCGCTGAATTGCGGGCACCGCGCCTGCCAGGGGTGCGGCGAGGCTCTCGGCGCCAGGTACGCGCTCGATACGGCGATGCGAGCTACCAACCGCCAGATGGTTGCAGTCAACGCCACCGGCTGCCTGGAAGTGTTCTCCACGCCGTATCCAGAGACGTCCTGGCAGATCCCGTGGATCCATTCGCTGTTCGGCAACGCGCCAGCAGTCGCCACCGGCATCGCCGCGGCCATGCGCGCCAAGGGCCGCCAGGACGTGCGCGTCGTCGGCCAGGGCGGCGATGGCGGCACCGTCGACATCGGCTTCGCCTGCCTGTCGGGCATGTTCGAGCGCAACGACGACGTGCTGTACATCTGCTACGACAACGAGGCGTACATGAACACCGGGGTACAGCGGTCTGGCGCCACTCCTCCGGCCGCGCGGACGGCGACCACGCCGGCCGTCGGCCCGGAGCCGGGCAACGTATTCGGCCAGGGTAAGAACGCGCCGCTGATCGCGATGGCCCACGAGATCCCGTATGTGGCAACCGCCACCGTGGCTGGGTTGCGCGACCTGGAGTACAAGGTCCGCCGGGCCATGGAGTTCCGCGGCGCGAGGTACCTGCACGTGCTGGTGCCCTGCCCGCTGGGCTGGGGCAGCGCGTCCAGCGACACCATCCGTATCGCCAGGCTGGCGGAGCAGACCGGGCTGTTCCCGGTGTTCGAGGCGGTCGCCGGGGACGTTGTCAGCGTCTCGCAGATCCGCCGGAAGGCACCGGTCGAGGATTACCTGAAGCTGCAGTCCAGGTACGCGCATCTGTTCAAGTCGCCAGCGGGCGCGGCCACCATCGCCCGGCTGCAGCAGATCGCCGACCGCAACATCACCAGGTTCGGCCTGCTCGGCGCGGATCAGCCGCCGGGCGGTGCGGCGGGCGGGTTCAGCGGGGCGCTGCCGCCCGATCACGGGCTCGCTGACCGGGCACCGGCGACCCCGGACCGGCCACCGGCAACCCCAGCGGGGGCGCCAACATCGGACCGGGCCGTTGCCAAGGAGAACATGTGATGGAGAAGCCATTTGCGATCACCCTGGACCCGGGCTCCAGCCTGGCCAACCGAACTGGCTCCTGGCGCACGGAGCGGCCGGTCTACGTGGACCTGATGCCGCCGTGCAACCACGCCTGCCCGGCCGGGGAGAACATCCAGCAATGGCTGTACCGGGCCGAGGATGGCGGCTACGAGGCAGCCTGGCGGCAGATCGTGCAGGACAACCCGTTCCCCGCCGTGATGGGCCGGGTTTGCTACCGCCCGTGCGAGACCGCGTGTAACCGGGCCCAGCTGGATTCCGCCGTCGGCATCAACTCGGTAGAGCGGTTCCTCGGCGACGAGGCGATCAGGCAGGGCTGGACGATCCCGGTCACCGCGCCGCCGTCCGGCAAGTGCGTGCTCGTCGTGGGCGCTGGGCCATCGGGCCTGTCCGCCGCCTACCACCTGCGCCTGCTCGGCCACGATGTCACGGTGCGAGACTCGGCGCCCGCCCCCGGCGGAATGATGCGCTACGGTATCCCCGCCTACCGGCTGCCGCGGCAGACGCTGTCCGCGGAGATCGACCGCATTCTCGCCATGGGCATTACGCTGGAATCCGGTCAGCCGGTCACCGACATCGAGGCGGCCATGGCGGACGGCCAGTTCGACGCGGCGTTCCTCGCCGTCGGCGCGCAGAAGGGTAAGCGCGCCTACATTCCGGCCGGGGACTCCGCCCGCATCCTGGACGCGGTCACGCTGCTGCATTCGATGGAGGGGAACGAACCACCGCAACTAGGCCGCCGCGTTGCGATCTATGGCGGCGGTAACACGGCAATGGATGCGGCTAGGACCGCGCGGCGCCTCGGCGCGACGGATGCGGTGATCGTCTACCGGCGCACCCGGGCGCAGATGCCTGCCCATGACATCGAGGTCGAGGAAGCAGCCGAAGAGGGCGTGCGGATGATGTGGCTCTCGACCATCGCGCGGGCCGAATCCGGCAAGCTCACGATCGAGAAGATGAAGCTTGACGAGACCGGATTCCCGCAGCCTACCGGCGAGTTCACCGAACTGGACGCGGACGCGGTGGTGCTAGCGCTCGGGCAGGAGGCCGAACTTGCCCTGCTCGACGGCGTGCCCGGTATCACCATCGCCGACGGGGTGGTTCAAGTTGGCGCGGACCTGATGACCGGTCATCCGGGCATCTTCGCCGGTGGCGACATGGTCCCGGCAGACCGCACCGCCACGGTCGGGATCGGGCACGGGAAGAAGGCCGCGCACAGCATCGACGCATGGCTGCGCGGAGCGCAGGACCCGGCGGCTGGCAAGCCTGAGCCGCGGCTGGCCGAGGCCGGCCGCCTGAACGCCTGGTACTACTCCGACGCGCCAGCGACGCTGCGGCCGCAACTGGACCTGGCCCGGCGGGTCAGCACGTTCGACGAGGTAACCGGTGGGCTGGACGAGTCCAATGCCCTGTTCGAGGCCCGGCGTTGCCTGTCCTGCGGCAATTGCTTCGAGTGCGACAACTGCTACGGCGTCTGCCCGGACAACGCGGTGATCAAGCTTGGACCCGGCCAGCGCTACCAGATCGACCTGGACTACTGCAAAGGCTGCGGCATCTGCGCCGCTGAGTGCCCGTGCGGCGCCATCGACATGGTGCCCGAGCGGATCTGATGCCGTGGGCGTAGTGCGGAGGTGGCCTTGCTGCCAGTGCAGCCCAACACGATGTAGGTTTGAGCCATCCTGGCGCCCGAATAGGACCGATTCGTACGAGCGAAATAGACAGGATGTTGCGCTATGCGGGTGACGGCGCTTGGGGCGGGCGGGAAATCGAGCCTTTAGACCGGTGTCAGCGGGACCAAGGTCCTGCGCTGGCCGGCCCGGCCCCCGCTATCGTTGGCGGAGGTGCCGGCCGACGACTCGTTCCGGCCCTGAATAGCGCTTTTCCCGGCGACCGCGAAGGACTGGCAGATGGCGGAGCAGGCTCAGGGCATGGCAGGGATCAAGGTCTTCCTGCTTGATGACCACGAGATAGTCCGGCGGGGGGTTAAAGAGCTCCTGGAGACCGAGCCGGACATCACCGTCATCGGCGAGGCAGGGACCGCCGCCTCGGCGCTGGCCCGCATTCCGGCACTGCGGCCGGATGTGGCAGTGCTCGACGTGCGGCTACCCGACGGCGACGGGGTCACCGTCTGCCGGGAGATCCGGTCGAAGATGCCGGAGATCGCGTGCCTGATGCTGACCTCATTTGGCGACGACGAGGCGTTGTTCGACGCCATCATGGCCGGGGCGGCCGGCTACGTGCTCAAGCAGATCCGCGGCACCGACCTGGTGGGCGCGGTCCGCACGGTAGCGTCCGGGGAATCCATGCTCGACCCGGAGGCGGCCAGCAAGGTGATGGCGCGGATGCGCGAGCAGGCCACCCATGCCGATCCGCTGGCCGGGCTGACCGGGCAGGAGCGCAAGATCCTGGAGCTGATCGGCGAGGGCCTGACCAACAGGCAGATCGGCGAGCGGATGTACCTGGCCGAGAAGACGGTAAAGAACTACGTGTCGGCGCTGTTCGCCAAGCTCGGCATGGAACGCCGCACGCAAGCCGCCGCATACGCGTCCCGGGTTTTCGACCCGCCGGAGCATCACTCCGCCCGCTAATCCAGGTAGCGGCCGCTGCCCGCGGGGCTCATGTCCGGCCCGAGGCGGTACAGCAATGGCACGCCGGTAGGGATGTTCAGCGCCGCAGTCTGCTCAGCCGATAGCCGGTCCAGGTGCTTGACCAGCGCCCGCAGCGTGTTCCCGTGTGACACGACCAGAACACATGCTCCGGAGCGCAGGTCCGGGACGATCGCGTCGTACCAGTACGGAAGCAGCCGCGAAGTAACGTCTTGCAGCGACTCCGTCCGCGGCCGCGCCTCGGGCGGTATCGCGGCATAGCGCGGGTCGTGGAACTGGGAGTATTCGTCATCGTCGGGGATCGGTGGCGGCGCGATGGCATACGACCTGCGCCAGGTCATGTACTGCCGCTCACCGAACTCGGCCAGCACCTCGTCCTTGTTCCGGCCTTGCAACGCGCCGTAGTGATTGGAGTTCAGCCGCCACGACCGTCGCACCTGGATCCAGTCCCGGTCGCATTCGGCCAGCGTGAGATCAGCGGTGCAGATCGTGCGCCGCTGCACGGAGGTATGCGCGAAACCCGGCAGCAGCCCGCGCCGGCATAGCACCTTGCCTGCTTGGCAGGCTTCACGCTCACCAGCTGCGCTGAGCGCGACGTTGACCCAGCCGGTGAACAAGTTCAGTGCGTTCCACTCGCTTTCCCCGTGCCGCAGCAGCACCAGCTGGCAGGCCGGCAGCTCAGTCATGCGGCACCCAGCGCATCAGGCGACAGCAGCATCAGCGTCCCTTTCCGGTCCGGCCTCCGGTGTGCCCGTGCCGCGGTAAGCCGGGTCTAGGCGGCCGACATCCGTGCCGCCGCTCGGTAGATCGCGGCGCCATTCGCGACTGAATGCCGCGGGCAGCCGACAGTGGCCGTCGGGGCGTCTCGTCACACTACGCAACCGGTTACGACTCAGCCGTCGCCTTGCGGGCCACTTCCAGCGGTACTCGCCAGTCCACCTCGGTGCCGCCGCCGTTGGTCGGCTCCACCCGCAGTGACCCGCCGAGCTGGGCGGCCCGCTCCTGGAGATTCTTCAGCCCGCTGCGCCGGGTGATTTCCTTGATGCCGGACCCGTTGTCGCGCACGGCCAGCGACAGTTCGGCGGCCGCCCGGACCGCTACCTCGACTTTGCTGGCGCCAGCATGCCTGGCCGCGTTGGACAGCGCCTCGCGGAGCGCGTGCAGCATCTGGTCGCCGAGATCATCTGGTACCTCGTCGAGGCGGCCATCCAGTTGCAGCGTTGGCTCAAAGCCCAGCAACCCGGTCATCTCGTCGGCCACCTGCAGGATCCTGGCCCGCAGCCGGGCCGGCTTGGCGTCGGTCCGGATTTGCAACGCGAAGATCGATGCCCGGATCTCCCGGATCGTCTCGTCAAGGGCGTCTACGGCCACGCTGACCCGTTCGGCTACCTCCGGGGAGGAAATCATCGACGCCGTTCCCTGCAACGACATGCCCGTCGCGTACAGCCGCTGGATCACCAGGTCATGCAGGTCACGCGCGATGCGGTCCCGGTCCTCGAACACCGCCACCCGCTCGGCCTGCCGCCGGTGCTCTGCCAGCTCCAGCGCGATGCCGGCCTGGCTGGCGAAGGTGATAAGCATCTCGGCCGCAGCGGGCGCTATCGGCATGGCACCCGGCCGGCGTCCGGCGGTCAGGACGCCGCGGACGTTGCCTGCGGCACCGAGCGGCACCAGGATGGCGGGTCCGAGGTTCATGTGCTCCCGGGCTACCGTGGCCACCCGGTCGTCGTGCCGGAACTCCTCCACGCTGAGCCGTTCGCCGCTTGCCAGCACGCGTCCGGACGCCGACCCGCGGGCCGGAAGCACCAGGCCGAGCGCCTCCTCGGCGCCGACCCCGGCCGCGTGCTCAATCTTCAGCAGACTGCCGTCTCCCGTGGGCAGGGCGACGACGACTAGGTCGGCCCCGGATATCTCCAGCGCCCTGCCAGTGATCAGCTCGAGCGCTTGGCCGACGTCGGCGCCGCTCAGCAACGTGCGCGTTACCTCGCTGGTGGCTGCCAGCCAGCGTTGCTGCCGGCGCGCCTCGTCATAGAGCCGGGCATTCTCGATCGCGACACCGGCCGCGGCGGCCAGGGCCACCAGGACGGCCTCGTCCTCCTCATCGAACTGACCGCCGTCGCGTTTCTCCGTCAGGTAGAGGTTCCCGTACACCTCGTCCCGGATCCTGATGGGCACGCCGAGGAACGAGGTCATCGGCGGGTGGCCGGCTGGAAAGCCCGCTGACAGCTGGTGACTGCCCAGGTCGGCGATCCGCAGCGGCTTCGGGTCGGTGATCAGCGCGCCGAGCAGCCCGCGCCCTTCCGGCCAGTGATGGATCTGCGCGATCTCCTGCTCGGTTAGCCCGACCGGAATGAACTCCCCCAGCCGCCCGCCCTCGCCGATCACGCCCATCGCGCCGTAACGGGCGTCTACGAGGGTGATCGCCGACTCGACGATGCCGCGCAGCACTACCTCGATGTCCAGGTTGGCACCGACGGCTACCACAGCCTCGAACAGCGCGTTCACCCGATCCCGGGTGGCCAGCACCGCATGCAGCCTTACCTGCAGCTCATCGAGTAGCTCGTCCAACCTGAGGTTGGGCAGCACTTGCTGGTGCCTACCTAGCGCCACGCTTTTCCGCTCCCGCTATAGGTGGGTAACGCAGCGATCATACTTCGGCACGTGTCGCGTTCCCTCGCCGTAGCCGACCAATACGATCAAACGGGCTCGGCCATGCCTTTAGCCGTCAGCGATAGTCTTTGTTATTCACCCTCACGGGGCTCCGCTGTCAGCGCGCGGCGCGAAGTTTGCCTTGTCGGCCAGCCCGTCTGGCAGCGTGGTGAGCAACCCGATCAGCGGCAGGGAGCGGGCCGGCACCAGATAGCCAGCCCCGGTTGCGCCGAGCGGCCGCATCCGCGATGGCGGCTGCGACCGCCTGAGGCGCGATACCAGTCGCGATCTGACTGGCGAGGTACTCGGCTCCGCGCGCGACGATCTGGGCGTAATCCGCCGGCACCTCCTGATCCGGCAAGGCAATTCTCGGCGTCAGCGGCCGAGCCGAGGCCCGTCGCGGTGAAACCCGGCTCGATCAGTACCACCTTGATGCCGAATCTGCCAGTTCCAGCCGCAGCGCATCGGAGAGCGCCTCGACTGCGTACCTGGCGGCTCCGTGCACCCCTATGCCGGGGAACGTGGGTCGGTGGCGCGGGCGCGCAAGCTGGCTGAGGACGATCCCGCCTGTCCGGGCCGGCCAGTTCGTCGTCCGGGTCATTACCTGGTACACCGAGAAGGGCGCCCTCACCTGGTCCGCGCCTGAGCTCGGTTAGTGGAAGCCGCCATAGAAGGTGCTCCAGCTGGCGGACAGGTGCATGGTCAGGGCGGCGATCCCGACGCCGACCGCGAGCGCCGCAGACAGCGCCAGCCAGCGGCCGGGCCCGCCGGGCACTGGCTGGCCGTTATCGGTCTGCCGGGCGGACAGCAGCCTGGGCAGCTTCGGCGCGTAGGACAGCACGTGAATGGTCATTACCCCGAACCACAGCACGAATGAGGCCTTGTGCAGGAACAGCCACGGCCCGCCGTGGCCCGGCCCGACTATCGCCAGCATCACCCCGGTACCGAGCACGCCCAGTGAAGTGAGGATGACCAGCGGGCCGAGCACGCGCAGGACCGGCGCGGGCGGGCCTTTGCGAATATACGGCCGCGAGCCGGTGTAGTACCGCGCGAACCGGTACACGGTCGAGGCGATCTTCAGCAGCACCGGCCCGATGAGCAGGAAGCCCACGAGGAAGTGCAGCACGATCAGGCTGTGTATCGAGACGATCGTGAAGCCCTCGACAGCGAAACCGAGCAGCAGTACGGCCCCGGTCATCGCGGTCAGCTTCTCGTTGCCCTCGACGCCGGTCATTGAGGTGGTTTCCCGGCGATGTTGCCCGCGGCGCACCGGCGCTTGCTGGCCCACCTATCGTCGCTCCTCTTCTCGCGACGTCCGGACAAGCTTTAGCGCCAGGGTCGGGCACGAGCTGACCGCGCGCCGGGCATGCGCTGCCAGGTCAGCCGGGACGTGATCGGGCAGCATCGGGTAGCCCCACTCGTCCAGCTCGATCAGCTCGGGGAGCAAGTCGGCGCACAGGCCGTGCCCGGTGCATGCGATCGGATCAATCTGGATCTCCATCGTCATTTCCGGCCCCCCTCAGCGCGTACTTGACTCCCGTCCGCCCCGGGCCGTATTCGGGCCAGCACAGTGGCGCGATCCTCGTCGTGGCGGTCGGGCGGGCGGTGACCGGCTTGCCGGCGCGTTTCGAGGCGGTTCGCCGCCAGGCAGGAACGGCGGCGGGCATGCGCGTGGGCGTCCGCGCCGAACGCCGACAATGCTGACGATGCCATCCGCACGGCGCCGTCCGGATGACGGCAGGCGCCACGGCCAGCGATCTGCGCGAACCGGCGCCGCATCCGCTCCAGCGGATCGCCCTCGGGCCGATTCGACGCTAGTTGCGCCATGTCGTCAGCGATCGCGGGCAGCCCGAACATGCACGGCCCGCACTGCTGTGCGCCTTCGCTGGCCAGGTAGCGAAGGATCCGGGCTGCCTCCGCCACGCCGCATGAACCGGCGGGCAGCGCCACAACGACGCCAGCACCGGGAGCGGCGCCAGCTGGGCGCAGCCCGGCTGTGCTGAACGGAAGCTCGCCGACGTCGGCGATGTCGTGCCAGGTCCCGAAGTACCCGCCGATCAGCACTGCCTGGCTATCCTGCCGGACCCCGGCCATCGCGAGTACGTCGTTGACCAGGACGCCGGCCTCGATTTCGTACACACCGGGCTGCGCCACCGACCCGGTCAGGGTCGTGAGCATCGTCCCGGCCGTGTCGGCCGTCCCGGCCTGGCGGAACCAGGACGCGCCGTAGCGGGCGATCAGTGCCACATGCGCGAGCGTCTCGACGTTGTCGAGCAGCGTCGGTCGCTTGCCGACACCGCGCTCGAACGGCCGGGGAGGCGTGGTTGTCGGCTTGGCCTCGCCGCCGTTGAGCCAGTGCACCAGCGCGGTTTCCTCGCTCGATACGTACTGATGCGGGACCTCATCGACGGTGATCGGCACGCCGCCGAACCCGGCCTGGCGCCGCTGGCCGATTGCCGCGTGCACTTGGTCAATGAGCCATTGCCTGTTCACGGGCAAGCAGAGATGCGCTTCCGTCGCGCCCACAGCCTCGGCAGCAAGTTCGATCCCGTCCAGCACCAGCTGCGGCGCCCGGGCTAGCAGCGCCTGGTCCTTTTCGCTCACGGGCTCGCTTTCCATTCCGTTGGCGACTACGACCGACGGCCCTCGCCTCAAGGCAACGGCACGCATCTTCGTTCCGGTCGGGAACCCGGCGCCGCCCCGCCCGGTGAGGCCGGCCGCGGACACCTCGTCAAGCAGGGCGTGCTGGCCCCGGCTGGCGGCGGCTGGCATGGGTCCGTACCGGTCTGCGTGCTCGCGCAGCGTCGCTGGCCTGCGTATGTCCTGCCAGCCAGCGGTCAGCCGCGCTACCGGTGTTCGCAGTGATCCGCTCATATCCGGCTGGGCGCTCATGCCTGTGCTCCCGGCCCGATCACGATCCGCCCGGCTGCCCGGCTGCCTGTGATCACAAGTGTGAGCCGCGCCTGTGCCCGCTGGCCCGCCGGGCCGCGGAGCGCCGCAGTCAGCCGGTGACCGGTCAGCACAGTCACCGGGCCGGCGTAGGTCTGGCCGCCCGGCACGGCGTCGAACCGCACCGTGCCGCTGGACATGCTGATCGCCGAGCCATCCGGCGTGCCCTTCAGCACGATCGTTAGCGCGTGCGCTGGCCGCGCGGTCGTGCGGGCGCTAACCCGGATGACAACCTGCTCCGGGCCTGCCGGGTTGCGCCGCACCTGGCCGGCGTAGTCGGCCGACATCGTGACCGCGGGGATTCGCGCGGTAGTGGCCGAGCCAACCAGCGCGGCCGGCGTGCCCGCCCGCCTGGCCCAGCCCGACTGCAGCGGGCCAATCGCCACGAAACCGACCGTCGCGAGCACGAAACCCCCGGTCGCCAGCATCCCGGCGATCCGCAGGCCGCCGCGCGGCGCGAGGGTCAGCCGCCAGGCCACTGTGGCGGCCACCGCCACGACGCAGATCGCGTCGAGCACCAGCAACCACGACAGCTTGCTGTCCGTGCCGGTCCCGAGCCCGTGCCAGAGCGCGACTGGCCAGGACGCGTACGCCAGCCAGTGCACGGCGCGCCAGGTGCGATACGACAGCCTGGATCTGACCAGGCTGGTGATGACGATGGCGAGCAGCAGGTCGAACGCGATCGTGCCCAGGCTCAGCCACAACGGGCGGTAGGCAGAGCTGAACGGGACGATGGCCGACGCGAAACCGATCCTCGCATAAGGGTCTAGGACCGTCGTCAGCACGTGTACGGCGACAAAGGCCACCGCGAGCAGCGATACGTTCCGATGCAGCCCGGCCCGTACCAGCCGCGGCAGCTGTGGTGTCGACAGGCGCGCAGTTCCGGCCACGCCGAGCGCCACCGTCATGGTCAGCAGCACCAGCGCGACCACGCCGGTGGCACGAGTGGCAATCCACAGCGGACTCGGGCTGTAGCCGCCTGCCGCCAGCAGGTGACCCGCAGCCAGTGATCCGGGGAAGACGGATGAGCTCGCCATACCTCACGATCCGCCAGAGCTGACTACCGGCGGCGCGGCGGGATTGCTGGCCGGCTGCGGGGCCTGCGCTGGCTTCGCGAGCGCGGGCGGGTGGCGACGGCTGCCTGACTTGCCGGTAGCTGCGGTACCGGTGCCTGCGCGGCTCGTGCCTCCGTGGGCGCTGCCTGGGTGGCCCGTGCCTGGCTGGGACGGGCCGCCGACGATCCGCTGCGAGCCGCTCACGGTCGCTCCGCTGCGGGCCGTGCTACTGGTGGCCGCGCTGGCATGCCCGGGCAGTTCATGCGCGAAAGCGGTGCCCAGGCCAAGCGACGCGGCAGCAGCACCGCCGGTGATCCAGAGTGACAACTTCCGGACCCGGGCAAGCCTGTCGTCGCGCCGCCTCGACGCATAGCGCATGTGCTCTGGCACGCGGAAATCTCCCTGCGGGTGCTCAGGCGGCGGGCCGGCCGCTAAGCGGCCTGGCACTCGCCACGGACGCCCGCACCATGCCGGTCGCGGACGCTCCCTCCCCGGGCGCAGCCGCCGCCTGATGGTGCGCGGGCATGCCCAGCCGGGAAAGCAATGTCATCAGCTTGCCCGGCGCGATCAGGACGACCGGTTCAGGAATCGTTCAGAACTGGTAAATCGTGCTCAGCCTGGCGGGTGATGATCGTCACCAGGGCGGCTGGACCGCCGCTGCCACCGCTGCTGACCGAGCGGGTCGGCCTGGCCGGAGCCGCCGGGTATCGCACCGATAGCGCGGCGCTGGCCGCGCTCTCGAGCGGCCGACGGCAGGTCGATTGTCACGGTAAGTCCCCCGCCAGGAGTGTCGGAAAGAGTCGCTGAGCCGCCGTTGGCCACCGCCAAGCGGTGCACGATCGCCAGGCCGAGGCCGATGCCACCAGCCTCGCCCGTGGCGAACCGCCGGAAAGCCAGCTTCTGCTGCTGAACGGGCATGCCAGGGCCGTTGTCAGCAACTGTGACAACCGTCCGATCCGCTAGAGCGACGCAGCCGATCCTGATGCTGCCGCTGGCCGGAAGTGCGTCGAGCGCGTTCGCGATGAGGTTATCCAGGATCTGCTCAAGATGACCATCGCCGAGCCGGGCCACCACCGGTTCCACGGCCGCAAGCAGGGCAACATTGCGCTCGTCGGCAGCGGGCCGCCACGCTGCCACCCGGCTGCTGATCACCGAATCGACAGCCACCAGGACCGGCGCGGCGGTGATGTTCTCCGCGCGCGCGACCGCCAGCAGGCCGTTCACCAGCCTGGACAGCCTGGCTATCTCTTCTTGCGCGCCAGCCAGCTCGCTGGCCGTCTGCTCGTCGCAATCCTGGGCCAGCAGGTCCAGCCGCAGCCTGAGCGCGGCCAGCGGAGTCCGCAGCTGGTGCGAGACGTCGGCCATGGTGGCCTGATGACCGTGCACGAGAGCCTCAAGGCGGCCGGCCATCTGATTGAAGTTCGCTGCCAGTCTGCGCACCTCGTCGGGACCAGAGCTCGCCGGCGCGCGGGTACCGAGGGCCCCGTCCCCGAGGTCCCTGGCAGCGTGCTCAAGGTCGCTCAGCGGCCTGGACACCCAGCGGGCCAGGCCGATCGCGACAAGCGCGGCGGCGGCTAGCCCAGCGCCAGCCACCGCCGCGATCAGCGTCCAGAGCAGCGCGACGCGCCGGTCGACGGCCGTCGTCGGCCGCTCCAGCACGATCGTTCCGAGGATAGGCGCGCCCCGAACTGAATCACTGCGCACTGGCATCACCACGAGGATCCAGTCGTCACCGGTGTAGAGGCCAGTGCGGCCCGTCGCGCGCGACCTGGACAGCTGGGCGCTGGAAACCGCGGGCCGCACCGGCGTGCCGGCGATCTGTTGCCCTGCCGCATTCAGCACAGTGACCGAGTCGCCAGACCTGCCGAGCTGCGAAACGGTGCGGGCGAGAGCGAGTCCCCCGTTCCCATCATCAAGCCGTTCCTCGGCAACATTGGCGAGCGTCGTCGCTGACGCGATCGTCTCGTCGCGGAAGTCATGCATGTCCTGCGCGGCGGTCAGCAGGCCGAGCGGGACAGCGACGACGCCAAGGACCACCACGATCAGCGCCAGGACCGACAAGACGATCCGGCGGGCCACTCAGGCCTCGCCGAGCCGGAACCCCCGGCCGTAAACAGTCTCGATCAGGCCAGGAACGCCTAGCTTGCGCCGCAGCGAGGCGACATGGACGTCGAGCACCTTCGTCGGGCCGTACCAGTGCGCGTCCCAGGCCGTCTCGAGGATCTCCTGCCGGGTCACCACCCTGCCGGGGTCGGCAGTCAGGCACTCCAGGATGTCGAACTCCTTCGGCGTCAGGAACACCTCCTCGCCAGCTATGGTCACCCGGTGGGTGCGGATATCCACCACTAGCGGCCCGTGCCTCACCACGTCCCCGCCGGGCCGGACGCGCCGTAGTACGGCGCGGATTCGGGCCTGGAGTTCGGCCAGCCCGAAGGGCTTGACGAGATAGTCGTCGGCGCCAGCGTCAAGCGCCATTACCCGGTCAGTCTCTTCGCCGTGCGCGGTGACCACGATGATGGCGGCGGCGCTGCGCTCGCGCATTTTGCGGCACACCTGAACCCCATCGAGGTCAGGCAGCTCAAGGTCAAGCAGCACGACGTCGGGCTCACCCCAGGACAGCGCGTCGTGCCCGGTCATAACGTGATCGACCTGGTAGCCGCCCCTGCTCAGCCCACGGACGAGCTGGGCCGCGATGCTGGCGTCGTCCTCGACCACGAGCACGGTAACGCCCTGATCGTCAGTCCCGGGGCCGGAGCGGCCTCCTGGCGCTTTCATGCCCCCTACGGTAGGCGACGCCGCTGGTTGCTAGCGGCCGGACACGACCTACACCGCCACGCTCGGACGCGGACCCCGTCGCGGTCCCCGCATCGGCGCTGCGGGGCGCGCCAGACCAGGCGTAGGTTGAGCGTTATGTGATGAACGATATTTCAGCGCGAGCGGATCGGATGTGAGCGCAGCCTGCCATGGCCAGGAACGAGGAGCAGGAATGGCACCGATAGTGTCGGCGGTCGACATCGCCCGGCCGCCAGCTGAGGTCTTCGCGTACGTCACTGACCCGAGCCGATTCGGCGAATGGCAATCTGGTGTGGTCAGCGGCCACGTCGAAGGCGACGGAGCGCCCAGCGTCGGGTCTAAATGCACGATGACCCGGCGCATTGGCGGATCTGAGCGGACTTCGACCTCCGAGATCACCGAGATCCTTCCGCCGAGGGCCTGGGCCATCCGCGGCATCGATGGCCCGATCCGGGCAGATGTGAAGGTCAGCGTCGAACCGCGACAAGAAGGCGCCCAGTCCCGCGTCACCATCCAGCTCGACTTCTCCGGCCACGGCATCGGCAACATGCTGGTTCCCATGGTCGTCCGGCAGGCGCGCAAGGAACTACCGCAAAACTGCCAGACCCTGAAGAAGCGGCTAGAAGACGCCGGCTGACGGATGTGCGGAGGGCAGCAACGTCATCCGGCCAGCGCTGGCCGGATGCGGAAAGCGGAGTCCCGGCCGCGGCTGCGTGCCACCTTCAGATAGCGCGAAACGGTTCCTGAGGATAGCCGCCGGTCGGCAACTGGACCAGGTCGGCTGTTATCTCGCTGATGGAAGGCGCGCCTGCCAGCGCCATGACGTGGCCGAGCTCGTCGGTGAAATCGCGGAGCAGCGCGAGCACTCCTTCGCAGCCGCCCTGCGCGGATGCGCCGCCTGCTGCGAGGGCCCAAAGAACCGGGCGTCCGATGAATACGCCGTTCGCGCCGAGCGCCAGGGCAGCAAGTACATGTTCCGCCCGTCGGATGCCGCCATCAACGTAGATCTCGGCGCCACTGCCGGCCAGCGCGGCCGCGATCTCCGGCAACGCCTCAGCGGTGCTGACGGCCAGGTCCAGTTGCCGGCCGCCGTGGTTGGACACTTGCACGGCCGACGCGCCAGCAGCGACGGCTGCGCGGGCATCGTCGGCCCGCAGCACGCCTTTGACCACGACCGGCAGGCCGGTGGCGTCGCGGAGCCAGCTGATGACCTCCGGAGTGAGATCATCGGCCTGATCTAGCCCGTCCGCCGGTACCGTGGCGTCCTCGACGTTGACGAGCGAGTAGTCCTCAGGCATGACCTCCCAGATGGTCTTCCCGGCGTTTCGCTTGCGCCCCACAACCGGGGTGTCCACCGTCAGTACCAGCGCGGAGGCGCCAGCCTCGACGGCCCGGTCCAGGATTGCCCTGGTGAGCCCTCGGTCCCGCATTACATAGACCTGGAGCCACCACGGCGCCCCAGTCGCGCCGATGTCGGCAAACTTGGAACCGGAGTTCGTGGACACTTCCATCAGCGAACCGGCCGCAGCGGCAGCCTGGGCGGTGGCCACCTCGCCGTCTGCGTGCGCGGCGCGCTGCATCGCGGTGGGGGCGACCAGCACCGGTGTGGCGAGCTGACGTCCCAGCACAGTGGCCGCGGTCGAGATGCTGGACACGTCCCTGAGCACGCGCGGACGCAGCCTGAGCCGGTCCCACGCCGCGGCTGCCTCGCCAACGCTCAGCCCGGCCCCGGCACCCTGATCAAAGTATTCAGCCACCTCGGGCTGGAGCCGGCGTAGAGCATGGTCATGCAGGTCATCCAGGCGCATGGCACCGATCCTTCTGCACTCCCCTAACCGGTGCAACATCGGGCCGCCCACCCGCCCTACCCGGTCGAGGTTTGACAGCTTGCCGTTGCATACCTAGCATATCTAGGTATGCAATCCGAGAAGCTCAAAGGCAACCTGGACCTGTTGCTGCTGTCAGTATTGTCGTCCGGCCCCGGCCACGGCTACTCCATCATCACCAGGCTGCGGGAACGCAGTGCTGGTGCCTTCGACTTGCCGGAAGGCACGGTGTATCCGGCCCTGCACCGGCTTGAGCAAACTGGGCTGCTAGCAAGCAGCTGGGAGGTGGTGGCGGGGCGCAAGCGGCGGATCTACCGGATCACCGCGGCAGGCGAGCGGTCCCTGGCCGAGGAAGCGCGGCAATGGCGCGCGTTCAGCGGTTCAGTTTCCCTGGTGCTCGGCAGGCCGGTATGAACGAGCCGGTGGAGGACTACCTGGACGGGCTGCTACTCACGCTGCCCGGCACCCCGCGGGAGGTCAGGCGCACTCTGGCTGAGGTTGAGGCGCACCTGCACGACGTCGTAGCCGAGGGCATCGCGGCCGGGCTGACGCGGCACGAAGCCGAGGCTGCCGCCGTGGCGAGGGTCGGGCCCCAGCACGCGATAACGGGCCGCACCACGCAATTCTCCCGGCCTGCCGCGGCCCTCCTGCGGCGCACCGCGCTAGCTGGCGCGCTGGTCGGCGGCGTAGCCCTGGTCGCCTACGCCATCTCCGCGGGCATCAGCTGGGCAATGGCAGCCGTCCGCGGCGGCACCTTTGTAATAGCGCCGTTTCCGCCCGGCAGTTACACCCAGGCGGACTGCGCGCGCTGGCTGGCCGGCGACCCATCAGCCCGCACCTGCGTCGCGGCCATGACCGCTGACCACATCGGCGACATCCTCCTGCAGGGCGTTGCCGCCGGATTCCTCGGCGCTCTGGCACTGCTGGCCTTCTGGGTGTTGCGATCCAGATGGCAGGACCGTGGCACCGTCATCGCGCTGCCGGTCGGCAGCGCCGAGGCGGTCGGTGCCATCCTGGCGCTAGCAGTGGCTCTCGGCGGCGCAGCTGTTTGGCTCAATCTCGAAACCGCCCAGCGCGGCCAGGGCGCCGGTCAGCCGCTTAGCATCGCGATCGCGGCGATCTGCGCCGCCGCCTTCTTCGGCATCCGGCTCTACCGGTCAGTACGAGACCGCACGGCTTGATCCGCCATTCCTCGGCGCCGGGCGAGTCGGCGCGATTGAATCCGCCGTACGCGGCCTAATCCCACGTCACGGAGCCGACCAAGGAGACGTCATGAACTACGTCCTGGTGATGCGGAATGAGCACTCAGATCTGGTCGCCGTCGGCCCGGTCGCGATCGAGTACCAGGCGGCCATGCAGCGAGATGACCTCGAGGAAAGCTCCGGCTGGACCACGGTGGGCATCGCCAGGGTCATGACGGCGGAGCAGGCCCGCCGGGCGACCAGCACAGCCCCAGCCTGAGCCACGGCTTCAGGTGCCGAAAATTCAGTTGCTCGCGTCGCCTTGTCATGACAACCTCGGCCGGACATGCCGGCATCAGCCATGCCCGGCACACACATCGCGAGCACCCGCATCGCGAGCACCCGCATCGCGCGCGTCCGCATCGGGGTCGTAGCTCGCGCCAGACATTAGCTCCCGGAGCGGAAGGGAGGCACGCAGATGGTCAACCTCGATCTGCACGTCATGCTGGCCTCCGTTACCTCACGCCCAGGAGCTTTGCCCGTGCCGCCTTCTGCACCCGGCCGCCGCAATAAGCGGCGATTCGACGACGACGAACCCGCCTTCGCAAAACGTAACCGCCACCGGCTTTCGCTGCCCACGCTCGAGCAGCTCGACGAGTCCTACGGCCTCATCGCAGGCGACCGCTGGTCGACCTGGGACCAGTCCACAGCGAGCGAGCGCGGGCCACGGCCGCATCCGAGCTGGCTCGTTACCGACCTCGCCGCCACCGATACCGAGCTGGGCATCCTGAAGACCGGCAAGGAGGCCGACGTTTTCCTGCTGCGGCGCGCCGTCCCGGAGACTGCCAGGTCCTGTTTGCTTGCCGCCAAGCGTTACCGGTCAGCCGAACACAGGCTCTTTCATCGCGACATTGAATACCTCGAGGGCCGCCGGGTACGCGAGTCGAGGGCTAGCCGCGCCATGGCCAACCGAACCGCTGTCGGCCGAGAGATGATCGCAGGCCAGTGGGCGAACGCGGAGTTCTCTGCACTATGCCGCTTCTACCAGGGCGGCCTGCCGGTCCCCTATCCCGTCCAGATTCTCGGCACCGAGTTGTTGCTCGAGTTCATCGGCGAGCCCGACGGCACGGCTGCGCCACGACTGGCCGAAGTCGGCTTGCGTGGCGCCGAGCTCACTGACCTATGGCACCAATGCGTGCAGATCATCACCATGCTGGCGCGCCTTGGTATGGCCCACGGCGACCTGTCGGCTTACAACCTGCTGGTCCATCGCGGTCAGCTGATCATGATCGATACTCCGCAGGTGGTGGACATTTATGCCAACCCGCGCGGCGCGGAGTTCCTCGACCGCGATGCCGTCAACGTGAGCAGGTGGTTCACCGCCCGCGGCCTGACCGGAGAGGTGTCCGCGGCGGCCCCCTGTCCCGACGACTTGCCAGCTCTCATGCGCGAGGAGGCCCGGCGCTAGCCCTCGGCGTCTAGGTAAGGCGGCGCTCGGCCGCCCAGCGCGACAGCTGGTGCCGGGTGGACAGCTGCAGCTTGCGCAACACGGACGACACATGGCTTTCGACTGTCTTCACCGAGATGAACAGCTCCCTGGCGATCTCCCGGTAGGTGTAGCCACGGGCGATCAGCCTGAGCACTTCCCGCTCCCGGCCCGTCAGCTGGTCCAGCTCAGGGTCGAACGAGGGCCGGTCGGATTCAAGGGCCGGCGTTGCCGCGAATGCATCAAGCACGAATCCGGCCAGCCGCGGCGAGAAGACCGCGTCGCCGGCGGCCACCCGGCGGATAGCGTCGATCAGCTCAGCGCCCGAGATCGTCTTGGTCACGTAGCCACGCGCGCCGGCCCTGATCACCGCGATGACATCCTCTGGTGCGTCCGATGCAGACAGCGCCAAGAACTTGATCTCGGGGTCGGCTGCCTTCACTGCCGTGACGACCTCCTGACCGTTGCCTCCTGGCAGGTGCACGTCCAGTAGCACGACGTCGGGTTTGCTCGCGGTTATCTCGGCGATCGCCGGACTAACGTCAGCCGCTTCCCCGACGATCTCGACCTCGCCTGACAACTCTGACCTCACACCCGACCGGAACATGCCGTGATCGTCGACAAGGAAGACGCGCGGCGCCGCGCCGCTGCCGGCCGACCCGCCCTGGCCGCTCACCTCTGACCCGCCGACGAGTCAGCCGGCCCGGCAATCACGTTCGCCTCGGCGCCCGGTCAGCCGCGGTCCTGGCCATCGTCAGGGTCACCTCGGTCCCCTCGCCAGGCGCGCTGCGCACGCTGACGACGCCACCGCGCCTAGCTACCCGCGCGTGCACCGACTCCGCCAGCCCCTTCCGATCGGCGGGAACAGCGTCCGGATCGAATCCGCGGCCACGATCACGCACGAACAACGAGACGGTATCCGGCTCGACCTCGGCGAACAGCGACACCACCTCGGCTCCTGACCACTTGGCGGCGTTCACTGTTGCCTCCCTGGCCGCGGCCAGCAATGCGGTCAGATCGTCGTCAAGCTCGCAGTCTCCTACGGTGACGGCGTCAACCGCCATGCCGTGCTGCGCCTCCACGTCCTGCTGGATGAGCCGGACCGCGTCCGCGACGGTAGCCGCCTGGCCGTCCATGGAACCGGGCGCGCGGCCGTCGAACAGCCAGGCGCGCAGCTCGCGTTCCTGCGCCCGGGCAAGCTGCACGACCTGGTGCGGGTCCGCCGACCGGCGCTGTATCAGCGCGAGCGTTTGCAGAACCGAATCGTGCACGCGGGTGGCCATCTCGGCCCGCTCCTCGGCTCGGATGCGGGCCTGGCGCTCGTCCACTGAGTCCTTGGCGATCCTCAGCCACCAGGGGCCGAGGACCACCGCGATGGCGGCAATGACGAGCACGATTCCGGCCAGCGGCCGCAACGCGGCGAACCGGGCGTGCCCGTGGAGCAGCGCGTACAGCCCCGCAATCAGCAGCACCGCCGCGATCAATAGCCGCCACACCGGGCGCGGAGCGCGCACGCTGCTGCGGATGCCCAGCACCGGACCGGCCATGCGCCGCAGTGCCATCTGCTCCTCATCGGGCGCGTTCCGCCAGATCAGCACGAAGCAAGCGGCACACACAAGGAGCGGAAACGCCAGCGAGGTGATCCAGACGGCGTCCAGGGCGGAGGCGACGATGAGCCCGACCCCGATCAGTGAGGCCAGCCCGAGCGCCTGAGCGATGCCTCGCTTGTCGGACAACGCCCTGGCCCCGATGCTGGACTCGGCGCCGACCGCGGGCACCACGAGCCAGCAGAGCACATAGATGACGGCGCACACTCCGTAGGTAACGAGCGTGGCCACGATCAGGATCAATCGGATGGCGCTGACGTCGAAGCCGGTCTTCGCCGCGATTCCGGCCGCGATCCCGCCAGCGAGCTGGTTCTCCCGTTCTCGGCGGAACGGGCCGTCCTTGCCAGGACCGCGCGTCCAGCGACGGGTGCGAGCCTCAGCCCAGCTTGGCCAGCGGCCGCCGCCAGACTCCTCAGAGCGGCCGCTTTCGTCCGCAGCCGGGCTCCAGTACGGCGCGGAGCTGGCACGTTCCTGCATGTCACCATCATCCCGCCTGAGCGGGGCTAGCCGCCATCCGGGCAGACCCCAGTCCTCGACGCCAGCGGTCAGGGACCAGTCAGGGTACTTCCTGATAGCCCGCCGGCCAACCAGCTAGCAGGATGAAGCCATGAACACTAACCAAACAACCGCAGAGGCCGGCAGCCCTACGCTGCCAGCGGACCACGACCGCCAGGCCGGCCGACCAGGCTTGTATCGCCCGACCTCCGACCGGATGCTGGCAGGGGTCGCATCCGGGATGGCTCGCTACCTCGGCATCGACGTGCTGCTGGTCCGGATTGTTCTCGTTACCCTCATATTCGTCGGAGGCATCGGCCTGCCGTTGTACGTGGCGTGCTGGTTGCTGATCCCGGACGAGGGAACGAGCCAGTCGGTCGCCAGCGACTTCGTTCATAGCCTGCGGGCGTAGCGGACCCGGCCGGGAGGTCACCTTCAGATGTCCAGTCCGGTAAGCCCGCTGCGGCCGAGCACCTCGGCAACATCGCGCGGCAGCTGGCAAGATCCGAACCTGCGAATCGGCGACGCCGAGCGCACTGAGATCGCCGACCGTCTCGCCAGGCATTTCAGCGACGGCAGGCTGGACGAGGCGGAGTTCAGCGACCGCCTGGACCGGGCAATGCGCGCCAAGACCAAGGCCGACCTGACCGGGCTGCTTGCCGACCTCCCCGACACCGATCCGGTCCAGCCGCTGCCTGAGCCCGGCGGCGGGCGGCGGCATCAGCGCAAGATGCTCAGGCTGCGGCTCGAGCGGGAACGGCAGCGGCTGAAGCAGGACCGGCGCGCGTACCGCGACGCTGAACGACAGCAGCGGATGCGGATGCTTGGCCTGATCCCGCTAGTAGCGGCGCTCGTGATCGCGGTCGCGATCTTCGTGCATGTCCTGACGCACTCGATTGGCGGGTGGCTGCTCATCGGGCTCGTCGTGTTCGTGTGGCTCCGGCATCGCGCCAGCTAAGGCGGAGCGGCGCCCGCGCGAAGCGGGCGCCCACCTGTCAGCAGAACGCGGCAATGCTGAAGTTGTATCCGCTTACGGGATTGGTTCCTGAGTTGTCGACGATGATGACGGCCACTGTCTTGCCGTTCGCGCCCCAGCCGCGGTTATAAAACTCCTCGCTGATCTGAGCAGTCGGGTGCGCGGTAAAGAAGCCTCCGCCGGTCGAAGTGACTGTTGAGACGAAGGCGCACTTGCTCACGTTCCGGCTGAACTTCACCAGCGTGACGCCGGTGCCAAAACCGCTGACCGAGCTGACGCCCCGGCTATAGATAAGGCTCGGCGGCGGCCCCTCTTTGACCAGGGCCCACAGGCTCGTCGCAGGCGGGCCGGCAGGTCCCCGCGGGCCGGTTACATTCCAGCTGAGCGTCGAGTCCCCTCGGTGGCAGCTAGCGTGCTTGTACAGCGCGCCGCTGGTGTGCGCCACGCACACCTTGATCGTGCTGCCGCTCCGGCTCGCCGCGAAGGCAGCGCCACCCCCGGCGAGCAGCACCACGACGCTGACCACTAGCAGCAACCGAATCGGCCGGCCGCGAACTAACAACCGGCCGCGAGCTAGCAAGAAGCGCATGTTGAGACCTCCGCTCCATCGTTGAGTGGCTGGCGCAAGTCGTCCAGTCGCGAGCAACGCTACTGACGCTGTGCAGCATCGGCGCTGCATCCGAGAAAGTCCGGGCCTGTTTCCCAGAAGGGACATAACGAGGCGCACGATAGGCAGTCCGGCGCCGATGCCAGCGCGCGCCGCGTGCCGCGACCGGTAGACACAGCCTTATCGCATTACCCGCCCACCGGCGCGCCGGCGCCAGATGAGGCAGCGCGGCCGGGTGACGCGGCGCGGCGCAGCGCACAGGTTAGCGGTCGGCCAGGTTGGATATCGCCGTCCGGATGCGCTTGTCCGACACCGGTACCGGAGTTCCGAGCACCTGGGCAAACAAGCTGACCCTCAGTTCCTCGATCAGCCAGCGAACCGCCTGCACATCGGCACCTGACCGGGCCGGCGGCGGCAGTTCGCGCAGAGCCGCCTCGAGCTCGGCAGTCACCCGCTGCACCACGGCCATCCGGTCGGCATCCCGGCTCTGCTCTCCGGCCAGCTTGTCCAGCCGCCGCACGATCGCCCGCAGGTAACGCACGAGGTCAGGCAGCCGCCGCGCGCCAGTCTGCGCGATAAACCCCGGGTAGACGAGCCTGGTGAACTGGGCGCGCACATCAGCCAGCGCCGGCGCCAGCGCGGGCACCGGATGCACGGCCGCGGCGAGCCGGATATCGACCTCATGCGCTTCGGCGAGGATCTGCGCCACGACGTCGAGAACTCGCGCGGTAGCGGGTGCGAGACCGTCTCGGGCGGCCGCGACCAGCCGCGCGAAGCCTTCAGCGTCCCAGGCCGGGCCGCCAGCGTCAGCGATGACCTGATCGGCCGCGCAGGCTGCGCAGTCCTCAAGCAGCGCAGCCGCGCTCGCATAAGGGTGCCGGCTCATTGCCATCTTCGCGTTCACTGGCAGCCGTCCGGCGATTGACCGCACGCCTGACGGCACTGCCAGCAGCAGCAGCCGGCGCGTGCCCAGCAACATGGCCGCGCTGGCCTCCGCCTCGTTGTCAAAGAGCCGGATGTCGACCGAGTTGCCGCCGTCCACCAGGGCCGGGTAGCCACGAACCGGCCCGCTAGTGAACACCCGTGGCAGCGCGCCGAAGTCCCAGCTGCGCACCCCGGTCTTGGTCAACCCGGCCGCGGCCTCGGTCAGCACGGCGTCAATCCGAGGCTGAAGCTGCCGCCGAAGTTCGTCCAGATCCTTGCCGGTCGCGAGCACCTGATCACCGTCGAGCACTCGGTACCCGACGCGCAGGTGCGGCGGCACGCCCGCGATGTTCCAGGCCGTCCTGGGAATCCGCACGCCGCTGAGGCGGCCGAGCGCCGCGCCGAGAGCGTCGAGCAGGTCGCCGTCCGGGTCGCCCAGGGTCGCGAGCACCGCCCTGGCGGTGTCTGGCACCGGCACGAACGCGCGGCGCAGGTCCTTGGGCAAGCCGCGGATCAGTTCGGTGATGAGCTCAAGCCGCAGCCCCGGCACCTGCCAGCTGAGTCCGGCATTTTGGAGGGTAACGAGGTCCTGCAACGGAACATCGGCCGTCACCCCGTCGACCTCCTCGCCGGGCGCGAACTCGTAAGACAGCGCGATGCCGTCCATGCTGGCCGGGTAGTCCTCGGCCCTGACCTCATCGGCGGCCGGTCCGGCCAAGTCAGCCGGACTGAGATCCAGCAGGCCAGGGTCGGCGGCCCTCGCCGTCTTCCACCACGTATCGAAATGACGGCCGGAGCTGACGGTCTTTGGTATCCGGCGGTCGTAGAAGTCGAAAATGACCGCGTCGTCGGCCACCAGGCCGTGCCGGCGAGCCTTGCGCTCAAGTTCTTCGGCGTCCTCGCGAGCGCGCTGGTTCCGGGCGAAGAATTTGTGATGGGTCTGCCAGTCGCCTTCTACCAACGCGTGCTGGATAAACAGGTCCCTGGCCGCCGCGGGATCGATGCTGCCGTAGTTGACCGGGCGCGCGGCGACGATCGGCAGGCCATACAGGCTCACCTTCTCCGCGGCCATGACGGCGGCGCGCCCGGTGTCCCAGTGCGGCTCACTGTAGGTCCGCCGGACCAGGTCGCCGGCCAGCGACTCGGCCCATTCTGGCTCAATTCGGGCCACCATGCGGGCCCATAGCCGGGATGTCTCGACAAGCTCGGCTGCCATCACCCACTGCGGTGGCTTGCGGGCCAGCGCCGAGTCGGGGAATATCGCGAACCTGGCACCGCGCGCGCCCGCGAACTCGGCCGGGCCGCGGCGCCGGTTCCGGTCGCTGGCATTGCGGTCACCAGCCGTGCGATCGGCCGACTTGCGGTCGCTGTCCTGCATGCCGATATGCGAGAGCAGACCGGCGAGCAGCGACTGATGCACGCGGTCGGCCAGATCGGGCGGGTACCTGCCGTCCGCTGCGACCTCGTCGGCCGGCTCGCGGACGGGTCCGGTACTCGTGGGGCGCAGGTCCCTGGCTGCCTGCTGGAGCTGAGCGTACAAGTCCTGCCATTCGCGCACCCGCAGGAAATGCAGGTACTCGCGGCGGCACATCCGACGGAATGCGGACGCCGAGAGCTGCCGCTGCTGGTCGCGCAGGTAATCCCACAGAGTCAGCAATGCCAGGAAGTCCGAGCCTGGCTCGGCGAAGCGCCTGTGCATGGCGTCGGCGGCATCGCGCGCGTCGGCAGGCCGCTCCCTCGGATCCTGGATAGACAGCGCCGACGCAACGATCAGTACCTCACGAACGCAGCCGTTCCGTCCTGATTCCAGGATCATCCGCCCGAGTCGCGGGTCAACCGGCAGGTCGGCTAGCTTGCGCCCGGTCGCGGTCAGCTTGATATGCCCGTCGGCGGCCCCACGACCGCCATCCGCGACAGCGCCAAGCTCGGCTAGCAGGCGCAGTCCGTCGGCCACGTTCCGGGCGTCCGGCGGGTCAACGAACGGGAAAGCGGCGACCGCGCCCAGGTCGAGTGCCGCCATCCGGAGGATCACCGACGCCAGGTTGGTACGCAGTATCTCCGGGTCGGTGAAGGCCGGCCGCGAGATGAAGTCGTCCTCGGAATACAGCCGGGTGCAGATCCCGTCGGAAGTGCGGCCGCAACGTCCCTTGCGCTGGTTGGCCGACGCCTGCGAGATCGCCTCGATCGGGAGGCGTTGCACCTTGGTCCGCTGGCTGTACCGGGAGATCCGGGCGGTGCCCGGGTCGACGACGTACTTGATGCCAGGCACCGTCAGCGACGTCTCCGCCACGTTCGTCGCCAGCACTACCCGCCGGCCGCGGTGCGCCGCGAAAACCCGGTACTGCTCGGCAGCGGATAGCCGGGCGTATAGCGGCAGCACCTCGAGGTCCTGCTCGTCGGCCAGGGCGTCGGCGGTGTCGCGGATCTCCCGTTCACCGCTGAGGAACACCAGGATGTCGCCAGGCCCGTCACGCCGGAGCTCGGCCACTGCGTCAGTAATGGCCTGCACCTGATCGCGCGGCTCGGTGTCGGGCTTGTCGGGGTCGGCCAACGGCCGGTAGCGGACTTCGACCGGGTATGTCCTACCCGACACCTCGATGATCGGGGCCGGCTCGCCACCTGGACGGCCGAAATGCCGGCTGAAGCGCTCGGGATCGATAGTGGCGGAGGTGATGATCACCTTGAGGTCCGGCCGACTGGGCAGCAGCTGCTTCAGGTAGCCCAGGCTGAAGTCGATATTCAGGCTGCGCTCATGCGCCTCATCGATGATCAGCGTGTCGTAGCGCAGCAGCTGCCGGTCCCGCTGCATCTCGGTCAGCAGGATGCCGTCGGTCATGACCTTGACCAGCGTGTCGTCGCTCGAGGTATCGGCGAACCTGACCTTGTACCCGACGGCGGTGCCCGGCTCCGTCTGCAGTTCCGCGGCAATCCGGTCGGCCACGGTGCGCGCCGCGATCCGGCGTGGCTGAGTGTGTCCGATCTGCCCGGTAATGCCCCTGCCAAGCTCGAGGCAGATCTTTGGCAGCTGGGTCGTCTTGCCGGAGCCAGTCTCCCCGGCGATGATCACGACCTGGTGCTCGGCAATCGCCGCCGCTAGCTCATCCTTATGCTGGCTGACCGGCAAGTCGGGCGGGTAGCTGAGCACCGGCACCGAGCTGCGCCGGGCAGCCACCCGGGCGGCCGCCTCAGCTATCTCGCTCTCCAGCTCGGCGACAGCCTGCATCCGCGCGGCGGGGTCGCGCAAGGACCGGGCGCGGTCCGCGCGCCTGCCGAGGCGGCGCTGGTCGCGCAGCATCAGCTCAGGCAGCCGGGCTCGCAGCAAGGCGAGCGAGGTGGTCACTACGGTGTCTCCAAGCGGGGGCAAACCTCGATAAGGATGTCGGGCCAGGGCCAGGACCGCCAACACCTTTTCTGGCCAGGCTCTTCCCAGCCGGCCGGCGTCCTCAGAATCTGCCACCGCGTTGTGGCGGCCTGCGGATCACTGACGGTCTCCGCCTACGGTAGGAGACGGCCCGAGGGAGGCAGCCTCGCGGCTAACTGCCGGCCGGCCTGGTCAAATCACCGGCTCAGTGCCGATACTGGAACGTGCCAACCGCAGGCCAGGCAGGGGGCCGTGCATGACGAACCCGAAGGGCCGCTCAGGTCCCAGCGGCGAGCGCTCCGGCGGCGAATCAGGTCAGTCCTGGCAGGACGCGGCCGGCGAGTTCGCAGGCGCACTCGACCTGCTGCTCACCGATGGCGCCCTGGGCGTGCTACGCAGATTCCGCCCGGACGGGTCGGTGGCGCGGCTTGCCGCCAGCCTGGCCGCGCGGCCAGAGCTGCTGGCCGGCCATGCCGCGAGCGCCGGCGCCGAGCTAGCCCGGATTATCAGAGGCAGTTCGCAAGTCGCGCCGGACCGGCGCGATCGCCGGTTCGCCGATCCGGCCTGGAGCCAGAATCCGCTGCTCCGCCGCACCGTGCAGGCCTACCTGACGCTCGCGCGGGCCGCCACCGATACGCTGGCCGGCGCCGAGCTGGACTGGCGAGATGATGAGCGGCTGAGGTTCGTGCTGACCAACCTGATCGCCGCAGCGGCGCCGAGCAACAACCCGCTGCTGAACCCGGCAGGTCTCAAGGCAGCGCTGGACACCGGCGGCGTAAGCGTGGTGCGCGGCATCCGGGCGCTGATCCAGGACATGTCAGCACCGCCGCGCGTGCCCGCGATGGTCGAGCAGGACGCCTTCACCGTCGGCAAGGACCTAGCCTTGACCGAGGGCTCGGTGGTGTTCCGGACCGAGATGCTCGAGCTAATCCAGTACCGGCCGACCACGGAACAGGTGCACGAGTACCCGCTGCTGATTGTCCCGCCGATGATCAACAAGTACTACATTACCGATCTTGCTCCCGGGCGGAGCATGATCGAGTACCTGGTCGGCCAGGGTCATCAGGTATTCGCGATCAGCTGGCGCAATCCGGATGCCCGGCACAGCGAGTGGGACCTGGATAGCTACGGCAACGCCGTCGTGGCCGCGCTCGACGCCGCACTGACGGTCAGCAAGGCTGCCAAGGGCAGCATCTGCGCGCTCTGCTCTGGCGGCATTGTTTCCTCCATGGTGGCGTCGCACCTTGGCCAGGCCGGACAACTCGGCCGGCTAGCCAGCCTCTGTCTGGGCGTGACGGTCCTCGACCAGGCGAAAGCGGGCACCGCCGGGGCCATGATCGACGAAACGGCCGCGAAAGCCGCGATCGCTGTCTCGCAGGCGCGGGGCTACCTCGACGGGCGCACCCTGGCCGAGGTTTTCGCCTGGCTCCGGCCGGACGACCTGATCTGGAATTACTGGGTAAACAATTACCTCCAGGGCAAGCCGCCGCCGCCATTCGACATCTTGTACTGGAACGCCGACACGACCCGCCTGCCAGCCGCATTGCACCGCGACTTTATCCGGCTGGCCCTGGACAACGCGCTGACCAAACCGGGCGCAGCGACGATGCTGGGCACACCCGTCGACTTGTCGAAGGTGGACGCCGATACCTACGTCGTGGCTGGCCTGGCTGACCACCTGTGCCCGTGGCAGTCCTGCTACCGCAGTACGCAGCTGCTTGGCGGCGAGGCCACGTTCGTGCTGTCGACCAGCGGGCACATCGCGTCGATGGTCAACCCCCCGACGAATCCGAAGTCGTCCTTCCAGACCGCCCCCGGGCAGGCCGGTAACCCCGCCGATCCGCGTGCCTGGCTCGCCGCCGCCGAGAGCAACAGCGGCAGCTGGTGGCCGCATTATTCTTCCTGGCTCGCTGCGCGCAGCGGCCCGGACCGCAAGGCTCCCGCCAGGCCAGGCCGGAAGGGCTTCCCGGTGCTCGCCGACGCTCCGGGGACCTATGTCCACGAGCGCTGACACCATCGCCGTGAGGGTCGGCGATCAGCTGCTGCGCGTATCGGTCCGGCCGGGCAGGCAGGGCCGGCGGGGCTGGCCCGGCCGGCCCGCTACCCCCGGCTCGCCGGTGCCGTTGCTGCTGATCAACGGCATCGGCGCGAGCCTGGAACTGCTGCAGCCCTTCGTCGACGCGCTCGACCCGGCGATCGAGGTCATCAGGTTCGACGTGCCCGGAGTCGGCGGGTCACCCCGGCCGGCCGGACCGTACCGGTTCACCGGACTCAGCCGGCTCATCGGCGCGATGCTGGCCGAGCTCGGGTACGACCGCACGGACGTGCTCGGTATCTCCTGGGGTGGCGGGGTCGCCCAGCAGTTCGCCTTCTCTCAGCGCGCCCGTTGCCGCAGGCTCGTCCTGGTCAGCACGGGAACGGGTGCCCTCATGGTGCCCGCCAAGCCGTCCGTGCTCGCTCGCATGCTGACGCCGCGACGCTACACCGATCGCGGCCATCTGGAGCAGATCGCCGCTGAGCTATACGGCGGCAGCGCACGGGCCGACCCTGCCAGCGTGGCTGCGGCCATGAGCGCGCGCAGTAGCACGGGCTCATTCCGCGGCTATGTCTATCAGCTCGCGGCGGGAGCTGGCTGGACGAGCGTGCCGTTCCTGCCCCGGCTCAAGCAGCCGACGCTGATCATGTCCGGCGATGACGACCCGATTATCCCGCTGGTCAATGCCAAGATCATGCACCGGCTGATCCCGGATGCCCGCCTGCACGTGTTCCATGGCGGCCACCTTGGCCTGGTAACTGAGGCCACCCAGCTTGCGCCGGTGATCGCCGGGTTCCTGACCGAGCCCGGCTGGCCCGCGCTCGCAGCGACCAGCCGCCCGCCAGGCACGCAGGCTCCAGCCACCCAGGCACCAGCGACCCGGTGAAGGGAGACCACATGGATCCTGTGCTGGACGCCGATTTCTACTCGCTCGAGCAGTTGCTTGATCCGGTCGGGCTGGCGACTGTCCGGCGCGTCCGCGAGTTCATGGAGCAGTCGATCGCTCCGGTCATCAACCAGTACTGGACCAGGGAGGAGTTCCCGCACGACCTGATCCCGGCGATGGCCCAACTCGGCGTCGCGGGCCTGGCCCTGAAGGGGTATGGCTGCCCGGGCGGCGGCAGCCTGCTCGACGGCATGATCGCGCTGGAACTGGCCAGGGTCGATCCGTCCATCGCGACGTTCATGGGCGTGCACGGCGGCCTGGCCATGGGATCGATCTACTTGTGCGGATCGGAAGAGCAGAAACAGCGGTGGCTGCCGGCCATGGCGCGGATGGAGAAGATAGGCGCGTTCGCGCTCACCGAGCCGGAGGTCGGCTCGGGCGTGGCCGGCGGGCTGACCACAACCGCGCAGCGCGATGGTGACATCTGGGTGCTCAACGGCGAGAAGAAATGGATCGGCAACGCCACGTTCGCCGACTACGTGATCGTCTGGGCCCGCGACGTGGCCGACAACCAGGTCAAAGGCTTCTTGGTGGAGGCAGGCACCGAGGGGTTCACGCCAGTCAAGATGCGGCACAAGATCGCTCTTCGGGTCGTGCAGAACGCGCAGATCACGCTCGACAACGTTCGGATACACGAATCCAGCCGGCTACAAGCCGCGGACTCGTTTCGCGACACCGCTAAGGTGCTCCGCCTCACCCGGGCCGGTGTCGCCTGGCAGGCGACCGGATGCGCGCGCGGCGCTTACGAGCACGCACTCGCATACGCGACCAAGCGGCACCAGTTCGGCCGGCCGATCGCCGGGTTCCAGCTGGTGCAGGACCTGCTCGTCCGGATGCTCGCGAACGTCACGGCGTCGGCGTGCCTGTGCGTGCGGCTATCGCAGCTGCAAGATCAGGGTCAGGCGGCCGACCACCACTCGGCGCTGGCGAAGGCATTCTGCACCGTCCGGATGCGCGAGACGGTCGGCTACGCACGCGAACTGCTCGGCGGGAACGGCATCCTGCTTGAGCACCAGGTCGGCCGCTTCGTCGCCGACGCCGAGGCGATCTACTCCTACGAAGGTACCCGCGAGATCAACACGCTGATCGTGGGACGCGCCATCACCGGCCTCGGCGCCTTCGTCTGAGCCTGCCTGCCGGAGCGATCCCGCCGACCCGGTTACTGGCCGACGCGGTCACCGCCGACACGGCGGCCGGCCCTCTGAGCCACTCGCCCAGGGAGCTACTCGTCGACGGGACGGCCGACGGGACTATCCAGCCGAGGCGACCGGATCGAGCCGCACCACGGTGTGCCCACCCAGCGCCAGCGAGGCCACGGCACCATCGGCCCGCCTCCGGATGCCCACCGGCTCGCCCGACTGACGAAACCCGGCCGCGACGACGAACGTGCCAGCTTCAGCGCCAGGCTCTAGCTGCACGTGGTCGTCCGGGTTCTGCGAGTCGAGGAGAGTGAGCTTGCCATCGCGCCATTCCATCCGGGCCAGCCAGCTCATGTCCGGCGTCGCGTAAACGCCGAGCAACGACCGGACCTCCGCCGGCGCCGGGGCTGGCAGCACGATCTGCGGGGCGCGGCCCTCGGCCAGCGCGCGAGCGGCCCGTCCGAGGCTCATTGCCAAAGCGGAGGCGTCGCCCTCGCCGTTGAGCAGGACGACGGCCCCGACTCTGGACTTACGGTCAAAGCAGGCGTTGGAGGTAAACCCGGGCAGCCCGCCGGAGTGCTGAATCCAGCTCACGTCGTCTTTCCGGACTGCGTACCAGGAGATGCCCCACGCAGACGTCCAGTCCTCATCGCTGAGATACCTCGGCTTGTGCATCTCTTTCAGCGTGGACGCCGCGAGCACCGGCGATTCGGCCGGCGTATCGGCGTGGGCGGCGAGCTGGCACGACAGCCACTGGCACAGGTCGGTCACGGTGGACCAGAGCCCGCCTTCTGCCCACAACGGCGGGGTGGCGGGCGCGAGCTCGAGTTCGTCGGAGAACGCGCGCGGACCATATCCGACCGCGCACCGGCTCGCTAGCTCATGGCCCAGCGGCGCGAACCCGGTCGATGACATCCCGAGCGGACGGAGAACATGCTCGGCGAGGTAGAGCGGGTACTCGGTGCCGCCGGCCCTATGCACGATTTCGCCCAGCAGCTGGTAACCGAGGTTGCAGTACTTCGGCTGGGTGTTTGGCGGGACGGCGGTGTAGATCTCCGCAACCCGGTCCAGATTGCGCGCCGCCACCCCTTCATAGACAGGCTCGGGCGCGGCAAAGTCTGTCCCGGGAGGTTCGCTAACCAGGCCTGACTCGTGCGACAGCAGCCGCCGGATGGTGACCGCCCTGATGGTCGCAGGGCTGGCGCTGTCGGCAAGCTCGGGTATCCACTTAACCGCGGGCTCGTCCAGGTCAAGCTTGCCCGCGTCGCGTAGCTGCATGATGGCGGTGCCGGTGAACGTCTTGGTGATCGACGCGATGCGGTACAGCGTGTCCGCTGAGGAATGCCGGCCGACCGCCGCGTCCGCGAAGCCCGCTCCCCCGGACCAGGCAACCTCGGCGCCGTGAACGACGCCTGCAGCCGCTCCGTACAAGCGGTTGTCCTTCACGAATGCCGCGAGCTTCGCCTCGAACTCCTGGCCGCCAGCTGCTACCGGTGCACCGGTCATCGACCACTCTCCTCAGTAGGTGAATACCGCTCATTAGCCACTACCCGAAATCTCACCGCATCATGAAATCCGCCGCCTGGCTAGCTGGCCACGCAAAACCGGTCAAGCGTGCCTGGGTCGGGCGGGAGCTACTACGGAGAGGACTGCCGCGGCCCGGTCGGGCAACGGTCCGGCGGGCACCTCGACGAGCCGGAAGCCGAACTCGGCATACGTCTGCTCATGCACTTCCTCGAACGCCAGGGAGTCGGCGAAGCTGATCCGCCGGGCGGCCGTCGGTGCCACGAAGCCCTGGTTCCGCACGAAGAACACCTCGGTCTGGTACACCTGTTCTCGCGCCAGCCGGGCCACCTCCGCAAGCAGTGACGGCGCTGCCGGGAAGCCGAGGAACCTGGCCAGCGCCAGTGTGCACACCGGCGACCGGTCGAAGAAAACCGGCCAGGGCCCGGCCGGGCTGGCGGCCTGACGTGCTACCTGGAGCGCGGCGATCTTGTCGATGAAGCCGGGACTACGCCATGGCTCGCTGCCGCCCAGCGCCTGCTCGAGCGCGATGACATCGGTGGCGGCCTCTTCGATGACGGGGTAGCCCATGCGCTCAAGCAACCGCAGGACGGCGGTCTTCCCCGAGCCGGGGGTCCCGGTCAAGACGTATCTGGGCATGCTAACTCCTTCCAGAGGCAGGTTGCAGGGAGAAGCAGGGTCGCGGCGAGCAGCAGGGTCGCGGCGAGCAGCGGCGTCGCAACCAGAAGGAGGGTCGCAACCAGAAGGAGGGTCGCCGGGAGCAGCTGGGTCGCAGCGAGAGAGGGAACGCTCAGGCCGCGGGATCGGCCGGGACTGCCTGGACGGCCGCGGCGGCCAGCCGGGCAGCGACCTCGATCACCGACTTGGCCAGCCTGGCGATACCCCACACTGCGGCGAGCACGGCGATCACCTCTACGGCGATCCGGGCGGCGCCGCCGCCTACGTGCTCGTGATAGACGAACAGGCCGAGCAGCGAGCCGACGAGCGGCTCCAGCACGGCAAAGGCAGGCAACGACGCAGCCAGCCCGGCCGCCCGGAAGCCGTTCTGCTGCATCGTGAACGTGAGCAGGCCGACCGCCGCCAGCAGGTAAAGCCGGATGTCACCGAAGACACCCAGGCCGTGCAACCCGGTCACCGTTGCCACCGTCTTCGTGACTGCGTCGGTAACCCCGGCCCCGATCCCGCCGCCGATGCTGAGGGCCAGCGCACGGTGGTGAGCCGTCACCCGGAACGCTACCAGGCAACAAATCCCGATGATGCAGGCTGCCCCAGATCCCGCCAGGCTCAGCAGTCCTGCTCCCGCCGTGCGGTGGCCGCCGGACGGCTCCGCCGCGACCAGGAACGCCGCCAGCCCGGCCACAGTCGCCACCGCCGCCGTCCACTCCGAATGGCGCAGTCGGCGGCCCTCCACCCGGGCGGCGAGGAGCAGCGCGAACAGCAGACCCGCCGGGAACACCGGCTCGACGACAACTAGCCGGCCAAGGTCGAGGGCGGCGGCCTGGAACCCGAAGCCGGCGCCCACCGCGATCAGGCTCAGCAGCCAGCGGCGGGCTCGCATCAGCCGGACCAGGACAGCCAGATCGACCGCCTTGGACGAGGCGAGCTGAGCCGCGGAGCGCTGCTGAACTACAGAGGCCACGGCGTAGCAGGCAGCCCCCGCAATCGCGAAGAGTACTGCCAGTGTCTGCTGCAGCGCTCCGGTCAACGAGTCGGCCACCTGCCTTCCTGGCCGCCCGAGCCGCGAGATTACCCAACGACGATTACCCCGTAAGATCGCATATTGAACCGTCGTTCGCTAGTCCCCCGAACCTGAGAGAATGCTCACGATTTGCTGCTGCCGCGACATCGCTGATCAGCGCTTCGCCGCCGTGAGCCGGTAGCGGAGCCGGAACGGCAGCCGCGCCACCGCGCATCGGTCCGGCGATCCCGCCGCCAATCGAGCCGATCATGACGATCCTGGCATTGCCCGCGCGTTCGCGTGCCTGCCGCAGCGCCGGCGGCACGGCTTGGGTGACGGCGGGCTGACCGACAAGATTGACCTCAACCTGCTGCCTGAACACCTCGAGCGGGATTGCTCGAGCGGACCGGGCAGCGCGACGCCAGCATTGCTCACCCGGCCGCCCAGCGGCGCAGACGCGGTCGCCGACGGCCACGATCGAGTCCGGGTCGGTCAGATCCATCCGGACGACACTGACCGCCTGACCGTGCTGCTCGCGGAGCGACGCCTCATCGGCTTCGGACCGCACGGTCGCCCAGACCCTGGCCCCGGTGCCCGCTAGCGCGGCGACGCACGCCCGGCCAATCCCGGTGGACGCCCCGGTGACCAAGTGCGAAGAATCGGTGCTCACCCGCCCAGTATCCGGGTGGCCGTTCCGTGCGCACCGGCGACCACCCAGATAATCGGGCCGCGGTTACGGCACGCCGATGCCTGGCGTGACCGGGTAGACGCGCATGAACACCTTGTTCTTGCAGGCCGGGAAGGTGAAGCTGAAGACGAACTGGAACCCCCTCTGGTTCGGCGGGTAGACCTTCAGCCCGGCGCCAGTCGCCTGATTGCAGTGGGCGATAACACCGGCGTCGACGATGCCGAGCAAGGCATGCGCGGTCTGGCCCGGCTTGAGCGTCACGTTGTGACGTGTCGCCGGGTAGCGGCCCGCTGCCGGGCCGAGCTGAGCCGCGGACTTGGTGACTGCCGATACGCCGGGGTAGCCGAACAGGACGCAATTCGCGGAGCCGACGTTGGTGAACTCGACGGGGTAGTAGATGGTGCCTGCCGCGCCGTTGGGGGCCAGCGCCAGCCAGACCAAGGTGTTCGCGTCCGTGCACCTCGGGACGGCAGGATGGGACGGCGAGCCGGCTGCCGCGAGCGCGACCGCCGGCAGGCCGACGGCGGCGCAAGCGATGACCACGGCCGCGGCTATCCGCCGGGCGGCCCGAGTTCTCAAAGTCATGATGATCCCCTCCGCGTACGCGTTACCGGGCAACCGGATTGCCCTCAGTATGGCGAGGTGGTAGGGCGAGGGGAGCAGATCGGGCCGAGTGGGCCGGCGCCGGCGACACCCTGTTGGTTCCGGTAACTTCGGCGGCCGATATGTACCGGTCCGGTGGAACGAAACTTACATGATGTGAGACAAGGCAGCCTGCCCGGCGCGGCTACCGTGTCGCGGCATCCAGGTCAAGAACCTGGTCCCTGACAGCAGCCCAGCGCAGCGAGTCGCGGATGCCGTCGGCGATCGTGTGGCTGGCCTGCCAGCCGAGCACTTCCCGCGCCCGGTCGCTATGTGTGTAGCCGCCGGCCGTGTCGCCTGGCCTTCTCGGCCCGTCGATCGCGGCGACCGGCGGATCCACGACGGTGTTGAACGCCGCGACCAGTTCGCGCACGGTCGTGCCGGTCCCGGTGCCCAGGTTGATCGCGAGCGAGCTAGCCCCGCCGAGGACCTCGTCGAACTTCCGCAGCGCGGCGACGTGCGCCGAGCCCAGGTCCCAGACGTGGATGTAGTCCTTGACCCCGGTGCCATCCCTGGTCGGGTAGTCGGTCCCGGTGACGCGGAACGGCTGACCGGTGGCGTGCGCCTCGATCAGCTTGCCGAGCGCGTGAGTCGGGTACTGCGTCTGGAGCCCGGTACGCAGCTGCGGATCGGCCCCGATCGGGTTGAAGTAGCGCAGCGAGAGAACCCTCACCGGCTGGGCAGCGGCGACGTCGGCGAACATGCCTTCGCACACGGCCTTGGTGCGTGCGTAGGGGCTGGCTGGCCCGAGTGGCGAGGTCTCGTCCACGCTCAGATCCGCGGCGACCTCGTAGATAGCGGCAGACGAGCTGAACAACAGCCGGCCGCAGCCATTGCGGATCAGGTGCTGGAGGAACTCCAGGCTCTTGGCTACGTTCCAGTGGTAGTAGCGAACCGGGTCGTCGACCGACTCCGGCACGACTATGAGCGCGGCGCAGTGCACGACCGCGTAGATGTCCGGGTGCTCCGCGAACACCTTGTCGACCAGCGCACCGTCGGCGATGTCGCCCTCGTAGAACTCACGGCCCCGGACGAACTCCTGGCGGCCGGTCACCAGGTTGTCCATGATCACCGGGGTGATTCCCGCGTCCAGGCACGCAGAGGCCACGGTGCTGCCGATATATCCGGCGCCACCGGTGATCAAGACCTTCACTTGGCCTCCGCCTGACCCGCACTTTGCCGCCTGACCTGCAAGACCTGTCCGCTGGTCCGGGATGAAATCGTACCCGACGCCGGACGGCTGGCCAGCCAGGGCAGCTCGGCAGCTCCCATCGGCGTGGAAGGAGCGGCCCGCATGAACGGCCAGATCTCCTCGGCGACCGCCCGCCAGTTAGCGGTCGCCTTCATTTCGCCCAGTAGGGCGAACAGGCCGAGGTTGATCCGCTGGAGGATCACGTAGGAGCGCGGGATCCGGGCGTACTGAGCCACCGGGCTGCGCACGTCGAAGAAACGGCGCACCACGGCCGAGGCGTAGTCGGTGGTCACGGTCACGGTCCGGGACTCGCGGATCAGCTGGTAGAAGACGGCCAGGTGATCGGCGACCTGGTCATCGTCCAGCGGCGCGCCGGGCACGAGGAACCCGGCCTCCTCCAGGCTGCGGCGGAACTGCGCCGGATCATCGTCGACGCACAGGTTGCGCGCCATCTGCATCAGCGGCATGAGATCGCCGTCGGTGAAGTGCTTGACCATGCCGAAGTCAAGGAAGGTGACCTTGCCGCCGCCATGGAAGATGTAGTTGCCCGGATGCGGATCGCCGTTGAACGCGTGCACCTCGTACAGGCTGCGGAACACGAACCGGTAGAGCGTTTCACCGGCCAGATCGCGCTCCTCCTGGGACCAGCCGACCACGTCGGCGAACCGGGCCCCGGTAACCAGTTCGCTGGTCACGACACGTCGTGTGGATAGCTCGCCGACGATCAGCGGCACACTGATGGTCGGGTGCCCGGCGAAGTAGTCATGCAGTGCCTGCTGGTTGGCCGCTTCCCGGCGGTAATCGAGTTCTTCGAGGACGCGCTCACGCAGCTCGGCGATCAGGCCGTCAACGTCCTGACTTGGCGCCGTGACCCGCAGCATCCGGCGCAGCAGCGCCACGTTGTCCAGGTCAGCAGCCATCATCTCGGCGATGCCCGGGTACTGAACTTTTACCGCGACGGCGCGCCCGTCCATCGTGATAGCCCGGTGCACCTGGCCGATCGACGCCGCGGCGATCGGCTCAGGATCCCACCGGCTGAAGGCGCGCTCCGGCGGCAGGCCAAGCTCCTGCTCGATTACGCCGGCGGCCATCGCCGCGCTCATCGGCGGAACACTGTCCTGGAGCCTGCTCAGGGTGCGACGCACCGAGGGCGCGAGGCCGTCGTCGACGTAGCTAGCCATCTGGCCCAGCTTGACCATGACGCCCTTCATGGTGCCGAGCGTGGCGGTCACGTCGTCGGCCGTCTGCATCGCCAGGTCATTGCGCAGCCGCTCCCGGTTCTCCCCGGCGGCCGCGAACAGCCGCGGTGCGCCGCCTGCGTACCGCAGCCCGCCTCGGACCGCCAGCCGTGTCGCCGCCAGCCCGCGCTGAAACCTCAGCCGCCCGACCCGGCGCCGCACGAGCGCCAGGCCGAACGCAGTCGCCGCGGTACCCGCCGACAGAGCGAGAAGAGCTCGCCGGGGGCTCCTCATGCGCGCACGGCAGCGCGTGCCCGCAACGTGATGCGCTGCCTGGCCTCCAGCACGCCCGGCTCACCGAGGAACACGGCGTCAAGAATCCCCAGCGCCTGCCGGATCTCCTCCCGTCGCATAGCCGTCAGCGCAGGCGCCGGGTAACCGTACATTTCCCGCGCCCAGGGCGGCAGCGAGATCACCGCGGCATCGCGGATGTCCCGCCAGATCTCCCCGAGTTCCTCGCCCAGGCCGGGCGGGTCTAGGAGGTAGGCCATCGACTCGCGGGCCGCCCGCGTGCATAGCAGCTGCGGCCGCACCGAATCCATGTACCGGGTCAGCGCGCCGCGGCTATCGGGCACGAGCTCGGCCGACACGCCCAGGAGCTCGGCTGCGACCACCATCTCCTCGACATAGCGATCGGCGCCGTCAGCTGGCAATGCTGAACTGAAGAGCTCGCGCGCCACAAGGTTGGAATCGACCAGCGCCACGTGCACCCAGAGCAGCAGCGCCGGATCACTGGCCGCGTACGGGCTGCCAGTCTCGCTATCCACGCCGGTGACCCGGTCATGGATCCGCCGCACGCGAGCTGCTGCGCGCTGTGCGACGCTGCGTTCCCCGAATGTAAGCGTTGCCAGGTACGCCGAAGTGGCCGCCAGCCGGCCAACCGGATCGGCGCGCCAGTTGCTGTGCTGGTCCACGCCTGCCATGGCGAGCGGGTGGAGCGCCTGGATCATCAGCGCTCGCAAGCCTGCGACCGGGGCGGACAGGTCGCCGCTGATCTTCCAGGTGACGCTGCCTGGCCCGAAGAAGCCGTCGTCGGCTGGCTCGCCGGGAATGCCCTGCACGAAGGCAGCTGCCGAGCGCTCGACCAGGCCCGCCGCGTCCGCGTACTGGTTCATGTCAGTCACGTTACCTCGGCAGTCCAGTCCAGCACGGGGCCGTCCGGCACGATCCTGGACGGGTTCAGCTGCGGATGCGTGCCGTAATAGTGCCGCTTGATCTGGTCAAACTTGGTCGTGTTACGGAATGCAGGCAGCGCGTACAGGCGGCGCGCGTAAGCCCAGAGGTTGGGGTAGTCACTGATCCGGCGCAAGTTGCACTTGAAGTGGGAGTAGTAGACGGCGTCAAACCGGGCCAACGTTACCCAGAGGCGCACATCTGCCTCCGTGAGCGCGTCCCCGAATAGGTAACGCCCGCCGGCGAGCCGCTGCTCCAGCAGGTCGAGTGTCTGGAACAGCGCAGTCACTGCATCGTGGTAGCTCTCCTGGGTGGTGGCGAACCCGGACCGGTAGACGCCGTTGTTGACCGTCACGTAGACCAGCTCGTTCAGCTCGTCGATCTCTGGACGCAGCGACGCGGGGTAGAGGTCATACTGCGGATCGGCCCACGCGCCGAACTGTGTCTCCAGGTCGATGGTGATATCGGGGAAGTTGTTGCTCACGATCTGGCCAGCCTGCTTGTCCCACAGCACCGGCACGGAGACATGGCCGTCATAGCCAGGTTCGGTCGCTTCGTAAGCCTCCCGCAGCAGCGCGAACCCGTTCACTGGATCCAGGCCGTACCCATCGCCCGCGCGGAAGGCCCAGCCTCGGCCGTCGCGTACCGGGTCCACGGCGGACAGCGAGATGACGTCAGTCAGGCCCAGCAGTTCGCGCACGATCGCGGACCGGTGCGCCCACGGGCACGCCCACGAGATGTACAGGTGATAACGGCCTGGCTCGGCCGGGTAACCGCTGGACCCGTCTGCCGTAATCCGTCCCCGGAAGGGGTACGCAGCCCGGATGAACTCGCCCGGATTGCCATCCGCAGGTGGTTTCGCTTTCTTAGGCTTAAAGTCGCCGTAATCGCCGAATGTCGTGAAGTCGACGGGGCTCGCGCCGCTGGCCTGCGTAGTGCTCGTCACCGAACCTCCCTGATGCTGCCTGTTCCCAGCAACCACGGGCGCGCCAGCGCCATTCCGGCCAGGTGCCAGGATGCCAACCACGGCCATAGGGAAAGATGAGCGGGTGAGCACTGAGCCGGTCAGTACGGGCGCCTCGGCAGTCGTAGCCGGGCCAGCCCTGCCCGCCCAGCCTGCCGAGCCGGCTGAGCCCGCCGAACCCCAGGCCGTCATCGCGCCGCTGACCAAGGCTGCGATCTTTCTGGTCGCCGTGATCAACTCGGATGCCGCCAGCGGCGACGCCGCGGTAAGCCTGTGCGCTGATCTCGCCGGGCTCGTCAGGGCGGTGGGCTTCCGCGACCTGGACGGCCACCTTACGTGCGTCACCGGGTTCGGCGCCGGGGCGTGGGACCGGCTAACCGGACTGCCGCGGCCATCCGGGCTGCACCCGTTCCGCGAAATCCGGGCAAACGGCCGGCGTGCCGTCAGCACCCCCGGTGATCTGCTTTTCCACATTCGCGCGACCAGGATGGATCTTTGCTTCGAGCTGGCCGGCCAGATCATGACGAGGCTAGAAGGCGCGGCCGCGATGGTAGACGAGGTACACGGCTTCACCTACTTCGATGAGCGCGACCTGCTCGGCTTCGTCGACGGCACCGAGAACCCGACCGGCCAAGCCGCTGCCCGTGCCGCCATCATCGGCGATGAGGAGCCGGCCTACGCCGGCGGCAGCTACGTCATCGTGCAGAAGTACCTGCATGACCTGGCTGCCTGGAACGCGCTGCCAGTCGAGGAGCAGGAGAACGTCATCGGCCGGACCAAGCTGTCGGACATCGAGCTTGCCGATTCGGTGAAGCCGACCTCTGCGCACAACGCGCTTACGACGATCACCGTCGACGGCGAGGAAGTGAAGATCGTCCGGGACAACATGGCGTTCGGCCAGGTCGGGGCCGGTGAATACGGCACGTACTTCATCGGTTACGCGCGCTCGCCCGCGACGACCGAGCAGATGCTGCAGAACATGTTCATCGGCTCGCCGCCGGGTAACTACGACAGGATCCTTGATTTCAGCCAGGCCGTCACCGGCTCGCTGTTCTTCGTGCCGTCGCAGACACTGCTCGACCAGATAGACCAGCTTGACACGGCCAAGCCAGCACAGCTTGATCGGCGCGACCGGCCGGCCGGGCCGACCCAGCCCGCGCGAGCAGCCGGGAACGGTGCCCTGAATATCGGCAGTCTCCGAGGAGATGCATAAGCATGAACAACCTGCACCGCGAGCTCGCGCCGGTCTCCGATGAGGCCTGGGCGCAAATCGAGCAGGAGACCACCCGCACGCTCAAGCGGTACCTGGCCGGGCGCCGCGTCGTGGACGTGCACGGTCCGCACGGCGAGTCAGTGGCCGCGGTGGGCACCGGGCACCTGCGCTCAATCGGCCCGCCGGCCGACGGCGTCCGAGCGCGGCAGCGCGCAGTGCTGGCCCTGGTCGAGCTGAGAGTGCCGTTCACGCTGAGCCGGGAGCAGATCGACGATGTCCTGCGTGGCGCTGAGGACTCCGACTGGCAGCCGGCCAAAGAGGCGGCGCGGCAGATTGCGCTCGCTGAGGACCGGGCGATCTTCGATGGGTATTCGGCGGCCGGCATCGGCGGCATCTTCGCCGGCGCCAGCAACCCGCCGCTGACGCTGCCCGCCGAGATAGCCGACTACCCGATGACGTTCGCGCAGGCCGCGAATCAACTGCGGGCCGTCGGCGTGGAAGGGCCGTACTCCGCCGTCCTGTCAGCGGACGCCTACACCGCGGTCAGCGAGGCGAGCGATCACGGTTACCCGGTCATCAGGCACTTGCGCAACGTCCTGGACGGTGAGCTGGTCTGGGCTCCGTCCATCACCGGAGCGGTGGTGCTCACCGGGCGCGGCGGCGACTTCAGCTTGCATCTCGGCCAGGACCTGTCGATCGGCTACCAGTCCCACACTGACACCGACGTCGTGCTGTACCTGCAGGAGAGCATGACCTTCCAGGTGCTGACCACTGAAGCTGCTGTCACGCTGCTGACCAGCTGAACTCGGTGAGCCGAGTGCCGCGAATGCCCGCTCTGACCTAAGAATGGATATCTATCCATAGAAGCGGGTGACAGCCCACCACCCTCATGCTGCCGTGTCTGCCGGGTGGCCGGTTAGTTCTGGCTGTAGGGCGAGTAACGCAGGCCGGGCGCCGGCGCCGCGGTGAGTGACCGTAGCAGCTGCATCTCCCTGGCTAGCAAGGCGCGTTCGGCAGCAAGCCGCCGGGCTGCGTCGGGCTCATCGAGCAACGCCTGTTTTACCGGCAGGTCGACGACCGCGGCCGCCGCAACTAGGTAGGACAGCAGCACGGGCTCGTCTGGCAAGTCAGGCGGGCTGACCTCGACGCCGCCCTGTTCCGATAGCAATTCGAGGTACCCGCGGAAGGCTAGCTGGACGGCGGGCACCGCGGCGGCTGCCTGGGCTTCGTCGCCAGGCCCGTCCGGCAGCAACTCGATGTCGGCCCGGAAGTACGGTGCCTGATCGCCGAGGGCGACCAGCCTGAATCGCTCGGCGCCGACGGTCAGCAGCTCGTAGCGCCCGTCGTCGTACCGCTCCACCTGGCGCACCATGGCGGTGCAGCCTGTCTCGTACAGCGCGGATACGCCATCGATTCCGGTTTCGCGCCCGCGCCTGATCGCGATGACGCCAAACTGACGCGGCTCGTCTCCGGCCAGCAGATCAGCGACGAGTTGCCGGTAACGTTGCTCGAAGATATGCAACGGCAGCACCAGCCCGGGATACAGCACCGACCCCAGCGGGAACATCGGCAGTGTCGTGCGCATGCCTCAGCGTAGTGCGCGGCGAACGGTTGGCCAGCGCGCCAGGCATTGGCTTGCCGCCCCGCCATGCTAAGCCACAAGTTCGCGGACCAGCGGCCTGTCGTAGGCTGGCAGCTCTCGCAGGGCATTGCGAACCGTCACGGCCGCGTCGAGGATGACGCACGCCCGCGCGGTTTCGGCCGCAACGTGGTCCACCTCGCCGAGCTTCGCCCACGCCAGCCAGGCCGCGACCTCGGCCCAGGAGAATACGCTGGCCCGCTGGCGCTTGACGGTCGGCGGCGGAAAGCTGCCAGGTCCGCGCTGGCCGGAGATCCAGTAGCGAACAGACGCGGACGTTACCTTCGACCGGTCGGCGATCTCAGCAACGGTGACGCGGTCTTCGGCGATCCCTGTCACCGTCATCCCGGCCGCTTCCACGTCCCTGATCGCGGATGTGACCGCATGGATTGCATCCTCGGCCTCGCGCGAGAACATGATCTTGCCGCCTCGATCGTCAGCTTGCACCGACGCGTCAATGCCGTCAGCGGACGACAAGACGTCGCCAAGCGACTCGATGTCATCGTCACTGACCGGTCCGACCTCCACATCGAACCAGTAGATGTTCACATCCACTCCCTCGGTGCGTGCGCTCTCAGTGCGTGCATTCCTGAAGTGCCGTGCCCTCTCACCTTGGCTGCCTCATGCTCCGGCACTCGTGGTGCGCCATAGATCGTCAATGGCTTATAGCGGCCAGGATTTCCGTGGCCGGCATGTTGTGCAGATTACAACTGAAGTTGCGCTTAACACAACAGATTATCGGTCTCGTCAGTCGTCTAGTGCATGCTGGGTGCGTGGTGACGATCGAGGACGCGCGCGCCATTGCCAGCCAGCTGCCCCGAGCCTACGAGGTGCTCGTCCGGGACCGGGTGAAGTTCCGCGTGGGCCGTATCGTGTTCCTGGCGTTCGCCCGTGATGAGCAGACCATGGGCTTCGGCTTCCCGAAGGAGGAGCGCGCGGCTCTGGTAGCGGCCGAGCCGGAGAAGTTCATGATGCCGAGGAATTCCGATCTTCGCTACAACTGGGCGCGCGTCCGGTTGAGCGCGATCGACCAGGCCGAGCTTGAGGAGCTGATACTCGACGCCTGGCGGATGTGCGTGCCCAAGAGCGTCGCCGCGGCTTATCTCGGCTCGCCGCCGCGGCCAGAGCCGGCCGACGGCGCCCGGTGAACGGGCAAGATCATCCATGAAGGTGAAGTCGACATGGCTATGGCCATAGCCAAGTCACATCCATGAAAGGCGCCGACGGCCTGAGCCGCCACGAACAACCTGCTGGGCCGTAGTTGCCGCTACCGGATAAGCTTGCTTGCACAAGGCAGTGATCCGGCAATCACCGGGGAGCTTCCGGAAGAAAAGGCCAGCTCAGCTCCACCCCGCTCAGCTGGCCTGAGTAGAACCGGGCGGGTCCGGCCCGTCATAGCCGGCCAGACGAGCGGTCGCGGGATGCGACTCGCGATCCGGCGACGCCGCGTGAGCGGCCAGCCAGAGAGCGGGCACAGTCGGCGGCAAGCGAGGTGGTACCGCGGTACGCCCGCGCGGGAGCGGGCGCGTCGTCCTCGCACCGACCAGACCGCGTCGCAAGGACACCGCCGATGAGCGTTTATCCCCGTGCCGAGACCGCCAAGGCCGCCGGCCAGGCCGCGGGCGGAGTGCCGGCCCAGCCGAGCTTTCCTGAGCTTGAGGAAGGCGTCCTCGCCTACTGGGCGGCGAACGACACATTCCGCAAGTCCGTCGAGCAGCGCCCGGCCGACAACGAGTTCGTCTTCTACGACGGCCCGCCGTTCGCCAACGGCCTGCCGCATTACGGGCATCTCATCACCGGTTACGTCAAGGACCTGGTGCCGCGGTTCCGCACCATGCAGGGCCGCCGGGTCGAGCGCCGGTTCGGCTGGGATTGCCACGGCCTGCCTGCCGAGGTCGAGGCCGAGCGGCTGCTCGGCATCTCCGGCAAGGCCGAGATCGTGGCCATGGGCATCGGCAAGTTCAACGAAGCCTGCCGGGAGTCGGTACTCCGTTACACCCATGAGTGGCGCGAGTACGTGACCAGGCAGGCCCGCTGGGTCGACTTCGATCACGACTACAAGACGCTGGACCTGAGCTACATGGAAAGCGTCATGTGGGCGTTCAAGCGGCTATGGGATTCCGGCCTGATCTACCAGGGCTTCAAGGTGCTGCCGTACTGCTGGCGGTGCGAGACCCCGCTGTCCAACCACGAGCTGCGGATGGATGAGGACACCTACCGGGACCGGCAGGACCCGTCGGTGACCGTCCGGTTCAAGCTGGAAACGGGTGAGTGGCTGCTCGCCTGGACCACCACGCCGTGGACGCTGCCGTCCAACGAGGCCGTCGCGGTCGGCGCTGACATCAGCTACACCGTGCTGGAAAAGGACGGCGAGCGGTACATCCTGGCGCGGGACAGGCAGGCAGCCTACGAGCGCGAGCTGGAAGGCGCCGCGATCGTCGGCCACCTCACCGGCGCCGAACTGGCAGGCAGAAGGTACGAGCCGCTGCTCCCGTACCTCACCGACGAGGCAAAGTTCGGCACCCAGGAGGCGTTCCGGGTCATCGTGTCCGATGAGGTGACAACCGAGGACGGCACCGGCGTGGTGCACATGGCGCCCGCCTACGGTGAAGCCGACGCAGTTGCGTGCAACGCGGCCGGGATCCCGACCGTGCTCACGGTGGACGAGCACGCCCGGTTCACCAGCGTCGTGCCCGACTTCGAGGGCCAGCACGTCTTCGACGCGAACCCCGGCATTACCGCCAGGCTCCGCGAGCAGGGCAGCCTGGTACGCGCCCAGACCTACACCCACTCCTACCCGCACTGCTGGCGGTGCCGGAACCCGCTGATCTACAAGGCGGTGTCGAGCTGGTTCGTGGAGGTGACCAAGTTCCGCGACCGGATGGTCGAGCTGAATGAGCAGATCACCTGGATGCCCGGCCACGTCAAGTACGGCCAGTTCGGCAAGTGGCTGGAGAACGCGCGGGACTGGTCGATCAGCCGGAACAGGTTCTGGGGCTCGCCTATCCCGGTCTGGCAAAGCGACGACCCGAACTACCCGCGCACCGATGTATACGGCTCGCTTGACGAGCTTGCGCACGACTTCGGCGTCCGCCCGCAGGACCTGCACCGGCCCGGCATCGACGAGCTGACCAGGCCCAACCCGGACGACCCGTCCGGCCGCTCGACCATGCGGCGGGTGCCCGAGGTGCTTGACTGCTGGTTCGAGTCCGGGTCCATGCCGTTCGCCCAGGTGCACTACCCGTTCGAGAACGCCGACTGGTTCGACAGCCACTACCCCGGCGACTTCATCGTCGAGTACACCCCGCAGACGCGCGGCTGGTTCTACACCCTGCACGTGCTGGGCACCGCGCTGTTCGACCGGCCAGCGTTCCGCGACTGCGTGTGCCACGGCATCGTGCTCGGCAGCGATGGCCAGAAGATGTCCAAGAGCCTGCGTAACTACCCGGACGTGAACGAGGTGTTCGACACCTTCGGCTCGGACGCGATGCGCTGGCTGCTGATGGCCAGCCCCATCGTGCGCGGCGGCGACATCGCCGTGTCTGAGGCCGGGGTAAGGGACGCGGTCCGCCAGGCCATCCTGCCGTTGTGGAACAGCTACTACTTCTTCGCGCTGTATGCCAACGCCGAGTCCTACCAGGCCAAGGCGTCCACTGCCAGCGAGCACGTACTGGACCGCTACATTCTGGCCAAGACGCGGACCGCAGTGACCGAGATGGAACAGCTGCTCGACGTCTACAACGTCGGCGGCGCGTGCCAGGCCCTGCGGGATTACCTCGAAGTGCTGACGAACTGGTACATCCGCCGGTCACGGGACCGGTTCTGGGCAGGCGACCAGGCGGCGCTCGACACGCTGTGGACGGTGCTCGAAGCTGTCTGCCGGGCCGCGGCCCCGCTGCTGCCGCTGACGACCGAGGCGATCTGGCGCGGGCTGACCGGCGAGCCCAGCGTGCACCTGGCCGACTGGCCGCGGCTGGAATCCTGGCCGGCCGACGACGAGCTGGCCAGCGCGATGGACCTGGTCCGCGCCGTCTGCAGCACCGCGCTCGGCCTGCGCAAGGCGCGCCAGCTCCGCGTCCGGCTGCCGCTGGCCAGGCTCACCGTCGCCGATCCGGGCGCCGCCGCGCTGGCCCCGTACGCAGGGCTGATCGCCGACGAAGTCAACGTCAAGGACGTCACGCTGTCGACCGATCCCGCCAGCCTCGGTACTTTCGAGCTAGTGGTCAACCCGCGCGCGCTTGGCCCGCGCGTCGGCGCCAAGGTGCAGGACGTCATCCGCGCTGTTAAGACGGGGAACGTGGTCCGGTCCGGCGACTCGGTCACCGCTGCGGGAGTCGAGCTTCAGCCCGGTGAATACGAAGTCCGGCTGGCTGCAGCTCATCCGGGGTCGACCGCAGCCCTGCCGGGCAATACCGGCCTGGTCGAGCTGGACACCACGGTCACCCCGGAGCTTGCGGCCGAGGGTACCGCACGCGACGTCGTCCGGATCGTGCAGCAAGCCCGCCGCGACGCGGGCCTGGCGGTGTCGGACCGGATCAGGCTGACGATAGGAGCCGACGGCGCGGTCGCCGACGCCCTGCGCGCGCACGAAGGGTTCCTGGCGGGCGAGACGCTTGCGGTGGATGTGACCGTGCTGCCTTCCGCCGAGGCGGAGGGCGCGCCGCAATCCGTCGCGGACGGCGGTTTGGTGCGGGTCGCGGTCGCCCGGGCCAGCTAAGCGTGCCGCTGCCTGGCCTCGCGCGCTTGCTCCGGCCCGCCAGCCAGCACGCCCTTGACGCTGCCGCTGCACCGTATTAAACTCTTTAGTTGTACAACTAGAAAGTTGATTACGGGAGGCAGCCATGATGGATCTGATCGCGGCCGATCGGCGGGCCCTTGCTGACGCGCTGGACGAACTCACCGACGAGCAGTGGCGCGGGCCGTCGATGTGCGCGGGCTGGACGCCAGCACATGTGCTAGCTCACCAGACGATGCCGTTCCGAATCCCGGCCGAGGACTTCATGGCCGGGCTGCAACGGTGCGGCGGTGACTTCGGCAAGTTCTCGGACGAGGTGGCCGATCGTGACAGCGCGATCCCGCCCGCCGAGCTGATCTCGGTACTGCGCGACAACGCGGAGAACCCATGGAGCCCGCCCGGCGGCGGCCTGGCCGGAGCGCTCAGTCACGACGTCATCCACGGTCTCGACATCACCTGGCCGCTGGACATCAAGGCACAGATTCCGGACCGCGCGCTGGCAGCCGTGCTCGACTCCATCACCAGCCGCGGCGCGCAGACCTTCTTCGGCTTTCCGCTCGCAGGTCTCGAGGTGTCAGCAACCGACCTCGACTGGTCGATCGGGAGCGGCGCCAGGCTGGCCGGGCGAGGCCGCGACCTGGTGATGCTGCTGGCAGCCCGCAGCGTGCCGCGGAGCCTGTTCGCTGGCGAGGGCGTGGCTGCGATGGCGGGCCCATGATGACGGCAGCCGGAACGGACGACCTGAGCGTCACGTTTGCCGCGCTCGCCGATCCAACCAGGCGGGCCATACTGACCCGGCTGGCGGCCGGCGAGGCAACCGTCGGCCAGCTGGCCGAGCCGTTCGCGCTGACGCAGCAGGCCATCTCCAAGCACATCAAGGTCCTTGAGCACGCCGGGCTGGTATCGCGGTCGCGTGCCGCCCAGACTCGTCCGTGCCGGCTCGAACCGGCCCAGTTCAATGACGTCGCCGACTGGATCGGCCGCCACCGGCAGATGTGGCAGGACCGCTACGACCGGCTCGACGAGCACCTCGCCGCGCTGGAAGCTCAAGCCGGCCAGACCGAAGCGGAAGGAACAGCCACATGACCGGGCATGGCGAGTTCACCTACCGGCGTGTTCATAACGCGCCGAGGGAACTGCTCTTCGACTGCCTGACCCAGCCCGAGCACCTGACCGGTTTCTGGGGACCGGACGGAACGACAACTCCGCTGGCGGGCATCACGGTTGACCTGAGGCCCGGCGGCTCGTTCGAGACCGTCATGATGAACGTGGCCGACGGCAGCCAGTACACCATGCGAGCTGTGTATCAAGAGGTGCGGCGGCCCGCGAAGCTGGTCTGGACAGAGCCGGGCGTAGAAGGCGGCATGACGACGACCATCACGTTCACTGAACTGCCTGGCGGCCGGACTGAGGTCATCACTCATCAGACGAATGTGCCGCCCGGCTTCGCTGGCCCGCAGGCCCGGGCCGGCTTTGAGACGAGCCTGCGCCGCTTCGACGAATACGTGGCGGCACTGCACGCGCCGACACGCAGCCCTGAGACGGCCGACTGAGGCGATTGCCTTCGCCGTTCGGTTACGCTCTGTCTTGCCTTGACTACCTAATGTAGCGGCACGGAAGCAGAGCAACCGGTCAGTGCAGCGGGGGAACCATGACTGACAGTGAGAATGCGGCAAGCCAGGCCTCCGAAGCAGGCGCGCAGCTTGCGGCTTCGCCACGGCGCGACTTCCTGTACGCCACGGGCGCGGTCGGCGCGGCGTTAGCCGCGGGTCAGTTTTTAGGCCCGGCAGCCGCTGCGTCGCGGCACCCGAGCGCGCGCAGGGTGACGCCGGCCTGGCTTTACGGGCCGGACACCCCGCCTACCAATGCGGACTGGAACGCACTACGGCGCAGCTTGTCCACCCACAAGCTCTACCAGCCTGGCCAGTCCGGCTACAGCTTCGCGCACGAGTTGTTCAGCCCGCAGTTCGATTACCTGAGGCCAGCCGGTGTCGCTTACTGCAAGCTGAACTCCGACGTGGCCGCCTGCCTGAGCTTCGTCACCAGATTCAAACTGCCGGTCCGGATGCGATCCGGCGGCCACAGTTACGGGGGCTGGTCGAGCGTCAACAAGGGCCTCATCCTCGACGTCTCCGAGATGAACTCGATGAAGTTCGGCACCAACACCGTTACCGTCGGCACCGGCATCGACCTGATCAACTTCTACGGCGGGCTCGCAGCCAAGGGCAAGGCCGTGCCGGGCGGGTCCTGTCCGACGGTCGGCATCGCCGGCCTCACCCTCGGCGGCGGGATCGGCGTCCTCGCCCGGATCTACGGCCTGACCAGCGACAACCTGAGGTCTCTCGATATCGTCACTGCGGACGGGAGCACCCTCATCTGTAATGCCAGCAGCCACAGCGACTTGTACTGGGCCAGCCGTGGCGGTGGGGGCGGCAACTTCGGGGTCGCTACCTCGTTGACGTTCGGCACCCACGACCTGAGGAGCCTTGTCCTGTTCTTCCTCTCCTGGCCGTGGTCAGAGGCGGCCAGGGTGGTCGGCGGCTGGCAGTCGTGGGCGCCGCACGGACCGGACAGCCTCTGGTCCAACATGCACTTGTCCGCAGCCTTTGGCGGCCGGCCTTCAATCGGCGTCGGCGGTAGTTACGTCGGGTCGGTAGCTGGCGCCCGCGCGCAGCTGGACAAGCTGTACCACCTGACCGGGAGCGCACCGTCGGTTGCTTCAGTCGTGGAACACACCTACCTCAGCGCGATGCTGCTGGAAGCCGGCTGCGCGAACGTGCCGGTGCACGCGTGCGATACGGCGCCGGGCGGCAACCTGCCCCGCGTTCCGTTCTATGCCAAGTCCGACTTCTTCACCAGACCGCTGAGCCGGTCAGGCATCAACGCGCTGCTGGCCGGCATCAACCGACTGCGCGGCATCAGGGGCGCGGCTGGCGGGGCGGGAAGCATCGCGTTCGACGCTCTCGGCGGCGCGGTGAATCGCGTGCACCCGCAGGACACCGCCTTCGTGCACCGGAACGCACTGTTCGATGCGCAGTACTACACGGGGTGGAACTGGCCAGGCACCGCGGCGGGCAGGTCGAACCAGTACAAGTGGATAACCGCCTATCACAACTCGATGCGACGCTTCGCAAGCGGCCAGGCCTACCAGAACTACCCCGACCCGAGCCTGACGAACTGGCGGCAGGCCTACTACGGCGCGAACTACGCAAGGCTTTCGCAGATTAAGGGCAGCTACGACCCGCACAAGCTGTTCACCTTTCCGCAGGGCATCACCGCGCCCCTCAGCGTGCCCTGTTACGACGAGCCGGACTGCTAAGCCGGGCCGACGACGAACGCGCGGCTGCCGCCGGAGCAGCTGACAAGCAGGTGCGGAAGCAGTTGTCGGCGGGCAATGGGCTGTTTGGGTTGAAGAACGACTGCGTCTGTGCTGCGCTGTTTGCTTGGGGTGGGCGCCCTTGTGCTTGCCGAGGGGGTGCACCGAGTGGCCGCAGACACCGAGCCGCCGCCGGCTGAGGGGTCGGCTGGCCTGCCCCGGCGAGTGCCGGGCGCGGCCGGGCTTACGCCGGCTCAGGTCCGGCGCGGATTCCTGCCGTCGCCTGCGCCGGAGTCAACAACAGCCCAGCAGCCGCCCAGGACGCCGGACCGGGCACGACCGGCGCCGCGGGCTGGCGGACCGCTGCCGCAGCGCTCACCGGGCGGCACCCCGACTCTGCCATCCCCCGTGCCCCGGATAACCGAACGTGCGGCCGGCGAAGCAGAGCTGCCATCCCCGGCGACCTTCGCCGCATCAGCGGCAAAGCTGGTCCGCGCCACTGCGCTGGGCGCGGGCCAAGGCCCGCCGGGGGCAGTCGCCGGCCCGCACGCGCAGGCGCCCACGTCGCCGCGCACTGAGCTCAGTAGGCCCGCCGCTGCCCGGCAGCCGGGGCGTCGGCCGCACCCTGGTCGCCGCTGGCGGCTGGCTGGCGTCTTGATCGCGCTCATGCTCGTGGCGGCTGCGGTGGCTGCGTTCGAGCTATCCCACCTCGATCGAGCGCACCCGGGCAAGCCGAGGTCATCGGTGCCTGGCAGCCAGCGCCTCGCGGCCGAGGCGGTTGCCCGCAACGACGCCGTCGCCTGGGTGACCAGCCAGGTCGGCAGCAACATCGTGGTGGGCTGCGATGCAGTGATGTGCTCGGCCCTGGCGCAGCACGGGTTCCCGGCTGGCAATCTGAACCTGCTGCAACCGACATCCCCAGATCCCTATGGCTCAGTGCTGGTCATCGCCACGTCCGTTATCCGCAGTCAGTTCGGCAGCAAACTGGCGGCCGTCTACGCGCCCGAAGTGATCGCGAGCTTCGGTACCGGCAGCAACCGGATAGAAGTCCGCTTGATCGCCCAGCAGGGCCCCGCGGCTTTCCGCGCCGCGCTCAGCGCAGACCTCGCCATCCGATTGTCGTCCGGCGCCGAGCTACTCCGGAACCGGAGAGTGACTGCCTCGCCGGGCGCGCGAGTGGAGCTGGCGGCCGGCCAGGTCGACGTACGGCTGCTGACCACCATCGCATTCCTGGCTCACCAGCAGCCGGTCGACATCGTTGCATTCGGCACCGAGGCGCCGGGGGCGAGCCCGGGACTTCCGCTGCGCTTCGCCTACCTCGCCGACAGCGACCGTGCCTCGCACTTGACTGGCCCGGCTTACGTGCGCGCGCTGGTGGCGCTGACGCATTCGGAGAATCCTCCGTACGTTCCGCAGAGCGTCGGCACGGTTCGCCTCCCCGGCGGCCAGCAAGTCCTGCGAATCATGTTCGCCGCGCCAAGCCCGACGGGCCTGCTGAAGCCCTAGGTCGCGTTCGCTGCCCGGCCGGCCGGGTAGGCAGCCACGAAGATAGTGGCCTGGCAAGCGTCGCGCGGCCACCGGTAGGCGCGGCAGCGCAGTCGCGGCGGCAGCACCAGAGCCTCCCCGACACCCAGCACCCGATCGGGCTGATCCGGCGACTCAAACTCGACCTTCAGCTGCCCCTGGACCACGAGGATCACGTCCTCCTCATGCGACCAGAACCAGTTGTCATCGACTGACTCGCCGAGCTTAGACACCCATACCACTTCGATGCCGTGACCGGAGAACATCGTGCCGACAGCGCCGAACGGACCCGGCCTCAGGTTGCTCGCCGAACCGCGCAGGACATCGAAGATCTGCGGCGCGGTCGCGGCCGGAGCCGCGGCAGTGTCCGCCAGGGCTGGGCCGCGTGCCGGTATCAGCCGGCCCGTTACCGAAACGGGCCGGATCCGGACCCAGAACGGCAGGTCCACAGCATCCGGCCACGGATGCAGGTCGAGGTGGTCAAACGGCCTGATCTCAGCGTCGTCGTACACGACCTCCGCATGGCCGTTGATTACCACGCTCCAGCCCGTCCGGGTTGCCTGGTCATAATCATCGGTCTCGAACACGACGAGGGACTGAGACTCAGCCGCCGAAAGCTTAGATCCACGCGTGGTCCGGAATATCACGTCCTGCCCATCGACAACGTGGTTCACCGGCAGCACGGCCATCTCGCCATCGGTGTGGAAACCGAGGCGCCCTACTGGCACCGAGGCCACCAGCCGCAGGCATTCGTCGAGCGGCAGGATCTGCAGCCCCGTGTGATCGGTCGGGTATCTAGGCATGTCGTCCTCCACCGGCACCTCGTCCATCGGTTGATCGGCGGACCTCTATCCCTCCGATATCCCTCCGACACTGCACTGCCCGGCCTGCGCTCGCTCGGGCCGAAAGTCCCCGCGTCCGGGCCGTTCGCCTCTGCTGCGCCAGTCGAAGGGCTGGCCAGCTAGCCCGATGGCGTGCTGACCGGTCGCTTACGCAATGCGGGTGGCTATCGGCGTGGGCAGCTCGACCGTGCGCCCGACCGTGCAGAGTCGCTCGGACGACTGCCGCACCGCCTCAGGCAGCACCGCTCGCGCATTGTCTCCATCCGTTCCGGAGGGGAACGAGATCCGGTACGTCACCGCGATGTCAGCCAGGTGATTCCCGCTGGCGTCCCGGATCTTCTCCGCGTCGACGGTCACTTCAAAGCCTGTCGGCTCGGCGCGGCGCCCGGTCAGGATGTCGATGTCGATCGCGGTGCAGCCGCCGATGGCGGCCAGCAGCAACTCAGTCGGGGTGAACTCGTCATCACCCCCGGTGCCGAAGGCGATCCGGCCAGCGCGAGAGTTAACCGCGACGAACCGGCCCGGCGCAATGCGCTCGATGGTCACGTTCCGGTGCGTTGATTCAGTCATGCCAACACCTTGCCAGGTGCCGCCCGGCTGGGGCACCTCAGGAGTAGTTGCGGAACGCCAGCCAGGCTCGGGTCCAGCGCGACCGCAGGCCGGTGGCGAGATAGATCTGCGCGCCCTGCTCATCGTCACTGACGCCCAGCCCGTTCCAGAATGTTGCCACCTGCTTGACGTGCCTGAACTCCCGGTGCAGCAACCGTGGGTCCACGTTCACCGCGATGGCGGCGGTGTCGGCCGCGGGCGGCGGACCCCACAACCAGAAGTTGTTGTCACCACTGAACACCGGCGGCAGGCCGAACTGCGGTCCGTACCGCTCGATCGCGCCCGCCTCACCGTAGTTCCCGGCCAGGATCGTGGTCAGGCGCTGTTGCGCAGGTGACAGCGCGTGGTACTCGCGTGCGATCAGCGCCACCTCGCGGGGCCAGCCGATCGACTCTGCCAGGTCGTAGTTGATCTTCTGCAACGGCAGCACGCGCAGCACACGGGCTGGCAGCACGGGCACGG
>JBKQTJ010000261.1:0-34309 GCA_052143255.1 Streptosporangiaceae bacterium | reverse complement strand
GTCGCTGACAGCGCCGACTACGCCGACTACGTCGTGGCGCCTAAGGCGGAGCTACTGGCGCACCTCGTCGCCGAGCGGGCGCCGGCCGCGGTGCTTGTGGCCGCCATCTCTGAAGGCAGGGAAGTGGCCGGCCGGCTCGCGGTGAAGACCGCCTCGGGCGTGCTGACCGACGTCACCGGCGTCGGCGATGGGCTCGTCGCCGAGCAGTCGATCTTCGGCGGCGCGATCACCGTGCAGTCGCGAGTGCGCACGGGCACGCCGATCATCGCGGTCCGGCCGAATGCGGTCACCCCTGTGCCCGCGGCGGGCGCGGCGGAGATCGAGGCCGTGAGTTTTGAGGTGAGCGACGCGGCCAAGAGCGCCCGCGTGACTGGGAAGATCGTTGCCGAGCGCGGTGCGCGCCCTGAGCTGACCGAGGCGTCGATCGTCGTCTCCGGCGGCCGCGGTCTCGGCTCGGGCGAGCACTTCGCGCTGATCGAGCAGCTGGCCGACTCGCTCGGCGCGGCCGTGGGCGCATCTCGTGCCGCGACCGACGCGGGCTGGTACCCGCACCAGTTCCAGGTCGGCCAGACAGGCAAGACCGTGTCGCCGCAGCTGTACATGGCCATCGGCATCTCGGGCGCAATCCAGCACCGGGCCGGCATGCAGACGTCCAAGACGATCATGGTCGTCAACAAGGACCCTGAGGCGCCGATCTTCGAGCTGGCCGATTTCGGAGTCGTCGGCGACCTGTTCAAGGTCGTGCCGCAGCTTGTCGAGGAGATCGCGACGAGGTCGGAGGGCTGACGGCCTGACGCCAGCGGCCTGGGCCTGCGGGGCAGCGGCCTGAGCCCGCCGGGCAGCGGCCTGCCGGTCGCAGGCCGCGATCAGTCAAGCTGGCCAGATCGCCGTTAGGCTGGGCGCATCATGTCAAACGTCAGCGGAGCAAACGCCGGCTCGGTCGAGACCGGCCCGGGCGGCGCCGGAGCTGCCGGTCACGACCAGGTGTCGAGGTCAGAGGCCAGGGCTACCCCGGCCGCTTTGGTGTACCTCGACCACGCGGCGACGACGCCGATGCTGCCCGCCGCGCTGGCGGCGATGGCCGACGAGCTTGCCCAGCTCGGTAACCCGTCCTCCCTGCACAGCGCGGGCCGCCGGGCCCGCCGGGTGGTGGAGGAGTCGCGCGAGCTGATCGCTGAGGCCTATGGCGCGCGGCCCAGCGAGGTGGTCTTCACCAGTGGCGGCACCGAGGCGGACAACCTCGCCGTCAAGGGCCTGTACTGGGCGCGGAGGGCTGCCGACCCGGCTCGGCGCCGGGTACTGGCCACGGCCACCGAGCACCACGCCGTCCTCGACTGCGTCGGCTGGCTCGCCAAGCACGAGGAGGCCGAGGCCGACTGGCTGGCGGTGCAGCCATCTGGCGTCGTCAGCCCGGTCACCCTCGCCGATGCGATCGAGCGGGATCCGGCCAGCGTGGCGCTGATCAGCGTCATGTGGGCCAACAACGAGGTGGGCACGATCCAGCCGATCGCCGACCTGGCCGAGCTCGCTGCCGAGTATCAGATTCCCTTCCACAGCGACGCCGTGCAGGCTGCTGGCCAGCTGCCGGTCAGCCTGGCCCAGGTCGGCGCGACCGCGCTGACGATTACCGCGCACAAGATCGGCGGCCCGGTCGGGATCGGCGCGCTGCTGCTGGCCAAGGGAGTACAGCCGGTCCCTGTCCTGCACGGTGGCGGGCAGGAGCGCGATGTCAGGTCTGGCACCCTGGACGTGCCGGCGATCCGGGCGTTCGCCACGGCGGTTCAGGTAGCGACCGAGCGCAGGGCGCAGGAGGCCAAGCGGCTCGCGGCGCTGCGCGACGACCTCATCGCCCAGGTGCTGGCTGCGGTGCCGGACGCCGTGCTCAACGGCGCGCCGCCCGGCCCTGGCCGACTGCCGGGCAACGCGCACTTTTCCTTCCCTGGCTGCGAGGGCGACGCGCTGCTGATGCTGCTCGACGCGCGCGGCATAGCCTGCTCGACGGGCTCGGCGTGCACAGCGGGCGTGGCCCAGCCGAGTCACGTGCTGCTGGCGATGGGCGCGGAGGACGCCAGGGCCCGCGGCTCGCTGCGATTCTCGCTCGGGCATTCCTCAGAGCAGGCCGACGTGGATGCACTCGGCGCGGTGATCGGCGAGGTCGTGGAGCGGGCTCGCCGCGCTGCCAGGTAGATCCGGCGTCCCGATATTCTGGACTGAGATGACTACTCTGCGCGTGCTAGCCGCCATGTCGGGCGGCGTCGACTCAGCAGTGGCCGCCGCCAGGGCGGCCGAGGCCGGGCACGACGTCACCGGCGTGCACCTCGCGCTGTCCAGGAATCCGAGCTCGTACCGGACCGGCGCGCGCGGCTGCTGCACGCTCGAGGACGCGCGCGACGCACGGCGGGCGGCCGACGTGATCGGCATTCCGTTCTACGTCTGGGACATGTCCGAGCGGTTCCATGCCGAGGTAGTCCAGGATTTCGTCAGCGAGTATGCCCGCGGCAACACGCCGAACCCGTGCCTGCGGTGTAACGAGAAGATCAAGTTCGCCGCCGTCCTCGACCGGGGCGTAGCGCTCGGCTTCGACGCCGTATGCACCGGTCATCATGCCCGGCTGGAGCAGGTACCGGGGGCGCCCGCGCTTACCCGGATCGTTCGCAGCGTCGATCCGGCCAAGGACCAGTCATACGTGCTCGCCGTGCTGACGAGCGACCAGCTGAGCCGCGCCATGTTCCCGCTTGGCGATACCACCAAGGAGCAGGTGCGCAAGGAGGCCGCGGAGCGGGGCCTCGCCGTCGCCGATAAGCCCGATAGCCATGACGTCTGCTTCATCGCCGACGGCGATACCCGCGGCTTCCTCCAGCGGCAGCTGGGCAACTCGCCCGGCCAGATCGTCGAGCCGGACGGCACCGTCGTGGGCACTCACGATGGCAGCTACGGCTTCACGATCGGTCAGCGCAAGGGCCTCGGCATCGACCGGCCCGCTGTCGACGGCAGGCCGCGGTTCGTGCTGTCCATCGAGCCGGTGTCGCGCACCGTCACTGTCGGTCCGGCTGAGGCGCTGGACGTGCTTGAGATCGAGGCGGACAGGCCAGTGTGGTCGGGCTGCCTGCCGCCCGGCGGGCCTGTGGAATGCCTGGTCCAGCTGCGCGCTCACGGCGAGGTCCACGCCGCTGTCGCTGCGCCAGAGGGCGGCGCCATCAGGATCAGGCTGCGCGAGCCCGCCCGCGGCATCGCTCCCGGCCAGGCGGCGGTGTTCTACGCCGGGGACGCGGTCCTCGGTAGCGCCACGATCACGGCTGCCCGTTAGCCAGCCAGGCCTTAGGGCGTCCTCCCGCGCGGCCAGCCTGGCCGGTTCGCCCTGGCCGGTTCACACAGCATCCGCGCCGTCAGTCGCCACCACTAGGCTCGGATCGTGAGCGAGCAGAGCCAGTTGTTCCCGTGGGCAGGTGGCAGCGCCACCGGGATCGGATCCATGCCGGGTGCCGATCCCGCGCAGGCCTGCCGGGTCGTGTTTGACGAGCTCCCGGACCTGCCGCACCTGCCCGAGCTGCCGGAGCGAGGGCCAGGCGCCGATATGACGGGCCGGGCGGCCGCGCTGCTCATCGACATGCCTGTAGAGACGACGTCGCGCGGCTGGCAGCTCGCCGACCGTCCTGGCCGCGACATGAGCAGGGCGGCCGGGTTCCTGTCAGAGGACCTCGACACCCTGGAGGAAGTGGCCGACGGCTACACCGGGCCGCTCAAGATCAGTGTCTGCGGTCCATGGACGCTGGCGGCCACGCTGGAGCTCAGCCACTCGGTGAACCCAGCGCTGGCCGATCCTGGTGCGGTCGCCGATCTGACCGCGTCCCTCGCTGAGGGCCTGGCTGCACACGCCGCCGACGTCCGCAAGCGTGTCCCTGGCGCTACCCTCATCGTGCAGGTCGATGAGCCATCATTGCCCGCGGTTCTCGCTGGCCGGGTGCCGACGCCGAGCGGGCTCAGCGTGGTCCGGGCCATCGACACCGCGGTCGCGAGGGACCGGCTGCGATCCGTGCTGTCGGCTCCGGCCGCGTACACGGTTGTGCACTGCGGTGGTCAGCCGGCCCCGTTCCCTGAAATCAGAGCGGCCGGTGCCTCGGCCGTGAGTTTCGATCTCGGCATGCTCGCGACACCGAACATCGATCAGGTCGCCGAGCTCGCGGAGGACGGGGTGGGGATATTTGCCGGGGCGCTGCCCAGCGGGAGCGCCGAGCGGCTGGTGAGCGGGCCGCCGCTGCGGGCGCGCCTGACGGCCGAGCAGGTGGTGACGCTCTGGCGGCGGACCGGCCTTGCGCCAGGGCGGCTGGCCGAGCAAGTCGTGATCACCCCCGCCTGCGGTCTGGCGGGGGTCTCGCCGGGCGCTGCGCGCGCTGCGCTCCGGCATTGCCGTGAGGCGGCGCGGATCGCGCCCGAGCTGATAGAGCCGAGTTGACCGACGCCGGAGTTGCGGCCAGCCCGGAGTTGCGCGAGACCGGAGTTGCGGGAGGCCGGAGTTGAAGGAGGAGCGCGCGATGACGCAGCAAGATCCCAGGCAGCGGCACGCGGAGCTGGCTGCCGAATTGCTCGAGCACCAGTTCCGCTACTACGTGCTCGACTCGCCGCTGGTCTCCGACATCGAGTACGACACGATGTTGCGCGAGCTGCAGAGCATCGAGGAGCAGCTCCCCGAGCTGCGAACGCCTGACTCGCCGAGCCAGCGCGTCGGCGGGAGTTTCTCCACCGAGTTCACGCCGGTGCAGCATCTACAGCGGCTGCTGAGCCTGGACAACGTGTTCTCGGCCGAGGACCTCGATTCCTGGGTGGCCAGGGCGGAGCGGCTCGGCGGCGGCGGCCCGTACCTGTGCGAGCTCAAGATCGACGGCCTCGCGGTCGCGCTCGTGTACCGGCGGGGACGGCTGGATCGCGCCGCTACCAGGGGAGACGGTACGACGGGCGAGGACGTGACGCCGAACGTCAAGTCCATCGCCGCGGTGCCGGGCAGGCTGTCAGGGACGGGCTGGCCAGACGTGCTCGAGGTTCGGGGTGAAGTCTTCCTGCCGCTGGCCGCGTTCGAGGAACTGAACGAGCGGCTCACCGAGGCGGGCAAGCCGCCGTTTGCCAACCCGCGCAACTCGGCCGCCGGGTCGCTGCGGCAGAAGGACCCGCGGATCACGGCCTCGCGGGCGCTCAACATGATCGTGCACGGCATCGGGGTTGTCGAAGGGCTCGACGACCTACCACAATCGCAGTCGGCCTGGTATGAGCAGCTCAGGCACTGGGGGCTGCCGGTCAGCGACCTGTACCAGGTCGTGCCCGATATCGACGGTGTCCGCAAGTACATCGCCTACTACGCCGAGCACCGCCACGATCCGCTGTACGAGATCGACGGCGTCGTGGTCAAGATCGACACCCTGGCGGTACAGCGCCAGCTCGGCGCCACCAGCCGGGCGCCACGCTGGGCGATCGCGTACAAGTACCCGCCCGAGGAGGTCAACACTCGGTTGCTCGACATCCGCGTGAACGTGGGCCGGACCGGGCGAGTGACGCCGTTCGCGGTGATGGAGCCAGTCAAGGTCAGCGGCTCCACGGTCGAGAACGCCACCTTGCACAATGCCGACGAGATCGCACGCAAGGGCGTGCTGATCGGCGACATGGTGGTGCTGCGCAAGGCAGGCGACGTGATTCCCGAGGTTGTCGGGCCCGTTGTCGACCTGCGGACAGGGGCCGAGCTGGCGTTCGAGTTCCCCACGCACTGCCCGGCCTGCGGCACCGAGCTGGCGCGCGAGGATGGTGGCGTCGACTGGCGCTGTCCGAACGCCAGGTCGTGTCCGGCCCAGCTCCGGGAGCGGCTGTTCCACCTGGCGGGCCGCGGGGCACTGGACATTGAGGTGCTCGGCTACGAGGCCGCGGTGGCGCTGCTCGACTCGGGGCTGGTGATCGACGAGGGCGACCTGTTCGGGCTGACCGCGGAGGCCCTGATCAACGTGCCGTTCTTCGTCACTAAGGGCGGCTCGCTAACCGCGAACGCGACGAGGCTGCTGATCAACCTGGAGGATGCGCGGCATCGTCCGCTGTGGCGGATCCTGGTTGCGCTGTCGATCCGGCACATCGGGCCGACCGCGGCGCGGGCGCTGGCGGCTGCGTTCGGTTCGGTGGACGCCGTCGCCGCGGCGACGGAGGCTGAGCTGATCACCGTCGACGACGTCGGGCCGACCATCGCCAAGTCGCTGCGGGAGTGGTTTGAGGTGGACTGGCACGCAGCCATCGTGTCGAAGTGGCGGGCGGCCGGCGTCGATCTGGCCACTCCCGGCTTCGTGAGCCCGGTCCGCGATGCGGCCGCCGCCGCTGGCACCGGCGGCGCGGCGGGACCGCTCACCGGGATCACCGTCGTGCTGACTGGCACGCTCGATGGCTACACCAGGGACGAGGCGGCGGAGGCGATTACAGAGCGGGGCGGCAAGGTGTCGGGATCGGTGTCCAAGAAGACGAGCTTCGTAGTGGCCGGGCAGAATGCCGGGTCGAAGCTAGACAAGGCTGAGGCACTCGGCGTGGCGGTGCTGGACGAGGCGGGACTGGCTGTGCTGCTGTCAGATGGGGCCGATGCGGCACGGGGGACAGCAGCCCGCTGAGGTCATCGGCTGTCGAACTGTGGGGATCACGAGTTGTAACAGATAGTGTGCAATTGGCTTCGGGAAGTACGTTTTTTGCCGTAGGATTCACGGAAAGCGCCGACTGCCACACACTCCGCGACGGCTGGCCGATGAGGAGCCATGAGGGACCCGACCGATACAAGGGACATCGGCCCGCGCGTCGGCTCGCCGCTGTGGATTCACATGACCTCGGTCACACTCGTCGGCGCGCTCGTTTTCGCGCTGTCCGTAATCCACTTGGTGCACCTGTGCCCGCTCGTCAGGCATCCGCTGTTCTGGGTGCTGGCCGGGATGGTAGTGCTCGGCGATATCTGGCCGATCGTGACGCCGGGCCGCTCCAGTCTGGAGGCGCCGCTCGCCTCCGTCACGTTCGCCTTCGCGGCGCTGATCGCCTGGGGACTGGCCGTCGCCGTGCTGCTGCGGGCCACGTCGACCATGCTCACGTTCCTCTGCAAGCGCAAGGCGCCGCATCGCGCCGCCTTTAACGCCGCCGCCTCCACGCTGGGCCTCTGGGCAGGCGGCATGGTCCTCTTCGCCTTCCGCGGGCACGTCAATCCCCTGCATCCATGGGTGCCGAAAGGTAGCGACCTCTGGCATATTATGCTGGCCGCGGTCGCCTGCTTCGCGGTCAGCTACGTCCTTGTCACGGTCGCCATCGCGCTGCACTCCCGCGAGCCGGTGGGCAAGACGGTGATCAAGACGCTGCCCTACCAGGCCTTCGTCAGCCTGGTCCTGTTCGCCACCGCGCCGCTGGTGGCCGTCGTCATCGGCCGGAACTCGGCGCTGCTCGTGATGCTCTTCGCCTTCCCGCTCGCCGCCATCTACGTGAACGCGGCCATCTCGGTCCAGCGCGAGCACCAGGCTCACCATGATGAGCTGACCGGCCTCGCCAACCGCAAGCTGATGATGCTCAGGCTGGAGAGCACGCTGGCTCAGGCCACGAGCTCGGGCGCCAAGGTCGGGTTTTTGCTGCTCGACCTTGATCGCGGGCTGAAGGAAGTTAACGACACGCTCGGGCATGCGGTCGGGGACCGGCTGCTGCGGCTGGTGGCGCACCGGCTGACCCATAGTGTCCGCCCTGGCGACCTGGTGGCGAGGCTCGGCGGCGACGAGTTCGCCGTATTGCTGCCGTCGGTCAAGGAGGCCGCGGGGGCCCGCGAGGTGGCGGCGCGGCTGCGGGCGGCGGTGGCCGAGCCGATCCGGCTGGAAGGCATGTCCTTCGTCATCGAGGTGAGCATCGGCATCGCCATGTTCCCCGACGACGCGACGGCCGAAGAGATGCTGATGCAGCGCGCCGATGTGGCCATGTACCTGGCGAAGCAGCGGCGCAGTGGGGTCGAGCGGTATGTAGCCGACCTCGACCGCAACTCACCGGCCCGGCTGGCCCTGTTCGGCGAGCTTCGCCGCGGGCTTGACCGCGGCGAGCTCGAGCTGCACTACCAGCCCAAGGTCTACCTAGCCGACACGCGCCCGGCGGGCATGGAAGCGCTCGTCCGCTGGCGGCATCCGGTACGCGGCATGCTCGCGCCCAGGGATTTCATCCCATTGGTGCAGCAGTCGTACCTGATGCGCGAGGTGACTGCCTTCGTCATCGAGACCGCGGTGGCCCAGGCGGCGCAGTGGCGGCAGTCAGGGCTGGATCTCCAGGTGTCGCTGAACGTCTCCGGCCGGGACCTGCTGGATACGGGCCTCGCCGACGTCGTCGAACAGTGCCTGAACCGGCATAACGTGCCGCCAGATGCCATGGTGCTCGAGATCGACGAGCGCGTGCTGACCAGCGAGCCGGCCCATGCGGTCGCGACTGCTGAGGCACTGGCCGACATCGGCGTGGGCCTGAGCCTGGATGACTTCGGCACCGGGTACTCGTCCCTGCTGCGGCTCAAGCGGCTGCCGTTCAGTGAGGTCAAGGTGGACTCGTCTTTCATCGGCCGGATGCTCGAGTCGCCGGACGACGAGGTAGTGGTGAAGTCGATCCTCGACCTCGCGGCCGCGCTCGGGATCCGCTCCGTGGCTGAGGGCGTCGAGTCGGCCGAGGTAGCCACGACGCTGCTGGCCATGGGCTGCGTCGCCGCGCAGGGCTGGCACTTCGGCCGGCCGATGAATGCGGCATCGGCCACGGCATGGCTTACCGAGTACAGGCTGACTGGCCGCGGGGCTTCTGGGATGCGGATGAACGGCGAGCTGGTGACTAACGACCGCATGACCGGCGAGCTGGTGACTAGCGAGCTGGTGACTGCCGACCGGGTTACTGGCGAGCGGCCGCAACACAGGTCCCCGGCGGTCGCGCACGAGCCGGCGCCAGCCGACCGCACCATTGGTTCACGAGAGCCGGTGTCGGCCGAGCCCCACGGCGCTGTGGTCCGGCCGCCGTCGGGCTGGCGGGGCTAGCCCGAGTCCTGGTCTTCGGCACCGGGGGTAGGTCTGGCCGTGACGCCGTCAGCCCGCCGCTGCCAGGCCCAATAGGATGGCGTTCATGTCCATTACCAGGGACGAGGTGGCGCACCTGGCCAGGCTGTCCAGGCTGGCCCTGACCGACGCCGAACTCGACCACTTCGCAGGCCAGCTTGACCAGATCATCGGCGCCGTCGCGCGCGTGCAGGAGGTCGCGGCCGAGGGGAGCCCGCCGATGACGCACGCCGTCCCGGTGGTCAACGTATTCCGTGCTGACGTTGAGGTGCCGTGCCTGACCCCCGAGCAGGCCTTGTCCGGGGCGCCTGCCGGTGAGCAAGGCAGGTTTAAGGTCCCGCGCATCCTGGCGGAGGACTGAGATGGCCGCAGAGCTCACGCGGCTGACTGCAGCGCAGATCGCCGCGGCCGTGGCGGCCGGTGAGGTGTCGGCGGTCGAGGTGACACAGGCGCACCTGGACCGCATCACGGCAGTCGATCCCGACGTGCACGCGTTCCTGTACGTGGCGGGTGTGGGCGCACTGGCGGCCGCCGAGGACGTCGATCGCAAGCGCGCGGCGGGCGAGCTGCTCGGCCCACTCGCCGGCGTCCCGCTTGCGCTGAAGGACGTCATGACGACCACCGACATGCCGACCACATGCGGATCGAAGATTCTGGCCGGCTGGCGGCCGCCGTATGACGCCACGGTCACTCGGCGACTGCGCGACGCCGGCGTCGTCATCCTCGGCAAGACGAACATGGACGAGTTCGCGATGGGCTCCTCCACCGAGAACTCCGCCTATGGCCCGTCGCACAATCCCTGGGACCTAAGCCTGATCCCCGGCGGGTCGTCGGGCGGGTCGTCGGCCGCGGTCGCCGCCTATGAGGCGCCGCTGGCGATCGGCACTGATACCGGCGGCTCGATCCGCCAGCCAGCCGCCGTCTGCGGGATCGTGGGGATGAAGCCCACGTATGGCGGCTCGTCCAGGTACGGCCTGGTGGCGTTCGCCTCCTCGCTCGACACGCCGGGCCCCCTCGCCCGCACGGTGCTCGACGCCGCGCTGCTGCACGAGGCTATCTCCGGGCACGACTGGCGGGACTCTACCTCGGTAGATGCGCCTGTACCGCCGGTCGTCGCCGCGGCGCGGCAGCCCGATGTGTCGGGACTGCGCATCGGGGTAGTGGCCGAGTTCAGCGGCGATGGCTACCAGAGCGGGGTGCAGGCCAGGTTCAACGAGGCCGTCGAGCTGCTCGAGTCGCTCGGCGCCAAGGTCGTGGAGGTGTCGTGCCCGCACTTCACCTACGCGCTGCCTGCCTACTACCTGATCGCGCCTAGCGAGTGCTCGTCCAACCTCGCCCGCTTCGATGGCATGCGCTACGGGCTGCGGGTCAGCGACGACGGGACGCGCAGCGCGGACGAGGTCATGTCACTGACGAGGGCGGCCGGCTTCGGCGCGGAGGTCAAGCGCCGGATTATGCTCGGCACTTACGCCTTGTCCAGCGGATACTACGACGCCTACTACGGCAAGGCGCAGCAAGTGCGGACCCTGATCTGCCAGGACTTCGACGCCGCCTTCGAGCAGGTCGACGTGCTCATTTCCCCGACGACTCCGACGACGGCGTTTCCGATCGGAGAACGAGCCGACGATCCGATGGCCATGTATCTAGCGGACCTGTGCACGATCCCGTCAGATCTGGCCGGGAACGCGGCCATCTCCGTCCCCTGCGGTCTGGCCCCCGAGGACGGGCTGCCGGTCGGGCTCCAGATCATGGCGCCGGCGCTGGCTGACGATCGCACCTACCGGGTCGGGGCAGCGGTCGAGGCGGCCCTCGTGCAGCGCTGGGGCGGTCCGCTGCTGGCGCAGGCGAAGGGCCTGGCTCAGCCCAGCGGAGGAGCGCGATGACCGCGACAGCGCAGCTCGTACCCTATGCCGAGGCAGTGTCGAGGTATGAGCCGGTCATCGGGCTCGAGACTCACGTCGAGCTCGGCACGACTACCAAGATGTTCTGCGGCTGCCCGACGACCTTTGGCCTGCCGCCGAACTCCGCCGTCTGTCCGGTCTGCCTCGGTCTGCCTGGCTCGCTCCCGGTGGCAAACCGCGCCGCGATCGAGTACACGATCCGGATCGGGCTGGCGCTGAACTGCTCAATCGCGACGTGGTGCCGGTTCGCGCGCAAGAACTACTTCTACCCGGATATGCCGAAGGACTTCCAGATCTCGCAGTACGACGAGCCGCTCTGCACCGACGGCCGGCTCGACGTCACTGTCGAGGGGCAGACCTTCCGGGTCGGGATCGAGCGGGTCCACCTCGAAGAAGACACCGGCAAATCGCTGCACATGGGCGGGGCGACCGGGCGGATTCACGGCGCCGACTACTCGCTCGTTGACTACAACCGGGCCGGGATACCGCTGGTCGAAGTAGTCACGAAACCAGTCCCGGGCACTGGCCCGCTCGCGCCAGTGGTAGCCCGCACGTATGTGACCGAGCTCAGGGATCTGCTGCGAGCGCTGGGCGTTTCCGACGTCCGGATGGAGGAGGGCTCGCTGCGCTGTGACGTGAACACCTCGCTGACGCCGCGCGGATCGGCCGAGTGGGGCACCCGGACCGAGACCAAGAACGTGAACTCGCTGCGGTCAGTCGAGCGCTCCGTCCGGTTCGAGATCGAGCGCCAGGCCGGGGTACTGAATGCCGGCCAGAAGGTGGTGCAGGAAACCCGGCACTTCCACGAAGACAACGGCACCACGACGGCGGGCCGCAGCAAGGAAGAGGCGCAGGACTACCGCTATTTCCCCGAGCCTGACCTGGTTCCGGTCGCGCCAGACGCCGCCTGGGTCGCGGAGATCAGGGCCAGCCTGCCCGAGCTGCCCGCCGCCCGGCGGACCCGCCTGCAGGCCGAGTGGGGTCTGTCGGACCTGGACATGACCCAGCTGGCGAATGCGGGCGCGCTCGAGCTAGTCAGCCAGACCGTGGCAGCGGGCGCGACCCCGGCCGACGCGCGCAAGTGGTGGATGGGCGAGCCGGCCAGGTACGCCAACGAGACCGGGCAGGACCTGGCAGGGCTGGCCATCACCCCGGCACACGTCGCGAGGGTGAGCCAGCTGGTCAGGGCGGGAACGCTGAACGACAAGCTGGCCCGGCAGGTGTTCGAGGGCATCCTGGCCGGAGAGGGCGAGCCGGACGCGATCATCGAGGCACGCGGCCTGGCCATCGTCAGCGATGACGGCGCCCTGACCGAGGCCGTGGACGCTGCGATCGCCGCCAACCCGGAGGTGGCCGCCAAGATCCGGGACGGCAAGATCGCCGCCGCAGCTGCGCTGGTCGGCGAAGTCATGAAGGCCACCCGGGGTCGCGCCGACGCCACCCGGGCCCGCGAGCTGATCCTGCAGCGCCTGAGCTAGGGCGTTGTCTCAGCGGTCCGGACGTCAGGTATGTCGTCGACGTCGACGTCGCACTGGCGGTACAATGTTCCTCATGCAGTCCTTCGCGTGTCAGGAGATGATGCCCCGCTAGCCGGGGCCATCCAACGCTGTCAGGACTCAGTTCGTTACGACACAGTCCGCACGAGGCCCATACAGGGGCCTCGATTCATGTGCGGGATCGGTGCCCCCCGGGTTAAAGGAGGCAACCGATGAGCACACAGCGCGTTTACATCAGCACCACGATCCCGTACGTGAACTCGCGCGCCCACGTTGGGCACGCCCTCGAGCTTGTCCAGGCCGACGTGCTTGCCCGTCATCATCGCCGGTTGGGCGATGAGGTCAGGCTGCAAAGCGGCACCGACGATAACTCGCTCAAGAACGTCCTCGCCGCGCAGGCAGAGGGCATCAGTACCAGGGCGCTGGTGAATCGCAATGCCAGCGCTTTCGCCGGGCTGCGCGAGCATCTGTCCCTCAGCCTCGACGATTTCATCCGCACCAGCAGCGACCCGAGGCACCGGCCGGGGGTCGAGCGGCTCTGGCGCGCCTGCGACGCCAGCGGTGATCTTTACCGGAAGAGCTACCAGGGGCTGTACTGCGTCGGCTGCGAGCAGTTCTATGCCGAGGCCGAGCTGGCCGACGGTAGCTGCCCGGACCACGGCACGCCGCCGCAGCTTGTCAGCGAGGAGAACTGGTTCTTCCGGCTGTCCCGTTACGCCGAGCAGCTGCACGACCTGATCAGCTCCGGCAAGCTGCGGATCGAGCCAGCCGGCCGGCGCAACGAGGTACTGGGATTCATCGCGGGGGGCCTGGCGGACTTCAGCGCGTCCCGGTCGGTCACCAGGGCCCGCGGCTGGGGAATCGAGGTGCCAGCCGACCCGAGTCAGGTGATCTACGTGTGGTGGGACGCACTCGGCAACTACATCACGTCGCTGAATTACGGAGCCAATGGCTCTCGCGGCGCCGACTATCGCCGTTGGTGGACCGGCGCCGATCGCCGCGTGCACGTGGTCGGTAAGGGCGTGCTGCGCTTCCACGCGGTGTACTGGCCCGCCATCCTGCTCTCGGCCGGTGAACCGCTGCCGACCGAGATCTTCGTGCACGACTATCTCACCGTCGACGGCAGGAAGATCAGCAAGTCGGCCGCCGGGCGGCCGCCGGACAGCAACGATCCGGTCGCCCTGTCGGCCCAGTACGGGGCCGACGCGCTGCGCTGGTGGCTGCTGCGGGACGTGCCCAGGATCGGTGATGCCGACTTCACCGTGGATAAGCTGATCGCCCGGGCCAACGAGGACCTGGCCAACGGTCTCGGCAACCTGGTGAACCGGGTCGTTTCCCTGGCCCATTCATACCGGAACGGGGCCATCAGGCCGTGCGGTCGTCCGAACGGCACTAGCCGCTGGCTGGCGGCCGCGGCCGACAGGCGAAGCGCTGGCACGGCGCCGCGGTACGGACCGGCGTGGCCGGACTGGCCAGCCGGCGCCGCGGCCCTGCGAGCCGCGATCGAGGGCGCCCCGGGCGCAGTCCGGGACGCGCTGGACAGGTTCGACTTCCGGGCCGGCGCCGCGGCAGTGTGGGAGATCGTCGAGCAAGCGAACCGCTACGTCGAGACGGCGCAGCCGTGGCAGCTGGCCAGGGCCGAGAAGGCTGGCGACCCCGCTGCCGGCGCCCAGCTCGATCAGGTGCTCGGCGCCCTGATCACAGCCTGCCAGGTGCTGGCCGCCGAGATCTGGCCCTTCCTGCCGGACCTGGCTGCGAAGGTCGCCGCTGCCTGCAACGACTTCGGCGGTAGTCTGCCTGCGCCGCGTCCGGTGTTCCCGCGGATCGAGCCGGCGGTGGAAGGGGTGGCCTAGTGCTGATCTGGGTGCCGACGGAGCCGGTCGCCCAGGCCCTGGCCGGGCTTGACGGCGCCACCGTCGAGGTAACCGCGCCAATAGGTTCAAGCCTGCCGCCCGCCGCGGCCGAGGTCGAGTTCTACGTACCGCCGTTCTTCCCGGCGCCTGAGGCAGTCGCCGCGATGGCGCAGATGCCGAGGCTGAAGGTGGTGCAGACGCTGACGGCCGGATTCGACCTGGTCCGGCCGCACGTACCGGACGGCGCGGTGCTGTGCAACGCCCGCGGCGTGCACGACGCGAGCACGGCCGAGTGGGTTGTGGCCGCTACCTTGGCCTCGGTCCGGCAGTTTCCCCACTTTGGCACTGAGCAGGCGGCCGGGCGGTGGAGCTACCGGTTCACCGGTTGCCTGGCCGGCCGGGCCGTGCTCATCGTCGGATACGGCTCCATCGGCCAGGCTGTTGAGCGCCGCCTGGCAGCGTTCGATGTCGAGGTTCGCCGGGTGGCCAGATCTGGCCGGGACGGCGTGAGCCCTGTCACCGACCTGCCAGACCTGTTGCCGGAAGCCGACGTCGTGATCTTGCTGGCGCCGGTCACCGTCGAGACCATCGGCATGGCTGACGCAGCTTTCCTGGCCCGGATGAAGGACGGCGCGCTGCTAGTGAACGCGGCCCGAGGTGCCCTGGTCGTGACCGACGACCTGGTAGCCGAGGTCAGCTCGGGGCGGCTGTCGGCTGCGCTGGACGTCACCGACCCGGAACCGCTGCCGCCAGGCCATCCGCTGTGGCAGCTGCCCAATGTGCTGATCACTCCCCACGTCGGCGCGTCCACACCGGTATCGGTGACGGCGTCCCTGCGGTTCGTCCGGGAGCAGGCCCGGCGCTATCTCGCGGGTGAGCCGCTGGCGAACGTGATCACCAGCGAATACTGATTTCGGCAGCCTCGGCGGCGGCCAGCTCTGCGCTACAGGTGAGGGCCATCGCGCGCGATGGTTGGCTACTGCACGACCTCAGTCACCTACCAAACGTAGATGGTTCCTCAATCGAAGCGTGACCTGCGCACCGTAAAGTGCTGTGGCATCACCAAAGTTGCGAGACCCACGTGTTCGGCCGCGGCGAGACCGGTGTTCGCCAGAGCCGATAGCGCCTAGCTGATGGCACCATCTGCGAGTCGTGCGCTGCTGTCCTCAACGACGAGCCGCGGGCATGACCTCCCTGCACGGCATTCGGCTTGCGGTGCCCGCTTGGCTCGCATCAGCTAGCTCAGTTTCGCCGCAACGGGACGTAGCCGACGGGAGGTCTGGTGCACGCACGCCCTGTGCAATCGCTCGCATCAGGCTGCCTGCGATGAGCCCGTCCTCGTCGGCCTGGACGGTCGTCGGCGCCGTCCTAGCCCTCGCCGTGGTGGCGCTGCTGGTACGCAAGGCCCGCACTGGCGATCTAGCCAGCCGCTGGCTGGCCGTGGCCGCGGTGGCATGGGGGGCCGCGTTCCTGGCTCAGGGCGCGAGCGCCGGGGCGATCACTCCTGCGGTCATTCAGCTAACGCTGACCGACCTGCTGGCCTTGCTCGGCCTGCCCGCCATGGTCATCGCGCTGTTCCGGCTCGCCAGACGGGACGACAGCACGCCTGGCACAGTGCCGGCCAACGCGGCGGAAACGACCGGAGCGCGCTGGCGCGTCGGCACCGGGCGGATCCCGGACGGCAGCCTGCTGGGGCTCGCGGTGTTCTGCGTGGGCTGGATCACGGTGCTGCGGCTCGCGTACTCGGCGGCTGCCGTCGGTGCCGGCACGTTCATCGTCGACCTGATCCATCCGGCCGCGGATCTCATTGCGGCTGGCGGCACGCTCGGCCTGGCCGCGCTGGCCGGCCGCCGTGGCCTGATGCCTTACCTGGCGCTGTGCGCCGCCACCCTCGGCGACTTCCTTGCCGTGCAAGCACGGGCTGGCGGCAGCCATCCGGGGATCGCGGCGCAGCTTGCCTGGCTCGCCGCCCTCTGCTTGCTGGGCCTGAGCGCACTGGCGCCCGGGGATACTGCGACGCTGCCCGCGGCCGATGATCACGAACGTCCCCGGCTGCCCGTCGCGACAGTCGTCGCACTCGGCAGCGCTGGCGTCGCGGCCGTCGTTACCCTCATATTCGCGATTGTCACCTGGGGGCATAGCGGGCCGGTGCCGCTGCTCGCCGGCGCTGCGCTGATGCTCGCCCTGGTGGCCAGGATCGCCGGGCTGCTCCGCCAGGCCGCGGCGGCGTCGGTACTCGCAGCGGAAGCCGACAGCCAGTTCCACCAGCTCGCCGACCGGACCAGCGATGCGGTCTTGCTCTGCGATGCTGCCGGCCTGGTCGGCTACGCGAGCAAGGCAGTGGCCCAATTCGGTTACACGCCCGAGCGGCTCACCGGCGCCAGGCTGATGGAACTGGTGCACCCCGATGACCTGCCGCACGTGCTGCAAGCCGCCAGGCAAGCGCGCGCCAGCAGGCTCGCCCCGGCCGGAAACCTGGCGTGCCGGGTCAGGTCATCGGATGGCACCTGGCGGCATGTGCAGGCGACGCTGTCCCGGTACTCGCAGGCGGACCGCACGGACCTGCTGCTGGTCACGGCCAGGGACGTCAGCGACCAGGTCGCGCTGCGCAGGCAGGTTACGCACCTGACCTTCCACGACGGGCTGACTGGCCTGCCTAACCGGTCTTACCTGGAGGAACGGGCCAAGGACCTGCTGGCCAGGCACCGCGAGGCCGCCCAGCTGCCGGAGCAGACCGGTGCGATCTTCGTTGACCTGGACGGGTTCACCGCTATCAACGACTCTGTCGGCCACGGAGCGGGCGATCTTCTGCTGGCGCAGGCCGGGCGGCGGCTGCGCAGCCTGGTGCCAGCCCATGACACCGCCGCCCGCTGGGGCGGCGATGAGTTCGCGGTTCTGATCGAGGGCGCGGCTAGCCCGCAGGAGATCGTCGATGTCGCCGAGCGGCTGGCCGGCGCGATCGCGGCCGAGCCGTTCCGGGTGGCCGGCCGGGACATCCCTATCACCGCGAGTGTCGGGGTGGCATTCGCCGACCCGGAGGTCGCTGAGCACCTGCTCCGCAACGCCGACCTGGCCCTGTCGCGGGCCAAGGATGCAGGCGGCGGCCGGGTGGAGGTCTTTGCCGCGCACATGCACGCGGATGTAATCCGGCGGCTGGAACTGGCTACCGACCTGCGCGCGGCAATCGAGCAGGGCAGCCTCGGCATCGAGTACCAGCCGGTCGTGGAACTGTCGACCGCGCGCGTTGCCAGCGTCGAAGCGCTGGTTCGCTGGACGCGCGACGGCGAGTACATCCAGCCAGCCGAGTTCCTCGGCATTGCCGAGGACTCCGGGCTGATCGTGCCGCTCGGTCAGTGGGTGCTGGGCCAGGCGTGCCAGCAGGTCGCGCAGTGGCGCGCGGCTGGCTGGCTCGTCGGGCTGTCGGTGAACCTCTCGCGCCGCCAGGTGAGCGCCGCGGGGTTCGCTGAGTCCGTGCTGACCACGCTGGACGACAGCGGCTTGTCGAGGTCCGCGCTGACCCTTGAGGTGACCGAGCGCGTACTGATCGAGATCGGGGCCCCGATCCTGGACGGCCTGGCCCGGCTGCGTCAGCTGGGCGTGCGGCTGGCCATCGACGATTTCGGCACCGGCTACGCCTCGCTCGCCTACCTGCGGCAGTTGCCAGTCGACATCATCAAGATCGACCCGTCCTTCGTGGCCGGGCTGGGCATTGACGGCACGCTGGCCATGCTGACCCGGACAATCGTGCAGGTTGGCCATGATCTTGGCATCGAGATCGTGGCCGAGGGCATCGAGCGGCCCGAGCAACTGGAACTCCTTCGTGCGATGGGCTGCGGCCTGGGCCAGGGTTACCTGGTTGCGCGCCCGATGGCGGCGGACGCCATCGAGTCGATGGCGCCAGAGCTGATGATGGCGCACCCGGCTGACCGAGGCGGCGAACCGTCCGGCGGGCCGGACATGGTCCGCCTCCAGCCGAAGGGCGATAGTGGGCCAAATGAGGATGAAGCAGCCTCCGCCGCCACGACGTGATCTTGAGGCGGTGGCGGCGGTCAGGCCGTCAGCCCGGCGGTTACGGTGAGTGCTCGTGCAGGCTTTAACCAGTACTTCGGCCGATACACTGGCATTTCCCCGAGCAGACAATCCCGGAGGGCACCTGTGCCTGCACCTGTCGTTCTCGTGGCCGAGGAGCTCTCGCCGGCTGGCATCGGCCTGCTCGAGGCTGCCTTTGAGGTTCGCTACACCGACGGCGCCGACCGGAGCAGGCTGCTTCCGGCCCTTGGCGACGCCGATGCCGTCATCGTGCGCAGCGCCACCCACATTGACGCGGAGGCTATCGAACGCGCCCCGCGGCTGCGCGTGATCGCGCGCGCGGGGGTGGGCCTGGACAACGTGGACGTGGACGCCGCGACCAAGGCCGGCGTCATGGTCGTCAACGCGCCGGCCTCCAACGTCGTCAGCGCCGCCGAGCATACGGTCGCGCTGCTGCTCGCGCTCGCCCGGAACCTGCCGCAGGCGATGGCCGCGCTGAAGAACGGTCAGTGGAAGCGGTCGGCTTATACCGGAGTCGAGCTCCAGGACAAGGTGGTCGGCATCCTCGGCCTTGGCCGCGTCGGCGTCCTGGTGGCCGAACGGCTGGCCGCCTTCGGCATGACCGTGATCGCTTACGACCCGTACGCGCCACCGGCCCGGTCCACTCAGCTGGGGGTACGCATGACCAGCCTGGACGAAGTGCTGGCTGAGGCGGACTTCATCAGCGTGCATCTGCCAAAAAACGCTGACACAGTGGGGCTCATCGGTGATCGTGAACTGCACCTGGTCAAGCCCGAGATGCGGATCGTCAACGCAGCCCGCGGCGGGATAGTGGACGAGGCCGCGCTGGCCCGGGCCCTCGCCGACGGGCGGGTCGCGGGCGCGGCGCTCGATGTGTACTCGAAGGAACCGTGCACGGACAGCCCGCTATTCGGCCTTGACAACGTCGTGGTTACGCCGCACCTGGGCGCCAGCACTACGGAGGCACAGGAGAAGGCCGGAATCCAGGTGGCCCGCTCGGTGCGGCTGGCCCTGGACGGCGAGTTCGTGCCGGACGCGGTCAACGTCCAGGGCGGGGTAGTGGCCGAGGAGCTGCGGCTGTGGCTCCCGCTGGTGGAGAAGCTCGGCCGGATCTTCGCCGCGCTGGCGGGCGGCGCCACGGCCGCACTCGCGATCGAGGCCAAGGGCGAGATTGCCGGGCTCGATGTCAGCGTGCTGGCACTGGCCGCGATGAAGGGCATGTTCGGGCAAATGACTGAGGAGCCGGTCAGCTACGTCAACGCGCCGCTCGTGGCCAAGGAACGCGGCGTCGAAGTGAGCCTGAGCACTGACGAGGTGAGCCAGGACTGGCGCAACTTGCTGACCCTGCGCGGGACCGCGCCAGACGGTCAGCTGGTGTCTGTCAGCGGCACCCTCAGCGGGCTCCGGCAGGCTGAGCGGATCGTCGAGGTGAACGGGCTGGACGCCGAGATCGCGCCTGCTGAGCACCTGATGGTTCTCGGCTATTCGGACCGGCCAGGCGTGGTCGGTACCGTCGGCCGCATCCTAGGCAGCCGGCAGGTCAACATCGCCGGGATGCAGGTCTGCCGCCACACCCAGGGCGGTGACGCGCTGATCCTGCTGACGGTGGACTCCGCAGTCCCGGCCGAGGCGCTGGCCGAGATCGCCGCTGAAACCGGAGCCTGGCTGGCAAGAGTCGTCGACCTGGACGGCGATCTGATCTCCTGAGCTGCGGGCTCGGCCGAGCCCCTGACCAGGTCGCAGGCCGAGATCTTGCCACGCGATGCTAACCGCCCAGTAAGGTACTGCCGTGACAGCACAAAGCATCCGGCTTGCGGTTATCGGCGGTGACGGCATCGGTCCGGAGGTGGTGGCCGAAGCCATCAAGGTGCTGCGTGCGGTCGGCACGCTGGCAATCGAGCCCACCAGCTATGACCTCGGCTCTGAGCGCTGGAACCGGACCGGGGAAGTGCTGCCCGATTCGGTGCTCAACGAGCTCGCCGGGCACGACGCGATCCTGCTCGGTGCGGTCGGCGACCCGAGCGTGCCGAGCAGCATCCTGGAACGAGGCCTGCTGCTCCGGCTGCGGTTCGAGTTCGATCAGTACGTCAACTTGCGCCCGGTGCGGCTGTACCCGGGCGTCGCCTCGCCGCTTGTCGGCGTCCGGTCGGAGTCGGTGGACATGCTGGTCGTGCGTGAAGGCACCGAGGGTCCCTACATCGAGGCCGGCGGGATCATGCGCAAGGGCACTCCCGCTGAGGTGGCGACGCAGGAAAGCATCAATACCGCCTTCGGTGTCGGCCGGGTAGCCAGGTACGCGCTGCAGCGGGCGGCTGAGCGGCCAAGGCGGCGCCTGACACTGGTGCACAAGACCAACGTGCTCGCCTATGCCGGTGACCTCTGGCGGCGCACGGTTACCGCGGCAGCCGCCGACTACCCAGGTGTTGCCACCGAGTACTGCCATATGGACGCGGCCGCGGTCTACTTCCTGACCCAGCCCGAGCGCTTCGACGTGATCTTGACCGACAATATGTTCGGCGACATCCTCACCTCGATCGGTGCGGCGGTGGCAGGCGGCATCGGGCTGGCCGCCAGCGCCAGCATCAACCCTGACCGGACCGCGCCAAGCACGTTCGAGCCGCTGCATGGCAGCGCGCCCGACATCGCCGGCAAGCAGAAGGCGGATCCGACCGCGGCAATCTTGTCGGCGGCCATGTTGTGCGAGCATCTCGGGCTCGCCGCGGAAGCGGCCCGGATCGACCAGGCTGTGTCAGATGACCTGCTGGAGCGGCAAGGCGCCTGGTCGCCGCGGGCCACTGTTGAGATCGGCGACGACATAGCTGAGCGGGTCGCGGGCTAGCGTTGATCTGGCGGGGCGGGCAACGGCGCCGGCCCGGATCAAGGAGGATCCCGATGGCTGCAGGTGCTGAGATCCAGTTCGCGATCCGTCGGTCTGCCAACCCGGTAGCGGCTGAGCGACGCGCTGAACTGCTGGCACAGCCGGGGTTCGGCCAGGTTTTCACCGATCACATGGTGACGATGGCCTGGACGACCGAACGCGGCTGGCACGACGGCCAGCTCCGGCCCTACGGCTCTCTCAGCATGGATCCGGCCAGTCAGGTCTTCCACTATGCCCAGGAGATCTTCGAGGGGCTGAAGGCCTACCGGCAGGCTGGCGGTCCGGTGGTGGCTTTCCGGCCGGGCGCTAATGCGGCCAGGTTCAACCGGTCGGCCGCTCGCATGGCGATGCCGGAGCTGCCCGAGGAGGCCTTCCTCCGGGCCATCGAACTGCTCGTCACACAGGACCGGGAATGGGTGCCGTCGGCGCATGAGCACAGCCTGTACGTGCGGCCGTTCATGATCGCGACGCACGTCGGCCTCGGTGTGAGCAGGCCGTCGACCTCCTACCTGTTCGTGGTGATCGCCTCGCCGGCCGGCGCGTACTTCGCCCGGGGCATCCAGCCGGTCTCGGTCTGGCTGGCCGAGGAGTACACCAGGGCCGCCCCCGGCGGCATCGGCGCGGCGAAGACAGGCGGCAACTACGCGGCGGGCTTTGCCGGCCAGCTTCAGGCGCTGAGCCACGGCTGCGAGCAGGTGGTCTGGCTGGACGCTGCCGAGCACCGGTGGGTCGAGGAGATGGGCGGGATGAACCTCTTCTTCGTCTACGGTTCTGGCCGCGAGGCGCGGATCATGACTCCGGCGCTGACCGGAACACTGCTACCCGGCATCACCCGGGACTCGGTGCTGAGCCTGGCGCCCGACCTTGGCATTCCGGCCTCGGAGGGATCGATATCGGTCGAGCAGTGGCGGGCAGGCTGCGAGTCGGGGGAGATCACCGAGGTTTTCGCCTGCGGCACCGCCGCCGTCATCACGCCCGTCGGCGCGGTCAAGGGATCAGCCGGCGGCTGGACCATCGGTGCCGGGCAGCCCGGCGCGGTCACCATGAAGCTCCGCGATCAGCTGCTGGGCCTGCAGTTCGGGCAACTGCCCGATCCCTATGGCTGGGTGCACAAGATCTGCTGACCTAGCTCCTGGGCCACCAGGACAGTCCGGCTACCCGGCTCTGCCCGCTGCCGCCGATCCCGTGCAGTTCGCGAATGTGGCCGCGGTTGCTGAGTCACGCATCGCACTGCACGGCTGGCCTTACCATTCCGTTATGCAACCTGACGATGAAGCACGTCTTGTCCGGCTGGAACGTCAGGTTAGCTACCTGGTCCATTACCTCGGGATCGATCCAGAACTGGCCGCGGGCGCGGCGTCCGTGTCCGGCTCACCGGCCGAGATCTTTGGCTCGCCCGCATCGCCGGCCGCCGAGCCGCCCACGCCCATGACGGGCGTGACGATCCCGCCGCAGCTCGCAGCCGCCCTGCAGGGCGGCAAGATGATCGAGGCCATCAAGATCTACCGCGGCATGACCGGCACGGGTCTCAACGAGGCCAAGACCGCCGTCGAGGCGATGGCGCGCGACATGGGCGTCCGCCACTAGCGAGGTCTGCAAGTGCCGCTAAGAAGGCACCGCCAGGGTCAGTCCGGCGTACTTGAGGCCGGCCCCAGTATTCAGGACGACGATTTCGTCGTGCTCGGACAGCCAGCCGGAGTCCCGTAGTTGCCCGACGGCGGCCACGCAGGCGGCGCCTTCCGGGCAGATCCAGGCGCCCTCAGTGCGCGCAAGCAAGGCCTGGGCCGCGAGCAGTTCGGCGTCGGTGACCGCGATCGCGGTGCCGAGCGTGGCCCGCAGCGCGGCCAGGATGAGGGCGCCACCCAGCGGGGCGGGCACCATCAGCCCGAATGCGACGGTGGCGGCGTCCGGCCACGATGCGGTAGTTGCCGCGCCGGTCTCGAAGGCGCGGACCACCGGCGCGCAGCCGGCCGCCTGCACCGCGACCAACCGGGGCAGGTCTGAGCCGATCCAGCCCAGGCTCGCGAGCTCGGTCAGGGCTTTCCAGACGCCGACCAGGCCGACGCCGCCACCGACAGGGCAGATCACTACATCCGGGATCCGCCAGCCCAGCTGCTCGGCGATCTCGAAGCCGATGGTCTTCTTGCCTTCGAGCCGGTACGGCTCGCGCAGCGTCGAGACATCCTGCCAGCCCGGGCGCTCGGCGAGGGCAGCCGAGACCAGGACCGCCGCGTCGCCGATCAGGCCCGGCACTACCCGCAGCTCCGCCCCGGCAGCCAGGCACTCGGTCCTGGTCACGACCGGGGCATCTGCTGGCATGGCTATCAGGCATGGCAGGCCGGCCCGGGCACAGTAGGCCGACCAAGCCGCCCCGGCGTTGCCGTTGGTGGGCATCGCCACTCCGGCGGCGCCGAGTTCCGCGCTGCGGGACACTCCGACAGCGGCGCCGCGGGCCTTGAACGTAGCTGTCGGAAGCGCGCTCTCGTCCTTCATGAGCAGGCCGGGCACGCCGATCGCACGCCCCATGCGCGGCAGGCCCACCAGCGGAGTCATGCCCTCGCCGAAGCTGACGACGCGTGCCGGTGCGCCGACGGGCAGCAGTTCGTGATACCGCCACAGGGAGGGCGGCCTAGCCGCCAGGTCAGCCGGTCCAACAAGCTCGCCCGCCAGCGCAAGGTCATAGCGCGCCATCAGCGGTGATCCGCAGGCACAGGTGCCCCTCAACTGACCGGACTGGTACCTGGCCCTGCACCGCGAGCATTCGAGGTGGCTGAGCGCAGAGTAGGGAGTGGACATGGCGCCATCTTCCCTGTTCGCGGGTTGCGCGGCATCCTGCGCCGCCGCGCCGAGTCAGCCCTGGGGCGGAGAGCGATGCGGTGTGCCGTTACCTAAATGGATCCTTGACAGCCTGTTTCCGTCAATGCAATCGTTTAATCTGCAATCGATTAACCGGCCACTCGGAGCCCGGTAGCAGCTGCTCGCACCATCCGTTCTGTCATGTTCCAGGGAGGAGTGGTGCCCAATGGCCGGCCCGAGACCTGCGCGGTCGCGCCTATCCATGACCACCCTGCGGCGGGCTGCGCGCCCGGCTTTCGTTGCTGCCTGCCGAAGATGACCGGGCGGGTGACGATGAAGGACGTCGCCGCTGCCCTTGGCGTGTCGACTGCGACCGTCAGCCGGGCTCTTAAGAACGACCTGGCGATCAGTGTCGCGACGCGGACAGCCGTCGCCGAGATGACCGAGCGCCTCCAGTACCGGCCATCCGCTGCGGCTCGCAGGCTGCGCACGAAGTCAACGTCGCTGATCGGCGTTGTCGTGCAGAGCGTCGGTGACGGTTACGTCGGGGACGTCGTCCTCGGTATTCAGAGCCGCGCTCGCAGCCTCGGCTACCAACCGCTGTTCTTCGCTGCAGAGGGCCGGGAGGACCTGGAGTCCGAGGCCCTCGACGTGTTCCTCTCCGAACAGGTAACCGAGTTCATCGCAGTCTCGCCCACGGGCAGCCCGCAGCTGCTGCGGCGTGCGGTGGAGGAGGGCATGCATGTCGCGATCATCAACGGTGACGCCGAAGTACCCGGTCAGCTCTTCGACACGGCGGTCTGCGGTCGCATCGGGAAGCGAATCACGCAGTTCGACATCCGCCACGCCAGTGACCCCATGTGCCATATCACCTTTGATGATGTGGCAGCCGGTTTGCTGGCCACCAATCACCTGATCGGTCTCGGCCACACCTGCTTCGTCCACCTGCGTGGCCCCAATGTGCGCTCGAGCCTGCTCCGGCTGGTGGGATTCCGGCAGGCTCTTGAGGCGGCCGGACTGTGGCCCCAGCCCGTCTTGTCAGCGCGGTCGCCAATCCTGGAAAGCCGGGAATCCGCGGTAGCCGGCTTTCTGCGTCACGCCGAGCCGCCGGTTGCGATGGTGGCCTACGACGATCTCTCGGCCGTGGCCGCGCTGCGGGCAGCGCATCAAGCCGGCTGGCGCGTGCCGGCGGACCTGTCGGTCGTCGGCATCGATGACATCCAGTTCGCCGCCTACACCAACCCAGCCTTGACCACGGTCGCACAGCCGAAGCAGGAGCTTGGCGCGCTCGCGGTCGACGCCCTGCTTAACAAGACTGCCGATGCCCATCAGGTCAGGATCCTGGACGGTCACCTGGTGATCCGCGAGTCGACCGCCGCTGGGCGCGAGCGATGACCATTGACATGCAGGGGATCGACCTTGAGCCCGGCGCCGCCCGCCCAGCCGGACTGCGGGCGACGGCGCTGCGCCGCCTGCGGCACGACCCAGTGTCCATCTTCGCTGCCAGCCTCCTGGTGCTACTCGTGCTCGCCGCCGCCATTGGCGGTCCGCTCGCCGCCCATCTCACCGGGCACGGGCCGAACGCGCAATTCGCGAACGCGCTTGCCGCCAACGGCAAGCCGCTCGGCGTGATGCAGCGCACCTACTTTGCGAACGGGCAGGCGCACAATCCGCACGGCAGCCTGTTCGTGCTGGGCGCCGACGCGCTGGGCCGGGATGAGCTGGTGCGGGTGCTTTACGGCGCCAGGATCTCGCTGCTGGTCGCTACCGCCGCTACCGCCCTCGCGCTGATCATCGGAGTCTCGCTCGGCCTGCTCGCAGGCTACCGAGGCGGCTGGATCGACAGCGTCGTGAACAGGCGGGGATCAGCGGCGGCGCTGATACGCCGGTCATCGGATACGAGACCGATGGGGTGCGGTTGGAGCGGGCGTCCGACCCGCCCCGGCTAAGCGAGCATCGCCGAGGTGGTGGCGGCGGCCGGATTCTGCTGGCGCTGGCGAAGCTGTCGGCAGGCTGGGTAGCGGGCCAAGAGCAGGCTAATGCGGCGATGATGATCAGGACGGCGCCGTCGGGCGGAATAGTCTTCTCGGTCGGTACGACTGACTGGCCGCTGGCTCTCGCGGACCCCGCGATAGCCAAGGTGACCGAGAACGTGCTAAGGCGGCTGGCGCACCCGTCGCTGCTGATACACGGGCCGACGTGCGGCGAGGGCCAGTACATCGGCGAAGGCGAGATGGTCGGCGCGGGCCAGGAGGTCGGCTGGTACCTGGACGGCGCCCAGTCAGCGAGCCTGGGGCTAGCCGTTTCGGACTGGGCAATCACCGGCGGCAAGTGGGCGAGCGAGTCGGCAGGCGTGTATGTGACTACCCGGTCCGGCGACGACGATGGCTGGCTCACCGTCACCGCGACGGCGCGGGACGCCACTGGCCAGACGTACTTCGGCAGCCGCACCGTGCGGGTCGCAGGCACCGAGGAGTACCTGCGCCGCCGCATCATCAGGACGCTCGACGCGATCGCTCATCCGGATGAGCAAGGCGGCGCGCTCGTCGACCAGCACGCCTCGGAGTCCAGTCTGGCCGAGCGGGTGATCCCCGTCCGGCTCGGCTGGATCCAGCAGCACACCGAAATTCTGGTGGCACTGGTCGCCCAGCTGGAGGCGCGCTGGTTGGCGGACGGGAGAATGGCTGACGGCGCCCTCAGCGCCGACGAGAAGTGAGGCTGCTCGCATCCCGCCGCGATCTATGACCAGGCCGCGACGCAAGCAGGCGTACGGACGATGAGAGGAATGCGCATGGACACGGCCACCTCGGTTCGCCTGACGCCCGCCGACGGCCGCTTCCGGCTTTGCCTGATGGGGGCGGGGCGAATGGGGCGCACCCATCTGGAGGCGATTCACGGTTCCGGTCGCGTTGCAGTTACGGGAGTGGTGGAGCCGCAACCGAAGACGCGGGAACTGCTCTGCGATTCTGGCATCCCGGCCTTTGCCAGCCTGGACCTGCTGCTCGCGGCCGGGGACATCGATGGTGTGCTCATAGCGGCTCCCACCGATCGCCATGTGGAGCTGGTCCGACAGGTGCTGGCCAGGGGAATCCCCGTGCTGTGCGAGAAGCCCTGCGGGCTGAGTGTCGGCGAAGCGGCCGAGTGCGCCGCCCTGGCCAAGGATGCAGGGCTGCTGCTGCAGGTGGCGTACTGGCGCCGGTTCGTGCCCGAGCTGGTTACCTTGCGACAGCGGATCCTGGCTGGTGAGCTAGGCGAGATCCTGGCGGTGAACTGCTACCAATGGGACGAGGCGCCACCGCCAGCCGCGTTCCGCGCGAGCAGCGGCGGGATGTTCGTCGATATGGGCGTGCACGAGTTCGACCAGATCCGGTGGCTCACCGGCCAGGAATTCGCCACAGTTCGCGTCGCTGGCTCGCAGCTCGGCGCGTCACCCGACGATCCAGACTGCGCGCAGCTGGTGGCGAGGCTGGACGGGGGGAGCACGGCAATGGTGAGCCTGGGGCGCTGGCATCCCGGCGGCGACAGCTGCAAGGTGGAGGTCTTCGGCACTCGTGGGACGGCCTCATCGTGGTTTCTGAATCGAGCTGACGGCGACGCAGTCCTAGGTCACGCGCTGCGGCTCCAGGCCGAGGACTTCGCCCAGGCCGCGAGGGCAGGGACGGGAAGCGGGGCTTCCGTCGCGGACGCGGTAGTGGCCCTGACTATCGCGGCGCTGGCAGCTGATCCGCTGGCCGCCGCGGCACCAGCGTGACGCAGCCTGAACAGTCGGCAGCTCGCCGGCGCCCATGAGAAGCGGGCACGAGCCCCACGGGATAGTGAGGAAACTGATGGTCAAGATTGGCAACGCCCCGGTGAGCTACGGTGCGTTCGAGGTGACGGTCGGAATCAGCGACGGCGTGCCCGCGGCGGCCGAAGTCCTTGACGCGGTGCAGGCAGCCGGGTACCAGGGGATCGATCTCGGCCCGCTGGGCTACCTAGGGCTCGGCGCCGATCTTCGGGCGGCGCTAGATTCTCGCGGCCTCCTGCTCACCGGGGGCTACGTCGAGATCGACGTCTCCACCGACGAGGCACCTGCCAGCGGGCTGGCGGAGCTGGCGCAGGTATGCGATCAGTTTGATGCGGTGGCGGCCGGCCTCGAGCGGGAATACCTGCCTCGGCCAACAGTTGCGCTGATTGGCTCGCCTGCTATCCCTGAATCCGGCACGCAGGCCAGCAGGCGCGAGCGCATCGAGCGCACCATCGGCGAGCTCGTCGCGTTGTGTGACAAGCGAGGCTATGAAGCCTGCCTGCACAACGAGGTAGGCACGCAGATCGCAAGCCAGGATGACGTCATCCGGGTGCTGGAAAGTACCGAGGCCGCGCTGTGCCTCGACACCGGTCACCTCGTGGCTGCGGGCGGGGATCCAGTCGCGATCTTGGCAGGCTGGCGGGACCGGGTCAGCCACATTCACCTGAAGGACGCCAGGCCGTCGGAATCGGGGCTTCCTTTCACTAACGCTATGGAACTGTGGGAAACAGATGTCTTCTGTCCGCTCGGGGCAGGCCAAGGCCAGATTGACGAGGTGCTCGAGTCCCTGCGGGCCGGAAGATTCGCCGGCTGGATCGTCGTCGAGCAAGACGTGCTCCCCCGCAGTCCGGAGGCTTACCGGCGGGCCAGCGAGGAGCAGCAGCAGAACCGTCAGTACCTGCGCGAGCGCGGCTGGTAAGGCAGGTGTCGGAGACCGCCGCTGTTCGCAGCGCGTATGAAGTGCTGACTATCGGGCGGGTCGGCGTGGACCTGTACCCGCTGCAGGCCGGGGTGGCACTCCAGGATGTGTCCCGATTCGGCCGGTTCCTCGGCGGCAGCGCTACTAATGTCGCAGTGGCCGCCGCGCGACACGGCAGGCGGACCGCCGTCATCACCCGCACCGGAGACGATCCATTCGGGTCGTTCGTTCATACGGCGATGCGGGCGCTCGGCGTGGATGACGTTTTCGTCAGCGCGGTTCCCGGCCTGCCCACTCCGCTCGCGTTCTGCGAGATCTTCCCGCCAGATAACTTCCCGCTCTGGTTCTACCGGTTCCCGAAGGCGCCAGATCTTGAGATCTATCCCGGCGAACTTGACCTGGACGCCTGCCGGGAGGCGAGCTTGTTCTGGGCGACGGTCACCGGGTTGTCCCAGCAGCCGAGCCGGGACGCCCACTACGCGGCCTGGGCAGCCCGCGGCCGGCGTCCGCTGACCGTGCTAGATCTCGATTACCGCCCGATGTTCTGGCCGGACCGCGACGAGGCCGGCCGCCAGGTTGCCGCCGCCCTGCCGCACGTGACGATCGCGGTCGGCAACACCGATGAGGTTTACACCGCTGTCCATGAGACGGACCCGGATAAGGCAGCCCGTGCGCTGCTCGACAGCGGGGTGGAGCTGGCAATCGTCAAGCAAGGGCCGGCTGGGGTGCTTGCGATGACCGCGACCGAAGTGATCCGGCAGCCACCGGTTCCGGTGCAGGTACTGAACGGCATCGGCGCCGGCGACGGTTTCGGCGGCGCCCTGTGTCATGGGTTGCTGGCAGGCTGGCCGCTCGCCAGGGTGCTGCAATTCGCGAACGTTGCGGGCGCGATCGTCGCGTCCCGTCTGGAGTGCTCCACAGCGATGCCGACAACTGCAGAGGTTGAGGCCTTGATGGCTGAGGTGGGCAGTGACTGAGGCCATCGCGGAAGCGGGCGCGAGATGACCGCGAGGCAGCCAGATATCGGCATCGCCGTGGTCGGATCCGGCGCGATGGCCAAGGCTCATGCTTACGGGTACACGGCAGCGCCACTGATGTGGTCGCTGTCGGCTACGCCTCGGCTCGTTGTGCTCTGCGGCCGGGACGCGGCAGCGACTGAGCGCACTGCCCGGGTCCTTGGGTTCGCCGATTACACGACCGACTGGCAGCGAGCCGTAGCGCGTGCCGATGTGGACATTGTGGATATCTGCACGCCGCCCGGAGCTCATGCCGATGTCATCGTCGCCGCCGCAGCGGCCGGGAAGGCAGTGATTTGCGAGAAGCCCTTGACGGCATTGATCGCAGACGCCGTGAGGGCGGTCGACGCTGTCCGCTCGGCCGGCGTCCTGACCGCAATCGGCTTCAACTATCGTCGTCTTCCCGCCGTCGCCCTGATGCAACAGATGATCGCCGCCGGCGGGATCGGTACCCCGCTGCTTTGGCGCAGCAGCTGGCTCTCTGATGAGTTCAGCGACCCCAGCACGGCCTTCGACTGGCGCTTTGATCAGCAGATGGGCGCGTCGACAATCGCCGATCTCGGCAGCCACCTCATCGACCTGGCCGAGTGGATGGTCGGACCGATCACCGACGTCTGCGGTCAGTCGCAGACCGCTACGCCAGTCCGGCGAGAAGCGCACGGAGGTGGCCAATCCAGGGTCAGTGTCGATGAGTCGTCGAGCGCTCTGCTGCAGTTCGCTGGCGGAGCGCAGGGCATCTTCGAGGTGTCAAAGACATGCGTCCGTCATCCCTGTGACTTCACAGTTGAAGTCAATGGGAGCGACGGCACGGTGATCTTCGAGTACGAGCGCCTCAATGAGCTGCGCTACGGCAACTCAGCAGAGCCGCGGAGCCTCTATGGCATGCACACGATCCGGGCAGAGGATCCGGTGCACCCGTACGCCGCGCACTGGTGGGCGATCGGCCAGGGTGTCGGTTACGGAGCTAGCTTCGTCAACACCGCTGCCGAGTTGCTGGCCGCCTGGCCGGACGGCCCGTGGGTGCCAGACCTGCAGACCGGGCTCCGCGTGCAACAGGTCTGTGCGGCCATCGAGTCCTCGGTCGCGGAGCGGCGCTGGACAACCGTGCCGCGCTCGTAGCCCGTTGTGAACCGCGAGCTGGCTGCCGGGCATCTCGGTGATGTCCTGGTCCTCATGAGAAGCCGGCTCGCGCCGGCTGCAGCGCACGGATCGCGTGCACAAGCAAGTCGAGGCCGAAATCGAAGTCGGCCTCTGGGTCTGGGCGGCTGAGGTCCCCTCGCAGGAGCGAGCCAGCGAGAAAGGCCGAAAACGCTTGCATGATCCGGACGGCGTCCGGCCCGTCGAATCCGGCCTGCCGCAGCATGGTTACGGCGGGCCAGAGCACGCCCGCCGGCACGGCCGGCCGGGTGAGGCCCACCACGGTGCAGCCGGGATAGGTCCGGGCGATCCGCCGGATTGCGCCAGCCCTCGCCCGCAGCTGCTCTTCCCAGCCGGCCTGCGGCGTGGCGGTGAGCTCCAGCCGGGACATGATCTCCACGGCGACGGCGTCCAGCAGGGCCGCATTGGACGGGACCTGGGAGTACAGCGGCATCAGGCCGCAGCCGAGCTCGATCGCCAGTCGCCGCATGGAGGCGGCCTCGACGCCGACAGCCTCGATCAGCTCGATTGCGGCAGCCACGATGCAGTTTCGGGTTAACGGCACAGGATGAACGTAGACCGTACGTCGGACATCGCCGCCCGGGTGCCGGGATGCGAAGATGGGCACCGTTCCGCAGAGCCCGGACGAGGAAGGACGATTCGATGGACGACAAGGACATCCTCGGGCACATCGACGAGCTCATTCAGACTGAGCATGACCTCCGGGACAGGCTTGCGGCCGGCGAGCTGTCCAGTGAGCAGGAGCACCAGCAGTTGCGGGCGGTCGAAGAGCAACTCGACCAGTGCTGGGACCTGTTGCGGCAGCGGCGCGCCCGGCGCGAATTTGGCGAGGATCCCACGGGCACCGAACCCCGGCCCGTTACCGAAGTCGAGGGTTACCTGCAGTAGCCAGGCGGCCAGGACCGGCTGGGACAACCGAGCCAGGAGCAGGCATGCGCGTCGCAAGGTTCGCCATCGGCGATGAGGTCCGTTACGGCGTCGTGCTCGACGGCGATCCCGGTGCGGCGAACGGGCATGCTGGGCAAGCTGCCGTGTCAGCGCCAAGCGACGTACTGCCTGGCGACGCCGAACGGGCCGTGGCTGAACTGATGGTTGCGGAGATCGCCGGGCACCCGTTCGGGCCGAGCGCCGAGGACGTCAAGCTCACCGGGGCGCGTTACCCGCTAGCCGACGTCCGGCTGCTGGCACCGGTGCTGCCCAGCAAGATCGTCGCGATCGGCCGGAATTATGAGGAACACGCCAAGGAGACCGGGTCGGAGCCACCCGCCGAACCGCTGATATTCCTCAAGCCCTCTACCGCCGTTATCGGACCAGGCGATGCCATCGTCAGGCCGGTCCGGCTGTCGAAGCGAGTCGACTTCGAGGGCGAGCTCGCCATCGTCTTCGGCCGGTTGTGCCGCGAAGTCCCGCCCGAACGGGTGCCAACGGTGATCTTCGGTTACACCTGCGCCAACGACGTGACGGCGCGCGACCTTCAGGCCAGCGACGGCCAGTGGGCCAGGGCGAAGGGATTCGACACGTTCTGCCCTCTCGGACCGTGGATCGAGACAGCGCTGGATCCCGCCGACGTCCGGCTGACCACGATGGTCAACGGGAACCTGAAGCAGGATGCGCGCACGTCGCTGCTGATCCACGACATCGTGACGCTGGTGACCTACGTCACGGCGGTGATGACCATGTTGCCCGGTGACGTACTGCTCACGGGAACACCCGCCGGGATCGGGCCGTTGCAAGCGGGCGACAGCGTTTGCGTGTCGATCGAGGGCATCGGCGCCCTGACCAACCGGGTAACGGATGGCACCTGAAGGGCGGCCGACGGCCCGCCACATCGCTTTGGCCGGGGCAACCGGCTTCGGCTACACTGCACAGGCGCGCGGGATGATCCGAAGGCGCGTTCCCATGGGGTATGGGGTAATTGGCAGCCCGACGGGTTCTGGCCCCGTTAGTCTAGGTTCGAGTCCTGGTACCCCAGCGACTACGCGCAAGCAAAAGCGCGGCTGCCCGAAGGCAGCCGCGCTCGTTGCTGTTCCGGGCCTAATCGCCGTCGGGGCCGGCTCGGGGGGGCGGGCTCGATCCGGCGGCGTCGGTGGCCTCGCTCCAGGCCGAGCTGCCAGCGGAATCCACCCACGAACGAGCCGACAATGCCGAGCAGGATGGTGCCGAGCAGGCCGATGTTGTCCCGACCTGGCACGAGCAAACGCGCGCGATCAGTCCGACGATCAGGCCGACGACGATCAGTACGACGATGAATGCGAGCATGGGCCGGGAAGTACCAGAGAATTGGCGGAACATGCGTGGCTGGTCGGTTCGGCCCGCACCGCCCGGTGCCTGGTTTGGCGTGGGCCGAGGCTGTGCGCTAACCTGATGGCCCGGCAGGCGGTTCGACGAGGACCGCGTGAATGCCGGTTTTCCGTGCGTTAGCCAGTCACCTGTGAGGTGCCCGAGGCTGCCGCGGGAGCAGCGAAAGTACCTGGCCCCGTCGTCTAGTGGCCCAGGACGCCGCCCTCTCAAGGCGGTAGCGCCGGTTCAAATCCGGTCGGGGCTACACGTGCAGCAGTAGGTCAAGGGCCTGATCGCCGGAAGGTCGATCGGGTCCTGGATCATTTGTAGGGCAGAGTGTGGGCTGAATCGACCATCACGAGGTGGCGCTGGCCATCACGGATCGGGCGTGCGCCTCTGGCCATCTTCCGGCACCAGCGGTGATCTTTGCGACTCCGCTGGTGAGGTGACTTCGCCAGTCCCCCCATCCGATCCGCGGGACTGGCGGCCAGCCCATCAGCGGCGGATGAACCGCCCGAGAGTGAGTCCGGACACTGTGTGGATCAGGTGGTTTGGTGCTGGCGCGCGTTGGCGCGGGCGACCTTTGAGCCCCATTCAAGTAGCTGGGTGCTGCAGTCGTCGTGGGCGATCTGGCATTCGATCAGGACTGGGCCGCCGTGGTGGTTGCGGGCTCTGGTGATGGCGTCGGCCAGTTCCTTGCCGGTGGTTGCCCTCAAGCCGAGCCCGTGGCCGTCGTCGGCGTTCCAGGCGTCGATCAGCCCGGCGTAGTCCCAGTTCTTGAAGTAGTTGTAGGGGCCGTCGTGGATCGCTGACTCGACCACGTAGCCGCGGTTGTTGACCAGGAAGATGGTCGTCTCCTGGCCGTAGCGGATCATGTTGGCGACTTCCTGCGCGGTGAGCTGGAAGGTGCCGTCGCCGATGACCGAGACCAGCCGCCGATCCGGTTCGAGGCCCATCGCGTAGCCGAAGCTGGCCGGGCAGGCCCAGCCGATGGCACCCCACTGCATCTCGACCTCGAACCGGGCGCCGCCGGGCAGGCGGGTGAAGGTGCCATTGCACCAGCGGGCGGCGGTGGCCGGCCGATGCAGGAAGGGACGATGGGCACTAGTGAGGCCGCTC